>DATMGL010000013.1:0-78667 GCA_035555575.1 Sphingobium sp.
GAATGGTGCGAATGGTCATGCAGCTACCCTTGATGGTTCGGCAGAAATAAGCGGCATCTCGATGATGACGCTATAGCCCCCCTCGGGCGGAGAACGCGTTTCCATGCTCTGGCGTTCCCCAAACGCCTGAACGAGCCGGTCGCGAATGTTGGTTTGGCCAACACCTGTGCCCTTGGTCATGCGCGGATCGACCGCATGCAAGCCGGGGCCGGTATCCGACACGACGATCCGCACATTTTCACCGACAGGCTGTGCGGTCACCACGATATCCGCGCCTTCCTCCTGCGGCGTGACGGCATATTTGATGGCATTCTCGACCAGCGGCTGGAGCAGCAGCGACGGCAGCCGGGCATTGGCCACGGCCGGATGAATATCGAAAATCGGCCGCAACCGATCCTCGAACCGCATCTTCTCAATCTCCAGATAGAGTTTCAGCGTCTCCACCTCCTGCTCCAGCGTCACTTGCGCGGTCGGCTCGTTGATCAGCGTATAGCGCAAAAAGGCCGAGAGGCGCGAGAGCATCGCATTGGCGCGCTCGGTCTGCTTGAGCAGCACCAGCGTCGAAATGCTGTTCAGCGTGTTGAACAGGAAATGCGGATTGAGCTGATAGCGCAGCATGGCCAGCTGCGCCGCGCTCGCCTGATTCTCCAGCCGCATCAGCTGGTCGGCCTGCTCTTCCACGGTCAGGTAGAAGTTGATCGCATAATAAAGGGCAGACCATGCGCCCAGCAGCGTGAAGTTGAGATAGAGATAGCCCAGGAACAGCTTGACCCCGCCGCCACTGCTGCCCGGATTGAGCGTGGTGAACATCCACGCATCGATGAAGACGGATATGACCCCCGCGACGATGGCGAGGAGGATCGACATCGTCCAGGTCACGATCGGCTTCTGGCGGAGCAGGAAGCGATAGCCCACCGCCATGAACAGGGTGATCGAATAGCCGGTCAGCGTGGAAATGAGCACCGGCACGAGAATGTTCGGCTGGCCATTGGCGACCCCGGAGAGCGCGCGCAGCAGGAAGGCGCCGCTCCAGCCCAATCCCTGCAATGTCCAGAAGGCCCGGTTCTTGTCCTCGAAAAAGGGCTGCGCGCGGAATGGCAGCACCGGCAGTTGCGGGCTCACCGTTTGCCGCTCCCGCTCTCGTCGTCACGCTCCGGCGCCGGGCAGCAGGGCGAACGCGTGGCGCTGCCCGCCGCTGTCCCCATCTCGCTCCGGTCGATCCAGCACAGCTCGCCCCGGCCCAGCGCGCGGCCGTCCGCCGCCTGCAACGTCACCTGCCGGATCGGCGCGCCATCGCGCAGGTCGCACAGGATCGGCCCGGTCGATGCCCCGCCGCTCCACCGCTCGCCCCACTGCCGCAGCGCGATCATCACGGGGACCAGGTCAGCGCCCTTTTCGGTCAGCCGATAGGCAATGCGGCGCTTGTCGCTGGCCACCGGCTCGCGCGACAAAATGCCGTTGGCGACCAGCTTGCCCAGCCGGCTGGAGAGGATGTTGCGGGCGATCCCCAGCATCGACTGGAAATCCTCGAAATAGACGGTGCCGTCAAACGCCGCGCGCAGGATGAGGAACGACCAGCGCTCCCCCATCGCTTCCAGCGCAGTGGGCAGCGCGCACCCCTCGAAGGCATCGAGATATTTGCGATCGTTCATCACGGCGACGCTAGCGCATTCTGCGCGCCGCACCAAACAGGCAAATGCATGTGACGCGCGCAATTCGCGCCATGTCGGCCCGGCCGCAGGGGCGGGCGACAGGCAAATGGGACCGCAATGCAGCATTTTTCTCCCCGCTTTAGGCGCCACCACCATTATTTTGTTGCACGGCGCCACCGGTGGGCCACATCTTGGGGTAAGATGTTACGCCAGTATGAACTTGTCGAGCGGGTGAAAGCCTATGCTCCGGAGGCCGACGAGGCCCTGATCAACCGTGCCTATGTGTTCTCGGTCGCCAAACATGGCAGCCAGAAGCGCGCCAGCGGCGACCCCTATTTCAGCCACCCGATCGAGGTGGCCGGCATCCTCACCGAGCTGTTCCTCGATGACAAGACGATCGCCACCGCGCTGCTCCACGATACGATCGAGGACACGCTGACGACGACGGAGGAAATCTCCCGCCTGTTCGGGCCGGACGTCGCCCGGCTGGTGGATGGCGTCACTAAGCTCTCCAAGATCGAGGCGCAGAGCGAGAGCCAGCGCGCGGCGGAGAATCTGCGCAAGTTCCTGCTCGCCATGTCGGACGATATCCGCGTGCTGCTGGTCAAGCTGGCGGACCGGCTGCACAATATGCGCACGCTGCATTTCATCAAAAATGCCGAGAAGCGCCGCCGCATCGCGCGCGAGACGATGGATATCTACGCGCCGCTGGCCGAGCGCATCGGCATGTATGAGTTCATGCGCGAGATGCAGCTGCTCGCCTTCCAGCAGCTGGAGCCGGAAGCCTATGACAGCGTCACCCGGCGCCTCGCCCAGCTCAAGGAGGGCGGGCATGACAAGGTGGAGCGCATCGCCCAGCAATTGCAGGCCATGCTCACCTCGGCGGGCATGCATGTCACTGTCTCGGGCCGCGAGAAGCATCCCTATTCGATCTGGCGCAAGATGCAGGAGCGCCACATCAGCTTCGAGCAGCTGTCGGACATCATGGCCTTCCGCGTGCTGACCGACAGCACGGACGACGCCTATCGCGCGCTCGGCCTCATCCACCAGCGCTTCAAGATGGTGCCGGGCCGCTTCAAGGATTATATCTCCACGCCCAAGCGCAACGGCTACCAGTCGCTCCACACCACGGTCATCCACGAGGAAAATGCCCGTATCGAGGTGCAGATCCGCTCCGAGCGGATGCACCAGGACAGCGAGTTCGGCCTCGCCGCGCACTGGGCCTACAAGCAGGACGGCGCCTCGCCGGACGGGCAGGCCGGCTGGCTGCGCGACCTGGTCGAAATTCTCGAACAAAGCCACGATGCCGACGAGCTGCTCGAACATACCCGTATGGCGATGTATCAGGATCGCATCTTCGCCTTCACACCCAAGGGCGAGTTGCAGCAGCTTCCCAAGGGCTCCACCCCGGTCGATTTCGCCTATTCCGTCCACACCACGCTGGGCAACCAGACCGTCGGCGCCAAGATCAACGGCCGGGTGATGCCGCTGCGCACCATCCTCGAAAATGGCGATCAGGTCGAAATCCTCAAATCCGATGCGCAGGAGCCGCAGCCCGGCTGGCTCTCCTTCGCCATCACCGGCAAGGCGCGCGCCGCGGTCCGCCGCTTCATCCGCCAGAAGCAGCGTGCCGAAACGATCGCGCTCGGCCAGAAGCTTTATGACGAAATCGTCGAGCGCCTGCCCGTCGAGATTGGCGACAAAGCGGAAAAGGCCGCGGTCAAGCGCCTCAAGCTGGAGGACAAGGCCGCGCTGCTGATCGCCATCGCCACCAACCGCATCGCCGATGCCGAGGTGATGAACGCCCTGGTGCCCGGCAGTGCCGAGGAGGCGCCAGGCGGCCGCAAGCGCACCGAGCAGACCCATGCCGTCTCCATTCTCGGCCTGACGCCGGGCATCGCCTTCACCCTCTCGGAATGCTGCCACCCGGTGCCCGGCGATCGCATCGTCGGCCTGCGCCGGCCGGGCGAGCCGATCGAGGTCCACACGATCGACTGCCTCGCGCTGGAAGCCGGGCAGGATGCCGACTGGGTGGACCTGAGCTGGAGCAACGAGGCGAGCGGCGGCACGGCGCGCCTCTCCATCATCGTCAAGAACCAGCCCGGCGCGCTGGCCGCCATCGCCAACATCTTCGGCGTCAACAAGGCCAACATCCTCAACCTGCAGCTCATCAACCGCGAAGGGCCCTTCCACACCGACCTCATCGATATCGAGGTGGAGGACGCCCAGCATGTCGCCCGGATCATCTCCGCCCTGCGCGCGATCGACCCGGTGGTGCAGGCGGACCGGGTCTGAGGGGACGGACGGCCGCCCGTCGACAGCAGCCCCTCACCATCCCATATCGAGCGCAATGAGTCTGGGTGCGTCTTCATTTAACGCCTTCCCAAGGCTTTGAGGGTTGATGAGGTCAAGGGCGACACCGGTTTCCTCACGACCGCCGGGACGGGAGAGCTAGGGCGGATCGACATTCTGCCCTGACGGCCTGCAAATGGCGTCTTTCTGCGCTTCCGGTTCTACATGCCGTTAGCACGCTGCGCGCCGGGTCATGAAAATCCACCATTGTCGGCACGTCATCTTCTGAATGCTGATCCGCCCAGTCCAGTCGATCATTCTCAGCACGGCCAGAGCGTTCGAGCAGATCAAGCAGGTCGGGATAATATGGATAGCAACATCCGTTCCCGAGCCCGCCACTGGGCCATGATGATCAGTGGGCTCGGCCTCGTTGGCGCCGCGTTGCGCCGTCGGGCGGTGCCGCTGCAGGTCGGCTGACCGGCAGGCGAAGACAGACAGGAAGAGCAACCGAACCCCGGCGCTTTTTTGCTTTTGAGCCCGATCTTGCAATGCAATGTGGCAGCGCCCCGCGCATCCTGAGCCCGTCAGGCAAGGCTCGTCCTGATCGCCTGCCCCGCCTGGTCATCGGCACCCCTGATCGCGGACTATGCCGCTCCATGCCGCTCCGGCAGATCCTAGCCCGCCCGATCGCCGCCCCGACCATCGCCCGCACCGCCGCTGTCGCCCGCCGTTTGCGGCCCCTGCCGTTCTCGTTCAATAATCCGCCCCGCCGCATTGCACCGTGCCGCTCCCGGCATGGTTCACCGTACAGGCGCCCTTGCCGGCGACCGTCACGCTGCCCGGTCCCACCGCCACGATCCGCGCCGCCCGCTGCGCCTTGGCGGTCACGCTCGCCGGGCCGTCCAGCCGCAGGTCGAGATCGGATGCCTCGAGCGCACCGGCATCGACCACGCCCGCGCCCGAGATGCGCAGCGCGACACTCTTGGTCTTGCCCGCCAGCATGATCGAACCCGAGCCGAGCTGGGTGACGACCAACCCGTCGCTATCGACTCCCGTCACAAAGAGACTGCCGCTGCCCGCCGCGACAATCTCCGCAGTGCCGCGCTCCAGCCCCTTGGCGTGCAGCGTCCCCGCGCCGGAAAACTGGATGCGACGCAGCGCCGGCACGGTCAGGATCAGCCGCGTGGTGGCCGCCGGACCTGCCCTGCGCCCCTCAAATGACGATGGCCTGAGCCGGATGGTCAGCACCCGCGCCGAGACGGTCAGGTCGATCCGCTCCAGCGCCTCCCGGTCCCCTTCCCCCCGCGCGGAAATCCCCCGCCCGGTCTCGACGGTAACCTCGATCGGCGCATCGAGGCGCAGGCTGTCGAAATCGGTGACGATATAGCTGCGGGTCGCCGCGCCTGCGCCCGTCGGTATCAGCAGCGCCAGCCCGATCGCGACGCCCATGGCCGCGCCCGGCCCGCACAGGCCCGTCGCGCGCGCCGCCAGCCGCCCCGACCAAAGCCGCACACGAGCCACCAACAGAAACCAGCCAGCCATGAAGAGCCCGGCCATCCGCCTGTCAGCCGGCGCCGGCCATCGATGAAGCCCGTTGGACAAGCAGGGCCACGACGCCCCCTCCCCGGACCGCCTGCGAAAGCCGATGGAACGTCCCCGCCATCCGCCGAGACCGGCGCGCATCCCCAGCCCGGCGCCCGCCCCGCTCAGCGCCCGCAACATCCGCCCAGCCATCGTCGACACCGCCAGCCGGTGCAGGCGATAACCGCCAGCGCGAACGCCGCGTGCCCGTCCGCCCCGATCGCGGGCCGGCGCATTCCTTGCTGATGGCAACGGCTCAACTCCCCCGGCCGGCCTCCGCGCGACGGTGCGGATGCACGCTGGGCGATTATGCGCGCGGAGCCGGCAGGCTGCAACCCGTCCGCCCGCGCACGGCGCCCCACATGAAACGGGGCGGCGCCACCATGCCCAAAAGCCGGTGGCGCCGCCCCATGTTCATTTCCCGCGGGGAAGCGTCGATCAGTCGACGCGCTCCTTGGCATAAAGCGGTGCAGCCTCGTTGAGGATGTGCAGGATCTTCTCGAGCGCCTTCGCCTCGTCCACTTCTTCCATGGCGGCAAGCTCGCGGGCGAGACGGCTGGAGGCCGCCTCGAAAATCTGCCGCTCGGAATAGCTTTGCTCAGGCTGATCGTCGGCACGGAACAGGTCGCGCGTCACCTCGGCGATCGATACGAGATCGCCCGAATTGATCTTCGCTTCATATTCCTGCGCGCGGCGCGACCACATGGTGCGCTTCACCTTGGGCTTGGCCTTGAGGGTTTCCAGCGCCTCGCCGAGCGTCTTGTCGGACGACAGCTTGCGCATGCCCACAATTTCCGCCTTGTTGGTCGGCACGCGGAGCGTCATCCGCTCCTTTTCAAAACGCAGAACATACAGCTCCAGGTCGATCCCGGCGATCTTCTGGCTTTGCAGCTCGATCACCCGGCCGACACCGTGCTTGGGATAAACGACATAATCACCGACATCAAAGGACAGCGCTTTAGCAGCCATGCTTGCGAACCTTTCTTTTGCTCTGAACTGGTCTGGCTGAATTGCGGCGCATCGGGATAAAGGGGACAGATCGATGCCAGCCATAGGCCATGCGCAATTACTCCTGGACGGCGCTGGACGCGTCGCCTCAGGCCCTGATTAACAGATTCGTCACAAAATTGCTAGCCCACTAAGCATGCACGCGTGATCGTTCGCCCGGCGATTGAGCGCCGGCACGCGATAACAGCCTGCAATTGCCATGTCGGCGCCTCGCCGAAAAGGGTGAGGTCGCCCATGTGCGGAAAGGCCAGCCATGCGGGCGATCCGCATCGCCCATCCGCCGCCATCCCGTCTCAACCGGTCGAACCGCGCCAGGCTCCGGCGCGGTCCGGTCGGGAATCAGCTGCCCTGGCCGGGCTCCGGGGAGAAATATTTCTCGAACTTGTCGGTCTCGCCCTTCATCGCGTCCGCATCGGCCGGGGCTTCACCCTTATTGGTGATATTGGGCCATTCAGCCGAATATTTGGTGTTGATCTCCAACCATTTTTCGAGACCATTTTCGGTATCGGGCAGGATCGCCTCGGCCGGGCATTCCGGTTCACAGACACCGCAATCGATACATTCATTGGGATTGATGACGAGCATATTCTCGCCCTCGTAGAAGCAGTCCACGGGGCAGACTTCGACGCAATCCATATATTTGCAACGAATGCAGGCGTCGGTCACGACATAGGTCATGGCGGGCTTTCCTCGGGTTAGTCCAGGCCTTGGGTATATTCGAGGCCGCGATATGCGCGTGCTCCCGGAGCGTCAACAGGCAAAGGCCTTGGCAAACCATAGTTCAGCTTTGCACCGGGCCTCTTTGCGCTGGCGCAATGGCCGGTGATGGCGGCGCAACGATACTGTAACATAGCTGCGCCTCGCTCGCCGGCCCGCGCCGCGCCGGCAGTTTCTCGACCCGGACGACCCGCACGATCGCGCCGTGCGGAAAGGTGATCAGATCGCCCACCCGCACCGGCGCATGGGCACGGTCGATGCGCCGGCCGTTCACGCGCACAATGCCACGTTCGGCCAGCGCCTGCGCGCTCGATCGATTGGGCGCCAGGCGCGTGAACCAGAGGTATTTATCGAGTCGCAGGCCCGGCTCGTGGCCGGGCGCGTGGCCCGGCGCCGGTGACGCCGCCTGGGCCCGCCCGCCCAGCGCTAGTCCTCGCGCCCCAGCAGCGCGCCAAGCCCGGCCAGCGCCTTGCCCGTGGCGATGGTCTGGCGCGGCGCCCGTGCCTCGTCGCGATCGCGGCCGGCGCCGCCCCGCTCCGGCCGGCGCTCCCGGTCGGGGCCGCGCTCACGCGGCGGACCACGCCGGTCCTTGTCGCGATCCGGCGCGCCGGCCTTGCGGCCCTCGCCGGTCTGCTCGCCATCCCTGCCGCGTGGCTCACGACCGCGGCCCGTCGCCGGTCCGGGCCGACGCCCCCGGCGCTCGCCTTCCGGGCGGGCGCGTGGCCGGCCCTTGAACGCCCAGTTGGGCGCGCCTTCGGCCGCCTCGGGCACCGCGCGGAATCCCGCCTGCCGCATCAGGTCGAGGAAACCGGCTTCCAGCAGCCCGATCGACACGATGGTCGGATCGTCCGCGCCATAGGGCTTGCCCGCTGCAATCGCCTCATGGGCGCCGCGGGCGAGCCGCTCGGCCATGTCGATGCGCAGCCACGCCTCGCCCAGCTTGCGGAAACCGGCGATCGTCGCGCCGCTCTCGTCCAGCTCCTCACTGGCCGGCAGCAGCACCGCGCCCGCTTGCGGCAGCGCCACGAGCGGCGTGCCGCGCTTGAGCGCCAGCAGCGTCATCCGCCACTGCGCCGCGCCCGGCTTCATCAGGCCGGGATGATAAAGATCCATCACGCCGATCACCACGCCGGCCTTGCGCAAATGCGTGCGCTCCTCCTTCGCGACCTGCGCCAATGCCTCGTCCAGCGTCGCTCGCGGCACGATGCCGCCCGCGTCGGCCAGCTGCGCCAGCACCGCGCGCGCCGCCGCCGGCAGGGCCGGGTCGGTCGCGCCGGCTTCCATCTTCAGCAAGGCCGGCACATGGCGGTCCAGCTGGCCCTTGATCCACACGCCCAGCCGCTCGCGCACGCCTTGCTGAATCTCGGGCGCAAGGCCGCCCAGCCCCGGGTCGAGCACCAGTTCGGGCGCCAGCAGCCGCTGCCCGCCCTTGAGCGTTGCGACCGCATGGCCGTTCCAGATAATCTGTGCATCTCCGCCGGAGGGGCTGGCGAGGCTGAACGCCTTGTCGTCCACCGCCAGCAATGCCTGAGCCATCTCGTTCAAATGCGCACCCAGTCTCCGTTCGGCAGCGGCCAACAGTAGCCGCTTTTCACTCGCCCTCGCTTTCGGGTCGACCACGAAGCGAAAGCCCCGCAGCGTCCCAAGCACGTGTCCGTCGACTGTTACATTGCCTGCGCCGTCCACGTCCACTGTCAAAAACGCATTTGCGTCTCCGGCCCGTCGCAGCAGGGCCGTCGTTCGCCGATCGACGAAGCGCTGGCGCAACGCGGCGTGCAGCGCATCGGAGAGCCGCTCCTCCAGCGCGCGGGCGCGGGCGGCCATGTCGGCCGGGTGCGCCAGCCAGTCGTCGCGCTGGGCGACATAGGCCCAGATCCGCACCGCGGCGATCCGCCCGGCCAGCGCGTCGACATCGCCCTGCACATTGTCCAGCCGCGCCAGCTGCCCGGCAAACCAGTCCTGCGGGATATGGCCATGGCCCACGCTGAGCCACTGCCAGAGGCGATGGATGATCCGGGCATGATGCTCGATGCCCAGCTTCTGAAAGTCCGGCACCGAGCAGGCCGCCCACAGGCGCGAGACCTGTGCCTTGCCATGCGCCCGCGCGATCACATCCGGCAGATCCGCCAGATAGCGCAGCGCCGCAAGGTCGGTCGCTTCGGGCGCCGCGCGTAGCCCCGGCCGGTCCGGCCGCGTCTCCAGCGCCGCGAGCAGCGCCGGCACGCTGGTCATCGGCAGCTCGGCATCGCGCCAGTAAATCTGCTCGACGGGATCGAAGCGATGCTCCTCGATCCGCTCGATTTCCTCGGGCGTGAAAGCCGGCGGCCCGTCCGGCGAGCCGATATCGCCGAACGTCCCATCCTTCTGGTGTCGCCCGGCGCGCCCGGCGATCTGCGCCATTTCCGCCACCGTCAGCCGGCGCGTGCGGTGTCCGTCAAACTTGCGCAGCGAGGCGAAGGCGACATGGTCGACATTCAGATTGAGCCCCATGCCGATCGCATCGGTGGCGACCAGATAATCCACCTCGCCCGCCTCGAACATCGCCACCTGCGCGTTGCGCGTCGCCGGGCTGAGCGCCCCCATCACCACCGCCGCGCCGCCGCGATGCCGGCGCAGCAGCTCCGCCACCCGATAGACCTCCTCCACCGAGAAGGCGACGATGGCCGATCGCTTGGGCAGCCGCGAGAGCTTGCGCGTGCCGGCATAGCGCAGGGTGGAGAAGCGCGGCCGCGTGACGATCTCGGCCTCGGGCAGCAGCCGGCGCACCAGGGGCGCCATGCTCGCCGCGCCGAGCAGCATCGTTTCCTCCCGCCCGCGCGCATGCAGCATCCGATCGGTGAAGACATGGCCCCGCTCGGGATCGGCGGCGAGCTGGATCTCGTCCACGCCCACAAACGCGAAATCATTGAAAGCGCCGAACCCGCCGCGCACCGGCATCGCCTCGGCCGTCGCCAGCACATAGCGCGCGGCCGGCGGGGCGATTCGCTCCTCGCCGGTCAGCAGCGCCACCTGCTCGGCGCCCTTGATGCGGCAGACGCGATCATACACCTCGCGCGCCAGCAGCCGCAGCGGAAAGCCGATCAGCCCGCTCGAATGCCCACACATGCGCTCGATCGCAAGATGGGTCTTGCCGGTGTTGGTCGGTCCCAGCACCGCCTTGGTCGTCGATCCGGAACTGGCCATGATGCGGCCAGACATGGAGCGCCCCCCGCCGCGCGGCAAGGCCGTTTTCACTACGCGCGCCGATATTTCATCCGGCGTCGGGCGGCCGGTCGAGCACTGCGCACGGGTCATCGCAGGCAGGGCCGCCCATACCCGCTGTTTATTTGACTTTAACCACTTGATTCCACAACAGTTGCCGCAGCGCCGGCACACTGCCATGACCGGCCGGACGATGCGGGCCTTCGGGGGCGATCGACGGGTGTTTCAAAGAATCGAGCTTAGTCCCGATCACGGCGCAGGTGCGGCCACCTTGTGGCCGGCCGGCCCGACACGGACGCTCGCCCCGCTGCACGGCCGGATGTCCCTGCCCGCGCAATGGAAAATGCGCGCCAGCGACTGGGCGCAGACGGTTGATCTCGTCCCCGATCTTGGCCGGAATATCGGCAGCCGCACCTGGTGGCGCGGCCTGGCCACCTGCCTTTCCCTGTGCGGCACGATGCTGGCGCTGTCGCCCGGTATCATCGCGCTCCCCGCGGCGATGCCGGCGCCGCTCAGCGCCGCCCATCTCGACCAATATCGCTCGCAAATGACCAGCGCGCTGGCGCTCGGCGCCGATAGCGGCCTGCGCATGGGCCCCACGGATGCCGTCGCACCGCTGGCCGAAACGCCCGAGCGCCCGCAAATCGAGCTCGGCGCCACGCTCGGCACGGGCGATAGTTTCGCGCACACCCTTGCCCGCGCCGGCGTCGGCGATGCGGATGCCAAGGCCGTGCTCGCCCTCATCAGCCAGGCCAGCAATCCGGACGCGATCGCCCCCGGCACGCGCGTCAACATCACCCTTGGCCGCCGCGCCAGCCGCGCGATGCCGCGCCCGCTCGACAGCCTCGCGGTCCGCGCCCGGCTCGATCTGGCGCTGGAGGTCAACCGGGTCGATGGCGCGCTGGCGCTCACCCGCATCCCGATCGCGGTCGACAACACCCCGCTGCGCATTCGTGGCCGGGTGGGGGACAGCCTCTACCGCGCCGCGCGCGCGGCCGGCGCCGATCCGGCGAGCATTCAGGCCTATCTGCGCGTGCTGGCCACCCAGCTCAATGTCGGCACGGACGTCCGCGCGGCCGACGAGTTCGACATCATCATCGCCCACCGCCGCGCCGCCACCGGCGAGACGGAAAGCGGCGCCCTGCTCTATGCCGGCCTGCACCGCGCGCGCGGCAAGGATCTCGCCATGCTCAAATGGACGCATGGCGGCCGCGAGCAATGGTTCGAGGCCTCCGGTGTCGGCGAGCAGCGCGGCACGCTGGCCCAGCCCGTCGCGGGCCGGATGAGCTCCAATTACGGCCTGCGCTCGCATCCCATCCTCGGCTATAAGCGCATGCATGCGGGCATCGATTTCGCCGCCCCTTCCGGCACGCCCATTCATGCGGTGACGGATGGCCGCGTGACCATCGCGGGCTGGCATGGCGGCCATGGCAAATATGTGCGGCTGGCCCATGCCGGCAATCTCGGCTCGGGCTATGGCCATATGAGCCGGATCGCCGTGAAGCCCGGCCAGCAGGTGCGGCGTGGGCAAGTGGTCGGCTATGTTGGCTCGACCGGCCTGTCGACCGGCCCGCATCTCCATTATGAGCTGTATCGCGGCGGCAAGACGATCGACCCGCGCTCGATCAAGTTCACCGAGACCGCCCAGCTCTCCGGCCGCGCGCTGTCAGCCTTCAAGGCCCGCCTCGCCGATCTCAAGCGCTTGCCGGCAGGAATGAACAAACCAGCCGCAGCCGTGCCGCCAGTCACGCTGGCGCAAGCCGGCAGCGCACCGGCCGGGGCACGCTAGAATAGTCCCAAGCGGATCGTTGCGATCCATGCCGCGGAAAATGCGGTAACGAACGGACGGCCTATTTTCGTTCCTGATGAAACGGTCCGATCGCGGGTCGCCCATTAACAGCCGCGCCTGAGGCAACGACCACGCCTTGCAACAGTGTCGCACGGCGCAAGGGTCACGCATCGCCTCGCCGGCGTCCGGCAACACGTCTGGCGCAACGGGCCGCCCGCAACAATTTCTCTCGGGCGTCCGGCATGATCCTGGCACCGCGCGCCGCTCGGGCATTCATCGCCACCGGAACCAGCAACGCGCCATTCTCACCCACAGCGCCGGCACGCGGATCAGGCTCATGAGCACCAGCCGCTCCGGCCGGCCGCGAGTCCACCAGAGCTGCACCCGAACCTGATTGAAGCCGCCAGAGCAGATCGGCATTCGATCCGTCGCGGGGAGGGGCCACCTCTCAAAGATCAACCCGGCCCGCTTCCGCACCCCAAGCGCCGCCTGCCGCCTCACCGGTCACCACGGC
This sequence comes from Sphingobium sp., assembly GCA_035555575.1. Classification (GTDB taxonomy): domain Bacteria; phylum Pseudomonadota; class Alphaproteobacteria; order Sphingomonadales; family Sphingomonadaceae; genus Sphingobium. Next base: position 12,755 of record DATMGL010000013.1, read on the forward strand.
TCTGCCGCACGGAGCGCCCTGGGGCGAGCTCGCCCCGGCCAGCCGCACATCGACGCGCGACCCGCCGGAAGCCCCGAACCACCGGTCCATGATCCCGGTTGCATCGACCGGCTGTTCGTCCCCGGCGATGAAGCGCCGCCGATTTTGCTTGTGCAGCGCAAAAGAATTGATACGTTATATCATCATGATCACACAGCAACATCTTGCGCTGCTGAAGCGCTCCGCCGCCCTGTCCGCCCTGCTTCTTTCCGGAGCGCTCGCCATCCCGACCGCCGCGTGGGCGCAAGGCGACGCCGTGCCCGCGCCGGACACCGGCGCCGCGCACGGCCATACCCAGGATTATCCCGAGGCCATTGTCGTCACGGCGGTGATCCCGCGCAGTCATATCGATATTCTCGGCGGCACCTCGGTGCTCAGCGGCGACGCCCTCATCCGCGATCTGCGACCCAATCTCGGCGAAACGCTGGCACGCCAGCCGGGCGTGTCCGCCACCTCGTTCGGCCCCAATGCCTCACGCCCCATCCTGCGCGGCTTTTCCGGCGACCGCATTCGCCTGCTGACCGACGGGATCGGCAGCTTCGACGTCTCGGCCACCTCGGCCGACCATGCCGTCGCGATCAACCCGCTGCTCGCCGATCGCATCGAGGTGCTGCACGGCCCGGCCGCCCTGCTCTATGGCTCGTCCGCGGTCGGCGGCGTGGTCAATGTGATCGACAGCCGCATCCCCGGCCGCGTCCCGGCCGGCGGCTATGACCTTGCGCTCAACGGCACTTATGGCAGCGCGGCCGAGGAGCGCTCGCTGGCCGGCAAGGCGGATGTCGCCCTGGGCGGCGGCTTCGTCGCGCATGGCGATGGCAGCTATTCGCGCACCGGCGATCTCCACATTGGCGGCCATGTGCTGGCCCCGCTGGAGCGTGAGGCAGCCTTGGCGAGCGGCGACCCGGACATTGAAGCGCTTGCCGATCTGCGCAATCGCCTGCCCAACAGCGCCAGCGAGAGCTGGAGCTATGCCGGCGGACTGGCCTATGCCGGCAGCGGCGGTTCGCTCGGCGTATCGCTCGCCAGGCTCCACAATGATTATGGCGTCCCGGTGCGCTACAGCACCGATCCGGACGAGGAGGCCGAGCAGGTCCGTATCCGCATGGACCAGACCCGCGCCGATCTGCGCGCAACCGTCCCGACCGGCGGCGGGCTGCTGAATGAAGTCCGCCTGCGCGCCGGCTGGGCCGACTATCATCATGACGAGATCGAGGAGGACGGCGCGGTCGGCACCAGCTTCTTCGCCAAGGGCATGGAAGTGCGTGCCGACGTCATTCAGGCGCGGCGCGGTGGCTGGGACGGCGCCTTTGGCGGCCAGCTGGTGCTGCGCAAGACCAGCATCGTGGGCGACGAGAAGTTCCTGCCGGATATCGACAGCGAGACCTATGGGCTGTTCACGCTGCAATCGGTCGATCTGGGCGATGTGCGCGTGGAAGCCGGCGCCCGCTATGAACGCAATCATGTCTTCGCGGCGGCGGACGGCCAGCTCGACACAGCCGCAATGCAGCGCAGCTTCAGCAGCCTCTCCGCCTCGCTCGGCGCCAGCTATGCGATCATGCCCGATTGGCGGATCGGCCTCAACGTCTCGCGGACCGAGCGCGCGCCCACGGCGGACGAGCTGTTCGCCCGTGGCAATCATGCCGGCACGCAGGCCTTCGAGCTGGGCGATCCGGATTTCGCCACCGAACGCGGCTGGGGTGTCGAGGGGACGCTCCATGGGCGCGGGCGGGATTTCCACCTGACCGTCTCGGCATTCTATAACAAGTTCGATCGCTTCATCTACGATGATATCGTGCCGGATGCCGCCTGCCTCGCGGCCAATGGCGGCGAGCCGCTCGAATTCCCCTGCTTCCTCTACCGCCAGACCGGCGCGCGCTATTATGGCGCGGAAATTCAGGGTAAGTGGACACTGGCGAAGATCGGCGCGGCCACCGTCACGCTGGATGGACTGGCGGACATGACCCGCGCCACCCTGGCCGGCGGCGCACCGGTGCCGCGCATTCCGCCGCTGCGGCTCCTCGGCGGGATGGCGCTCGATGCCGCCCACTGGTCGGCCCGCGCCGAAATAGAGCATAGCTTCGCGCAGACGCGGGTCAGTGGCCTGGAGACGCCGACGGCGGCGTTCACGCTGGTCAACGCCTCGGTCAACTGGCGACCGGCTGCGCTTTCAAAGCGTCTCGCACTGGGCCTGTCGGCGAACAATATCTTCGATGTGACGGCCCGCCGCCACGCCAGCCTGCTCAAGGATTACGCCCCGCTCGCCGGGCGGGATATTCGCGTCACGATCGGCATCGACCTGTAAGCCAGATGGCAACGGCGCGGACCTGCCAGGACAAGTCCGCGCCGCGCCGGGAATCAGGGGGCTGAATCAGTTCTTCGTCACATAGGAGCGACGGAACAGATCGACCGCCTGCGCCTTGGGCGCCTCATTGAGCGGCTGCCCCATATATTCCTGCATCCCCCAGGCGCCATAGACGCTGACTGGCCCCCACCCGACATACAGCACCATCAGGTCGCCAAACTCGTCTTTCCACTTTGTCAGATAGCGGGTGTAGAGATCGCCCATCCGCGGATCGCGCTGGATCGCCGTCAGCATCGGCACGTCCGCCCAGTCGCCGATGGTGATATGCTGCCCGGCTTCATATGTGATGAAGCGAAGTCCCTTCGCGGCCGCACGCTCCTTGTTCTCCGCCGCGTTCTTCATTCGCAAGTCCAGCTGCCCCGGCAACACGGTCGAGAAGAAATCCGCTGGCGGCTTTTCCCCGGCCTTGAAGCTCCACTCGAAATAAGGGGCCGTCGCGATGGCATCGATCTTGGACGCCGTATCCTTGAAGCTCAGAATCCTGCCAGTCGACCAGGGCACCGCATTCTGCGTCGCTGCCACGCGAACCAGGCGGTTGAGCTGGCCAGCGAACACCGCGGACCAGATGTCCATCACTTCGCCGGTCCGCTCCGCATAGCGATAGAACAGCGTGCCCCCGTCGCCATTGTCCATCCCCCGCGCCCTGCCTTCGTCACGCGCCTGGGTGGTCACTTTATAGGTCCAGTTCCAGACCTCGTTCGATGTCTCGACATAAGCCACGAGCGACGGGTCGAGATGATCGCGCACATATTCGGCAAATTTGCGAATATAGTCGTCATCGGCATTCCATGGCATGCAGAACCACGGGTCCGTCTTGGCCTGATTGGCCAGCAGCACCATATCCTCGACGGGAACGCCATCGGTGGTGCTGATATAGGCATTCGAGGTCGGCCGCGATCGGTCAGCCCAACGGATGGGCGTGTTCGCTTCCACCGCCGTTTGCCACTTCATGAAACGGACATTGTTGTAGCGGGCAACATTCTCCACAAAGTCCGGGTCGAACACCGCATCGGGGTTCGCATCGGCTTCGCGACAGTCGATATCGCGAATGGGATCGGCATTATCCGTGCTCGTGATCAAGAACTGGACCCGGTTCTCTCCCCCCGGCACAAAGGTGAAGGTCGCGGAATTCTTGCCAATCCGAGGATTTTTGGCGGGGACGCCGCCAAGCGTCACCGTAGCCGTGCCGGACCAGCGGCAAACCACGTCCACCGACAGGCCACGCAGGGCTCTGGTCGGCGGGCCGATCGCTCGGACCACCCGCTGGCCTGCGTCCAGCTTTTTGATGTTCTGATTGGCGTCGAGCATCGCGGCCGGCAGAGTGACACTGCCATTGATCGTCTGGAGCCACCATGGGCTTTGCAGGATCAGGTTCGAAAATGCCCGGATTCCGCCGTAATAGGTGGGCATATCGATATTGATGCCCAGCTTCACCGGCCGCTTGCCGCCGGCATCGGTCACCGGCTTGTCGACCGGCTTGGCCGGTGGCTGCTCGACCGTCACATCGGTCGGACCCGATGGTGCCGGCGACACCGGCCTGGCTCCGCCCACCGTGCTGAAACTGACGGCCGCGATGATCGGCTGAAGCCATTGGAAGAAAGATCCGCTGAAACCCAAGACGCTGCCCAGTATCGCGAAAAAGAGAGTGGCCGCAGAGGCCACCCCGGCTATTGTGACCGAGGCAATCCCCGCTGTCGAGCTGAAAGCGGCCGCACGCAGCGCGCGCGCGCCCGAAGGGCGCCGCATATTCCGATTAGGCCTCATGGCTATGTGGCTCCCGCTGAAGTCGCTGGCCCGACTTCCTGTTTTTTCCTGCCCCTACGCTATGAGAAAGCTTGCAATATAACATTGCCTATCCTGGTTAATATGCGGTTATCGATAGATGTCGCCGGAGCCGGATGCCGGCCAATATGGTAGGCACGCGGCCGCGGCGACCGGAGGAGAGCGCAGCGGCGCCTCTGCAAGTCTGTCATGGTCCGGAGCGATCGCCCCGCGGGCCGCCGCCGCGACCGGCGCCTCTACACTACCGAAAGGCTTCGTCGGCCAACCGCATAGCTACGGGCCGGGCGATATCCGCGACTGGGAGAAAGCGCGGTGCGCCCGTTCTGTGATCCGCCTCAGGCGGCTGATGGCGGCGCTTGGGCCAACCTGTGTCCCGGACTGCCCTCCGGCAGCTTGCGCGCGCTGGCGTCACGCCCCCGCAGGCTCACCAGGGTCATGTTGGCGAGGGCGCCGGCAATCAGCCAGGTGATGGGGCGCAGCGATGAGTTGGGGATGAGGTCGATGATATTGACCAGATGCATGGCCATCAGGGCGATCGTCGTGGGCGGCAGGGTGAACCGGCGCAATCGAAACGCGCGCAGGAACGGATAGCAGAGCAGCCCGAAGCAGGCGATATAGCCGACCCAGCCAAAGATGCCCACCACGATGACCCAGGTGCCGTCGGTAACGGCGACATCGGTGAAGCGCCCGCCCCCGCCGCTCTCCACGATGATCCGGTTGCGCCCAAAGCGACCCCAGCCAAACAGCGGCTTTTCGGCCGCGCGATTGAGCAGCAGATCTTCATTCTTCATACGGAACTCAAGCGAGGCCGCACGGTCGGGACTGAACTGCCCGGCCACATCGATCACCGCGCGGATCGGCGCGTCACTCAGCCCCCGGACCATCGGATAGGTCGCCAGCACAGCGCCGGCCAGGAACAGGATCGCCAGGAATGACCGCTGCCGCAGGAACAGCAACATTGGCGCGACGGCCAGCACGAGCAACATCGCGCCGGACGATTTGTTCAACAGCAGCACCACGCCCAGAAAGGCCGCGATCAGGAGGGCGGATATCGTGAAAACGCGCTCCCGGCCCTTCCACATGCCGAGAGCGCCCATGATCGCCATCGCGAGGAACAGCGATACCAGCAGGCCGTGCCCGAGGAACACCATCGCCCGAAAGCCCCCCCCGCGCATCTGCTGCAGGAAATAATCGACCGAGTGGGCGCCATATAATTTTGTCTGCAGAAATGGACTGAGCCGGATTTCCGCCAGAATCGGCAAGGTATAGACCAGAGCCGCGATCACGATCGCCCGCACGATATCGCGATGCCCCCGGGCATTGGCGAGCAGCGCGGCGCCCAGCAGAAACGGCACGATATCCAGCACATTGCCGATCACCGCGGAGAGCGTCTCCCACCAGTCCAGGCCGGGGCGAAAGGATGAGCCGACGATCAGCGGCTGCCCGTTGTTCATCATGGTGCCGATCGGCACCAGCACCCAGACCAGCATCAACAGCCTGACCACCGTGCTGCGGGGCCATTGAAATTCGCCCTGTTTGGCAAAAAGGGGTGCCAGCATCAGCGCCACCAGATTGGGAATCGAGCTTTTGTCGAGCGCCGGAATAGCCGGCAGATCCAGATCGACCGTCACCGGAAGCAGCAGATAACCGGCCAGGATCGTCCAGATGACGGCGCGACCAACCGGCAGCATCATGAACAGGAGCAGCGTGATCACCGGCCACAGGGCGAGCGCGCCATAGGCTATCATGCTCTGCATGACGGGCACCTTCCACGGCCATCAGCCCCGCCGCCCGCGGGCGTCACGGCGCCCGCCGCCAGAGCCCCGGCCGGCACAAGCCGGCTTCGCCACAAGCGACGCTGCAACGCCGCACTGCCTCGGCCTGCATTAATAGGCATTGCGATCCCAGATCAGCCGGAAGACCGTCTCGACGATGATTCTCAGATCGAGCAGGGGCGACCAGTTCTCGATATAATAAATGTCATACTCCACCCGCTTTTTCGCCCGTTCGATCGTGTCGATCTCGCCGCGCAGACCGCGCACCTGCGCCAGACCGGTGATGCCCGGCTTGACGCGGTGGCGCGCCGGATAGCCGCGCACCGCTTCATGATAATATTCATCGCCCACCCGCATCGCGAGGGCATGCGGTCGCGGCCCGACCAGCGACATCGCGCCGCACAGCACGTTCCAGAGCTGCGGCAGCTCATCGATGCTGGTGCGCCGGATGATCCGGCCAACCCGGGTGACCCGCGCGTCGCCCTTGCGGGTGCGCTCGCCGCCCGTCTCATCCTGCCGGTCGACATACATGGAGCGGAATTTGAGCACATCGATTTCGAGGTTGTTGAACCCCATCCGGCGCTGGCGGAACAGCACCGGCCCCCGGCTCTCCAGCTTGATGGCGATCGCCGTCAGCAACAGCAGCGGCGCCAGCAGGACGAGTCCGACAAGCGCCAGCGCCCGGTCCTGCACTTCCTTGAGCACGCCATCCAGATCGCGCACCGGCTGCTGCCAGACGCTGAGCACCGGCAGCGAGCCGATATAATTCACCCGATAGCGATCGCGCAGCACCAGAAATTCCCGTGGCATGATGCAGATGTCGATGGCGCCCGCGCTCAGTTCCTCGATGATATGGTTCAGCCGCTCCTGACTGACCAGCGGCAACGCGACGATCACCTGGTCGAGCAGCCCCCCGCGCGCCAGGTCCAGCATATCGTCGAAGCCGCCCAGATAGGGATAGGCCCCGATCATCCCCGTTTCCACGCGGGTGCGGCGGTCATCGGCAAAGCCGATCACATTGATATGCGGCAGCCGCTCGATATCGAGCAGTTCGAGCAGCCGGCTCGTCACGTCGCGGTCGGCCCCGTAGATCGCCACGCGCTGGCCGATCACCCCGCGCCGCATCGCCATCCCGATGACCTGCCGGAACAGGATGCGCGAGAGGATCAGCAAGCCCAGGCAGATCGTCACGAACAGGATGGAAAAGCGCAGCGACACATCGGACAGCTGGCCGAACTGCACCACGGTGAAGCCGGTCAGCGTCATGGCCACGAGAAAGTCGATGAACGTGCCACCACTCAGATCATCGCCCTGCCCGCGAAACGCCGAATAGGCATCGCGCGAGATGCGGATCAGGAAGAAGTTGATCGCCATGACGATCGCCGCGCTCGAATGCAGGCGGTAGTCATAATAATAGCCATACCAGCCGACGTGGATCAGCATGGTCAATATATAGGCGAACAGAAAGCAGAAGGCGTCGTTCACCATCCCGCCCGAACGCAGGACGTTCGACGTGAACCGCACATATTTATTGGGACGATGGCGCGGAGATATCCTCGTTCTGTTCAACATGCCTCGCATCCGAAATCAGATACGGCCGAACAATCCGCGGTTGCGCATGGTGCCGGGCGGATCGTCGACCAGATAGGTTGTTTCGGCATTTTTCTGTCCCGCCAGTGCGGCTTGCAAACAGCCATCGTCATTCGCCCACCTGCACTGCGCCGCCAGGATCGTCCAGGCATGAACAGACGCCGGCGTCGCCCGCGCAAAGGCGCGCGCCACCGACACCGCCCTGCCCTTATCGCCCGACTGATGAAGAAATTGCGTATAATGTTCCAGTAAAAGAAAGTTCTGAGGCAGATTCTTGAGCCCTTCCTCATAGGCGTTGCGCACCCGCCAGTCGGCATTGTCGGCCTGGGCGATGCGCGCAAGGACGAGATAGGTTTCGGCATTGGCCGGGTCGTTGGCGCGGGCCAGTTGCGCGGCCTCCACCGCCACCGCCAGCTTGCCCTGGTCCAGCGCGGTCACGGCGCGCACCAGCAGGGCGTCGACATCCTGCTCGTCCTTCTTCAGCAAGGCATCGGCCGCCTTCCTGGCGTCCGCGTCGCGCCCGCCCGCCGCAAGCAGGCGCGCTGCCAGCGAGGCAAGCAGCGGCTGCGCCGACGCCGGCGCGGCCCGCCGGATGGCGTCGGCCGTGGCGATGTCATCGCGGGCGATGAGATAGCGAACCGTTTGCTGCACGGCGACCGGATCCTGCCAGCCCGCCACCGCCGCGATCGACGTCGCGGGGACAGGGGTCTTGTCAAACTCCCACCAGAGTCGCTGCAGGGCGCGATAATCGGCGGGATCGGCCCGGCCGTCGCGCAGCAGCGCCATGGCGGCTTCCCGCGCCGCATCGACCTTGCCCAGTCGATAGAACAGGTTCACCTGATCCAGCCGGACGCTCGCCGGCGCATCGCTATCCCGCGCCAGCTGGTCCAGCAGGCCTTCCATCGCCTCCGGCTGGCGAAGATTGCGGTAGATGTTCAGCTTGTTGGTGAGCAGGGCCGCCGACTGGCCGGCCCGGGGCGTCGTCGCGTCGATCAGCTGGAGCGCTTCGTCAAACTGGCCCTGTTTGGCCAGCGCTCGCGCCTTGATGATCGTCCCGGTCTCGTCCCCCGGCCTGAGCGCCAGCATGCGGTCGCCGATCCGGGCCGCCTCGGCATTCTTGTCGCGCGCAATGGCGATCATGCCCTTGGCCTGCAGGCCGGGAAGGGCATTGGGATCGAGCGTCAGCAAGCGGTCCGCCGCTTCTTCCGCCCGGCCGATCTGGCCCAGCTGGATGCCGAGATTGGCGACATAGGCCAACGCCGTCATATTCGTCGGATCGACATCCAGTGCGCGGGAGAAAGCCCGATATGCGCCGCCGACATCCCCCGCCTTCATGGCGATGGCCCCGAGCAGTTGCTGATAGGCCGGAATATCATCGCGCAGGGAGATCGCTTCGGAGATCGCCTTTCGCGCCGCAACAAGATTGCCCGCCGCCGCTTGTGCATCGGCCTGCGCCGCCAGATCCGCCGCCCGCTCCGCCGGGCTCTTGCAGGCCGACAGCGTGAAAAGCAGCGGGAGCAGCAGCCATATCGCCCGGCGCATCGGCCTGCCGGAACTGCCCGGCATCAGCTGGTCCGCACATGGTTCAAAACGCACCGCGCGGAAGAAACCGGGCCGGTCAAAGTCGTTCATGTCGCGCGACCTCAAAATCGCCAAACAGGAGGTTGCGCTTACAAGGCTTCGGGACTCCAGGCAAATGAAGTAACCAACGCCAACCTGTCGTTAACGCTGCTTTTACATAGTGACGGCATGCTTTTCTGGTATATGACGCCTAGGTCCCGGCCAGCAAAAAGGATTTCCACGCGTGCCTTCTACCGTGAAAACATGGCTCATGGCTGCCCTGCTCACCGCATTCGCAGCCCCCGCCCTTGCCCAGGACAGCAAACCCATCGTGGTGACCGCCGCTGCGGCCCGCCCATATACCATCAATCCGGGAGACCAGATCGAGGTCTATGTGTGGGGCGAGGAGCGTTTGCAGCGCAGCATCCGCGTCCTCCCGGACGGCACCTTCTCATTCCCGCTCGTCGGCCGGGTCGTGGCGCAAGGCATGCTGCCCGAGCAGGTCGAGACCGCCATCTCCAATGGCCTGTCGAGCCAGTATCGCGGGCAACCGCCGCAAGTGACCGTGTCCGTGCAGGCGCCCGCCGGCTTCACCTTCTCGGTCATTGGCCGCGTGCGCAGCCCCAGCACCTTCACGCCCGGCCGCTACGTCAACCTGATGGAGGCCATCGCCATGGCCGGCGGCCCGGACGAGTTCGGCAATCTCGACAACATCACGATCATCCGCAAGGAGGGCAATGAGTTGACGTCGATCCGCTTTCGCCTTGGTGGCGCGATGAAGGGCAATCTCTCCGAGGCCGCGGCGCGCGCCATTCCGCAAATCCAGAGCGGCGATACGGTGATCGTGCCATGACCATGCCCCTGTCCCCGCCCCTGATCCACCTCGTCCGCCCGCTCGCGGGCCTGTCGCTGCTGCTGGCCGGCACCGCCGCCATGGCCGAAACCCAGGCCGGCGCGGACCTCGCCGTGACCGGCGGCTATGCCACCAACCCCTATGGCGGGACCGGAGGGAACCATGGCTCGGCGACATTGACCGGGACCTTCTCCCCCTCGGTCATCATGACCTCGCCGACCGGCACGACCCGGCTGGGCGGACAGGTCACCCATACCGAGTATAGCAAGCGCTATTCCGGCACCACGAGCTATAATGTGGGTGGCTCGACCAGCCAGCAAATCAGTCCGCTGACCACGTTGACCGGCAGCGCGGGCTTCAACAGCTCGGTGAACAACGCCTTTTATCCGATCTATGATCCGATCGGCGGCATCCCGACGGACCCCAACGCGCCGATCATCGTCGATCCGTCGGGCGGGACTTATTTCGGGCAGCGGACCGAGTCGCTTTATGGCTCGCTGGGCGTGAGCACCAGCCTGTCCCCGCGCGATTCGGTGAGCGTCTCGGGCCGCATTTCGGACGTGACCTATCCCAATTCGCTCAGCACCTTCAATCGTGGCTTCACCAGCTATGGCGGGGGCCTCACCTATAACCGCCTGATCGGACGGGACACCTCCATCGGCCTCAATGTCGATGTGTCGCGCGCGGACTATCGGGGCGGGTCGCTGGGTGACAGCACGCAAATCTCGCCCAATCTGGTCTTCGCGACCCGCCTCGCGCCGCGGCTCTCGTTCAATCTTTCCGCCGGCGTCACCCTGGCGGATACCAATGTGCTGGGCGGCTCGTCCCGCCGCACCTATCTCTCCGGCTCGGCCAATCTGTGCAACGAGGGCGATCGCTCCAGCCTGTGCGCCAGCCTGTCGCGCTCTGTCGCGCCGACCTCCTTCGCCGGCACGTCTGCGGTCACCGCCTTCGGCCTCAGCCATAATTACAAGCTCGATACGCGCAGCGAGATCAGCACCCGGCTGTCCTATTCCAAGGCCGATTCCATCGAGGGCCTGCGCCGGTCATCGGACTATGGCACCGCCAGCGTGGGATATAATCGCCGGCTGACGCAGCGTCTCGCCGCCACGCTCCAGCTGAGCTATAGTGACAGCTTCAACCAGACGTTCAGCCGCGGCAGCAATTTCTACGGCGCGGCGGGCATCCGATACAGGCTGGGCAATCTCTGATGAACAATATGCAGGTCCACCAGGCCATCCCGGACGACGGCGGGAGCGCGTCCTTCATTCCCTATCTGCCGTCCATCATCCTGCGGCGCAAATGGGTCGTCATCGTCCCTGCCTTGCTCGGTATCATCATCGGCCTTGCCGCGGCCTTTCTGCTGCCGGTCAAATATCAGTCGCGCGCCGTGCTCCTCGTCGAGGCCTCGCTGCTGCCCGATGACGTCACGCTCGATACGAACAGCGCCCAGCTCGTTGACCAGCGCATGGCGCGCATCCGCCAGCAGGTGCTCAGCCGCCCGCAGCTGTTCGAGCTGATCCAGCGCAACGGCCTCTACGACACCGAACTGCGCACCAAATCGCTGTCGCAGGTCATCGAGACGATGCGCGCGGCCATCAAGATCGATCCGGTCACGGCGGATATCCAGACGACCAACAGCGGTCGCCGCACCACCATCGCCTTCTCGATGAGCTTCCTCTATTCGGACCCGATCAAGGCGCAGGCCGTCACGCAGGCGCTGACCGAGCAGGTGCTGGAGCTGGACGCCTCCAAATCCGCGACGCAGGCGACCAACACCGTCGAATTCCTCACCGATCAGGCGAGCGATCTGCAAACCCAGATCAGTGCGGTGCAACAGCAATTGTCCGACATCAAGGCCCGCAACGGGCTGGCCCTCATTCCCGGCATCGGCATGATGTCCGGCTCGACCGGCGGCATCGATGCCCAGGTCGCCGCGCTCCAGTCCGCCAATGCGCAGCTGATCGCCCAGCGGGATCTCACCAAATCCGCCGCCGAGCGCGATCCGGTGGTCAGCAATGCCGAGTCACAACTCGCGATCGCGCAGGCTACTTATGCCGATACGCATCCGGACGTCATTCTGGCGAAGCAGCGGCTGGCCGAGGCGCGGGAGCTGGCCAAGTCCAACCAGCAGAAAATTCCCCTGTCCACGATCGACGCACAGATTGCCGGGAATAATCGCCAGATCGCCGCCTTGCAGGCCGTGCGGAACAATGAGGCGAACCGGAGCTCGGCGCTCATGGACGCGCAGATGCGCGGCCCCGTGCTGCAGCAGCAGATTGCGCAGCTGGAGCAGCGGCTGACCGGCCTCAACGGCCAATATCAGGGCGTCTCCAACCAGCTGCTGGCCGCCAAGGCCGGCAAGAAGGCCGAGGATGAGCAGCAGGGCGAGCGCCTCTCGATCATCGATCCGCCCGTCGTGCCGGACAAGCCGGTTTCGCCCAATCGGCCGATGATCATCGCCCTGGCCTCGATGGCCGGGCTCGGCCTTGGCCTCGGCATCATCCTGCTCATCGAACTGATCACCAAGCCCATCCGCAACGCCAATGCCGTGGCCGCGGCGACCGGCGAGCTGCCGCTCGTCGTGATCCCCACCATCATCTCGGCAGAAGACCGCAAGCGCAAGGGGCTGGGGAGCCTCAAGGCCCTGTGGCCCTTCGGCGGCAACGACGACGATGATGATGATGAAGACGGAGAAGGCGACACCAATGCCCGCCGCGGGAAGTAAAGCCATGCGCCACAGGAGTTCTATCCTTGCCTGATCCTCTCGTCGCCGCCGGACAGGCGGACTCCGGACTGTTCGAGATTCCCGCGCATAGCGAGTTGCCGCTGTTCACGCCGGATTGGCGCGTGCTGGAGAATAACCGTATCGTCGGGTTCCATGGCCGTCATATTTCGGCGCGGCCGTTCAGCCTGCTGCGCTCGCAGGTCGTGAAGCGGATGGTGGCGCGTGATCACCGGATCATGGGCATCACCTCGCCCGCGCCCGGTGCCGGCAAGTCGTTCCTCTCGGCCAATCTCGCCGCGACGCTGAGCCGCCTGCCCAGCCACACCATCCATGTTTTCGATCTCGATGTGCGGCGCGCGTCGATCGCCGCCAGCTTCGGGCTGTCCGGCACGGTCGGCCTTGAGAGGTTCCTCGCCGGCGACACGGATGATCTGCGCGCGGTCGGCCGCCATGTCGAGGGCACCAATCTCGCCCTTTACCCTTGCTATCTCAACGATCTGGATACGGTGCAGCTGCTCGCGAGCGAGCGTTTCAGCACCTTCATCGCCTCGCTGCGCACGCTGGGCGAAGGCCATATCGTGCTGTTCGACATGCCGCCCGTCTTCGCCAATGACGACGCCATGGTCATCGCCTCGCAGATCGACACCTACCTCATGGTGATCGAGCAGGGCCGCAACAGCCAGAAGCAGGTGGAGGACGCCCTTCGCCTGCTGGCCCCGGCCGAGTGCCTCGGCTCGGTGCTCAACCGCTATGATGGCGGCGTGGGCGATTCCTATGGCTATTCCTACGGCGAATACGGCAAATATGGCGATTATTTCAACAAGACGGACTGACCCGCCGCCCGCTCGATAACCATCACCGTGTCGTGGGGTCTGCGCCAGCGCCCACGGTGAAGCGCAAGACACTGGCTAGGCCAGACCGCGTGGACAAGTTCCAATGAATGATCGTCCGGTTTAGGGCGCTCTGGCACAGCCGCTCAATGTCGGAGACCTCGGGGCTAGCGGAACTTCCGCTTCTTCCGATGCCGGCGTCCTTCATAGAAGGCGAATGCTATACTCAAAACCGCATATACCACCATCCGCGTCGGGAGCTCTTCGATCGCGAAATCAAGTCCATCTCTCCACCAATCGAAACAAAAAGTGGTGATCAAAAGAGGAAGTAGCCAAAGCCACATTCGCTGCAGAGGGCGTCGCATGCACCCACTTTACGCAACTAATGAATGTCCGCAATGTCGTCGTGTCTGGACAGTCCGCTTCCCCACCAAGGTGGCTGATAGCAGGCGTGACTGAGTGCAGTCGAATTTGTCCACACAGGCGACCGACTGCGAACACGCTCCGGCGGACACCTCCTCCATTGCGGGGGACAGCGCCTGTCCGCCATCGTGCCAGCGCGCTCAGCGCGTGATCGCCGCTCGCTCGATCAGCGGCCGCCACCAGCCTTCATTCCCCAGATACCAGTCCAGCGTTTGCGCAAAGCCTTCGCCAAAGGTCCGGCGCGGCGCATAGCCCAGTTCGTCACGGGCCTTGGTCTCGTCGATCGCATAGCGCAAATCATGTCCTGCCCGGTCGGTCACGAAGCGCTTGAGGCTCGCGGACGCCTCGCCCCTGGCCGCCGGCGCATCGGGGAAGCGGCGGGCAAGGTCCGGCTTCGTCTCAAATGCCCGGTCGACCGTGGCGCAGATTTCCTCGATCACCTGCAAATTGGGCAATTCCTGCCCCCCGCCGATATTATAGGTCTCGCCCGGCCGGCCGCGCTGCATCACCATCTCGATGCCGTAGCAATGATCCTCGACATGCAGCCAGTCGCGCACATTCAGGCCGTCGCCATAAATGGGCAGCGCGCGGCCATGCAGGCAGTTGAGCAGGAACAGCGGGATCAGCTTCTCGGGAAACTGGTAGGGGCCGTAATTATTCGAGCAGTTGCTCGTCGTCACCTCCAGCCCATAGGTGTGGTGATAGGCCCGCACGAGATGGTCCGAGCCGGCCTTGCTCGCCGAATAGGGCGAATTGGGCGCATAGGGGGTCGTCTCGCAAAAGGGCGCATCCTCCATGCCGAGCGAGCCATAGACCTCGTCGGTCGAGACATGGTGGAAGCGGTGCGGCTGGCCGGTCCCGCGATCGAGCCACAGCTTGCGCGCCGCCTTGAGCAGGCTGTGCGTGCCGATGACATTGGTGGTGACGAAGGCATCCGGCCCGGTGATCGAGCGGTCGACATGGCTCTCGGCGGCGAAATGGACGATCGTGTCGATGCGCCGTTCGGCCAGCAGCTTTTCCACCAGCGCGGTGTCGCAGATATCGCCCTCGATCAGGTCGACGCTGTTGAGCCCATCAAGATTGGCCGGATTGCCCGCATAGGTCAGCGCGTCGAGCGCCGTCACCTCATCGTCCGGGTGCTGCGCCGCCCAATGGTGGATGAAATTGGCGCCAATAAAACCGGCGCCGCCGGTGACGAGCAGATTAGCCATTGACCTTGATCACTCCGAGCATCTCACGAAGATGGACGCGCCAGTGCGGCGCCGGGGCCCCGACCAGCGCGACCGCCGCGCTCTTGTCGAGAATGGAATAGGATGGCCGCTGCGCCGGTGTAGGATAATCGCGCGTGGCGATCGGCACCACCGGCACCCGGCGATTCAATAGACCGATAGCGTGCGCTTCCTCCTGGATCGCGACCGCGAAATCATACCAACTCGCCGCCCCGCTGTCCGTCCAGTGGTGAATGCCCCGCGCGCGCGCCGCGTCCAGCGCCCACAGCGCCCGCGCCAGCCCGGCGGCATAGGTGGGCGTGCCGATCTGGTCGGCCACGACACGCACCGCGTCCCGCTCCGCCATCAGCCGCAGCATGGTGCGCACGAAATTATGCCCCGTATCGCCATAGACCCACGCCGTGCGCACGATCAGCGCGTCGGGATACGCGGCCCGCACCGCCTGCTCGCCGGCCAGCTTGGTCGCGCCATAAACGCCGAGCGGCGCCGTGGGATGATCGGGCGCATAAGGCACCCCGCTGGCGCCATCGAACACGAAATCGGTCGAGACATGGATGAAGCGCGCACCGATCGCGGCGGCCGCAGCAGCGAGATAGCCCGGCCCGTCGCCATTGATCCGCGCCGCCTCGCCTCCCTCCGTCTCCGCCTTGTCCACCGCGGTATAGGCCGCGGCGTTGATGACGAGATCCGGCGCGCTCTCGCGCACCTGCCGCGCCACGGCCGCCGCATCGCCAATGTCCAGCGCCGCGCGATCGAGCGCGACCACCGCCGCCGCCGGCGCATGCGCCTGCAAGGCCCGGCCCAGTTGCCCGCCCGCGCCGGTGATCAATATCCTCATGGGAAGGTCACCGCATCGACCAGCAAGCGCCCGGCTTCATCCTTGGCGGACAGTTGCGGCGTGATGCCGTCCAGCGGCCAGTCGATCCCGATCGCCGGATCATTCCACAGCAGGCTATGCTCATGCGCCGGCTCATAAAACCCCCGGCATTTATACAGGAAGTCCGTGCCATCCTGCAGGCAGAGAAATCCGTGCGCCATGCCTTCCGGCACCCACAGCATCCGCTTGTTCGCCGCGCTCAACTCCACGCCGACCCATTGGCCGAAGCTGGGCGACGAGCGACGCATATCCACCGCCACATCGAACACCGCCCCCGCCGTCACCCGCACCAGCTTCCCCTGCGGCCCGGGCGACTGATAGTGCAGCCCCCGCAGCACCCCGCGCGAGGAACGGCTGTGGTTATCCTGCACGAAGTCGATATCCAGCCCCGCCTCGCGGAACCCCTTCGCGTTCCAGCTCTCCATGAAGAAGCCACGCTCGTCGCCAAACATGCGCGGCTCGATGATGAGCACGCCCTCGATCGCCGTCTCGATGATCTTCATGCCACGCCGCGCTCCAGCAGTCGCAGGAGATATTCGCCATAGCCGGATTTGCGCAGCGGCTCGGCCACACGCAGCAACTGCGCATCGTCGATAAAGCCCATCCGCCACGCCAACTCTTCAGGGCAGCAGATTTTGAGCCCCTGCCGCTCTTCGGTGATGCGCACATAATTGGCGGCATCCGTGAGCGCGCCATGGGTGCCGGTGTCGAGCCAGGCATAGCCACGCCCCATCATCTCGACCGAGAGTTCACCCGCGTCCAGATAGACGCGGTTGAGATCGGTAATCTCCAGTTCCCCGCGCGGGGACGGCACAAGATTGTGCGCGCGCTCGACCGCCTTGCCATCATAGAAATACAGCCCCGTCACCGCATAGTTGGACCGCGGCTGCGCGGGCTTTTCCTCGATCGTCTCGGCCTTGCCGTCGGCATCGAAGGAGACAACGCCATAAGCGGCGGGATCGCGCACATAATAGCCGAATACGGTGGCGCCATCGCGCCGGGCCGATGCTGCCCTGAGCAGATCGGTCAGGCCGTGGCCGTAGAAGATATTATCGCCCAGAATCAGGGTCGATGGATCAGTGCCGATGAAATCGGCGCCGATATGGTAGGCCTGCGCCAGCCCGGCCGGCTCCGGCTGCACCGCATAATGGAGCGAGAGCCCCAGGTCCGAGCCATCCCCGAGCAGCGCCTGAAATGCCGCCTGATCCTGCGGCGTGGTGATGATCATGATCTCGCGGATGCCGGCCATCATGAGGACGGAGAGCGGATAATAGATCATCGGCTTGTCATAGACCGGCATCAACTGCTTGGAGACGGCCCGCGTCAGCGGATAAAGCCGGGTTCCGGAACCGCCGGCCAGGATGATCCCTTTACGCACACATGACTCCCTGAACCTGATGGTCGTGGCGACCCGCAGCATCCCTACCGGGCGGCTGGCTGAATGCCAAACACTCGTGAAAGACGCCTTATCTGCGCCGCCTTAACATTGTCATGATGCCGTGTCCGGCAGAAACATCGTGAATCGCTTTGCCTTTCTCGGCCAATAAACTTAGCGCTTGCACCTCGCACGGCGAATGGCCGAGCAGTTGGCCCACGGGCGGAGGGGTTGAATGGAAACGGCTTATGACTGGATCTCACTGGCAATTTTCGCCGGGATCATCGTGCTTTTCCTGCAGCGCTCGTCCATGGAAAATCCGCCGGACCGGATGATCGACTATCTGCCGCCCGCTCTGGGCTGTGCCATCGCCAATCAGGCGGGCAATTATGCGATCGAACATGACAGCCTGGTGCTCCATGCGGTCGGCGTCGTGCTGCTGGCCGGCGTGGTCGGTTATGTCTGGCTGGTGCTCAAACCCAATTTCAAATAATGGCACGGGTGGCTTGCGACTGAGCAGCCACCTGCTGCGGCGCGCCAAGGGGGCATCGCGGCGCATTCATCATATCGCCAAGAGGGACTTCCAGCGTGAAAATCACCATGATCGGCTCGGGCTATGTCGGCCTGGTATCCGGCGCCTGCTTCGCGGATTTCGGCCATGACGTGATCTGTGTCGACAAGGATAACGCCAAGATCGACGCCCTGCTCGCCGGCCGGATACCGATTTTCGAGCCGGGGCTGGACCAGCTTGTGGCCAGCAATGTCGCCGCCGGCCGGCTCACTTTCACCACCGATCTCGCCGCTGCCGTCAGCGATGCGGACGCGGTGTTCATCGCTGTCGGCACTCCCTCGCGGCGCGGCGATGGCCATGCCGACCTCTCCTTCGTCTATGCCGCGGCAACCGAGATTGCCGCCGCGATCACCGGTTTCACGGTGATTGTCGACAAATCCACCGTGCCGGTCGGCACGGGCGACGAGGTGGAGCGAATCATCCGCCGGACCAATCCCGATGCCGATTTCGCGGTCGTCTCCAACCCGGAGTTTCTCCGCGAAGGTGCCGCGATCAACGATTTCAAGCGGCCCGACCGCGTGGTGATCGGCGGCGATGAGCCGCGTGCGCTGGAGATGATGCAGCAAATCTACCGCCCGCTTGCGCTCGGTCGCTCGCCGATCATCGAGATGTCCCGCCGCGCCGCCGAGCTCACCAAATATGCCGGCAATGCCTTCCTCGCGACCAAGATCACCTTCATCAACGAGATAGCCGATCTGTGCGAAAAGGTCGGCGCTGACGTGCAGGATGTCGCGCGCGGCATCGGGCTGGATAACCGCATCGGCGGCAAATTCCTCCATGCCGGGCCCGGCTATGGCGGCTCCTGCTTCCCTAAGGATACGCTGGCGCTGCTCAAGACCGCGCAGGATTATGAAGCCCCCCAGCGCATCGTCGAGACGGTGGTGTCCGTCAATGATCAGCGCAAGCGCGCGATGGGCCGCAAGGTCATCAACGCGTGCGGCGGCGATGTGCGCGGCAAGACGATCGCGCTGCTCGGCCTCACCTTCAAGCCCAATACGGACGACATGCGCGAATCGCCCGCCATCGCCATCGTGCAGACATTGCAGGATGCCGGGGCGAGCATCCGCGCCTATGATCCGGAAGGCATGGAGCAGGCGAAGAAGGATCTGCCGGACATCGCCTATTGCGCCGATGCCTATGATGCGATGGACGGCGCCGACGCGCTGGTGATCGTCACCGAATGGAACGCCTTCCGCGCGCTAGACCTTGACCGGGCCAAGGCGTTGCTCAACGCCCCGCTGTTCATCGACCTGCGCAACATCTATCCGCGCGATACGGTCGAGGCTGCGGGCTTTTCCTACACCGCCATCGGTCGATGACCCGCCCGGCGCCCATTCTCGTCACGGGGGCTGCGGGCTTTGTCGGTCACGCCACCGCGCAGCGCCTGCTGGCGCGAGGCGAGACGGTCATCGGCATCGACAATCTCAATGCCTATTACGACCCGGCGCTGAAAGCCGCCCGGCTCGACACTCTGGCAGGGCAGCAAGGCTTCCGTTTCGTGGCGGGCGATATCGCCGATCCGGACAAGGTCGCCGGCCTCATGCGCGAGCATGGCGTGCGCCGCGTCGTTCACCTCGCCGCGCAGGCCGGCGTGCGCTACAGCCTGGACGCACCCTTCGCCTATGAGCGCTCCAACCTAGCCGGTCATCTCGCAATTCTAGAGGCCTGCCGCCACGCACCGGATTTCGCGCATCTCGTCTATGCCTCGTCCAGCTCCGTCTATGGCGACCGGCCGCTGGCCGGCGCGGGCTTTCGCGAGGATGATCCGGTCAATATACCCGCCTCGCTCTACGCGGCCACCAAGCGCGCCGGCGAACTGATCAGCCAGAGCTATGCCGGCCTTTATGGCTTCCCACAGACCGGACTGCGCTTCTTCACCGTCTACGGCCCGTGGGGTCGGCCGGACATGGCCTATTTCAGCTTCACCCGAAAGATCCTGCGCGGCGAGCCGATCGAGGTCTATGGCGAAGGGAAGATGGCCCGCGACTTCACCTATATCGACGATATTGTCGACGGTATTCTCGGCGCGCTCGACCATGCGCCGCCCCGGGGCGAGAACCGTATCCTCAACATCGGCGATAGCCATCCGGTCGGCCTCATGACCATGATCGAGACGCTGGAAATCGCGCTGGGCCGGACCGCGCAAAAAATCATGCGCCCGATGCAGCCCGGCGACGTGACCGCCACCTATGCGGACATCACCAAGCTGCATCAGCTCGCCGGCTATGCCCCCAAAGTGAGGCTTACCGAAGGCCTGGGGCGTTTCGTCGCCTGGTATCGGGATTTTTACGGCGAGGCCGCATAGCGGCTCAGACCAGTATCGAATGAACAGTGGGAGCCTGTAATTGACGATCCGTAAAGCCATCTTCCCCGTTGCGGGCCTGGGCACGCGCTTCCTGCCGGCCACCAAAGCGGTGCCCAAGGAGATGCTGCCCGTGGTCGATCGACCGCTCATCCAATATGCGGTGGACGAGGCGCTGGAAGCCGGCATCGAGACGATGATCTTCGTCACCGGCCGCAACAAGAACGCCATCGAGGATCATTTCGACATGGCCTATGAGCTGGAGCGTATCCAGGCGGACCGGGGCAAGTCGCTGGCCGCGCTGGAAGGCACCCGCCTCACGCCAGGCAACGCCATCTTCGTGCGCCAGCAGGAGCCGCGCGGCTTGGGCCACGCCATCTGGTGCGCGCGCGATATCGTCGGCGACGAGCCCTTTGCGATCATCCTGCCCGACGAGTTGCTGATCGGCCGCGAGCAGGGCTGCCTCGCCCAGATGGTCGCGCAATATGACCAGGTCGGCGGCAACCTCGTCTGCGCGCTGGAAGTCCCGATGGCGGATACGCCCAGCTATGGCGTGATCGATCCGGGCGAGCGCGACGGCGTGCTCACCCAGGTGCGCGGGCTGGTCGAAAAACCGGCGCCCGGCACCGCCCCCTCCAACCTGATGCTGCCCGGCCGTTATATCCTCCAGCCAGAGGTGATGGCTCTGCTCGCCACGCAGGAGGCCGGCGCGGGCGGCGAGGTGCAGTTGACCGACTCGATGGCCAGGCTGATCGGCAAGCAGCCTTTCCACGGCGTCACATTCGATGGCGAGCGGTTCGATTGCGGTTCCAAGCTTGGCTTCGCGCAGGCAAACTTCGCGCTCGCCGCGCGCGACCCGGCCATGGGCGCAGAGCTGAAATCATGGGCCAGGACCTTGCTGGCAACCGACGCCAGCCCGGCGC
Organism: Sphingobium sp.; assembly: GCA_035555575.1. Lineage (GTDB taxonomy): Bacteria > Pseudomonadota > Alphaproteobacteria > Sphingomonadales > Sphingomonadaceae > Sphingobium. Next base: position 33,974 of record DATMGL010000013.1, read on the forward strand.
CGTGAGCCATGCCGCGCGCATCGGCTGCGTTGTCATTGGCCGCAACGAAGCCGAGCGCCTTGAGGCTTCGCTGCAATCCGTGCGCGCCGCCGGCCTGCGCTGCGTCTATGCCGACAGCGCCTCGCAGGACGACAGCGTGGCAATCGCCACCGCCCTTGCCGATCTCGTCGTCGAGCTTGATCCCGCCACCCCGCTCTCGGCGGCGCGCGGCCGTAACGAAGGATTTGCCGCCCTCACCGCGCGCTGGCCGGACATGGACTATATGCTCTTTCTGGACGGCGACTGCCTCCTGAAGAGCAGCTTCCCCGCCGCCGCCGCCCGCACGATGGATGAGCGCGCCGACGTCGCAGTCGTCGTCGGCAAGCTCCACGAAAAGGCCGCTCCGGATAATATCTATTCGCGCCTCGCCACGCTGGAATGGTTCAGCGCGACTGGCGACATCCGCGATTTCGGCGACCTTGGCGGCATCATGATGGTGCGCGCTGCCGATTTCCGGTCGGTAGGCGGCTTCGATCCACGCATGATTGCCGGGGAGGATTCGGAGTTCGGGGTGCGGCTGGCGTTGGCCGATCGCATCGTCACCAAGATTGATTGCCCGATGGCCGAGCATGATGCCTGCATCACCGCCTTCGACCAATGGTGGAAGCGCTCCGTGCGCGCCGGTCACGCGCTTGCGGAACGCTACATGAAGCATGGCGGCGCGCCCATCTATGATTGCCGCCGCGAGTTTTTCAGAACTATTGTCTGGGGCATCGCCCTCCCGCTCGCCGCCTTTGTGCCGGCGTGGTGGACCGATGGCGCCTCGCTTCTCCTTCTGCTTGCCTATCCGCTAGGCGCCTTGAAGGTGGCCATCGGCAGCCGTCGGCGCGGTCGCTCGCTGTCCGACGCCATGCTTGAGGCTCGCTTCAGCCTCTATCACAAGGTCGCCAACACCATCGGACTGGTCAAATATTTCTGGCGGCGATTGACCGGGCAGACACGGATCATGGAATATAAGCGCAACGCCATCAAAGAAAGCCTGTCGTGACCGCTCCCTCTCTCAAAGTCGGCATGCTCGGCGCTGGTTTCATCCTCAAATCCCACGCCACCGCCGTGCGCAGACTGCCCGGCGTTTCGCTTCACATGGTTGCGGACGCAGCGCTGGGCCGAGCGCAGCAGGCCGCGGCGAGCTATGGCTTTGCGCATGCCGCCGGCTCGATCGAGGATATGGCCGCATCGGACTGCGATGTCGTTCATATCCTGCTTCCGCCCGCCCATCATATCGCGGCCGCCCGGGCCATGATCGCGGCCGGCAAGCATGTGTTTCTCGAAAAGCCGATGGGCGTCGACAGCGAGTCATGCGCGCTGCTGTGTGCGGAGGCGGCCGCCAGAAAGCTGAGTGTCGGCGTCAATCACAATTTCCTGTTCGGCGATCGCTACGAGGAGTTGCGCACAGCGATCAAGGCCGGCGAGATCGGCCGTATCGATACGATCGAGGTCCATTGGCGCCATCATCTCCCGCAGCTGAATTTCGGGCCGTTCGATAACTGGATGCTCGCCGCACCCGCCAATGTCCTGCTGGAACTGGCTCCCCATCCCGTGGCCTTCATCCACGATCTTGTTGGCCCGCCCGAGATCCGGTCGGCCACCGCGAGCAACCCGGCGCGCATGCCGTCCGGCGTCGAGTTGCCGCGCCACTGGCTGGCCAACGGCGTGGCAGGGCCGGCAGCGGCCTCCGTCACCATCTCGACGATGCCCGGGCAGTCGGATCGCACCTTGTTCGTGCGTGGTCGGGGAGGCAGCATCTTCTACGATTTCGGGCGCGATTTCGGCACATTGAGCAAAACCGCCTCAGCGAATCCGGCCATCGAAGCTTGGCAAATTGCCCGAGGCATGGCGACCTCGCTGGCGCGGCAGGCCAATAGCGCCTTCCGGCGCCGCTTCCATCGCGCCATCACCCGGCAGCCGGGCATCGATCCCTTCGATAGCTCGATCCTGCGCAGCATCGCCTGCTTCTACGAGGATGTGAGCGCGCCTGATCCACGCCATGGCTGCGGTTTCGCCGTTGGCATCATGCGCACCTGCGAGGCCATCGCCAGCGTCGCGGGCGCTGGCAAGGCCGTGGCGGCCGCCGCCGTGCCCGCCATGCCCCGGCCGCTCGGCACACCGCGCATTCTCGTCGTCGGCGCCACTGGCTTCATCGGTCGCAAGCTGGTCGAGACGCTCTGCGCGCGTGGCCATCACGTCCGCATCCTCTCGCGCAGCGCGACAGCGGCCGCTTTCCAGTTCTCCGATATGCCGGTCGAAATCATGGGCGGCTCGCACGGCAATGCCGAAACGGCGAAGCGCGCGCTTGCCGGGATCGACACCGTCTATCATCTCGCCAAATGTGATGGCCAGCGCTGGCAGGATTATGTCGATGGCGACATCGCGCCCACGCGGGTGCTCGGGGAAGCCGCGCTGGTGGCCGGCGTCAAGCGCTTCATCTATACCGGCACGATCGATTCCTACGCCTCGGCTGATCCCCGCAAGACCATCGACGCCGCAACCCCGCTGGACCCCGCGATCGCGCAGCGCAATCTCTACGCCCGCTCCAAGGCGGCTTGCGAGGCCCTCCTGCGCACCTTGGACCTGCCGCTGGTGGTGATGCGCCCGGCCATCGTGATCGGCGCAGGCAGCCCCCCCGCTCATCTCGGCATCGGCCGTTTCTCGGGCGAGACCCGTGTGGAATATTGGGGCGACGGGCGCAATGTCCTTCCGCTCGTCGGCGTCGCGGACGTCGCCGAAGCACTTGCGCTGGCAGCCGAAGTGCCCGGCATCGACGGGCGCCAGTTCGTTCTGTCCAGCCCGCCCTTGCTGAGCGCTCGAGATTATGTGGCAATTTATGAGGAGATTGCGGGCGCCAGGGTCAAGCAAATCTCGCGCGCGCCGTGGCGCTACTGGCTGGCCGATCTCGGCAAGGAAACGCTCAAGACCGTCATCCGTCACCCCAATCGCCGGGCATCATCTCTGCATGACTGGGCCTGCAAAGCCCATAAGGCGCATTATGATGCCAGCGATGCCGTGCAGCTACTGGGCTGGCGCCCCGTCCACACGCGCCAGCAGATGGTGGACGACGTCATCACCCCCATGGTCACAAGCTGGCTCGCCTGACGATTGCCGGCCGGTAGGGGGCCGTTGCGCCGCCTCCCGCCGTAGCGGCCATCCACAACGACGCTGCATGCCTCTGTCCGCCAGCGGACGAGTCGCCTGCCCGGTCACCGGTCAGGACAGGCCCGTCCGCGCCAGCCGCCTCTCGACCTGATCGAACAGCGGGTCCTCAGGATGAACCCAGAGGAAGTCCGCCCAGACATCATCGGCAAAGCTTTCCACCGGCTGCAATGTGACGCGTAATGTCGCCCCCCGGCCAGAATAGCCCATTTTCCAGCCACGATAGCCCGCACTCAGCAATTCGGCCGCAACCTCGCTCGCCGTCGTGCCGGCATGCGCCAGATGTTGACTGATGATCTCGATCGTGACGATCGGCTTTGCCCGCACCAATGTCTCGCGCAGGCCACGCAGCACATGAAGTTCGAAACCTTCAACATCAATCTTGATGAACCGCGGAGTCTCCTCCGCCAGTTCGCGATCACCGACCGACACGGGCACCTCAATAGTGGTCGTGTCTTCCGCCTCATAGGCGGATTGGCCAAACGTCCCCTCACCCGAGTTGACGCGTGGAATGGAGAGCGTGAGGATGGCTGGTTCGTCTGACAGGCCCAGCGGTCTCAGATCGACCCAATCAATCTTGTTGCGCCGCAGGGACTGCTCCATCCTGGCGCGCGGCCCCGGATTGGGCTCGAATGTGATGACCTTTCCTTGCGGCCCCACCATATGCGCGGCCATCAGCGAGATCATGCCTTCATTCCCGCCGATATCCGCCACCGTGTCGCCCGGCCCCACGAGCGCCTTGATCGCCAGTTGATTCTGGCTGTCATAATAGCGGCCGAGGAAATAGGTCTGGCGGTTGCTCCACGATGCAAGATCGATCGGCATCTCATAGCCATGCAGCTTGCCCCGAACCCAGACCTGCCCCAGCCCCGCCCATCGCGCATTATGATCGAAACCGCCGACCAGCGCCTGATAGAGACGCCCCCAGCCGGGCAGTTCGCGCCGCGTATAAGGGCGAACCAGCGCCATCACGCACAGGTTCCAGGCTTTCTGCAGTGCGTTTGCCATCATTCCCCCCCGGGACGTTCCTGGCCGCATCGCCCGCCGGCCGGGCCGACATCGCGATCTGGGCCAGCGACACAAAACATCGCGCTCTACTTGATCATAACATCAACCCGTTTGCAACGCGGCCTTGATACACCTTTTCGGCCGATCCATAATCGGAGCGCGATTGCGCGTCATCTTCACGCCCAGCCTGTCAGGACAGATATTAGATGCCCGATTTCTCCGAGAAATCCGCACCAAAGCGAAGCGGTGTTCGCGTGTTTTATGTCGCCGCCGCGGGTGATTTGGTCGGGTCTTACGAGAGCTGGAGCAAGCAGGTCGACGTCGAAACAGAGGTCGCAAAAACCTATTCGGGATCGATATTCGATTTCGTGAATAGGGCGGGCCACGAGGGGCTGTTCATTTCAACATCTCGTGTAGGCGCTTCCGTACAGGACGCCTCTATCCGTGTTGAGAATATTCAGATCCCAGCCGGGCGGAGCGGCGTGAAATATTATGTGGACTGGATGGTCAGTTCCGCCATCCTTCTCAAAAGATGCCTGACTTATAAGCCGGATGTCGCCGTTGTAAGCGATCGGAGAATATTCTTTCCGTTCCTTTTTGTCGCGAAATTATATCGCATAAAAGTTATCAACGTCATGCACGTCGCCTTCTTCAGTGATCTGGAGAAGCCAAAAGGTTTCAAGCGCCTGCTACTGAAGGCTGACAGCCTCTTCATCCGCTGGGGATGTGATTATCTGCTTGGGGTCTCGCAAGAGATCATTGATCAATCGTGGCGGCTGTGCCGCTCGAAACCGCCTCAGGGCGCGGCGTTCATCCCGCAGTGGCGTCGAGATCGTTTTGACCGGATACTGGATATCCGGCCCTCGGACGAGGTGTTTTCGCTCACTTTTCTGGGGCGCATGGAGCGAAACAAGGGCATTTTCGACCTCCTGCGCGCCTTTTGCTGGCTTCGGGACAAAGGCTATCGCGTGACCCTCGCTTATCTTGGCGATGGCGGCGCATTGGGCGAGCTTCGGGCCGAGATTGAGAGGCTTGGCCTTGCCGATGTCGTTTCGACATATGGTCATTGTTCGGGCGATCAGGTCATCGAGGCGCTCGCCCAGACACACCTCGTGGTCGTCCCCACCCGGTCGGAGTTCGTTGAAGGGCTCAACAAGGTGGCGATCGAAGCCGTGCTGAGCGGAAGACCCGTCGTCACATCGCAGGTCTGTCAGGCTCTCAGCCTGATCCGCGAGGCAGCGTTCGAAGCCACGCCGGATGACTGGACATCCTATGCCCGGTGCATCGAACATGCGATCATCGATCCCGTTGCCTATAATGATGCGGTCGGCGCGGCGCGGCGGCTCCGGCGGAATTTTTTCGATCCGTCTCAATCCATTGGCCACAAGCTTGAAAAAGCGTTCACCGCGCTGCGCCTCGTTGGAGACGCCGAGGAGGAGCACCCCGCCCCGATCGCACCGTAACCGGATCAAGCCGGCTCCGGCCCATTGACCGGAAGCATCCGCGCAGCAGGCGCAAAAAAGGGCGGGCCCATCGGACCCGCCCTTCTTTATCTCCGCCGGGCATGACGCAGCCGCGTCACGCGATCCGGATCAATGCTCCTTGGTGGACCAGATATTCTGGTAGGCCATATAGGCCAGCACCGTGCCGAAGAGCAGGAAGATCAACACGCCCAGACCCGTGCTCTTGCGCGTTTCCATCTTGGGCTCAGCCGCCCAGGTCAGGAAGGCCGAGACGTCCTGCGCCATCTGGTCGACCGTCGGCTTGGGCTGGCCCTCGGCATAGGTCACCTGACCTTCGGCCGACAGCGGTGGCGCCATCGCCAGATTGAGGTTGGCGAAATAGGGGTTGTAATGCAGCCCTTCGCCGGTCTTCGCATCCGGGAACTTGCGCAGCAGTTCGGCCGGCTGGTCCTGATAGCCCACCAGAATCGAGTGGATATAGTTGGAGCCATCATGACGCGCCTTCGCCATCAGCGAAAGATCCGGCGGAATGGCGCTGTTATTAGCCGCCCGTGCCGCCACGTCATTGGGGTAGACCAGCGGGAACTTGTCCGCCGGCGCACCCGGAGCGGTGGTGGCCTCACCGGTATTCGGATCGATCGCGGGCACCTGACGGGCCTTGGCGATCGCCTTGATCTCGGCTTCGTTATAGCCAAGGTCGGCCAGGCTGCGGAACGTCACCTGATGCAGCGAGTGGCAGGCCGAGCAGACTTCCGAATAGACCTGGAAGCCGCGCTGGAGCTGCGCCTTGTCATATTTGCCGAACGGACCGTTGAAACTCCACGCCACCTGTATGGGATGCTTGTGGAACTCCTGCTCCGCCGTGGCGGCAGGCGGGTCGCTGACATAGCTGACTGCGCCCCAGATGAAGCTCAGGAGCAGCATGCCTGCGAAAAACAGGCCGACGAGACCGCCGAGGAAACGAACCATTGCTATGCCCCCTTATTCAGCGGCCGCGGCGGCGGACGCCGGGCTGGCTGCATCGTCATGTGTGTGCGTTGATTTCGCGAGCACAGCCTCGGTGATCGAACCGGGCAGCGGATCGGGCCGCTCGATCGATGCAATGATCGGCAGAATGATCAGGAAATGCGCGAAATAATAGGCCGCCGCGAGCTGACTGATCATCACGAAGGGCTCTTCGGCCGGCGCACCGCCGCAATAGCCCAGGATCAGCACGTCGATCACGAGCAGCACGAAGAACTTCTTGAACAGCGGCCGATACTTGCCCGAGCGAACCGGCGACGTGTCGATCCACGAGAGGAAGAACAGCAGCAGGATCGAGGCGAACATCGCCATCACGCCGAGCAGCTTGGCCTCGATGATCACGATGCCGGTGAACGGAATCGTCAGATCCATCGTGAAGGCGCGCAGGATCGCGTAGAATGGCCAGAAATACCATTCAGGCACGATGTGCGCTGGCGTCGACATGGGGTTGGCCGCGATATAATTATCCGGATGGCCCATCGAATTCGGCGCAAAGAACAGCACCAGCGCGAAGATGATCAGGAAGATGCCGAGGCCGAACCCGTCCTTGGCCGTATAATAGGGATGGAACGGCACCGTATCCTGCGGCCCCTTCACTTCCACGCCGGTCGGGTTCGACGAACCCGGAATGTGCAGTGCCCAGATGTGCAGGATGATGACACCGGCCAGCACGAACGGCAGCAGATAGTGGAGCGAGAAGAAGCGGTTGAGCGAGGCGTTGCCGGGCGCGAACCCGCCGAGCAGCCAGGTCTGGATCGGCTCGCCGACCACCGGAATCGCCGCGAACAGCCCGGTGATGACCTGCGCGCCCCAGAAGCTCATCTGGCCCCAGGGGAGCACATAGCCAAGGAAGGCCGTGGCCATCATCAGCAGGAAGATGACGATGCCGAGCAGCCACACCATCTCGCGCGGCGCCTTGTAGGAGCCATAGAAAAGACCGCGAAAAATGTGGAGATAGACGACGATGAAGAAGAAGCTCGCGCCGTTCGCGTGCGCATAGCGCATCAGCCAGCCCGAGTTCACGTCGCGCATGATATGCTCGACCGAGTCGAACGCGATGCCGGCATTCGCCGCATAGTGCATCGCCAGAATGATGCCGGTGACGAGCTGAATGGTCAGCGCCACGCCGGCAAGCACGCCGAAGTTCCAGAAATAATTGAGGTTGCGCGGCACCGGATAGCCCGCGCCAACCGCGTTGTAGACGAGGCGGGGGAGCGGCAGGCGCTCGTCGACCCACTTCATCACGGGATTTTTGGGAGTGTAATGCTCAGCCCAGGGAAAGCTCATTATCTTTATCCTCAGCCTACAAGAACAGCGGTTTCGGAGGTGTATTTATACGGCGGAACCACGAGGTTCTTCGGCGCCGGACCCTTGCGGATGCGCGCGGCCGTATCATAGGACGAACCGTGGCACGGGCAGAAATAGCCGCCATATTCGCCGCGATTCTCGCCTTCGCCGGCACCCAGCGGCACACAGCCCAGATGCGTGCAGACGCCCATGGTGATGAGCCACTGCTTCTTGCCGTCGACCGTGCGCTGCTCCAGCGTCTGCGGATCGCGCAGCGTGGCGATGTTGACCGCATCGGCTTCCGCGATTTCCTTGGCGCTCAGATGGCGCACGAACAGCGGCTGCGAGCGATACACGGCCTTGATGGCCTGCCCCTCCTCGATCGACGAGAGGTCCACCTCGGTGGTCGCCTGCGCCAGCACGTCCGCGCTGGGGTTCATCTGGTTGATGAGCGGCGCGAGGACGGCAACACCGCCGACGCCCGCGAAACTCACGGCCGCGATGTTGATGAAGTCGCGGCGGCGAACGCCCTCGCCTTCACTCACGACAGCTTCCGTTCCTTGCACTTCAGTGGCCATGCGTTCCTCATTGCCTCCCTTTGCCCGGCGATCGGCGCTGATGTGCGCCGGGCTCGAACCTCGGATCGGCTGTCGCCTTCAGCCCTGTCATAGCCAGTTCCGCTCCCTGTTCATGTCAGGAAAACAGACCGCCCGGCGGGGACCATACGACAACCGCGCGCCAGGAACCCCCTGGGCGCGTTCGGGCGCCTGATAGCGCCCTTGGCGGCGATTTGCCAACCTTCAATTTCCTTGCCGCCACAGCTTTTTTGCAGCCCCATGACACGACTGGGACGAACGCCGCTTTACCGTTAGGGGTCAGGTCATGCGCATCGCCCTTCACCAACCCGATATCGCCGGCAATGTCGGCACCATCCTGCGGCTTGCCGCCTGCTGGGATATCCCGGTCGACATCATCCTGCCCTGCGGTTTTCCGGCGTCGGACAAGCAGCTCCAGCGCGCCGCCATGGATTATGGCGGCCATGTCGACGTCACCCGTCATCCCGATTTCGACACCTTCGCGCAGGCCCGCCTTGGCGCCGGCGCCCGGCTCGTCGCGCTCACAAGCGCCGGCGAGACCCGACTCACCGATGCCCGCTTTCGTCCCGACGACATTCTCCTGATGGGTCGGGAAAGCGCCGGCCTGCCTCCCGAGCTGCATGCCCGCGCGGCCCTGCGGGTGCGGATTCCCATGGCCAGGGGCTTTCGCTCCTTGAACCTGGCGGTCGCAACTGGCATCGCGCTGGGGGAAGCGCTCAGGCAAACGGATCTCTTCCCGCATGATCCTCCGGCCGCCGCGACTTGATTCACGTCAAGGCGGCAGGACAGGGCACGCGGCATGGGAAAGGTCCACATATGATGATGACGGGACGATGATGCTGGACGAACAACAACTGGCCACACGGGCATGGTTCGAGGACCTTCGGGATCGGATCTGCGGCGCATTCGAGGCGATCGAGCGCGAGGCCGGCAGCGACGCCACCTTCGATTATCTGGGCTGGTGGCGCGAAGGCGATGGCACCAAGGCCGGGCCGATGGAAGAAGGCGGCGGCGGCGGCGGCGTGCGCGGCGTCATGAAAGGCAAGGTCTTCGAGAAGGTCGGCGTCAACGTCTCGACCGTGGGCGGCACTTTCTCTCCTGAATTCGCCAAGACCATCCACGGCGCGCAGGATGATCCCGGCTTCTTCGCGACCGGCATCAGCCTGGTGGCGCATATGGCCAATCCCCATGTGCCGGCCGTGCACATGAACACCCGCTTCCTCGTCACCACGAAGCGCTGGTTCGGCGGCGGAGCGGATCTCAATCCGCCGATCGCCTATGCGGACGACACCGCTGATTTCCACGCCGCCTTCAAGGCCGCCTGCGATCCGCATGACCCGGCCTATTATCCACGCTTCAAGCAATGGGCGGATGATTATTTCTACATTCCCCACCGGCAGGTGCACCGCGGCGTAGGCGGCATCTTCTACGATCATCTCGAAGGCGATTTCGACGCGAACTTCGCGTTCACCCGCGCGGTGGGCGAGGCGTTTCTGAATGTCTTCCCGCAGCTGGTGCGCCGCCGCATGGGCCTGCCATGGACCGCGCAGGAAGAAGCCGATCTGCTTGAGTGGCGCGGCCGCTATGTCGAGTTCAACCTCGTCCATGACCGCGGCACGCTGTTCGGCCTCAAGACCGGCGGCAATATCGACGCGATCCTGATGAGCCTGCCGCCCCGCGTCACCTGGGCCTGATCCGGAGAAGGCCCCGCTGCCCGTCCGTCAGGCGCGCCGTGCGCCTGCCGGGCGCGACGCAGCGCGATAGAGTGCGGCGGTCACCAGCATGATGGCGAGGCCGATGGTCGTCTCCACCAGACCCGAGACGATGGCCACCGCCAGATTGGCCAGCTCGGTGGACAGTAACAGGCTGGCCAGCACGCCGACCACCGAGGTCACCGCTATCCCGATCGCCGTCGCCGCCAGAAACACGGTGGCCAGCATCACAAAGATCCGCCAGCCATTGCCGTACGTCAATTCGGCGCTGCGGCGCAGCATGATGAGCGGATTCCCGGGTCGCTCCACCACCGCCACCGGCGCGATCAGCGCGAGCCGGCCCAGCAGGTAAAAGCCGGGCAGGAAGAAGAGCGTCAGGCCACACATCACCCCGAAACGCTGCACGATGACCGCGAGAATATAGACCGGCAGCGCCAGCAGCGCGGCATGGAGCGACTGCGCCACCGTCAGCCGCTCGGTGCGCAGCAGCAGTGCGAGCATCGCCAGAATGCCGAACGCCGTGACCAGACTGTGCACGACCAGCACCGGCCAGTTGAGCGTCGCATATTCCATCAGGCGGGCCATGGCCGCCTCCGGCGCGGCACCGGTCGCCAGCGGCGGCGGCATCCGGCTGAACTGACCCGCCACAATGCTTGGCAGCAGCAGGAACATGCCGGCAATCGCGGTCAGCAAATCCCGATTGCCGCGAGCCATGGCCCGGGCATCGTCCCAGACGAGATTGAAATCGATCTTGTTCACTGGTGTGCGCTCCACATCGAGCGCTCGATAGGGATATTCCGCGGCGAGGGCCAGCGTCGCATCGGCCCTTGCCAAAATTGGTCGCAACCCACATGTCGGCTCCACGATGACAGCGATCATGACAGAGGATGTTTTCCCGCCGCTCCCGGCGCCGGACCTGGAGGCGATCGAATGGCGGGTCGAGCCCGGCCTCCTCGATTATGCCGCCAGCGTAGCGGACATGACGCAACGCGCCGAAGCCATTGCCGCCGGGACCGCCCGCGAGCGCATCTGGCTCATCGAACATCCGCCGCTCTACACCGCCGGCACCAGCGCCGTAGCGAGCGACCTCATTGCGCCACGCTTCCCCGTGCACGAGACCGGGCGCGGCGGGCAATATACCTATCATGGCCCCGGCCAGCGCGTCGTCTATCTCAATCTCGATCTGGGCCGGCGCGGGCGCGATGTTCGCCGGTTCGTTCAGGCCGTCGAGCAATGGGTGATCGCGGCGCTGGCCGATCTTGACGTGCCAGCATGGACCGCTGCCGGACGGATCGGCGTCTGGTCGCATGATGACAGGGGCGGCGAAGCCAAGATCGCCGCCATCGGCGTGCGCGTGCGCAAATGGGTGACGCTGCACGGTCTGGCGATCAACGTCGCGCCGGATCTCACCCATTATGACGGCATCGTGCCATGTGGCATCCGCTCTTTTGGCGTCACCAGCCTTGCCGCGCTCGGCAAACCGGCAGACATGACGGTCGTCGATGCGGCGCTACGGGCCCATGCTCAAGCCATGCTCCACGCAATCCAGACACCGTCCGGCGCGCCGGCGCCGCCAGCCCCTTGAGCGGCCGCGCCAAGCACGCCTATCTGTTGAGCGACAGCCATGACGTCACGAGAGCTGGCGCCCCGGTTCGCCTCAAGATCGAGACCGTCTTTTACCAACCCTATTTTCCGAGTCGTCCTGTCTTTCCATCCGACTTTGAAATGCTCTAGGGTCCGCGCTTTGCGGTCGTTCCGCGGGTCGCGCCAGGCAGACGAACGATCGCGCCATTGGGAGAAAACACAGATGCCTCACCCCGACCTTCGCCGCAGGATGCCCGCCCTGCGCACCATGGCCCTATGCGCCCTGCCCTGCCTGCTGCTCGCCGGCTGTGGCGGCGGCGGCAGCAACGAGGCCGCCGGCAATGCGGTCGAGATGCGCGACATGGATGTGGTCGACGGCACGGTGAATGATTCGATGACCGATCTCGACGCGGTCAGGGCCAATGGCATCGGCACGCCCGGCAACGCCAGCAATGTCAGTCGCCCCGCCGCGCCGCGTGGGACCTCCGACGAAGACAGCCCGGACGCGGAGACCGTCGCCGCCGAATAATCGCCCTATTTCAGCCCGAGCAGCTTGTGAGTCTGGAGCGTCAGGCGCCAGCGGCTGTCGCGCATCACCAGCGCGATCGCCGCCTCGCGCGCTGCGGCATTGGCACTCTCCTCGCCGCAATCCATCGGCTGGACGAGGAAATGGGCAAAGTCCCAGTCCAGCAGCGCAACCGGGTCGATTCCCGCCTGCGGCCAGACCAGTTTGAGTTCCCCGCCAGTGCGCTGGACGACCTCGCTCCCGGCCTTGGGGCTGATGCACAACCAGTCGATCCCCGGCGTTGCGGGCAGCGTGCCGTTGCTTTCCACGGCAATCTCGAACCCGACCGCGTGCAGCGCCTCGACGGCAGCACTGTCGAGTTGCAGCATGGGCTCGCCCCCGGTGACGACGACGAAGCGCCCGCCGCTTTCGCTCCCCCAGAGCGCCGCGGCGGCAGCGGCCAGCATATCGGCACTGGCGAATCGTCCGCCATTCTCGCCATCCGTGCCAACGAAATCCGTGTCGCAAAACTGGCAGATGGCACTGGCGCGATCCGCCTCGCGGCCGGACCATAAATTACACCCGGCAAAACGCAGGAACACCGCGCGGCGCCCGGCCTGCATGCCTTCCCCCTGCAAGGTGAGGAACATTTCCTTGACGGCGTAGCTCATCGCGCGGCGATCAGGGCTGCACGGCGTAGCGCGTCGGATCGGGCAGGCCCGCCTCGATATAGCCCCTGGCGCGCAAGCGGCAGCTATCGCACAGGCCGCAATGTAGCCCCTCCGGCGTCGGATCATAGCATGACCAGCTCATGCCCGCGTCGAGCCCGAGGCGATCGGCCTCCAGTGCGATCTGCGCCTTGGTCATATGCTGGAGCGGCGCTTCGATCCGCACGGCGCGGCCTTCCACGCCATCGCGAGTCGCCAGCGCGGCCATTGCCTCGAACGCCGCGATATATTCGGCCCGGCAATCGGGATAGCCCGAATAATCCAGCGCATTGACGCCAATGAAGATATGGCGCGCGCCGACCACCTCGGCAAAGCCGAGCGTGAGCGACAGGAAGATCGTGTTGCGTGCGGGCACATAGGTGATCGGAATATCATCGCCAACGCCATCCTTGGGCACGGCGATATCGGCGGTCAGCGCCGATCCGCCGAACAGCGAGAGATCGAGCGGAAGCACGACATGCCGCTCCGCGCCGACGGCCGCCACAACGCGGTTCGCAGCCTCCAGTTCAATCTGGTGACGCTGGTTATAGTCGATGGTGAGCGCCGCGATCCGAAAGCCCGCCTCACGGGCAAGTCCGGCGACGACCATGGAATCGAGCCCGCCTGAAATCAGGACGACGGCGATAGGTTGTTCAGAAGCCATGGCCGCCCGCTAGCGCAATTTGCGTCATTGCGCCACGGTAAGGATTATCGCCATGCCGGCGCGGCGCCTGTTCGCGCCTGCGGGAACCGCGCCTGCCCCCCAATCATGACCGCCATGGCGCAGCTCACAACATGGGTTCCGCCCGGTATCTATATGGGATGAGCAGGCCAAAAGGACGGAAAAGCACTATTGAAACGTCGCTATGGGCGAATCAGCAAGCGCGGCAAGCCCAATGCGGCTCTCATCCGCGCGCCAGCATCCGCCGCAATATCCCAATGGCTAAGGCGCGGCCTTGCATACCCCCACCCGGCGACCCTCGATAGTCATGGCGAAAGGCGCGCCGGCCGCAACGCCTTGCGAATCGATCTGCACCAGCCGCCCTGTCTCCACGCGCAGCGTCGTGCGGCCTTGCCCGGCCTGTCCGCAATCATAGGTGATCGCCACCCGGCGCGCGCTATTCTCCAGGACAAACCGCTTGCATTGACGGCCGGGGTGGCGGGGCTGAAGCAATTGCGCCGGATCGCCAAGGCACACCCGCCGCGCCTTGCCGGGATGTCCATGTTCGGCCAGTTCCCATTCGCCGCGCTCCAGCAGACCCAGCGCTGTGTAATTGGCCGGCTGTGCCAATGCGGCTGCCGAGCACGCCATGCCCAGCATGATTCCCGACAAGCCTAATCCTTTGCCTATCATCGCCCCTCGCATTGTCCGTTGCCCGCGCCGCAGCATTTCACCTGCCATGTGAGCATAATATGACATTATGGCGAGAAAAAAGCACGACTCGTCGTAATGTGGAGGGCATCAGCCATGGCCGGGCCGTCCGCCATGCCTGCCCGCGGCCCTCAGTTTCCGCCGGGAAGCTCCGCCAGCGTCACCTCGAACAACCGCGAGCAGAACGCGCAATCGACGCCGATGACGCCGCGCTCATCCGCCATCTCGCCGCGCTCCTCCGGACCGAATCGGCCGAGCACGGAGCGGATATGCCCCGCATCGCAGCGGCAGCCCTTGTGCAGCGCAATCGGGTTGAACACCCGGATCTCCGCCTCTTCGTGAAACAGCCGCCAGACGATATCGGTCAGCGGCAGCGCCGGATCGGTCAGTTCGCCATCGGTCAGTGTGCGCGCCATGATCTCGGCATGCTCCCAGTCCGGATGGTCAAGCCGCGCATGGAGCCGCTCGCGCCCCACCTCGCCGTCGGGCAGATGCTGCAGCAACAGCCCCGCGCCAACGCAGCCGCCCTCGCCATCCTGCTGCACGGCGATGTGGACGAGGCTGGGAATCTGCTCGGACTGCGCGAAATAATGCTCCGCCGCCGCGCCAAGGCTCGCTCCTTCCAACGGCACGATGCCCTGATAGCGCTCCTTCGTCGTCGCCTGATCGAATGTGATGGCGAGATAGCCCTTGCCGAACAGACCGAACAGCGTCGGCTCCGGCCCCAGTTCGGCCAGCTGATCGGCATCATATTGCGCATAGCCGCGCACGGCACCGGCCTGATAATCCGCCACCAGCAGCGAAACCGCGCCCTGCTCGGTCTGCGCCTGCAAGGTGAGCTGGCCTGCATCATCCTTCAGCATCGCGCCGAGCAGGCTGGCGAGCACCAGCGCCTCGGCCACCAGCCGCTCGATGACCGGCGGATAGGCATGCGCCGAGAGAACATCGTCCAGCGCCCCGCCGATCCGCACCATCCGCCCGCGCACATGGCGCGCCGGGATGGTGAAGCCGAACGCCTCGTCACTGAAAGATCGCGCCAGTCTTGCCATAGATCATCCTTGTGCGGGGTCCGCCATGGCCCCGTCCTGTTCCAGATAGGAGCCGCCGGCCGCCCGGCAAGCCTGTCAGCTCAAGCGAGCAGGCCGAATGCCCACAGCAGGATCGACTTTTGCGCGTGCAGCCGGTTCTCGGCCTCATCCCAGATGAGCGAGCGGGGACCGTCAATCACCTCTTCCGTCACCTCCTCGCCGCGATGAGCGGGCAGGCAGTGGAGGAAGCGCGCGCTCGGCTTGGCCTGCGCCATCAGCGCCGTCGTCACCTGATAGGGCATCATCGCCTGCAGCTTCGCCTCGCCGCCGGGCTGCCCCATCGAAATCCAGGTATCGGTAACGACGACGTCCGCGCCTGCCACAGCCTGCGCCGCATCGCGGTGGAGCGTGACGGTCGCCCCCTGCTGCTCGGCCTGCGCGGCAAAGCGGGGATCGGGCTCATAGCCCTGCGGCACGCCCATGCGCACATCAAACTTGAACAGCCCGGCCGCCTCGATGATCGAGTGCAGCACATTATTGCCATCGCCCAGCCAGGCCCACTGGCTGCCCGGCAGCGCGAGACCATGCTCGATCACCGTCAGCAGATCCGCGACGATCTGACATGGGTGGGAAAGGTCCGTCAGGCCGTTGATGACCGGTACGGTGGCATGAGCCGCCATTTCCTCGATCTTGGCATGGTCATCGGTGCGGATCATGATCGCATCGACCATGCGGCTGAGCACCCGCGCCGTATCGGCCACGGTTTCGCCCCGGCCGATCTGCATCGAGCCCGCATCCATCACCATCGACGTGCCGCCGAGCTGGCGGATCGCCATGTCGAAGGACACGCGCGTGCGGGTCGAATTTTTCTCGAAGATCAGCGCCAGCGTCCGCCCGGCGAGCGGCGCATCCTTGTCGGCCGCGCCCTTGGGCAGGCCCGCCGCGACCCGCGCCGCCTTGCGGTCGATCGCGTCGGCAAGCATCGCGGCGACAGCATCGCCACCGGCATCGGACAGGTTGAGGAAATGTCTCGTCATCATTTTTCGACTTTCCAGTATTCCTGCGAAAGCAGGAACCCGGGGCAGCCTGAATCCGCCACCGGGCCCTGGCTCCTGCATCCGCAGGAGCATTGACTCGCGCTCAGGCGACCGACTCGGCGACCTTGTAGCTCGCCGCACCGGCCGAGAGCTTCTCGATCGCCTCGGCAATGTGGCTTTCCTCAATCACCAGCGGCGGCAGGATGCGCACGACATTCTCCCCTGCCGAGACTGCGAGAAAGCCGTGATTGTCGCGCAGATGCGCCACGAAATCACGGGCCTCCACCGCCGGCTTGAGCTTGAGGCCGAGCATCAGGCCAAGCCCGCGCACCTCCTCGAACACACCGTCATGATTGGGGATGAGTTGCTCCAGCGCCCCGCGCAGTCGCTCGCCCTTGCGCGCGACCTCGTCGAAGAAGCCGGGGGCCAGCATCACGTCGAGCACCGCCATGCCCGCCGCGCAGGCCAGCGGATTGCCGCCATAGGTCGAACCGTGGGTGCCGAAACCCATGCCCTTGGCCGCTTCCTCGCTGGCAAGGCAGGCGCCGAGCGGGAAGCCCCCGCCAATGCCCTTGGCGACCGCCATGATATCCGGCGCGATGCCATAATGTTCATGCGCGAAGAACTTGCCGGTGCGCCCATAGCCGCATTGCACCTCGTCCAGCACCAGCAGCAGCCCATGCGCATCACAGGCCGCGCGCAGGCCCTTGATAAACTCCGGCGTGCCGGCCGTGAGCCCGCCTTCGCCCTGCACCGTCTCGACCAGGAAACCCGCGGTCTCATCGTCGATCAGCGCCAGCGCGCCGTCCAGGTCGTTGAACGTCGCATAATCGAAGCCGGGCAGCAGCGGCTCGAAGCCATCGCGCATCTTGGACTGATTGGTTGCGCTGATCGTGCCGAGCGTGCGGCCGTGGAAGGCGTTGCGGAAGGTGATCAGCTTGTGGCGCTGCGGATCGCCATTGGCAAAATGGTAGCGCCGCGCCGTCTTGATCGCGCACTCGACCGCCTCGGCGCCCGAATTGGTGAGGAACACCGTATCGGCAAAGCTGTGATCGACGATGCGCTGCGCAAACGCCTCCCCCTGCGGCGAGCCGTAGAGGTTGGAGACGTGCATCAGCGTTGCCGCCTGATCCGCAATCGCCTTCACCAGATGCGGATGGCCATGGCCCAGCGCGTTGACGGCGATGCCGCTCGCAAAATCCAGATAGCGCTCGCCGCGCTCGCCGATCAGATAGCAGCCCTCGCCGCGCACGGGACGCACATCGCACCGGGGATAAACGGGCATGAGCGGCGTGATCGACATGAGCCTTGTCCTTTCTGGTCAGCAGGCCACCCGGCTGCGGTGACCCAAACGGAAAAAGGCGACCCCTTGAATGGCCGCCATCTTCAGGGCGTCGCTATAGCCATCCTGAAAGCACGAATCAATGGAGCGTTCCGCAGCGGACAAGAGCGCGAGCGGCGACAGCAAAGCATGGCTTCACGGACGATCTGGCCCCGGGGCGGGCCGAGCCCACGTCCCCCGCTCACGAGGCCTCGCGTCTCCAGGCCGGTTCCTGTCCGGGCGGCGCATCCCAGCGCGTGGGCGAGCGGCGGCGATCACCGGATGTCGGCCAGAAGCCATAGCGCAGCGTCATCCGCAATTCGCGCGGGACCGCCTCACCCCGCCGCCCCAGCAGTGGCCGCGCGACATATCCCAGCACCCGGCCCGCAAGCCATGCCAGATTGGCCGCGAGCAACCCGGCCAGCCCGCCAGTCAGCATGAAATAGCGCCGGCGCGATGCAAAATGATAGGCCGGATAGGGCCGCACCGCGATCTGGCCTCCACTCGCCACACCGGTCGCGGCGCCGCCAATATGCATGACCCGGCTCGCCGGCACGAACCACATCTGCCAGCCGGCCTTGCCCATCCGGTGCATCAGCTCGACTTCCTCGAAATAGAGGAAGAACCCGTCATCGAACAAAGCGGTTTCGCGCAGCGCCGCGCTGCGGACCATCACGCTGGCACCGGTCAGCCAGTCGGCCGGCCCCGGTTCGGCGCGCTCGACGAGCGTGGGCGCGACCCCAAGCCACGCCCCCAGCCGGGCGATGCCGCAACCACGCAGAAATTCGCGCCCGACCGACGGAAAGCGGAAAGCCGAGCCCGCAACCTCACCCGTCGGTTCGATCAGCTGGCTCCCCACTGCACCGATTTGCGGATTGCTGCGGATCACCGCGAGCAGGGCCGCCACCGCGCCCGGTTCCACCACCGCATCGGGATTGAGCAGATGAATATAGTCGGGCGGCGCGCTGCGTTGCAGCAGCTGCAATATTGCCTGATTATTGGCCCAGCCGAACCCGCCATTGATCGCCAGCGGCAAAACGGACACCCAGCCCCGCCATGCGGCCTCCGCAAAATGCGCGGCCAGCCGCTCCGCCGAACCGTCGCCGGACGCACCATCGACGATGATGACCTCGAACGGCTCGGCCGCGCTGCGCTCCCGGGCCAGCGCATCCATGGCGCGGATCACGAAATCCGCCGTCCGATAGTTCACGATCACGATCGCGAGCGAGGGCGCAAGTGCGGGCATCCGCATGGCGATAAGGCATCCGGCGACCGGGGGTCAATCGCCGCGCGCCGGCGCGCGCAATCGTCCCTGTTGCGCGTCTATTTCCGGTGCAGCGCCGCGACCGAACGCGCAACGGACTGCATCAGCTCCCAGCGCTGCGGCACCGTGACCGTGGTCTCGCCGATCATCACCGCGATCGCATAGCTGGTGCCATCCGGCGCGGTCATGATCCCGACATCATTATAGCCGGTCGACCGCGCGCCCAGATCCTGTCCGGTCCCGGTCTTGTGCATATAGACCCAGCCGGCCGGCACCCCCGCCTTGATGCGCTGCGGGCCGGTGCGCGCCTCGCTCATGGTCGAAAGCAGCAATTTGGTGGAAGCGGGCGAGAGCATGTCGCCTTTTTGCAGCTTGGCGAGCGCGCGAACGACGGCAAGCGGCGCGGCGCCGTCGATCGGATCGGCCAGATAGGTATCGAGCGCCTTTTCGCGCGCTGATCGTGGCAGGTTGGCGCGCGCGGTATAGAAACGCCGGCCCTGCGACATTTCCTGCGACCAGCTCAGGCCGGCGGTCTGGCTCTGCAACAGCCGCTCACCCGGGCCGAAGCGGATGGTCTCCGGGCCAAAGAAGCGCCGCGCGAGATAGCCGCGCACCGCATTGGGCCCGCCTACCGTGCGCAGCACCGAATCATTCGCGGTATTGTCGCTCTGCGTCATCGCGCGGTTGAATAGGTCGCGCAGCGTCGTCTGGTAGCCCTCGCCCTTGACCAGCGCCGCCATCGGCTGATGGAACAAGGTGAGGTCGCTCGGCCGGATCATCACCGACTGATCGAGCGTGACCTTGCCCCGATCGATCGCGTCGAACATCGTCATCGCGACCCACAGCTTGGAGACGCTCTGCTGCGGGAACAGCTTGTTGCCATTGTGCGAGACGGTCCAGCCGGCATCGACACGCTCGACCGCGATACCGACCGAGCCATTGAAATTGCGGCCCAGCGTTTCGATGATGGAGACGAGCGCCGGGGATGGCTGGCTCGCCGGAGCCGGCGGCGCAGGCCTGAACGCCGGTGGCGGGGGAGGCGGCGAGGCCGGGCGCGGAGGCGCCACAGGCGCAGCCGCGACACGGACCGGGGTCGCCGAGGGGATCGCCGTGCATGCGCCGGCCAGGATCAACAGCGCGATTCCCGCCGGCCATCGCGCAAAGCGCCTCCGCAGCACCTTATTCTCCTTGCCGTTCATGACCATATTCTCATCGCCCAATGCTTAACATGGGCCGAATGGGTTCAAGGCGGATGCGACACGCCGAATCGAATTTGCGTTCAATGGAGCCCTCCGGCGGGAACCGTCCGGACTTTCCTCATGGAACCAGCACCGTATCGCGGGCCTCCGGCGACCGGTCGGGATAATCCAGCGTATAGTGCAGCCCGCGACTTTCCTTGCGGTGAAGCGCCGAGCGGATGACGAGTCGCGCCACTTCCAGCAGGTTGCGCAGCTCGATCAGATCGGCCGTCACGCGGAAATTACCGTAATAATCATCCACCTCGCGCTGGAGCAGGTCGGCGCGGTGCTGGGCCCGCTCCAGCCGCTTGGTGGTGCGCACAATGCCGACATAATCCCACATGAACCGGCGGATTTCCTTCCAGTTATGGTGGACGATCACTTCCTCGTCGCTGTCCGTCACGCGGCTTTCATCCCACGGCCGGATCGGCGGCGGTGGCGGCAGCGTGTCCCAATGGGTGCAGATATGATGGGCCGCGGCTTCGCCGAACACGAAGCATTCGAGCAGCGAGTTGGAGGCCAGGCGATTCGCGCCATGCAGCCCGCTCTCCGTCACCTCCCCCGCCGCATAGAGGCCGGGCAGATCGGTGCGCCCGTCCAGATCGATGACCACGCCGCCGCAGGTATAATGCTGCGCCGGCACCACCGGGATCGGCTCGCGGGTGATGTCGATGCCCAGCTCCAGCAGCCGCGCGTAAATGGTCGGGAAATGCTCCTTGATGAATTCCGGCGGCTTGTGGCTGATGTCGAGATGGACATAGTCCAGCCCCAGCCGCTTGATCTCATGATCGATGGCGCGGGCGACCACATCGCGCGGAGCCAGTTCGCCGCGTTCGTCGAACCGGTCCATGAACCGCTCGCCGCCGCCGGGCACGCCGGGCGGCAGCTTGAGCAGCCCGCCTTCCCCGCGCATCGCCTCGGTGATGAGGAAGTTCTTGACCTCCAGATGGTAGAGGCAGGTCGGGTGAAACTGCATCATCTCCATGTTGGAGACCCGGCAGCCCGCGCGCCACGCCATGGCGATGCCATCACCCGTCGCCCCGCGCGGCGCGGTGGAGAAAAGATAGGTGCGCCCTGCCCCGCCCGAGGCGAGAATGGTCGCCCGCGCGACAAAGGCATCCACCCGACCGGCCTTTTTGTTGAGCGCATAGACGCCCCACACATGGCCATCGCCGGAATATTGCTCGCCATGGCGGGAGGTGATGAGGTCGATTGCGACCATATCCTCCAGCAGCGTGATGTTCGGATTGGCCTGCGCCGCCATCACCAGCGCCTTTTGCACCGCTGCGCCGGTCGCGTCATCGACATGGACGATGCGGCGGTGCGAATGGCCGCCCTCGCGCGTCAGATGCCAGCGCTCGCCAAATTCCGCCGCGTCGTTGAACGGCACGCCGAGCGCCGCCAGCCGCTCGATCGCCGCCGGCGCGCCGGAGACCACGCGCTCCACCGTCGCCCGGTTATTCAGCCCCGCGCCGGCCACCATCGTATCCTCGACATGAGCGGCAAAGCTGTCACCGGCATCGAGCACGGCGGCGATGCCGCCTTGTGCCCAGTTGGTCGAGCCGCCGTCCAGCGCGCCCTTGGCCAGCACCAGCACCTTGTGGCTCTGCGCCAGCTTGATCGCGGCTGTCAGCCCCGCCGCCCCGGACCCGATGATAACAACGTCGTAAGTGGATATGATCATCTGCGCGCTTCTCGCCGCCGCCTGAATGCGGCGGATAGCCGATCCCTAACCCCCGCTGCCGCCTTTGGAAAGCATCCACGCGTCGCGCCGCCGATCCCCCCGGCCACGCCTGATCATCGCCCGGCGATGCCAGCGCCACCGAACGGCGCTCGAATCCCCCGGTTGGCCGCATCTAAACATAGTTAATATATAGATAATCCTCCTCCCGCCATGCTATATGGGAGCTGTGGGGTGATGAGCTTGGCGACGCGGCTCGTAGCGTCGCACCGCATAGTGGGAGATTGAAAATGAAGACTTTTATGGCACTGGGTGCCGTTGCCGCCATGGGGCTTGCGAGTCCCGTATTGGCGGCGAGCAATCTCATTACCAATGGCGGCTTCGAGGACGGCTTTGCTTCCTGGACGCTCGGCAATACCGGCGGCGGCACCCCGCCAGTCGTCATTCCCTTCGGCAGCAGTGCCGACTATCCGGACGGCGCATTCGGCGAGCCGATTCTCCCGAACCCGACGGGCGGTAGCTTTGTCGCCTATTTCTCCTCGGACTCGGCGCATCCGGATTCATTATCCCAGATCATCAACGTTGTTGCCGGTCAGACCTATACGCTCAGCTTCGATTATTATGTGCCGCTCAACGGCCTTAATAATCCGGGCGATGCGGACCTCGGCTTCTTCATTGACGGGAAGCAGGCTGGTGACTTTCTAAATGCAGAAGACACGCCTGCGCGGGAGTGGAGAACCTTCACCACCTCGTGGGATTCGGGCGCTGTCTTCGGCCCGGTTGACCTTTCATTCCAGTTCTTCGGTGAAGGTTTTGGCGGCACCGCCGCTGACTTCGCGATCGACAATGTCAGCATGACGGCCGTTCCCGAGCCGGCAACCTGGGCCCTGCTGATCGCCGGCTTCGCGCTGGTGGGTGTCAGCATGCGCCGTCGCCATACGATGGTCAGCTTCGCCTGATCCATCACAAGTCCTGAAAAAGGCCGCCAATCGCAGGATCGGCGGCCTTTTTCTTGCCCTCATGCCTGAACGTCACGCAGTCAGGCAACGTCCCGCGTCAGTTGCAGGAACACATCCTCAAGGTCCGGCTCCCGCGTCGAAACGTCAACGATCGCAAAGCCCTGGCTCTGGATCACGCCCAGCAAATCCCCCGCCGTCGCCCGGTCACGCCGGTAGGTGACGCGCAAGGCGCGCTCGCCGATCTTCTCCACCTTTTCAAAATTGGCATGATTGGGCAGCGTCGCCAGATCGCGGTCGACCACCACCTCGATCACTTTTTCCTGCGCCATGTTCACCAGCTCCCGCGTCGGCTTGTCGGTGACCAGCCGGCCATGGTTGATGATGGCGATGCGGTCGCACAGCTCCTCAGCTTCCTCCAGATAATGCGTCGTTAGCACGATGGTGATGCCACGCTCATTGAGCGAGCGGACATAGGACCACAGCTGCTGGCGCAGCTCGATGTCGACACCAGCCGTCGGCTCGTCCAACACAAGGATGGGCGGGCTGTGCACCATCGCCTTGGCGACCATCAGCCGGCGCTTCATGCCCCCGGAGAGCGTGCGCGAATAGGCATCCGCCTTCTCCTCCAGATGAACCGCGCGCAGCAACTCCATGGTGCGCCGCTCGGCTCTGGGCACGCCATAATAGCCTGCCTGATTCTCCAGCGTCTCCGCCGGCGTAAAGAAGGGATCGAACAGGATTTCCTGATTGACGATACCGATGGAGTTGCGGGCATTGCGCGGGTTCGCATCAATATCGAAACCCCAGATACGGCCCGCCCCCGCTGTCTTGTTCACCAGTCCGGCGAGAATGTTGATGATCGTCGATTTTCCGGCCCCATTGGGGCCCAACAGGCCGAACACGCTGCCGCGCGGCACGGTGAGGTTCACCGCATCGAGCGCCTGCTTGCCGCCGGCATAGACTTTGGAAAGATCGGTGAGCTGGATGGCTGCGTCAGTCATGGCGCGTTCCTTAAGCCAACCGGGTCGGAATGAAAACGGGCCCATGGCGGGACAAGGTGGAATCGCTCCCGCCGGGCGCGGCCATGCCCGGATTATCGCTGCGCCGGCGCCGGCCTCGTCCCGTCAGCCAGCTTTGACCAGCGCACAATAATGCGCGGCATGGGCGAAGTCGGCACGATGGGCCTCCAGTTGCGCCGTCGCTGCCTCATCGGCACCCCACTGCTCGGCCTGCCAGCGCTCGTCGACCGTGACCGCCGCCCACAGGCCCTCCAGCTCGGCAGCGCCCTCGATCAGCGCCAGCGCCGACACCAGCGACCCGCTGATCTGCGTGAGCGTCGCAACGCCTGCCAGCACCCACGGGTCCAGCGCCTCCACCGCACCGCGCAGCGCCTCCAGCGTCAGCGCCGGCTGATCGACCGGAAGAATCCCGGTCGTCACGTTGAAGGCGATAGCGTGCCGCCGGCCCGCCCAGTCAAGCAACGGCCCCCAGGCCGCCGCCTGCGCCGCGATCAGCGCTTCCGGCCCATCCGCGCGGTAGCAGAGCAGGTCGCTCTCCGCATAAGCGGCGACCTGTCCGCGAAAGTCCCCGATCGCTGGCAACACCCGGTCGATGGTCGCGTTGGCAAAGCCGGTCATCGGCATGGTGCGCGGGTCGATCGTCTCGCCCTGCGCATCCCATTCCGCCACAATAGCGCGGGCCAGCGCCTCCCCCGGCACCGTGAGGGAGGCGCGCCCGGGCGTTCTCACCGCACGGCCATCGAGAAGGATCGCCCAGCAGGGTCCATCCGCCACGGCCTGCGCCGCTGTCCAGAAACGTTTCATCCGCTCTATCGCCGCTTCAGCTCGGGTCGCGCGGCGTGGCGAACAGGCGCGCCAGCATGCGCGGCACCACCATGAACTGCACAAAGCCGACAAGCGAGACGATCATGCCCATCCACTTGGCCTTGTCGCCCTGCACCCAGCCGAAGCGCTGGAGCCCGATCGCCATGCCAAACAGGATGATGAGCGCACCGGATAGCCGGAACAGCCCGATCATGAAGAAGCGTTGCCGGGCCAGCGCCGCGCGGCGGGCCGCCGCATCATCGCCCGGCGGGGCGGCGGGATCAATATTCTGCGTCATGGCAGGCCGATATGGCGAGAGAGTTGAGCGCTGTCCATGGCCACGCTCTGGGCACCGGCCGCCAGCAGGGCTTCCGGCGGATGATAGCCCCAGCCCACCCCCAGCGCGCGCACGCCCGCCGCGCAGGCCATCGCCATGTCGAAACTGGTGTCGCCGATCATGACGGCTTGCTCGCGCGCCACGCCGGCATCCGCCAGCGCCGCCTCGATCATCGAGGGATGCGGCTTGGACGGGTGGCGATCCGCCGTCTGCAACGAGACGAACCGGCCGAACATGCCCAGTTCCTCCAGCGCGAGCCGCAGCCCCCGATCCGATTTGCCGGTGGCGACGGCGAGCAGCCAGCCATCCGCCTCCAGCGCATCAAGCAGCGCGGCGACCCCGTCATACAGCGGCTCGCGCAATTGCCCGGTGCGCCGCAGTTCATGGAACGCGCGCTTATAATGCTCGGCCACCGCAGCGTGGAAGGCGGGCTCCGCCTCGGGCAGCAGTTGCGCCATCGCCTCCGGCAGCGAGAGGCCGACAATCGACAGACAATCAGCGCGCGCCGGGCATGGCAGCGCCACGGCCTCGAAAGCGTGCTGCATGGCGGAGGCGATGCTGTGCTGGCTGTCGATCAGCGTGCCGTCGCAATCGAAAATGGCAAGGCGAAGGGTCATGCCCGCCTCATAGCGGCTACGGGCAGATTATCCAGCCGGGGAGGGCGGCGCGCGGAGCTTGCAGGTCAGACGGGTCGAGATTGCCGCCAGGCCCTGCACGCCGAATAGATCAGCCAGCCCAATCCGGATATCACGAACAGCGCCGGCAGATAGGGCGGCGCCGCGTCACGCAGGTAAATGCCGAGCATGAAGGTCAGCGACATGGCGAAGGACAGCAGCCATTCGATCCATGTGAAGGCCCGAAAGGCCCGATCTAGACGACGGTGCATGATAGTGAAATATAATGTGACATTGGCCCACAGCAGGGCTTTGAGCGCGATGGGTCCAAGCAGCGCCAATGCGATGACCGTTGTAAGGTTCATAGGCCTTGCTAGTCGGAAGCCCCCTCCCCCGCAAGTGCAGCCCCTGCCCGATCGCGCGGGCTCCTCGTCCGCCCGGATGATGAGACGCCAAGGGCGATGAAGACCGGTGGCGGGGCGGCATGCCCGGACACCATCTTCATCGCCCTTGCGTCCCTCAGCTCGCCTGCGTCGCCGCAGGCGATCCGAACCAATCAGATCACGCCCATCGCCCGCATGGCATCCGCCACGCGCACGAAACCGGTGATGTTCGCGCCCAGCACATAATTGCCCGGTGCGCCATATTTGTCCGCGGTTTCCGCGCAGCTGTCGTGGATGCGGCGCATGATCGTCGCGAGGCGCTTTTCGGTTTCCTCGAAGGTCCAGCTGTCGCGCGAGGCGTTCTGCTGCATCTCCAGCGCGGAGGTGGCGACACCACCGGCATTGGCCGCCTTGGCCGGGCCGAACAGGATGTTCGCTTCCTGGAAGTGGCGGATCGCGTCCGGCGTCGAAGGCATGTTGGCGCCCTCGCCCACCGCGATCAGACCATTGGCGATCAGCGCCTTGGCGTCATTGCCATTGAGCTCATTCTGCGTGGCGGACGGCATCGCGACCTCGCACGGCACATTCCAGATCGAGCCCTTCTCGGAATGCTTCACGCTCGATCCGCGCAGCGCGGCATATTCGCGCACGCGGCCCCGGCGGACCAGCTTCACTTCCTTGAGCAGATCGAGGTCGATGCCGGCTTCATCCACGATATAGCCCGACGAGTCGGAGCAGGCGATCGCCTTGCCGCCAAATTCGTGGATCTTCTCGATGGTGTAGATGGCGACGTTGCCCGAGCCGGAAACCACCGCGCGCTTGCCCTCGAACGAGGTGCCACGGGTGCGCATCATCTGGTCGACGAAATAGACCGCGCCATAACCCGTCGCCTCTGTGCGGGCGCGCGAGCCGCCATAATTCAGGCCCTTGCCGGTGAGCACGCCCGCCTCATAGCGGTTGGTCAGGCGCTTATACTGGCCGAACAGATAGCCGATCTCACGCCCGCCCACGCCGATATCGCCGGCGGGAACGTCGGTATATTCGCCCAGGTGGCGATACAACTCGGTCATAAACGACTGGCAGAAGCGCATGATCTCGCCATCCGAGCGACCGCGCGGATTGAAGTCGGAGCCGCCCTTGCCGCCACCGATCGGCAGGCCGGTCAGCGCGTTCTTGAACGTCTGCTCGAAGCCGAGGAACTTGATGATGCCGACATTGACCGACGGGTGGAACCGCAGGCCACCCTTATAGGGGCCAAGCGCCGAGTTGAACTGGACGCGGAAACCACGGTTGATCTGCACCTGCCCCTGGTCGTCGACCCAGGGCACGCGGAAGATGATCTGCCGCTCGGGCTCGCAGATCCGCTCGATCAGCGCGTTATCGGCATATTCGGGATGCTTGCTGATGACGCAGCCAAGGCTCTCCAGAACCTCTTCCACCGCCTGGTGAAACTCTACTTCGCCTGCATTACGGCGCAGCACATCCTCCAGGGTCGGCAGCAGTTTCTCATCTATCCGGGGCAATTTCCGGCTCCTTCGCAAATTCAAAATGTGAAATCATTCATATGTCGCGCGCCTTCTTGCGCCTCATGCGGCTGCTTGCAACCGTCGAGTGCGCGCGTGGCGTGCCGTATCGCGCAAATCCTGGCCGGGAACGGCCCGCTTCGCGCGGCGCTCTATCCCTCAGCCCCGGCTCGGCTTACCCGGCCGCGGCCCGCGCGCGCCGCCCGGGCGCGGCGGCGGCTTGCCGGCCGGACGAGGTCGAGCCTTGTCCGCTGCGCCGGGTCGGGCCTTGCCAGCCGGACCGGCACGCGCTTTGCCGGCAGCGCCGGGTGGCGCTTTGCCAGCCGGGCCGGAACGGGCCTTGCGGTCCGCTATCCCCGCCTCGCTGCTCCGGCCCCGCCGCTCGCCGCGCCGCGCCTTACGCACATCCTTGGCATAGGCATTAGCCGCGCGCTTGACGGCGACCTTCTCCTCCTCCTTCGAGCGAGCCGGCGCATCCAGCGGCAGATCCCCCTCAGCCTCCTCAAACCCCAGACTGGCAAGCGTTTCCGCAAAATGCCGGGGCAGGTCGGCCATGGTATCCAGCGGGGTGCCATCTGGATGATCGACCCGCAGACGACGGGCATGGAGGTGCATCTTGCGGCTGATCGTGCCGCTCAAAAACGCATCCTTGCCGCCATATTTTCCGTCACCCACAATTGGGTGGCCAATCGCCGCCATATGCACGCGCAACTGGTGGGTGCGCCCGGTATGCGGCTGCAACTCGACCCATGCCGCGCGATTGCCGGCGCGCTCGATCACCCGGTAGCGGGTGCGGGCCGGCGCGCCTTCCGCCTCATCGACATGCATCTTCTCGCCGCCCGTGCCCGGCTGCTTGGCAAGCGGCAGATCGATATAACCATCGTCAATCGACGGCACGCCGACGATGATCGCCCAATAGACCTTGCGCACGGTGCGGGACGAAAACGCCTTGGCGAAATGGGCAGCAGCGCGTGCCGAGCGGGCGAGCAGCAGCACGCCGCTCGTATCCTTGTCCAGCCGATGCACGAGTCGCGGCCGGTCATCCCGCTCGAACATCAGCGCATCGAGCAGCCCGTCGACATGCTCATGGGTGCGCGTGCCGCCCTGCGTCGCCAGGCCCGGCGGCTTGTTGATGACCAGCGCCTGCGCATCGCGGTGGATGACGAGGCTCTCGGCCAGTTCGATCTGCTCCTCGCTCAGCACCGGACGCGGCTTGGCCGCGCGACCGGT
Organism: Sphingobium sp.; assembly: GCA_035555575.1. Classification (GTDB taxonomy): domain Bacteria; phylum Pseudomonadota; class Alphaproteobacteria; order Sphingomonadales; family Sphingomonadaceae; genus Sphingobium. The sequence continues at coordinate 62,858 of DATMGL010000013.1, forward strand.
CCGCGACATGGCGGCATCGAGCGGTGGCACCCGCAGCACCTGGCCTTCGGTGAGTCGGTCCCCCGGCGTGGCGCGCGCGCCATCGACACGCAGTTGCCCGGTGCGCGCCCAGCGCGAGACGGTGGCGAAGGGCACATCCTCCATATGGCGCTTGAACCAGCGGTCGAGTCGGATGCCGTCATCCTCCGCGCTGACCGTGAACTGGCGCACGGCGGCGGGGTCGGTCGCTTTCGCCCGGCTCATGCGGGCACGGCGCGCATGATGACGAGGCCGGCGGCCAACGCGCCGACGGAGAGCAGCACCGAGAGCAGCGCATAAGCGAGCGCGGACGCCAGTTCGCCCCGTTCGATCATCAGCATCATCTCCAGGCTGAAGGAAGAAAAGGTCGTGAAACCACCGAGAATGCCGACCGCCGCGAAAAGCCGGATCTGCTCGCCGCTGCCATGTCCGCGCATCGCGAGCCAGCCGGCGAGCAGCCCCATGACGAAACCGCCCAATATATTGACTGCGAACGTGCCGGCCGGCCAGCCCGTGCCGAACAGATGCGCGGCCCCGCGGCCGAACTGATAACGCAGCGCCGCACCGATTGCGCCGCCCGCCATGACGAGAAGGGTGTTCACCATGGCAGGCCCCTAGAGTATTTTTGCGGCGGGCGAAACTGCCTGACCGCATAGCGGTCACAAGCGGTCTATTGAAACGCCTGTTCGGCCTCGATCGCCAGCGGCAATCCGCCCCCGGCGACGCGGACCTGCATAGGATAGGAATAGGATAGGATCACCGCGCCATTCGCGGCGGCCGGCTCAGCCGGCGAGCGGAATCAGCCGTTTCTCGCCGGCCAGCCGCAGCATCGCCCGCTGGAGCTTCTCGAACGCGCGCACCTCGATCTGGCGGACGCGCTCGCGGCTGACGCCATAGACTTGCGAGAGCTCCTCCAGCGTCTTGGGCTCCTCGGCGAGGCGGCGCTCCTGCAGGATATGCCGCTCGCGGTCATTGAGGTCGCCCATGGCATCGAGCAGCATGGAGTGGCGCACGTCGCTTTCCTGCGCCTCGGCGATGAGCTGGTCCTGAAGCGGCCCTTCATCGGCCAGCCAGTCCTGCCACTGCCCTTCGCCATCCTCGTTGACCGAGACGTTGAGCGACGTGTCGCCGCCCATCGACATCCGCCGGTTCATCGAGATGACGTCGGCCTCGGCCACGCCGAGATCGGTGGCGATCTTGGTGACGTCGTCGGGATGCAGATCGCCATCCTCGAACGCTTCCAGGTTGTTCTTCATCCGCCGCAGGTTGAAGAACAGCTTCTTCTGCGCGGCGGTAGTGCCGATCTTCACCAGGCTCCACGAGCGCAGGATGAATTCCTGGATCGACGCCCGAATCCACCACATCGCATAGGTGGCGAGGCGGAAGCCGCGATCCGGTTCGAATTTCTTCACGCCCTGCATCAGGCCGATATTGCCCTCGGAAATCAGCTCGGCGACCGGCAGGCCATAGCCGCGATAACCCATCGCGATCTTGGCGACGAGGCGCAGATGGCTGGTGACCAACCGCGCGGCCGCCTCCGGATCGCCATGCTCCTGATAGCGCTTGGCGAGCATATATTCTTCTTCCGGCTTCAGCAGCGGGAATTTGCGGATCTCCGACAGATAGCGGTTCAGGCTGGCGTCGCCGCCAAGCGCAGGGATCGTCGCGGGGAGATTGCTACCATTGCTCACGGATTGGGTCCTTCTGGGAGACGCAAGGAGGGGCTCTGGGGTCGTTTCATCGACTCTCACCCTCTATACGCAAAGATGGCTGAACAGTTGCTGCATGTCATCCGCAATTGGGCTTTCAAAGCGGAGAGGCTGGCTTGTGACCGGGTGGATGAACCCCAGGCTGGCGGCGTGCAACGCCTGCCGATGGAAGCCCAGTTGCGCCAGCAGGGCCTTGTGCGGGCCGCCCCTGCCGGCATTGGGCGCATAGGTCGGATCGCCCAGCAGCGGATGGCCCAGATGCGCCATATGGACGCGCACCTGATGCGTGCGCCCGGTCTCCAGCCGGCATTCGACCAGCGCCGCGCGATTGAGGGCGCGCAGCATCCGATAATGGGTGACGGCGTGCTTGCCGCGCCCTTCGCGCTGCACCGCCATCTTCTTGCGATCCACGTCGGACCGGCCGATCCAGCGATCGACCTTGCCCGCCGGCGGCACCGGCACGCCATTGACGAGCGCCAGATAGCGCCGCTCGATGCTATGATCCTTGAACTGGCGGGCCAGCCCTTCATGCGCGGCGTCCGTCTTGGCGACGACCAGCAGGCCGGAGGTGTCCTTGTCGATCCGGTGGACGATGCCCGGCCGCGCGACCCCGCCAATGCCGGAGAGCTGCCCCGCGCAATGATGGAGCAGCGCATTGACCAGGGTGCCATCCGGATTGCCCGCCGCCGGATGGACAACCATGCCCGCCGGCTTGTCGATCACGATGAGATGCTCATCCTCATAAGCGATGTTGAGCGCGATCTCCTGCGCCACCGCCTCAGCCGGCGTCGCGGGCGGGACGACAAGCGTGAAGGCGGCCTGCGCCTTCACCTTGAGCGCCGGGTCGCGCACCGGCTGGCCATCGACCCCGAGGACATGACCGCCCAGAATAAGCGCCTTCACCCGCTCACGCGACAGGTCAGGCGCGAGCGTTGCGAGCGCGCGATCCAGCCGCGCGCCATGCAGCGCGAGCGTGATCTCGGTGGAAATGGTAGCGACCCCCTCAGTCATCTCCTAACATGTGGGCATGAATCTCATCATTTCAACGGCCTTGCTCGATGCAATTCGCGCCCATGCCGATGCGGCGGGGGACGAGGAATGCTGCGGCCTGCTGCTGGGCGATCGCGCCGCCGGCGCCGTCGCCAGCATATCGGTGAGCGCCATCCGCCCCGCCGCCAATGTCGCGGCCAACCCCCGCCATTTCTTCGAGATCGATCCGGCGCTGCTGTTGCGCAGCCACCGGGAGGCGCGCGCTGGCGGCCCCGCAATCCTCGGCTATTACCACTCGCATCCGGACGGAGCCCCCGTCCCCTCGCCGGTCGATGCCGCCATGGCGCAGGGCAATGGGGACATCTGGCTGATCGTCGGCCGCGGCGGCGCGGTGCGGGCGTGGCGCGCAACACCCGCCGGGGCCCTGCACGGCCGCTTCGACTCGGTCCCTCTCACCGAACACCGGGCCGATCATCCCGCAGCAGACCGCCGCGAGACGCCATAAACAGCCAGCTGCGCCCCGACACCCGCCGGCTTGCTGCGCTTTCGAGCCAAGAGACCGCAGCGCTCCATCCCTCCGATGCCGCCAAAACCACACCAGGCGCCACCCACATCTCTCGACCGGCACGAAGCACCCACGCGCCATCCCGCCCGCCCACTGGCCGTATCCGGGGCCGGCTCCACCGCAAGCGCGCCTTGCATCGGCGGGAGGGGAGCGGCATGACAGCCAGGCGCCCGGCATGCTCCGCCATCGGCCGGGAGCACCTGAATTTGTTAATCAATCTTGCGGCATCATCGCACGGCGCCAGCCCCCTTCGCCCGATGCCCCCCGTAGAGGATACCAACCTTGGCCCAGCGTTCCGCGCCCGATCCTATCGATTTCGCCAGCCTGCTCTGCTCGCGCCTGTGCCATGACCTGCTCAGCCCCGTCGGCGCCCTCAACAACGGCATCGAGCTGATCGCCGACGAGACCGATCCGCAAGTGCGCGAACAATGTATCGATCTGCTCGGTGACAGCGCACGCACCACGGCGGGCAAGCTCAAATTCTTCCGCCTCGCTTTCGGCGCGGCAGGTGGACTGGGCGAGGCCATTCCCGTTCATGAGATACGCGGCGCGGTGGAAGGTCTCTTTCCGCCCGGCGGCAAGCTGGAGCTGCAATGGATGATGGGCGGTGAGAGCCTGCCCAAGCCCGCCACCAAGCTGCTGCTCAACCTTGTGATGCTGGCCGGCGAGGCGCTGCCGCGCGGCGGCACGCTGGCGATCGGCGCGGAGCAGACCGCCGCCGCGACGGAGATTGCCGTGCGCGGCGAGGGCAGTCGCATCACCTTTGATCCCGTCATCCGCGCCGCACTGGAGCAGGAGAGCGGCGAGGTGACCAGCCGCACCGCGCCGGCCTTCATGATCCGCTCACTCGCCAGCCAGTGCGATGGGCAGGTGCTGGTCTCGCCTGCCGCCGAGCCCTTCCTCATGTTCGGCGCGCGTCTGCCCGCCCGGTGAACGGGCAGACTTAACCCCGATTTAAACAGTCTGTCCGATGACAGCGGCCTGAAACCAAGGCCACCGATCATATGGACGAGATTCTGGGTGAATTTATAGCCGAGACGCTGGAGACGCTGGAAGCGCTCTCCGGCGAGGTCGTCGCATGGGAGGCAAACCCGGCCGATCAGTCGCGCCTCGATGCCTTCTTCCGCTTTTTCCACACGGTGAAAGGCAGCTGCGGCTTCCTCAACCTTCCGCGATTCGAGCGGCTTGCCCATCATGCCGAGGATGTTCTGGCGGCTGTGCGGCGCGGCGAGCGGCAGGCCGACCCGGCGACGGTCAGCGCCGTTCTCGCCGTCATGGACCGGATCGGCGCCCTGGCGCGCGCGCTGGGCGACAATGCGACGGCGCCCGAATCGCCCTCCCCCGAAGCCGACGACGACGCATTGCTCGACACGCTGCTGACGAGCGCCGGCGCCTCGCTGGCGGACGAAACGCCGCATGACCATCCCGCCAACGGCCGGGCCGGCGAGCGCGCGCCCCGCACCATCCGGCTGCCGCTGACGCTGGTCGACCAGTTGATGAACGGCATGTCCGACATGGTGCTGGCGCGCAACGATCTGGGGCGGCGGATGCGCGAGCACGCCATGGACAGCGATCTGGAAAGCAGCTTCGAGCGCCTCTCCGCCAATGTCGCCGAGATGCGCGACATGATCAGCAAGACCCGCATGCAGCGCGTCGACCGGCTTTACGCCTCGCTGCCCCGCATGGTGCGCGATCTGGCGCGCGAGCTCGGCAAGCAGGCCACGCTGGAGCTCGACGGCGGCGAGGTGGAGATGGACCGCGAGATGATCGAGATGGTGCTCGATCCGCTGACCCACATCGTCCGCAACGCCCTCGACCATGGTATCGAGCCGCCCGCGCAGCGCCGCGCCGCCGGCAAGCCAGATGCCGGCGCGCTCCATGTCGTCGCGCGCCAGTCCGGCAACCAGATCGTCATCGAGGTCCGCGATGATGGCGCCGGGCTCGACTGTGCCGCGCTGGTCGAGAAAGCCATCGCCACCGGCCTCGTTACGCCGGTGGAGGCCGCGTCGATGAGCGATGCCGACAAGCCCAATCTCATCTTCCACGCCGGACTATCCACCGCCACGCAGGTCACGTCGGTATCCGGGCGCGGGGTCGGCATGGACGTGGTGCGCACCAATATCGAGCAGATTGGCGGCGTCATTTCCATCACCAGCGCGCCGGGTTGCGGCACGACCATCGCCATGCGCGTGCCGCTCACCCTCACCATCATTCCGGGCCTGATCGTGCATGGCGGCGGGCATGTCTTCGCGATGCCGCGCAGCAATGTGGTCGAGCTGCTCCACCTGACCAGCGCCATGGTCAGCATCGAGAATGTCGGCGGCGCGCGGATCGCCACGATCCGGGGCGAGCGCCACGCCTTCATTGACCTGGAAGATGTTCTGCAGCTCGACCGTGAGAAGAATACGGACGAACCGCGCACGCTCATGGTCATCCGCTCGCCGGCCGGGCAGCCCTATGTGCTGGGCGCGCAGGCGGTGACCAGCCATGAAGAGCTGGTCATCCGTCCGGCCTCGCCGGTGATCACCGCGAGCGGCGCGTTTGCCGGCATGACCCTGCCGGACGATGGCCAGCCGATGCTGCTGCTCGATGCTGTCGGCCTCGCCCAGATCGCCCGGCTGCCACTGCGCGATGCAGGATGGCACCGGCCCACGCCGCAAGCCGAGGTGGCGCCCGAGCCGACCATACAGGCGCTGATGTTCCGCGAGCGCGATGGCGCGCACCGGCTGATCCCGCTCACCGTGGTCGATCGGGTCGAGGATCTCGCCGCCGGACAGATCGCGCCCTGCGGCACCGGCGCCTTCGCCCGGATCGAGGACCGGCTGGTGCCGGCGCTCAACGCCGCGCCGCCCGTCGGAGCCGGCCTCAAGTCGCTGCGCCTTCATGCCGGCGACGAACAGCTTTGCTATCTGGTCGATGATGTCCTGGACATTGTCGATGTGCCGCTGGCCCTCGATGCAGGCCTGGCCAGCGGGCGCCTGGCTGGCCTCGTGATGGTGGACGACAACCCGTTCGAGATGCTCGATCCCTTCGCCCTGTTCGCCGAGGCACGCGCGCAAGGGGCCTTGCCGGGCCCGGCCGGGCCGATCCGTTGCCTCATTCCGGATGCGGAGGATGTCTGGATGCGCACCATCCTCGCGCCGCTGCTCGTGCAAGCCGGCCATGAGGTCTGCTTCGGCCCGCCCGATCCCGAGGATGCCGCCGCGGATCTCATCCTGTGCAGCGAAGCCGATGCCGACGATATGGTGCAAGCCAGCGCCGAGACCATTCCCGTCATCACCCTGCGTCCGGACGCGCTCGCCCCCGCGGGGACATCCGATACGGTCTACCGCTACGACCGTGACCGGATTTTCGCCGCCATCGCGCAGGTCGGACAGGCCCGGATCTCGGCACAGCCGGGCGCACGGAGCGTTGCATGAACCAGTCGCTGTTCCTGTTCGCCACAATCGCAGACGCCCCCATCGCCGTGCGCGCCAGCGAGGTCGAGGCGGTTGTCCGCCTCGGGGGTGTCGTGCCGGTCCCGCTGGCGCCCGCCCATGTGCGCGGGCTTGCCGCCCTGCGCAGCCGCGTGCTCACGGTGATCGACATGGAAGCGCGGATCTTCGGCAAGGGCGGGCTGGACGAGAGCGCCTCGCTGGCCATCGTCGCGGATATCGCGGCGCACAGCTATGGCTTCCTCGTCGATTCGGTGAGCGATATCTGTCTCGCGCCAGCCGGTGTGCAGCCTGTGCATGGCCGGATCGATCCGGCCTGGGCGCCCTTCGTCTCCGGTCTGGTCGATTATGAGGGGCGCAGCCACCTGCTCGTCACGCTGGCCGACTTCACGGCCGGTGCCGGCGCGCTCGCGGCCTGATCTTTACGGAACGCTTACACCCCGGCCCTATGAGGGGATCAACCGGGTCAGAAGAGTGACATCATAATATGCCCAATTGTCTCCTCGTCGATGATTCCAGGGTGATCCGCAAGGTCGCCCGCCACATCCTCGAATCGCTCCACCTCAATGTGGACGAAGCGAGCGACGGCCGCGAAGCGCTGGAAATGTGCGATGCAAACATGCCCGACGTCGTGCTGCTCGACTGGAATATGCCGATCATGAACGGGCTGGATTTTCTCAAGGAACTATCGCGGCGCAATCTCGCCCAGCCGCCCAAGGTGATCTTCTGCACGACCGAGAACGGGCTCGACTATATCCGCGCCGCGGTTGACGCGGGAGCGGACGAATATGTGATGAAACCGTTCGACCGGGAAACGCTGGAGAGCAAATTGCAAATCGTCGGCATTCTCTGAAGCCAGAAAGACCCGGCCATGCCCGCCAGACGCGCCAGCCTCCCGGATGACGCACCGCCACCGCAACCGGCGATCAACATTCTCATTGTTGACGATTCCGTCGTGGTGCGGCGGATCATGGCCCGTATCTTTGCGCAAGATCCCCGCTTCACCGTCGCCGGCGCCGTCTCGACCGGTGATCAGGCGCTCGCCTTCGTGCGCACGCATCCGGTCGACCTGGTGCTGCTGGACATGCGCATGCCCGGCCTTGACGGGCTGGACGTGCTGCCGCGACTGCTGGCGGGCGCCGCTGCCCTGCAGGTCGTGCTGCTCTCGGCCGATTGCCGGGAGGGCAGCGCGCTGGCCCTTCAGGCGCTGGCCATGGGGGCCAGCGATGTCGTTGCCAAGCCGAGCGCGGGGCATTTCAACGATCGGTTCGTGACCCATCTGCTCGACCGGCTGATCCACCTCGCCCCGCCCGCCGAGCGCAGCCGCACGCCCGAAATCGCCGATCAGGCCAACGCCCGGCTGCGTCCACCGGGCACGCTGGTGCGCGCCATCGGCATTGGCGGGTCGACGGGCGGCATCGGCGCCATCACGGCGCTGCTCGCGGGACTGGAAGGCGAGGTGCGCGCCCCGATCTTCATCACCCAGCATCTGCCGGCCAATTTCCAGCAGCTGTTCGCCGAACAACTCCGCCGTTCGACCGCACGGCCCGTGATCATGGCCGAGGAGGGGCTCGCCGTGCAACCCGGTGCCGTCCATGTCGCGCCCGGCCTTGCCCATCTCTCGCTCAGCCGGGACGCGCGCGGACACTGCACCATCCGGCTCTCGCAGGAGCGCTGCCTGCACGGCGGCATTCCCGCCGTCGATCCCATGTTCACGGGCATGGCCCATGTCTATGGCGCCGGCGCCTGCGGCGTGACCCTCTCCGGCATGGGCCGGGACGGGCTGGCCGGCGCGCAGGCGATCGTCGAGGCAGGCGGCTGGATGATCGCGCAGGATTTTGGTTCGAGCGCGGTCTGGGGCATGCCCGGCGCGGTTGCCCGGGCCGGTCTCGCCAGCGCCATCCTGCCGCCACCGGCCATCGCCGCGCTGATCCTCGCCCGGCACAAGGCCGCCGCATGACCACGGCCCCGTCGCCCGAGACGATGGAAAAGCTCTGCCAGTTGCTCCGCGTCAGGACGGGCCAGATCGTCAGCGAGGGCCGGCGCTGGCGCATCGAATCGACGCTGCGCCCGCTGCTGCGCGCCTGCGCCCTCCCTTCGCTCGATGCGCTGGTTGCCGTGATCGAGCATGATCCCGACGGGCCGCTCGCGGCGCAGGCGGTCGACGCGATGCTCAACCATGAAAGCTCCTTCTTCCGCGATATCGGTGTCTTCCGCACCATCGGGCAGGCCATCCTGCCGCGCATCCGCGAGGCGGCGCAGGACAAGCAGCTGCGCATCTGGTGCGCGGGCGCCTCGACGGGTCAGGAAGCCTATTCACTGGCGATGATGATCCAGCGGATGGGAGCCCTCTGGGACGGCTGGCGCATCGACATCCACGCGACCGATGTCTCCCCCGCCGCCATCGAGACGGCGCGCCGGGGCCGCTATGCGCAAATGGACATGCAGCGCGGCCTGCCGGTCGATGAGCTGTTGCGCTGGTTCACCGAGGTGGGCGATCAGTGGCAGCTGGCCGACAAGCTGCGCGAGATGGTGACCTTCTCGGTCGATAATCTGCTCGACCCGCGCCGGGTCTCGGGCCAGTATGATCTCATCCTGTGCCGCAACGTCCTGCTCTATTTCCCGGAGACGGCAAAGCAGGCGGCCTGCGCCCGGCTCGCGCAATTCGCCCGGCCGGGCACCTATCTCGTGCTGGGGGCAGGCGAGATGCTCACCGGCCCGGACAACCGCTTCGTCTCCTGTCGCGACCTCAACTGCATCTACATCGCCGACCGCCGCGCCGACCCGGCCCGGCCCGACCGGTTCACCGGCGAAACCATCGCCTGACGCGTGATCGGCGCGGCCACACGTCCGGATGGCGCACGGTCATTGCCGGCGGGCTTGTAAAGACCCCGCCGTTCATGTCACAGCCGTGGCAACCGCAACGGAAAGGGCGCAAGGACGGGCATGATCGAGACGCCATCGCCCAATTTCGATGAGCGCAGTCTGCCGGTCTCGATCCTCGTGCTGCATTATACCGGCATGCCGGACGCCCCCAGCGCCATCAACTGGCTCGCCAATCCGGACAGCAAGGTCTCCGCCCATTATGTGGTGACCGAGGATGGCAATGTCATCCGCATGGTGGATGAAGCCAACCGCGCCTGGCACGCCGGCCGGGCCTATTGGCGCGGCATCACGGATGTGAACTCGGCCAGCATCGGCATCGAGATCGTCAATCCCGGCCATGAATGGGGCTACCGCCCGTTCGCCGAGGCGCAGGTGGAGGCGCTGATCCCGCTCGTCCATGCCATCGTCCAGCGCCACCGGATCACGCGCGGCAATGTCGTGGGCCATTCCGATATCGCCCCGGCGCGCAAGCAGGACCCCGGCGAGCTGTTCCCATGGAACAAACTGGCTCGTCTGCGCCTCGCCTTGCCCCGCCCGACCCGCAATCTCATGGACCCGCACTGGACGGACAGCGGCTTCATGCTCGCGCTCGAGCGCTTCGGCTATGATATTGCCGATGCGCCCGCGGCCGTCACCGCCTTCCAGCGGCGGTTCCGCCCGGAGCTGATCGACGGCGTCATCGACGGCGAGTGCCGCGCCATCCTGCTGGCCCTGCTGCTGCCCCGCCCGCGCGGAGACGATTGACAGGGGAACTGATGGCCGGGGGTGACTCTGCCCGCCCCAGCCCCTATATGCGCCCCGGTCAGGCGGTCGGGCGATCGCGACGGTGCCTTCGGGCACCGGCGAGGAAAGTCCGGGCTCCACGAAACGACGGTGCCGGATAACGTCCGGCGGCTCCGGCTTGCCGGAGTCAGGGACAGTGCAACAGAGAGCAGGTCGCCAAAGGCTTCGGCCCTAAAGCTTCGGCGAGGTGACAGTGAAAGGGTGCGGTAAGAGCGCACCGCGTCCCCGGCAACGGCGGACGGCTTGGTAAACCCCACCGGGAGCAAGACCGAATAGGGGCGGCGCGTGGTTTCGGCCACAGGGCTTGTTTCGGCCCCGATCGCCCGGGTTGGTTGCTGGAGGCCATGCGCAAGCATGGTCCAGAGAGGAATGATCGCCCATCCGCCTGCGCGTCTCTTCGGGGATACGGCGGCGGTGGACAGAACCCGGCTTACAGACCGCCTGACACAGGTTTGAAGTCGCGACCAGCGGGCGCGGCGAGACGGTGGATTTCACCCCGCCAGAGGATTAGGTTGGCCCAAATGGCGCGTGCAGGACGAAAAAATGACTGGGGGTTTCCCCGCTGGCGGGGCTATGGCTCCGGCCGCGAAGCGCAGGCCTTGCGCCTGTGCGACCGTCATGGCTGCGACCTGCCCGGCGATTGCCCCGCCCCCAAATCCCCCAACAGCCCCGAGCGCTGGTATTTCTGCCAGGAACATGCCGGCGAGTATAATCGCGGCTGGGATTATTTTCAGGGCCTCGACGCCGAAGAGCGCGCCAGCCGGATGAAGACCGAGCAGCGCGACGCCGAGGCCTATCAGCAAAGCGCCTATAATAGCTGGGCCGGCCCGGGCGATGGCAGCCGCTCGCGCGACGAAATGCGCGCGCTCGAGGTGCTGGGGCTGGAGAGCGACGCCAATTTCGAGACGGTGAAGCGCAGCTGGCGCACCCTCGCCAAGGAATGCCACCCGGACGTGCGCCCCGATGACGACGACGCCGCCCGGCGCTTCCAGGCCATTCAGGCCGCCTATGACGTGCTGCGCGTGGCCGAAGAGCGCCGGAGCTGGAAACCGGCATGACCCCGCGCCGGGTAAAAGCCGGCTGGTCGACGACGATCCTCGTCTGCCGCAAATGCTCGAAGAAGCTCAAGCGCAGCGGCTTCGGCCCGGATGGCGACCAGCCGCTCGCCAAGGCGCTGCGTAAACAGTGCCATCTCGGCAAGGGCCGCAAGGCGGACGCCGGCATCGTAGAAACCGGCTGCCTCGACCTGTGCCCCAAGGGCGCGGTCACCGTCGTCGATACCCGCCATCCCGACCAATGGCTGATCGTCCGCCCCGGCACGGACCTCGACCAGCTCGCGCAGGAGCTGGGCCTGAAGGAAGACGACTGATGCGGACCGTCTCAGACGGCGTCACCGTGCGCCTCTACCATCTCTCGCAGACCGAAGGCGGCGGCGCGGAAACCCTGCTCTACGGCTCCCTCGCCGAGGCCCTCGCCATGGCCGATCGCCAACCCGAAGACGTCCAGACCGACCTGTTCATCGCCACCGACAACGACGTGATCGCCTATCTGGATTTGGTCGAGGAATGATGACGCGCCGCTGACGGACGGCGCGGCGAGCCAGCCCGGCGAGCGATTGGCGTGATCGGCGCCTATATTTTGCTGTGGCTCCGCACGAGCGTGGCCATGGCCACAGAAGCGGCGTCGCCTTTTTCGAGCAGGCCAGCCACCACGCCCATCTTGTCGGAGTCGAGGCGGTTCTGGTTGGTTTTCCACTTCCCCTCTATCCGCTGAATCGGAATTTCCACGCCGACAATGGCCGCGACCAGCTTGTCCGTAAACGCGCGAGGGGCGTCGTCGATCGTCCATGGCAGGGCCTGGGACGCTTCATGCGTGTCGGTCAGTTCGGCCAGATGGCTATAAAGCCACGCACGATCGTCGATGAACTCGGCACGCCCGTGCACGGTGACCACGGCGTAGTTCCAGGTGGGCACGGCTTTGCCATGCTCATGCTTGCTGGGATACCAGGATGGGGTGATGTAGGCCTGCGGCCCGCGAAATATGATGGCGCTGGGCAGCTTAGTCGCCGCCGCCTTCCAGACCGGATTGGCGCGGGCGACATGTCCGACCAACGTGCCAAACGCGCCGCGTGAAGGATCAAGCACAAAAGGGATATGGTGGACGTCGAGTTCCGTCTCATTGGCTGAAACCCAAGTGCCAAGGGCATGGGCCCGGATCAGGTCATGCAGGACGTCCAGGCGCGTTTCTTCATATATTTTAGGCAGATACATTTTTGCCTCCTACTCTCCCCCACCGCGCCCCTTGAAGCCCTGCGCCACGACGAACCACTCGACCGAGCCCTTGCGGCTCGATGGCGGCTTGGCGTGCTTCACCGTCTTGAAGGCGGCCTTGAGCTGGCGGAGCAGCACATCGTCCGTCCCGCCGGCGAACACCTTGGACACGAATGCACCGCCCGGTTTCAGCACTTGCATGGCGAAATCGGCGGCCGCCTCGACCAGCCCCATGGTGCGCAGATGGTCGGTCTGCTGGTGGCCGACCGTATTGGCCGCCATATCCGACAGCACGAGGTCCGGCGCCTCGCCCAGCGCCGCCATCAGCTTGTCCGGCGCATCATCCGCCATAAAATCCATCTCGAAAATGGTGACGCCGGGAATCGGATCGACCGGCAGCAGGTCGATGCCGACCACGGCCGCCCTGGGCGCCTGCTTGCGCACCACCTGCGCCCAGCCGCCCGGCGCAAGGCCGAGATCGACGACATGGCGCGCGCCGAGCAGCAGCTGGAATTTCTCGTCCAGCTCGATCAGCTTGTAAGCCGCGCGGCTGCGATAGCCCTCCGCCTTGGCGCGCTTCACATAGGGATCGTTGAGCTGGCGCGAGAGCCAGCGCGTCGATTGCGCCGTGCGCCCCTTGGCCGTGCGCACCCGCGTGCTGACCGGTTTGTCACCCCGCGCCATCAGCGCAGCTGCCGGCTGGAGGCGCTGTCGAGCAGGGAGCGCAGGATGCCCTCGCGAATACCGCGATCGGCCACGCCCAGCCGCTCGGCCGGCCAGATGTCGAGAATGGCTTCGAGGATCGCGCAGCCGGCGACCACCAGATCGGCCCGTTCATCGCCAATGCAGGGTAGCGCCACCCGCTCCGCCAGGCTCATGGTCGAAAGCCGCCGGGCAATATCGCGCATTTCTGCCGAGGGCACGATCAGCCCATCCACCGCCTGCCGATCATAGCGCGGCAGCCCCAGATAGACGCTGGCCAGCGTCGTCACCGTGCCCGATGTGCCGAGCAGCCGGAGCGAGCCGCCCGTTGCATCCAGTCGTGCGGCAAAGTCGCTGAAGGCCTCGCGCATATAGGTCAGCATCTCCGCATAGGCCGCTGCGCGCTCGGCCGGTCCGTCCCCGCGCATGGCCACAGCTTCGGCCAGCGACACGACCCCGAACGGCGCGCTCAGCCAGTCGACGATGCGCAGCGATGCCCCGCGCCCCTCGATCACCGCCAGTTCGGTCGAGCCGCCGCCAATATCGAAGATCAGCGCCGGCCCGTCGCCACCTTCCAGCAGCGCGTGGCAGCCGATCACCGCAAGCCGCGCTTCCTCTCGCGCCGAAATGATATCGAGCATGATGCCGGTCTCCCGCTGGACGCGTGCGACAAATTCCGCACCATTTTCCGCCTGCCGGCAGGCCTCCGTCGCGACCGAGCGGGCCAGCGTCACCCGCCGCCGACAGAGCTTGTCCGCACACACGGACAAGGCCGAGATGGTGCGCTCCACCGCCGCCTCCGAAAGATAGCCGGTAGCCGCCAGCCCTTCGCCAAGCCGCACGATGCGCGAGAAAGCGTCGACGATGATGAAATCCTCACCCTCCGGCCGCGCGATCAGCAGCCGGCAATTATTGGTGCCCAGATCGAGCGCGGCGAGATTTCCGCGAAACGGCGGCCGGCGCGCGCTCGATTCGCGAAACCGATCGCCACGCAAGCCCGGTGCGCCGGGCCGGGGCCCTATGCTCAGCGCAGGGGGAGCCTTGTGCGCCATTGTCGTTATGCCTTCCTCACCGGCGGGCTGTCCACCGGCACTTGGCATGAACGCTAGACACGCCCGGCCCCGCGCGCAAGAGCGCGCTGCGCCGGCGCAGCCAGACCGTCGGCAAGATCCATTCGCTTCATCGGGTCGATGCGGCGCTCAAAGGCCTTGACCCGCAGAAATCCGCGCTCTATCAGCGCCCGCTCTTGCCCCGTCGTCTAAAGGTAAGACTACGGACTCTGACTCCGTCAATTGAGGTTCGAATCCTCACGGGGCATCCACTTCCGATCTCGCTTCCGGCTTTGGCCGGGAAGCGAGATTCGGCGGTCTTCAACTGAATGCTATCCGCACATGACGCCCCGGTGGGAACGCAAGGGGTGATAGCGCGCATTCAGGCGACTGGGCCAATCTCCATCCAGGCGCGATTATTACGGCTATTCTCCAACGTTGCCCCAGGTGAGATAGTCGCAGGGCAACGACGTGAAAGATCTCAGAACGCGAGCAGGGAACAAAGCGGCATCGGTAACGTACCTCCGCCCTCTCGCGATCACGAACGAGCTGAGCGGCCAGTTTCATTCCACCGTCACACCCAATGCAGAGACTTGGCGCCCTCCTGATGGACCAGGCCCGTGCAAATACTGTGAGGAAAGTGGAAGATCCATGAGTCGGACTGAGCGATAGCATCCGCAACCATGCTCTCTTCAAGGGCATGGGGCTTATCGCTTATCATCGTGACGAAGGAACATCCGCCCCCCCGCTCCAGCGGCCGGGGTTCCAGCCATCGAGGTTGGCGCCTGTGCGGATGGCGATTGTCCCCGGCGGGCCGACCTCATTTGCCATATTGTCAGGATATAGGCCGGCGGCCTGTCGCTCGAACAGAGGCGTCTTCGCCGAGGCCGGACCAATGAGCTGGCGCAGAACCAGCATTGGCTGGGAGCGTCCGCACGTCGAGAGCAACAATAGCAAGGGCGGTTTCCGGCGACGTCCGCGCGACAAGGATGTCCGTCTCTGGACGGTCTTCGCCATGCCGAAGGCGGGTGTGGCGATAAACATGCCGCCTCCAGTGGCAGGCGGTGGCGCTACCGCATCCACGCCCGCACGGGCCCCTGCTGGAACAGACGCGCGATCAAGACGATCAGCTTGAAGAACGGGGCGGCCGAACTCCACAAGAGGCGCTGATCCCATGCTGCGCCCACCGCCTTCAAAGGAGATCGACCTGGCCGACGAGGAACGCGGTCGTCCACCGGATCGAGGAGGATGAGGATGCACCCGAGGCGCTGGTGCGTTGCCTGACGGCGCTGGCGATGGCGGAAGAGCGGCTCGCAGCCCTGATCCCGCCACGCCTGTGTCCCTGGCCGGCCGCGTGCTCGCCACCGATGCCGCGACCGACCGTCAGGCCGTCGCCGACCTGGA
>DATMGL010000014.1:0-19956 GCA_035555575.1 Sphingobium sp.
GGACCCGGTCCGCGAACTCCCATACTGGCCCGCAGCTATGGCGCTGCTCATCGAGGCCGGACAGATGACAGCATCCGACTACGTGCCAACATACCCCGATTTACTGCTTGCATCCAAAGGGGCGTCCACAGATGCCGTTCAGGCCGGGGCCTGCTGATCTGGCCGGGGCAAGATGAGCGACGAGAGGCCGCACGACTCCCAGCCTATCCTCCCGGCTCGCCCCCTGTGAAGCCAACAGGTCAGGGCGTCCGAACCGCTCAGGTCGTTGAATATCGGGCAGGCCCCGTGCAGGCGACCTTGACCCCGGACGAATGCGATCGCTGGCTCCCGCCAGGCGCCCTTTGGCAACCGGCCTCCACACGAGCCGGGGTGCCCCTGCCCCCCGACACCTGCTCCCAAGCGCCGTCGTCAGTCGCCCGAGCGGATCGCGCCGTGGTCTGATGGGCAGCACGAGCCCAGCCTGCTCAGGCCACCTGACTACCCATGCCGGTGAACAAAGCGCGGGCATCGCTGGCGGGCATCGGCCTGCCGAAATAATAGCCCTGCACCTTGCTGCACCCCAGCGTGCGGACGAGATCATATTCGCCCTCGGTTTCCACGCCTTCGGCCGTGGTTTCCATATCCAGACTCTGCGCCATCGCCACGATCGCGCGGATGATGGCGAGGCTTTCGCGCTGATTGGCTGCCGCGCTGTTGACGAAGCTCTGGTCGATCTTGATCGTGCTGAACCGGGTGCGCGAGAGATAGCCGAGTGAGGAATAGCCTGTGCCGAAATCATCCAGCGACAGGCTGATGCCGAGCGCGATCAGCCGGTCCAGCATCTGGCTGACCCCGGTGCCTTCGCGCAGGAATACGCTTTCGGTCACTTCCAGTTCCAGCCGCTCGGCCGCCAGACCGCTATGCGACAGCGCCGACAGGACGATATCCAGAAACTCCGGCGAATAAAGCTGTTCGGCCGAGACATTGACCGAGACACGGATATTCTCCGGCCAGCCCACCGCTTCGCAACAGGCGCTGCGCAGCACCCAGTTGCCGATCGAGGTGATCAGCCGCGCCTCTTCTGCCACCGGGATGAACCGGGCCGGCGAGACGCTGCCCAGCGTCGGGTGCGTCCAGCGCGCCAGCGCCTCGAAACCGCGCACACCACCTTCCCGACAATCCACGATCGGCTGATAGAGGAGATGCAGTTCGTCATTCGCCAGCGCATCGCGCAGCGCAATCTCCAGCGCGCGCCGCTCCTCGGCGTCGGCATGCATGGAGGGTGCGTAGCGGACATGGCGGCCCCGCCCGGTGTCCTTGGCGCGATACAAAGCGAGGTCCGCGCTGCGGATCAGCGTCTCGGCATCCTGCCCGTCCTGCGGCGCCATCGCCGACCCGATGCTGGTCCCCACGAACAATGTGTGGCTATCCACCACAAAGGGATGCGACACGGCCTCGATGATCCGGAAGGCGAGTTGCTCGACATAGGCCGGCTCCGGCAAGTCATGGATGACGACGGCGAATTCGTCCCCGCCCAGCCGGCCGCATGTCTCATTGGGCGAACAGACGGTGCGGATGCGCTCGGCCACCTGCGCAAGCAACCGATCGCCGACCAGATGGCCCAGCGTATCATTGACCGACTTGAACCGGTCGAGATCGATCATCAGGAAGGCGCAGCGACTGTTCCAGCGCGTCATGCGCTCGATCGCGGCGGAGAGCCTCTCCGTCAGGTGCAGCCGGTTGGGCAGATTGGTCAGCACATCGTTGCGCGCCATGCGGGCGATGCGCTCGGATGTCTCCTTCTGCTCCGTGATATCGGACCCGACACCGCGAAAACCGAGGAAGGCGCCCTTCTCATCCTTGCGGGGAGAGGCGGACATCTCCCACCAGCGCCGCTGTTCGCCGATCATGACGGGGATCACCATGCCCGAAAATGGCTGCCGCTTCTTGAGCTTCTCCGCGAACTGGTGAAGCGCCGGGTCGAACCGGCCATCTTCCCATGCGGGGCCAGCCAGCACCTCCAGCACCGCCACCCCCTCCATCTCTTCGCAGCTGCGCTCGAACAGCGCCGCGAAAGAGGGGGTGACGCAGGCCAGCCGCCGCGCCGCATCGGTCTGCCAGAGCCAGTCGGTCGCCTCGACATCATGCTCCTTGAGCAGCAGGCTCACCACCTCGCGCTTTTCCGCCAGCATCTGGCTTGTGTGGAGCTGGACGCCAAAGCGATAGGCCAGCCACAGATTGGCGCAGAGCAGCAGCGTCATATAGGCCGTCACGACCCCGGCAAGCATCGGGTCGGCGAAGCGCCAGAGCATCCAGGCCCCGCCACCGCCCACGGTGATGACAAAGCTGGAAGCCGCCAGCGGCGTGGCCTGAAAGGCAATGGCGACGATCGCCGTGAGACAGCAGCCGATCGTCCACAGCATCATGATATCGACAGGGCGCTCATTGGCCGACAGCGCGAGCATGGCGACCGCCCAGACCGCGCCCTGAAACAGCGAGAGCAGACCATGGCGCAGCACCCCGCGCCGCATGCCCTGCGCATAATCGACCGCGGCATTGTCGCGCCGGAGGCTGAACGACAGGGCATGAACGCAAAATGCCAGCACCGTCCAGATCGCCAGGAACCACGGAGATGCCAGCGAGGCGAAATGCACATCGACCAGCACCACCGAAAAGGCCGTGAACGCGGCATAAACGCCCAGCATGCGGTCGGTCGCGCGCAACTGGTTGCCATAGACATAGTCGGCGTGATCAGCTGGCAGCCGCCCAAGGCCCGTGAGCATGGCTAGCGATGGCGTCTCGGGAAGAGCCGAATCCCGATGGGGCCGGAGTGAGGCGCGTTCTTTCACGCCCCGCTCATAGCCCCGCTCTGGTTAGCAACAGGTAATCAGGACGCGCTCGATGACTCTGCCCGTCCTGCAATCCGTTCGTCAGGCCGCGATATCATAGGGGACGATCTCGCCCTCCAGATAGAGCTTGCGTGCCTTGGAGCGGCTCAGCTTGCCCGAACTGGTGCGCGGCAGCGAGCGCGGCGGCACCAGTTCGACCACGCAGTTCATGCCGGTGATCGAGCGCACCCGCTCACGGATATCGTCGCGCAGCCGCGCCCGTTCTTCATTATCCGAGACGCGGCAATGCACCAGCACGGCGGGCGCTTCCTCACCGCCCGGCGTGGTGATCGAAAAGGCGGCGATGTCCCCCTGCTTGAAGCCGGGGAGCTGCTCAACGGCCCATTCGATATCCTGCGGCCAGTGATTCTTGCCATTGATGATGATCATGTCCTTGGCGCGGCCGACAATGTAGAGATAGCCATCGGACAGATAGCCCATGTCGCCCGTGTCCAGCCAGCCATCCAGCATGCAGGCATCGGTGGCTTCCTGATCGCGGAAATAGCCGGTCATCAGCGATGGCCCGGTCGTCCAGATCCGGCCGATCGTCTTGTCCGGCACCAGCCCGCCGAAATCGTCGCGAATTTCGATGGTCATGCCCATCACCGGCTTGCCGCAATTGACGATGGCGCGGTAGCGTTGCGGGCGATCCGGTTGCGCATGGCCGCCGGACAGCTCCGTCTCCTCGACCAACTCGACGACGATCCCTTCGCCCGGCGGCATGATGGTCACCGCCAGCGTGGCTTCCGCCAGCCCGTAGCTCGGCAGGAAAGCGCCGGGGCTGAAGCCTGCTTCGGCAAAGGCGTCGACAAATTCCTGCATCACATCGGGGCGGATCATGTCCGCGCCATTGCCGGCCAGGCGCCAGCGCGAGAGGTCGAACCGCTCGGAAGCCTTGGTCTGGCTCGACATGCGGCGCGCGCAGATATCGTAGCCGAAGGTCGGCGAATAGCTGATCGCCGTGCCCTCATGGCGCGAGATGAGATCGAGCCACGCCAGCGGGCGCCGGGCGAAATCCTCGGTCTTGAGGTAATCGGTCGAGACCTGATTGGCGACCACCGAGAGGAAGCAGCCGACCAGCCCCATATCATGATACCAGGGCAGCCAGCTGATGCAGCGATCCGACGGGACGAGCTGCATGCCATGACTGTGCGCGGCCAGATTGCTCAGCAACGCCTTGTGCGTCACCGCGACCCCGTGCGGGAAGCGCGTCGAGCCGCTGGAATATTGCAGATAGCAGATTTCGTCCGTCGCCGCTTCGGGCAGCGGGCCGGCGACCGGCGCAACCGCCAGGAAATCCCCAAAGCTCAGCGGGTCGACACCGGCGCGGCGCGCGGCTTCGCTCGCCATCTCGGCCAGTTCGCCGGGAAAGAGCAGCATCAGCGGGCCGCAGCTGTCCAACTGCACGACCAGCTGGTCGATATAGCTTTCCTTACCGCCGAAACTGGTCGGCAGCGGCAGCGGCACCGGCCAGGCGCCGGCATAGACGATGCCGAAGAACAGCTGCGCGAACTCGGTGCCCGTCTCGGCGATGAGCGCGATGCGGTCCTGCGGCTTCACGCCCCGCGCGATCAGGCGATGGGCGCATGCCAGCGCATCCTCACGCATCTCCGCAAAGGGATAGGGGCGGGCAATATTACCGCGCGCATCATGGAAATTGAGACCACGGACGCCTTGCGCCGCATAATCCAGCGCTTCGCCCAAAGTTTCAAAATCGGCAAATCTGCGCGCAAGCCGATCTTCCGTCGGTGTTGGCTGCATCAAGGGACCCTTCTTTTCCGCCATCTGCGTCCGAAAACCGAACCGCGACGGGCTGTTCGGCGTGCTATGCGCTGTCGTGCCGAAAGCCGCAATCATTCACGTCGGACCCGCCGCTTATTGTATCGGTCGGGCATGCTCCATTAAGACAGGGACTATGGCACAAAAAAGGCGCTCAGGGCCCCAGAGGCATAAATCTTCCACGCCGCCACCTCTGGAACGCGCCGCGCTGGAGGCGCTGGCGCTGGGCTATGTCGGGCGATTCGCCACCAGTCGCGCGAAACTGATCGCCTATCTCGACCGCAAACTGCGCGAGCGCGGCTGGGCAGCGGACGACGGCAGCGCCCCGCCCACCGAGGCGATCGCAGACCGGCTGGTCGCGCTACGTTATGTCGATGACGAAGCCTATGCCGCGATGAAGACCGACGCCATGCAGCGGCGCGGCCTTGGCACCCGGCGCATCGCGCAGGCGCTGCGTCATGACGGGATTGCCGAGGATATTTCGGACGGTATGGCGCCCGACCCGGTCGCCCATTGGGAAGCCGCCGCCCGTTTCGCCAGACGCAAGCGCATCGGCCCCTTCGCGACCACCCCAGCCGAACGGCCACTCCGCGAAAAGCAGTTCGCTGCCTTCCTGCGCGCCGGCCACGACATGGAGACCGCGCGGCAATGGGTGAACGCCGCACCGAATGAGGCGCCGCCCCGGCCGGATGACGAGGACCACCACGCATGAGCGAGCGAGCCGGCATACGCCGCAAGCGCCCTGGCAGCCTCGCGCTTGCCCTGCTGCTCGCAACCGGCGGTTGCAACGGCGCTGACGGCACCCGCAACGGAGCCGACACGGTCACCGACCCGGTCGCTCTCATGATCCGCAGCGCGGACGGCCGCGACCATGGCTTCACGGTCGAGGTGGCGGCCGATGAGTTCAGCCAGCAGCGGGGACTCATGGGCCGCACGGCCCTGGCCGGGAATGGCGGCATGCTCTTTCCATTCCCGGTGCCGCGCATGGCCTCCTTCTGGATGAAGGACACCCCGTTGCCGCTCGATCTCATTTTCATCCGGCCCGATGGCACCATTGCGGCCATTCTGCCCGGCCAGCCTGATGATCTGCACCCGATCGCTGCAGGCGAGCCGGTTTCCGCCGTGCTGGAGATAAACCGGGGTCGCGCTGCGGCGCTGGGCCTTGCACCGGGCGACAAGGTGCAATGGGGCGACTGCGCGCGGCCGCCTGCTCGGCACAACGTGATCCTGCCCACGATGCCATGGCAACCGGACCGTTTCTGCCCGGCCGGGCCCGATTGAGCCGCCTCCGAGCCATTTCGCCGTTGCCAATACCGGGGCAGTGCGGCTAAGCGCTGCGGCCATGGGCATCGTCAAGAACATCTTCACATGGTGGGAAGGCTCGACCTTCGGCACATGGCTGAACACCGCGCGCAACGGCACTCGCGTTGGCGAGGATAGCCAGGGCAATGTCTATTATGAAGGCGGCACCGACCCCAACGGCCTGACTCGGCGCTGGGTCATCTACAATGGCGCCAATGACGCCAGCCGCGTGCCTGCCGAATGGCATGGCTGGCTGCACCACAGCATTGATGGCCCGCCGCAGAGCAATTTGCCGCCACCACGCATCTGGGAAGCGGACTACACGCCCAACCAGACCGGCACACCGCAAGCCTATCGCCCCTCCGGCGCGATCGAAGCCGGCGGCAAGCGCCAGATGGCCACCGGCGATTACGAAGCCTGGGCACCCGACGCGTGAGGCCTGGCCGGTCCGCGGCGCCGGGCCGGTGGCTGCTTCCACTCGGCCTGCTGCTTTTTGTCGCGGGTTGCGGCGCCCGTCCGGCCGATACTGACAACGGCGCCGATTCGGCCAATCGCGAGGAACGGTCCCGCGACCAGCCGCTGGCGCGCGCCAGCACTGATCTGCCCGGCACGCCGATGGCGCAGCGCGAGGCCGTGCTCGGCCTGCTCAACAAGCGCAATGGCCTCACCCGCGAGCTCAAGATGAAGCCCGGCGAAGCGCTGCGCGTAGGCAATGCCGTCGTGCGCCTGCGCGCCTGCGAGACGGCGGCCCCATGGGAAGCCGAGCAGGAAACGGGCGCTTTCGTGCAGCTCGATGTGCAGGAAAGCCGGGACAATGAATGGCACCGCGTCTTTTCCGGCTGGCTCTTCAAGGAACGGCCGGATCGTAACGTCGTTCTCCATCCGGTCTATGATGTCTGGGTGATGAGCTGTGCGATGAGTTGGCCCGAGACCGGGCCGGACACGGTCCGTTCGGCCGATCGCACCAATCGCACCGCCGAGTCGTCCGACGCACCCTCCCCCGACGCAGCCGAAAATGCATCGGCCGCCGGTCCACCGGCCGCCAGCGCGTCGAGCGCGCCGAAATCTCCGGACAATGCCCCCGTGCCGTCGTCCAGCGCCGCTCCCAGCAGCAGCGAATAGGCCTCCGCGCTCACCTCCACCGCGCCGAGCGAGGCAAGGTGTGGCGTCATGAACTGGCAATCGAGCAGCGTGAAGCCGCCGACTCGCAAGCGTGCCACCAGCCAGGCCATCGCCACCTTGGAGGCGTCCGTCGCCCGGCTGAACATGCTCTCGCCAAAGAAGGCCCGGCCCAGCGCCAGTCCGTAAAGGCCGCCAACAAGCGTGCGCGCCGCCCCCTCGCCCGCCCAGCATTCGACACTATGCGCCAGGCCGCGCCGATGGAGCCGGTTGAACGCCATCTCGATATCCTGATTGATCCACGTCTCCGGCCGATCCGCCGCGCTTTGCGCGCAAGTCGCAAGGACCTGTGCAAAGGCCGTATCCACCGTCACCTCGAAGCGCTCCGTCCGCACCGTCTTGCGCAGCGATCTGGAGGCATGGAAGCCATCGAGCGGCAGGATCGCGCGTTCGTTCGGCTTCACCCAATAGAGCGAGCGCGCATCACGATCGTCCGCCATCGGGAAGTGCCCGGCAGCATAGGCGCGCAGCAGGGTCGTCAGATCAATGCTCATACCCTGCCTCTAGCAGACGGCCCGTGGCGATCGGGAGTCCTGATGCGGGGCTGGATATGACGCCGGCGATTCTCTAGACCCACGGCTCATCAACGGGACGGGAGAGGACAGATCATGGCAACATTCGTGCTGGTGCATGGCGCATGGGGCGGCAGCTGGGGCTATGCGCCGCTCGCACGGGACCTGCACGCCGCCGGCCATGATGTGCACATTCCCTCGCTCACCGGCCTTGGCGAGCGCGCGCACCTTGCCCATGGCGGCATCACCCTCACCGACCATATCAACGACGTGATCGGTCTGATCGACTGCGAGCAGTTGTCCGACATCATTCTCGTCGGGCACAGCTATGGCGGCATGGTCGTCACCGGCGTCTCGGCGCAGCGCGGCAGCCGCATTCGCGAACTGGTCTATCTCGACGCCTTCCTGCCACGGGACGGGCAAGCCCTGTGGGATCTGGCGGATGACGAGACGCGGCGCCTTTATATCGAGAATCAGAAAGCGACGCCCGGCCTCGTCCAGCCGATCTTCCCGATGCCGGAAGGCCGCACCGCGCGGGTGTCCGGCCATCCCTTGCTCACCCTGCTCGAACCGGTCCGGCTCGGCGGCGAGGAAGGCGCGATTGCGCACCGCAGCTATGTCTATGCCAGCGCGAGCCCGCTCACCATCTTCACCCAGTTCCGCGATCGCTGCGCCGCCGATCCGGCCTGGCACGTGCATGAACTCGCCACCGGCCACATGGTCTGGGATGATGATCTGGCGGGCGTGACGCGCATCTTGCTCGACGCGGCGGCGCGCTAATGACAGGAAAGGTGACGCAGCGGCTTGCACTGCCGGATCACCCGCGTTAAGGGCGTCGCCTTCGCCGTGCAGGAGTGTAGCTCAGCTGGTAGAGCGTCGGTCTCCAAAACCGAATGTCGTGGGTTCGAGTCCCTCCACTCCTGCCAAGACTTGCCCAAGCGCGCGACTGCGCGTAGTGGATAGGCCAGTTGCGAATGAGGCCGCGGACTAGCCGGGCGGACAAGCCCGGGCCTGGTCCGTTTTCTTGTGTTTCAAACAGCTTCGAATTTTTGAAAGAGAAAACGAGCGTGGCGAAAACATCTCCCACCGAATTCCTTAATCAGGTCAAGGCCGAGACCCGCAAGGTCGTCTGGCCGTCGTCGCGCCAGACGCTGACAACGGCCGTGATGGTCGTCATCATGACGGGAATGCTGGGACTGTTCTTCTTCGGCATCGACACGCTGTTCGGCTGGATTGTGCGGATGCTGCTCAGCCTGGCCGGCGGCCAGAGCTGATCCCTCGCTTGACGCGGTGAATTGAGGAAAAAGAGAGCATATGGCGCGCTGGTACATCATCCACGCTTATTCGGGCTTTGAGAATAAAGTCCGCGATTCCATCCTGTCCGAGGCCGAGCGCATGGGCCTGGCCCAGCTGATCGAGCAGGTCGAGGTGCCCACCGAGACCGTGACCGAGGTCAAGCGCGGCAAGAAGGTGCAGGTCGAACGCAAGAACATGCCCGGCTATGTCCTCGCCAAGCTCAGCATGAACGACGATATTTATCACCTGATCAAGAACACGCCCAAGGTGACCGGCTTCCTCGGCTCCTCGGGCAAGCCGCAGCCAATCAGCGAAGGCGAGGCCGCACGCTTCTTCGGCGCGCGTGAAGAGGCTGCCGCCCAGCCGCGCCACAAGGTCAATGTCGATTATGAGATTGGCGACAGCGTGAAGGTGATGAGCGGCCCGTTCGCCAGCTTCATCGGCACGGTCGAGGAACTGGACTTCGAGAAGAGCCGCGTGAAGGTTTCCGTTTCGATTTTCGGCCGCGCCACGCCGGTCGAGCTGGACTTCGAGGAAGTCGAACTCTCCAAATAAGCGCCTTATGCGCTTGAATGAGGCCGCCCGTCTCCGGACCGGCGGCCTTTTTATTGCCTGCGCAACAGGCCGCCGTGACATGTCGCCTGAGCGACTGCGCGCGCTTTCCCCTTGCTGATCCGGCCAAGGTAGATCAGAGACGGATCATTGCCTTGCGAATGAATGGCAAGCTGCTCCGGGGAGGAAAACAAGCATGGCGAGCGCGCCGCGATCCATCGACATTGCCGCGTTCATTGACGGACGCAAACTGGGCGGTTTCAACTACAAGCTCATTGCCCTGTCCTGGCTGATCACCGTGTTCGACGGGTTCGACATGATGATGATCAGCTTCACCGCGCCATGGATGCGCGACGAACTGGCGCTCGACACATTGATGCTCGGCCACATTTTTTCGGCCGGCCTGTTCGGCATGATGCTGGGCGGCTTCGCCTTCGCTTATATCGGCGACCGGATCGGCCGGCGCCAGACGATCATCTGGGCCGCTTTCGCCTTCGGCATTCTCACCACCGCCACCGCGTTCGCGCGCAGCTATGAAGCACTGATGGTGCTGCGCTTCCTCGATGGGTTCGCGATTGGCGGCATGCTGCCTTTGGCCTGGGCGCTCAATATCGAATATGTGCCGGCCAAGCTGCGCTCCACCGTCGTCACGGTCATCATGATGGGCTACAGCCTCGGCACCGCCCTGGCCGGGCCAGTCACCATCTGGCTCGCGCCGACATGGGGCTGGGAAGGCGTGTTCATCTTCGGCGGCGTGGGCACATTGATCTGCGCCATGGGCCTGCTGGCATGGCTTCCCGAATCGGTGCGCTTCCTCGCCAGCAAGGGACAAAAGCCGCATGTGATCGCGGCCACGCTCAACAAGATCGATCCAGCGCTCCACGCCACGCCGAACGATAATTTCCTGCTCGGCGACGAAAAGCGGGACACCGGCAACTTCAATGTCGGCAAGCTGTTCAAGGCCGATCTAAAATGGCTCACGCCCCTGCTCTGGCTGGGCTATATCGCGAGCACGCTGGCCGTCTACTTCAAGGCCAACTGGGGCCCGATCGTTTATGAGGACCTCCAGTTCTCGCGCGAGACGGCGGCCTATGTCTCCTCCATCTCCGGCATGCTCGGGGCCGTTCTCGGCCTTGTGCTCATGCGCTTTACGGACCGGATGGGGCCCTACGCCGTCGCGGCCTATCCGCTGATCGCCTTCCCGCTGCTGATGGCCGTTGGCCTCATTCCGATGGGAGAGACAACCTTCCTCATCCTCTCGGTCGCCTCGACCAGCTTTGTGGGCGGCGCGCATTTCGGCATTCTTTCCATTGCCGGCGTCTATTATCCCAGTGCGATCCGCGCCAATGGTGCCGGCTGGGCGACCTCCGTCGCCAAGATCGGTGGTATCGCCGGGCCAATCATCGGCGCCTATGTGCTGTCGAGCGGCCTGCCCATCGTGCGCAGCTTCGCCATTCTTGCGCTCTGCCCGGCCGTGCTGGCGCTCTGCGCGATCGGTATTGGCGCAATCGTCAGGCGGCGCAATACGGCCCCGCTTCCCGGCGCGGCAGTCGTGGCGGCGGAGTGAGACGCGCGGCGGCATGGCTCGCGGCCTCCCGGCCAGATGCTCGTGAGCAACGGCAGCCCGCATGCTGCCGGTAACCACCCTGCTCGCCTATATCGGCGCGGCAATGGCGGAAATCGCGGGCTGCTTTGCGTTCTGGGCGTGGTTCCGGCTGGACAGGAGCGTACTGTGGCTGATCCCCGGCACGCTCTCGCTCCTGCTGTTCGCATGGCTGCTGACACTGGTGGACACCAGTCAGGCCGGCCGGGCCTATGCGGCTTATGGCGGCATCTACATCCTCTCGGCGCTGGTCTGGCTCTGGCTGGTGGAAGATATGGTTCCGGATCGCTGGGACATGGGCGGCGCCCTCCTCTGCCTGATCGGCGCGGGCGTGATCCTGCTCGGGCCGCATCGCAGCTAAGCGGCGCATGCCTCCGCTCGCCCGAGCCCCCTTTCCTTTTCGCCCGCACCCGCCTATAGGCCCGCACGTCCGAGCCATGCCTTGCAGGCAGGCACGGTGCCAATGCGGAAGGCGCGTTCTCCGGAACGGGCCGTTTGACCGCTAAGCTTGAACCGGGCGACATCACTGCCGCCCTCTACAGAGTGAGACGACATGGCCAAGAAGATTACGGGCTATATCAAACTCCAGGTGCCCGCTGGAGCCGCCAACCCCTCGCCGCCGATCGGCCCTGCGCTGGGTCAGCGCGGTGTGAACATCATGGAATTCTGCAAGGCGTTCAACGCCGCGACGGACAAGGAAGCCAAGGGCACGCCCCTGCCGACCATCATCACCGTCTATGCGGACCGCAGCTTCTCCTTCATCACGAAGAAGCCGCCGGCAACCTATCTCATCAAGCAGGCGATCAACCTCAAGTCCGGCTCGAAGGAGCCCGGCAAGGTTGCAGCCGGCACGATCAAGCGCTCGCAGCTGACCGAACTGGCCGAAACCAAGATGACCGACCTCAATGCCAATGACATCGAGTCGGCAACGCGGATTCTCGAAGGTAGCGCCCGCTCGATGGGCCTCACCGTGGTGGAGGGCTAAGACCATGGCAAAGCAGACCAAGAAGGCAAAGGCTCTCGCCGCCGCCATCAGCAACGACAAGCTGCACGCCGTCGATGAAGCCATTGCGCTCATCAAGCAGCACGCCACCGCCAAGTTCGACGAGACCGTCGAAGTCGCGATGAACCTGGGCGTTGACCCGCGTCACGCCGACCAGATGGTCCGCGGCGTCGTCACGCTGCCGGCCGGCACCGGCAAGGATGTGCGCGTCGCCGTCTTCGCGCGCGGCGACAAGGCCGAGCAGGCCACGGCCGCCGGCGCCGAGATCGTCGGTGCGGAAGACCTGCTGGAGAGCATCCAGGCTGGCAACTTCAACTTCGACCGCGTCATCGCCACGCCGGACATGATGGGCCTCGTCGGCCGTCTCGGCAAGGTACTCGGCCCCAAGGGCATGATGCCGAACCCGAAGCTGGGCACCGTGACCCCGAATGTGGCGGAAGCCGTGAAGGCAGCCAAGGGCGGCCAGATCGAGTTCCGCGTCGAGAAGGCCGGCATCATCCACGCCGGCCTCGGCAAGGCGAGCTTCACCAGCGAGGACCTGCGCAAGAATTTCGATGCGTTCGTCGATGCCATCGTGAAGGCGAAGCCCGCCGGCTCGAAGGGCAAATATGTCCGCAAGATCGCCCTGTCCTCCTCGATGGGCCCGGGCGTGAAGATCGACATCGCGGAAGTCGCCGGCGTCTAATCCTGACCGGTTGACTAACCAGACAAGATAAATCCCGCCACGGCAGGTCCGCGGCGGGATTTTTCGTGTCCGGCGTCTTCTCGATCAAGCGCCGCGCGCCCTGGCGGACAAGCGGCCGGTGCCCGGCTGACGGACCTGCCGCAGAGGGCCGCCGGGACCGCCGCAGGTTCATTGTCCGGCATCCGCCCGCCCCTCGCCCGCAATGGCTTGCATTTCCTCCGCATTGCGCCTATCGGCGGCTCGCTTGCCGGGATCATCTCCCGGCGCACCGTCCGAGACAGCTGGTGATGGCGCGTTGGTCGTCCATCTTAATCTCCAGCCGAGACGGGGAAAAGTTCTAGCCGGACGGTCCCGCGCCTTGTCGCAGGGCCACCGGGTCTGTCGGTGCCAATCAGGACGCCGGGCCAGTCAACCCTTCCCCTCGGACTATAACTGCCGCGTGCGGCCCGCCTTGGGTCGCGCCCGGCGCATGTGAACGCGGCTGCGCGTGATGCATCGCCCCTCCGGGCCTTGCGCCACGCAACGCCGCTGAGGAGAATGGCATGAATCGCAATGAAAAGACCGAGGTCGTTTCCGCGCTTCACGAATCTCTGAAGGAAATGGGCGTGGTCGTCGTGACCCGCAATCTGGGCCTGAGCGTCGCTCAGTCCACCCAGCTCCGTCAGAAGATGCGCGAAGTCGGCGCGACCTACAAGGTCACGAAGAACCGGCTTGCCAAGATCGCCGTTGAAGGCACCGACTATGTCGCCATTGGCGACCTGCTCGTTGGCCCCATCGGCCTGGCAACGTCGGCGGATCCGGTTGCGGCTGCAAAGGTCGCGGTCGATTTCGCCAAGACGAATGACAAGCTGGAAATTGTTGGCGGCGCCATGGGTGCTCAGCTGCTCGATGCCGATGGCATCAAGGCACTGGCTGCTCTGCCGTCCCTCGACCAGATGCGTGCAACGCTGATCGGCCTCATCCAGGCGCCGGCCACGAAGCTCGCCGTCGTCACCAAGGAGCCGGCCGCGCAGCTCGCGCGTGTCTTCAACGCTTACGCCGAGAAGGACGCGGCCTGATTTTCAGGCCTGCCCGACTGATTGCAATAAACCGATCCGGGCCACATGGTCCCGCTAGAAATGGAGTAGATTATCATGGCTGACATCAACGCACTGGTCGACCAGCTGTCCGCGCTCACCGTCCTTGAGGCTGCCGAGCTGTCCAAGGCTCTCGAAGAGAAGTGGGGCGTTTCGGCTGCCGCGGCTGTCGCCGTTGCCGGTCCGGCCGCTGGCGCCGCTGCGCCGGCTGCTGAAGAGCAGACCGAGTTCGACGTGATCCTCACCGGCGACGGTGGCAAGAAGATCAACGTCATCAAGGAAGTCCGCGCCATCACCGGCCTGGGCCTGACCGAAGCCAAGGCGCTCGTCGAAGGCGCGCCGAAGGCCGTCAAGGAAGGCGTCGCCAAGGCCGAGGCCGAAGAGCTCAAGAAGAAGCTGGAAGAAGCCGGCGCGACCGTCGAGCTCAAGTAAGCTCTTCGCGTCACCGCGAACAAGGAAGGGCGGTCCCGTCGGGGCCGCCCTTTTTTTTGCGTCGGGCACTCAGGTGCACAAGCCAGGCCGGCATGGCCACGCGCCCTACCGCGATTTCCCGCGGGCCTGCGCGCGTCTCACCCGTCATGGCGGGCTCATCGCTTTTCCATGACAGCGCCGCTTTGATCCAGCGGAACAAATCGTTAGACTGCATACTTCTTCTGCACTCAAGCAAGAGAGGTCACATGCCACCGATGCCCCGCCTCGCCGCCCCGCTCCTTGCCCTTACCGGCCTTTCGCTGGCTTTGGGCGCTTGTGCCTCCAAGGCCCCGCCCGGCGCACCACCGCCGGCCACGCCTTATGCCGAAGCCATTCTTTATGACACCAACGGCCAGCAAAGCGGCCGGGTGACCCTGATCCCCAACGGCGATGCGCTTGCCGGCTCCGTGCAGGTCACCCATGGCCTGACGCCGGGCGCCCATGGCGCGCATATCCACGCGATCGGCCAATGCACCCTGAAGGATTTCGCATCCGCCGGCGGCCACCTCAATCCTGGCGGCAAACAACATGGGCTTGAGAACCCCCTGGGCGCGCATGAAGGCGATTTGCCGATGCTGGTCGCCAATGCCGCCGGCGCGGCATCGATGACCTTCACCGTGCCGGGCAACCTGGCCACCGTGCTTGACGCCGATGGCGGCTCCTTCGTCATTCATGCCGACCCGGACGACATGAAGAGCGACCCCGCCGGCAACAGCGGCGCGCGCATCATGTGCGGCGTTTTCTACAAGAAGATGGGCTGACACCGGCCAACCATCACCTGTCGCGCCGCATCGCCCTTTGCCCGCTTCCCCCTTGCATTACGGCGCGACAGGACTATATCCAGCCCTCAACGGATTTTCCGCAGCTCGCCTGCGGCAAGTCGCCTGCCCCGCCCGGGACAGCCTGTCGAATTGCGCACGGCAAGCATCAGTATGGGGCGTCAAGCAGGTTTCACAGACGCTGCAGTGCGGATCGGACAGCCCCGAACCGCACTTTTTTTCGTGGGCGGGGTTGCCGTTTAGATCCGGCGACTCGATCCGCGGCGGCTGAATTTTCGCTGCGATGCGAAAATTTCTTTGGGACCCACATCAGGCAGGACACGCATGGCAAGCAAGGCTCTCCCCCCCCTTTCGCCCGGTGAAAGCGCGAAAAAGCGCATCCGCAAGGTTTTCGGCAACATCCACGAAGTCGTGAAGATGCCGAACCTCATCGAGGTGCAGCGCGAAAGCTACGAGCAGTTCCTGCGCTCCAACGCAGCCATCGGCTATGTGTCCGGGCTGGAAAAGACGCTGCGCAGCGTCTTCCCGATCCGCGACTTTGCTGGCACCGCCGAGTTGGACTTCGTCCACTATGAGCTGGAAGATCCCAAATACGATACCGAGGAATGCCGCCAGCGTGGCATCACCTACGCCGCGCCGATGCGTGTAACGCTGCGCCTCATCGTGTTCGAGGTGGATCAGGACACCGAGACCCGCTCCGTGCTCGATATCAAGGAGCAGGACGTCTATATGGGCGATATGCCGCTCATGACGCGCAACGGCACCTTCATCATCAACGGCACCGAGCGCGTCATCGTGTCCCAGATGCACCGTTCGCCGGGCGTGCTGTTCGACCATGACCGTGGCAAGACCCACAGCTCGGGCAAATATCTCTTTGCCGCACGGGTTATCCCCTATCGCGGTTCGTGGCTCGATTTCGAGTTTGACGCCAAGGACATCGTCAACGTCCGGATCGACCGCAAGCGCAAGCTGCCGGTGACGGCGCTGCTCTATGCGCTGGGCCTGTCCGCTGAGGAAATGCTCGGCGAATTCTACAACAAGGTCACCTATGTCCGGGGCGAATCCGGCTGGCAGATCCCTTATGTGACGGAAGCCTGGCGCGGCCAGAAGCCGACCTTCGACATTGTCGACGGCAAGACCGGCGAGATCGTCTTCGCCGCTGGCCAGAAGATCAGCCCGCGCGCCGCGCTGAAGGCCGAGAAGGACGGACTCGAATTCCTCGTCATTCCGACCGAGGAAGTGTTCGGCCGCTACAGCGCCTTTGACCTCATCAACGAGACGACCGGCGAGATTTACATCGAAGCCGGCGACGAGGTTTCGCCCGAAAATCTCGAAAAGCTCGACCAGGCCGGCATCGACCGCCTCGAGCTGCTCGACATCGACCATATCAACACCGGTCCGTGGATCCGCAACACGCTCAAGGTCGACAAGGCCGAGGATCGTGACCACGCGCTGTCCGACATCTACCGCGTCATGCGCCCCGGCGAGCCGCCGACGCGCGAGACGGCCGAAGCGCTGTTCGAAGGCCTGTTCTTCGACGCCGAGCGTTACGACCTGTCGGCTGTCGGCCGCGTCAAGCTCAACATGCGCCTGGGCCTCGAGTGCGACGACACCATCACCACGCTGCGCCGCGAGGACATCCTCGCCGTGGTCAAGGAACTGGTGAACCTCAAGGACGGCAAGGGCGATATCGACGATATCGATAACCTTGGTAATCGCCGTGTCCGCTCGGTGGGCGAACTGCTGGAGAACCAGTATCGCGTCGGCCTGCTGCGCATGGAGCGCGCCGTCAAGGAGCGCATGTCCAGCGTCGATGTCTCGACGGTGATGCCGAACGACCTCATCAACGCCAAGCCTGCTGTTGCGGCCGTGCGCGAGTTTTTCGGCTCCTCGCAGCTCTCGCAGTTCATGGACCAGACCAACCCGCTCTCGGAAATCACCCACAAGCGCCGTGTTTCGGCGCTCGGGCCGGGCGGCCTCACCCGTGAGCGCGCCGGCTTTGAAGTGCGCGACGTTCACCCGACCCATTACGGCCGCATCTGCCCGATCGAGACGCCGGAAGGCCCGAACATCGGCCTGATCAACTCGCTCGCCAGCTTCAGCCGCGTGAACAAGTATGGCTTCATCGAGACGCCTTATCGCAAGGTGATCGACGGCAAGGTGACCGACGAGGTCGTCTATCTCTCCGCCATGGAAGAGGCCAAGCACACCATTGCGCAGGCCAATGCCGAGCTGAACCCGGACCGCACCTTCGCCGAGGATCTCATCTCCGCCCGCGAGGCCGGCGAGTTCCTGATGGCCCCGCGCGATCAGATCACGCTGATGGACGTCAGCCCCAAGCAGCTCGTGTCGGTCGCGGCTTCGCTCATTCCGTTCCTGGAAAACGATGACGCCAACCGCGCGCTGATGGGCTCCAACATGCAGCGTCAGGCTGTGCCGCTGGTCCGTGCCGAGGCGCCGTTCGTCGGCACCGGCATGGAGGAGACGGTCGCACGGGATTCCGGCGCGGCGATCGTCGCCCGGCGCTCGGGCATTGTCGATCAGGTCGACGCGACCCGTATCGTCGTGCGCGCTACCGAGGATGTGGAGCCCGGCAAGTCGGGCGTCGACATCTACACACTGATGAAGTTCCAGCGCTCCAACCAGGATACCTGCATCAACCAGCGTCCGCTGGTGCGTGTGGGCGAGCAGGTCAACGCCGGCGACGTCATCGCCGATGGCCCCTCGACCGAGCTGGGCGAACTGGCGCTGGGCCGTAACAGCCTCGTCGCCTTCATGCCCTGGAACGGCTACAACTACGAGGACTCCATCCTCATC
Organism: Sphingobium sp.; assembly: GCA_035555575.1. Taxonomy (GTDB): domain Bacteria; phylum Pseudomonadota; class Alphaproteobacteria; order Sphingomonadales; family Sphingomonadaceae; genus Sphingobium. The sequence continues at coordinate 17,922 of DATMGL010000014.1, forward strand.
TCCGAGCGGATCGTGAAGGACGACGTCTTCACCTCGATCCATATCGAGGAGTTTGAGGTGATGGCCCGCGACACCAAGCTCGGGCCGGAGGATATCACGCGCGACATTCCCAACGTCGGCGAGGAAGCCCTGCGCAACCTCGACGAGGCGGGCATCGTCTATATCGGCGCCGAGGTGGAGCCGGGCGATATTCTCGTGGGCAAGATTACGCCCAAGGGCGAGAGCCCGATGACGCCGGAAGAGAAGCTCTTGCGCGCGATCTTCGGTGAGAAGGCGAGCGATGTGCGCGACACGTCCCTGCGTCTCCCCCCGGGCGTGGCCGGCACGATCGTCGAGGTGCGGGTGTTCAACCGCCACGGCATCGACAAGGACGAGCGCGCGATGGCGATCGAGCGGGAGGAAATCGACCGTCTCGCCAAGGATCGCGAGGACGAGCGCGGCATTCTCAATCGGGCCACCTTCAACCGCCTGCGGGACATGCTGACCGGCCAGACGGCCACGGCCGCCCCCAAGGGCGTGAAGAAGGGCAGCGAGATCACCACCGAGCTGCTCGCCGAAGTCGAGCGTCACGAGTGGTGGAAGTTCGCCGTCGCCGACGATGCGCGGCAAGCGGGCCTCGAGGCCGTCAAGACCCAGTATGACGAGGCCGTGAAGCTGATCGTCGAGAAGTTCGAGGATCGCGTCGAGAAGCTGCAGCGCGGTGACGAGCTGCCGCCGGGCGTGCTCAAGATGGTCAAGGTGTTCGTGGCCGTGAAGCGCAAGCTACAGCCGGGCGACAAGATGGCCGGCCGTCACGGGAACAAGGGCGTCATCTCGCGCATCCTGCCGGTCGAGGACATGCCGTTCCTGGCGGACGGCACGCCGGTCGACATCGTGCTCAACCCGCTGGGCGTGCCGAGCCGCATGAACGTGGGGCAGATCTTCGAGACGCATCTGGGCTGGGCCGCGCGCGGTCTTGGCGAGCAGATCAAGCATGCTCTGGAAGACTGGCGCCACGCCAATCCCGATCCGCAGGCCGGCGACATGCCGGAAGCAGTGAAGGATCGGCTCAAGACGGTCTACGGCGAGAAGTATGAAGCCGAGCTGGAATCTCGCAATCCGGAGCAGATCATCGAGCTGGCCTCGAACCTCCTCACGGGTGTTCCGATCGCCACGCCGGTGTTCGACGGTGCCCGCGAGCAGGATGTCTCCGACATGCTGGCGCTGGCCGGTCTCGATCGTTCGGGTCAGTCCGACCTGTTCGACGGGCGCACGGGCGACATTTTCGACCGTAAGGTGACGGTGGGCATCATCTACATGCTCAAGCTCCATCACCTTGTGGACGACAAGATCCACGCCCGTTCGATCGGCCCCTACAGCCTCGTCACCCAGCAGCCGCTGGGCGGTAAGGCGCAGTTCGGCGGCCAGCGCTTCGGTGAGATGGAGGTCTGGGCCTTGCAGGCTTACGGCGCGGCTTACACGCTGCAGGAAATGCTCACGGTGAAGTCCGACGACGTGGTCGGCCGCACCAAGGTCTATGAGGCGATCGTCAAGGGTGACGACACGTTCGAGGCAGGCATTCCCGAAAGCTTCAACGTGCTGGTCAAGGAAATGCGCTCGCTCGGCCTCAATGTCGAGCTGACCGCTCTGGAAGACCTGCTCGACAATGACGGCGAACTGCCCGCGGCGGCCGAGTAAGGGAGAGAGGAAGCGTCGCCCTGCGGCGGCGCTTCCTGCCCCCTGCCGCGCCCTTACCGAATTTCAGCCCTCAAGAGGGAATTGAGACATGAACGAACTGACCAACTTCGCGAACCCGATGGCCAAGCCGGACGTCTTCGACCAGATCCAGATCGGCATCGCCAGCCCCGAGCGCATCCGCAGCTGGTCCTTCGGCGAGATCAAGAAGCCGGAGACCATCAACTACCGCACGTTCAAGCCCGAGCGTGACGGCCTGTTCTGCGCGCGCATCTTTGGCCCGATCAAGGATTATGAGTGCCTGTGCGGCAAGTATAAGCGCATGAAGTACAAGGGCATCGTGTGCGAGAAGTGCGGCGTG
>DATMGL010000015.1:0-73691 GCA_035555575.1 Sphingobium sp.
TAGCGAACCCCGATCGTTAAATCGTTCAGGGATCTGCGTCCGGACCATGCTGGCGACCGTTCGAGGCGGTAACACTCGGTCACCACCGCTGCGGTGAAGCCCCTCTAGGCAGACCAAATGATTCGGTCAAATACTATTTTGTGACGGCGTGAAGAAACTTGGGTGAAGCTGTGATTTCAGCCCGTCACATATCCTCCCGCCGACGCCTGCCCCTCCTGACCGGCACGGCGACAAGCCATGGCGCCGCGCCGCCCAGCGAACAGACATGCCCAAATGAACGCCACGGTCCTGTCGTTCATCGCTGGTCGATCGCCCGCAGAGAACGACACGGAGCGACGCACGGCGCACCGGATGACCAGACGGCCGGGCGGAGTCTCCCCCGTCCGGCCGCGCGGTTCATCATTGCCCGTAGCGCCGGACCTGCTGTCGCTGCTCACCCAGCCCGTCGATTCCCAGTGCGACCACATCGCCTTCCTTGAGGAAGGTCGGCGGCGTCTTGCCCATGCCGACGCCCGGCGGCGTGCCCGTGCTGATGATGTCGCCGGGCTGCAGGCTCATGAACTGGCTGACATAATGGATGAGATACGGCACATCGAACACCATCGTCGCGGTGCTGCCGGTCTGCATGCGCTCGCCATTCACATCCAGCCACATGCCCAGCGCGCCCACATCGGCGATCTCGTCGAGCGTGACCAGCCATGGGCCGAACGGGCCGAACGTATCGCAGCCCTTGCCCTTGTCCCACTGACCGGCGCGTTCGAGCTGATATTCCCGCTCGGACAGATCATTGACGACACACAGCCCCGCCACATGATCCATGGCCTGATCGAGCGGCACATAGCGCGCTTCCTTGCCGATCACGACACCCAGCTCGACTTCCCAGTCGGACTTCACCGAGGTCGGCGGCAGCAGGATATCGTCGTTCGGGCCCATGATCGCGGAGGTTGCCTTGGTGAACAGCACCGGCTCGCTCGGCACGGCCTGCCCGGCCTCGGCCGCATGGTCGCGATAATTGAGGCCGATGCACAGGAATTTGCCCACCCGCGCCACAGGCTCGGCCAGCCGGCGCGCGTCGGCGGCCGCCACCAGCGGCAGGCTCGCAATATCGAGGGCCCGGATCGCGTCCAGACCCGTGGCCAGCAACGCGCCATCAATATCGGCAACATGCCCGGCGAGCGAGCGGATGCGCCCTTCCCCATCGAGGATGCCCGGCTTTTCCTCGCCCTTTTTTCCATAGCGCAGCAATTTCATGACAGCCTCTTTCTCCCTGAATCCAATGATTGGTCTCTGGCGGCCGCGCCTAACCGTCCGCGATAGCGAGGCTGGAGAAGCGCTCCGGCTCGGTATAGGCCAGCCGCAAATGCGAAAGGATGGCGAGCATCGGATCGGCATCGCCGCCCGCGACTACCTCCAGCAAGGCGCGGTGGTGATGCAGGCGCCACCGGCTGATTTCCTGGCTGACATGCTCCAGCGCCTTGTGCGCGAACAAGGATGTCGTCAGCGAATCCAGCACCCGCTCCAGATAGGGATTGCCGGCCGTGCGCCAGATCAGTTGATGGAAACGCCGGTCGATGATCGCCGCATCGATCAGCGGTCCGTCCCAATGCTCCATCTGCTCGACAAGATCGGTCAGCTCGGCGAGAATTTCCGGCGTCATGTGGGCGCGAGCGAGGCGCATGGCCTCGGCCTCCAGCACCATGCGCAGCGAATTGATCTGCTGCACCTCCTCCTCGGACAACTGCATCACGAACATGCCGCGCCGCTCGCGATTCATCACGAGGCCCTGCTCCTGCAACTGCGAGAGCGCCTCGCGCACGGGAATGCGGCTGATGTTGAATTCCCGCGCGATGCGGCTCTCGTTGAGCCGCTCGCCGGGCTGGTAGCGCCCGGCCAGAATCTGCTCCCGCAGCGTCTTCATCACATGAACGCGCAGCGTTGAAGAAACCGGCGCGGTCTCGCCGCCTTGTTGAATTTCCACGCTCATTCTTGTCCAGATCCCAGAACCATAACCGCCCCCGCGTGGTCGCAAATATAAGGGAGGCCGGGCTGGAAAGATATGTCGATTCCCCGCCCGCGCGCGCGCCGGTGGCCGGCTGCGATGGCAACGTCCCTGGTCCCGTCATCATTCAGTGATTGTGCCGCGGCGGCACGGCCCCGATGCGCTGGTAGCGCGTCGCCAATTCGAGGCAACCGCCCGTCTCCAGCGATCCGGTATGCGCGCGATAAAGCTCTTCCCACGGCGTATGGCTCTGCGGGACTGGCGGCGGCGCTTCCGCCTCACGGCGCGCGATTTCCGCCTCGCTAACCAGCGCATCGCAACGACCACTGCGCAGATCCACACGAATGACATCCCCCGTGCGCAGCCAGGCGAGGCCGCCGCCCACCGCGCTTTCGGGCGAGACATGCACGATCGAGGGGCTTTCCGAGGTGCCGGACTGGCGGCCATCGCCGATCGTCGGCAGGCTGGTGATGCCGCGCTGGAGCAACGCATCAGGCGGCTGCATATTGACGACCTCGGCGCTGCCCGGCCAGCCGATCGGCCCCGCGCCCCGCATCACCAGGATGCAGTTTTCGTCGACATTCAGCGCGGGATCGTTGATCCGCGCATGATAGTCCTCGCCGCCATCGAACACGATCGCCCGCCCCTCGAACCTGCCTTCACGCCCCGGCACATCCAGATAACGCTGGCGAAACTCGGGCGAGATCACGCTCACCTTCATGATCGCGAAGTCGAACAAATTGCCGCTCAGGGGCAGCAGGCCGGCCTTTTCCATGAGCGGCTGGTCAAAGGCGCGGATCACATCGCGATCCGTCGCCTCGACACCGGCCAGAGTCTCGGCGACCGATGCGCCACTGACCGTCATCCGGTCGCCATGCAGCTTGCCCGCCCGTAGCAGTTCGGCCATCACCGCCGGCACGCCGCCCGCGCGATGGAAGCTCTCGCCAAGATAGGCGCCCGCCGGCTGCAGGTTCACCAGCAGCGGCAGGTCGAAGCCGGTATCCCGCCAGTCCTGACTATCGATCTCCACGCCCGCATGCCGGGCCATCGCGGCGATATGGGGTTGCGCATTGGTCGAGCCGCCAATGGCCGTGACCAGCGCGATCGCATCCAGAAACGCCTCCCGCGTCAGGATCTGCGAAGGGCGCAGATCCTCATGGACCATCTCCACGATCCGCCGGCCGGTGGCATAGGCCATTTGCGACCGCGCCGCATAAGCTGCCGGGATCGCCGCGCAGCCCGGCAGCGACAGGCCCAGCGCTTCAGCCACGGAATTCATCGTCAGCGCCGTGCCCATGGTGTTGCAGTGGCCGACCGAGGGAGCAGAGGAGAGCGCGGCGGCCATGAAGCCTTCCTCGTCAATCTCGCCGGCCGCCAGCCGTTTGCGGCTCTTCCACAGCACGGTGCCCGACCCCACCCGTTCGCCCTCGAACCAGCCATCGAGCATCGGCCCGCCGGACAGGACGATGGCCGGCAGATCGAGCGTGGCGGCGGCCATGATGCCGCTGGGCGTCGTCTTGTCGCAGCCGGTGGTGAGAATGACCGCGTCGATCGGATAGCCGTAAAGTATCTCCACCAGACCGAGATAGGCGAGATTGCGATCGATCGCCGCGGTTGGCCGGCGGCAATTCTCGAAGATCGGGTGGACCGGAAACTCCATGGCGATCCCGCCCGCATCACGGATCCCCTCGCGCGCCCGCCGGGCCAGATCGATATGGACGCGATTGCACGGTGTCAGATCCGTCCCGGTCTGGGCGATCCCGATGATCGGCCGGCCGGACCGCAGCTCATCCGGCGTCAGCCCGTAATTCATGAATCGTTCGAGATAGGTCGCGGTCATGTCCGGCCGCTCCCGGTTTGCAAACCATTCCTGCGACCTGAGGCGCCGGGGGGGAGCGTTGCCTGTCATTGCTTCTCCAATCGTTGAAAACTGTATACCGTTTAGAGATCAAGCAAGTCAAATGATCCGGAAAAATTACTGAGATCGAGATATATCACCGGGTTTTTGCCAAAACACATGCCATTGAAGTGTATATCAATTGCCTCGGACTGTTCTGCCCACGCCGCTTCATCCGCCCCAAAAGCGAGCCTTGCTCGTCTGGCCGATGCCCGGATTGAGCTGGTTGCGCGGATCGAGCGCGCGATAAAAGGCCGCCAGCGGTGGTTTCGCCTGGTAGAGATGCCCGACCCCATGTTCGGCCGGATATTCCGCGCCCCGGCGGTCGAGCAGGGCCAGCATGTGCTGTTCGAGCGCCTGCGGATCGACGCCCTTCTTCACCACATAATCCTGATGGAAAACATGGCAGAAGAAATGCCCATAATAGATTTTATGGAGGATCGCGTCCTCGATGTCGGACGGCAATGCCTCCACCCACTCACGCATATTGCGCGGCAGGGCGATATCCAGCGCTACAATATCCTCCACCTCGTCCCGGTGCACCGCCCGATACCGCACGGCCGCCCCGGCGACCGCAAAGCGATGAAGAAACGCCTTGTCCGCCTCCTGCGCCGTGCACCGGAAATAGCCGCCACGATCGCCTGAAAAACGGTCGGCCAGCAAGGCCTCCGCCTCGGCGATGCCCGCTCCGCTCATCTTGAGGATGAGATGATGCTCGAAGCGATCGCGATAGTCGCGCATGCGCTGCGGCAGCGGGTCGGGAAACAGGCCGCTCGCCCATTGCATCAGCCGATCGCCCAGCCCGGCGCCACGCGGGCCGAAACGGGCTGCGACACCATCCAGCCACGCCTTGGCGGCAAACAGCGATGGCAACCGGGCCGTGCCCAGATGCTGGATGGCGAGGAAGATATCCTTGCCATAGACCGCCGCGATATCGAACGCGGTGCGGTGCATATATTCGCCTGCCACCGGCAAATGGCGGAAGCTGCCCAGCACCGTGCGGCGCAGCGCCGTCAGGTCCTCTGGATCATTCGTGCCGATGTAGAAGGTGGCCGTCTCCGCCTCTTGCGGAAAACTGTCGAGGCGCACCGCAAACAGAATGAGCTTGCCGGCACAGCCGGAGGCTTCGTGCAGATAGCGCGGATCGGCATTGAAGCGGGCGGGCGTGGCGGCGTCGATCGCGCGAACATGCCCGGCGTAGCTATCGGCCGCGGAAGCGCGCTTGCCGGGATCATGCGCAATCGCGGCCGGGGAGAAATCGCCCGCCTCGAGCCGCGCCAGCATGGTTTCCGGATCATCCCCGAGGTCGATACCGAGATGATTGACCAGGTCGAGCCGGCCGTCCGCGCTGATCCGGGCGAACAGGGCCAGTTCGGTGAAGGCAGGCCCCCGCTGGACGAGCGAGCCGCCCGAATTGTTGCACACGCCCCCCAGCACCGACGCGCCGATGCAGGAGGAGCCGATCACGGAATGGGCTTCCCGGCCCCATGGCTGCAATGCCCGCTCCAGTCCGAACAGCGTCGCGCCGGGCAGGCACACGACCTGGCGCCCCTCATCGATGACATGCAGCCGGTCCAGCCGAAGCGTGCTGATCAGGACGACGCCGCCGGGATAATCATCCCCGTCAGGCGTCGATCCACCGGTCAATCCGGTGTTGCTGGCCTGCATGATGATGCTGACGTCCGCGGCGGCGCACGCGGCGGCCACACGCCACAATTCAACCAGCGAACCCGGCCGCACCACGGCGATGACCGCCCCTTCGCCATGGCGATAGCCCCGGCGGTAGCGCCGCGTCGCGGTGCGCGAGCACAGCACATGACGGCGGCCGACAATGTGCCGCAGCGCGGCGACCAGCCCGGCCGGCCCATCGCCGGTGTCCGCGGCGCGACCTGCATCTCCCCCGGCCATCACGGATGCCGGCGATAGGTCTCGCGGTGACCGGTGCGCGTATTGATGACCGTCAGCGCGGCATCACGGGCGACCTCGATTTCCAGCGATCGGCCATCCTCGCCGCCCGCCAGATTGATGATGCGGTCATCCGGTTCGTTTTTATCAGGGCTGCGCTCGGCACTGTGCAACTGCCACAGCGCTTCCCGCCCGGGTGCCGCCCGCACTGTGTCGAACACCGCCGCGTCCGCGCCTTTACGCGGGCCATTGTTGATCACGGTGATGCGGGGCCGGATGTTGTTGAGGAAGGTCGGGCTGTTGCTGGTATCGCTCCCATGATTATCCGCGATATAGAAATCCACCGTCCCGATGCGGTTCACCGGGCAGACCAGCCGGTTTTCGACATCCCAGGTCGTGTCGCCCAGTGCCAGCAGCCGCGCCTCGCCCCAGCGCATGAGGAAGCCGAGCGAGCGCGCATTTTCCTCGCCGCCATCTTCCGCCTTGCTTGTCGCCTCCGCGCACCCGGTGCCGGCTTTTCCGGCGCCGGGCAGCGGCTTGGCGATGACCGCCTTGTCGCTCACCACCGCGGTCAGGTCGAGATCGTCGATCCGCAAAGTCTCGCCGGCCTTCATCGAGCGGCGCGGCAAGCCGGCAATCGCCTCCAGATAGGCCGGGTAGAGCGTCGCGGGGGCAAAGCGCTGCATCGCCGGCGACGCATCGCCGCTCGGCATTTCCCGGTTCGGCCCATGGTCGATGATGGCCCCGACCGGGATCAGCTTCAGCAAATCCGCCAGACCGCCGACATGATCGACATGATAATGGGTGATGACCAGATAATCGATGCGGGACAGCCCCGCCGCTTTCGCCGCCGCGACAATCCGCGCGGGGCCATCGAGCGGCGCTGGCGCGGGCTTGCCCGGTTCCGGCCGCGGCCCGCCCACCCCGGTGGGCCAACCCGCATCGATCAGCAGCGAATGGCCCTGCGGCGTGACATACAGCGTCGCCGCCCCGCCTTCCACGTCCACCAAGATCACCTTGAGCGGGGCGCTCTCGTCAGCGCGCGCAAACGCTGCGCCGCCGGGCGCGCAAAGCGCCAGCGCGCTCGCCAGCGCCAGACCGCGCACAACATGCATCCACCTGTTCATCGATCCTGCTCCGGTCACTCTGGGAAGGGCGTGGCGTCGGTCGAGAACGCATATTCCGTCACGGAGCGGAACGTCTCGCCGGGCCGCAGCACCGTGGAAGGAAAGCCCGGCTTGTTCGGGCTGTCCGGGAAATGTTCGGTCTCGAAGGCAATGGCGTCGCTCTGGCGCATGGTCAGGCCATCATCGGCAACGATGGTGCCCAGCAGATTGTTCGCCGTATAGATTTGCACGCCCGGCTCGCTCGTGCGCACTTCGAGCTGACGCCCGCTCCGCGGATCGGCCAGGCGCGCGGCGACGCGCGGGGCAGCGCCCGAAGGCCCGTCGAGCACGAAATTATGATCGAGGCCCTTGGCCAGCATCATCTGCGGATCGCTCGAATAGATGCGCGCGCCGATCCGGACGGGCTTGCGGAAATCGAACGGCGTGTTCGCGACCGGGCGGATCTCTCCGGTCGGCACCTGCTGCTCGTCCGTCGGCGTCCAGCGGCTCGCGAAGACCTGCAGCATCTGGTCATAGACCGGGCCACTGTCATGGCCGCCAAGCGTGAAATAGGCATGGTTGGTGAAGTTGACCACGGTCGGCTTCGTCGTGGTCGCCGCATAGGCCAGCCGCAGCACATTGTCGTTGGTGATGCTGTAGGTGACCTTGAGCGTGACCTCTCCGGGGAAGCCATTGTCCCCATCCGGGCTCACATAGGTCAGCGTCGCGCCGGCCGCCCCTTCGCGCTCGAATATATCGACAGCGAACAGCTGGCCGGCAAAGCCGGGAAAGCCGCCGTGCAGGGTGACCTGCGTGGTCGGGTTTGCGGGCAATTTGTAGAAAACGCCGTCGAGCGTGAAGCCGCCCCCGCCGATGCGATTGGCGTAACGGCCGATGATGCTGTTGAAGCCGATCATCCGCTCCCAGGCGTCAAAGCCCTTCACGCCGAGCACCACATTGCCGATCCTGCCGTCGCGATCCGGCACATTGATCTCGGTAAAGGTCGCGCCCCGGCTGGAGAATTTGACGACCATGCCATGGTCGTTGCGCAATGTGACCAGATCGACCTGCCGGCCATCCTTGGCGATCCCGAAGACGGCCTTGCTGGCAGTGGGTGCGGCCACCGCTCCCGCGCCGCAACCCAGCATGGCGAGCGGCAGGGTGGCAGTCAACAGCGCTCGGCACATCTTGTCTGATCGCTTCATGGTGCGCGCCTCATCGGTTCGGATTGCCAGACGATCGGCGTCAGCCGCACCACGCGGCCCGGCGTCGGGTCCGACAGGGAAAAGCGCGTGCCGGGGCCGGTCGGTTCCTGCACCAGCGCATAGAGCAGCCCGTCCGGCCCGGTCGCGATATCGCGCACGCGGCCAAGCTGCTCGAAGACCACCTCCTGCGAAACGACCTGCCTGCCCTTCACCGTCAGCCGGCGCAATTGCTGGCCGCGCAGGGCCCCGACAAAGAGCGAGCCCTTCCATCCCGGGTAACGGTTCCCGGTGTAGAAGGTCATGCCGCTGGGCGCGATCGTCGGAAAATACCAGGCGACCGGATCAATGGTGCCGGGGGCGCTCAGCGCATCGATGCCCGGCTGCACCCCCTTGGTGGCGGAACCCCAGCCATAATCCTTGCCCTTCTCGATGATGTTGATCTCATCACCGCCGACCGGCCCATGCTCGGACTCCCAGAGCAGCCCGGTCGCGGGGTCGATCGCCAGCCCCTGCGGATTGCGATGGCCCGAACTCCAGATCGAGGCGACCGCCCCCGGACGCTGCACGAACGGATTGTCCGTCGGAATCGAGCCATCGGCATTGACGCGGTGGATCTTGCCCAGCGGCGTGCCAAGGTCGCGGGCATTCTTCAAATCCCCCCGCTCGCCGATGGAGAAGAAGAGATGCCCCTTGCCGTCGAACAGCAGGCGGATGCCATAATGCATGCCACTCGGCGTATAGAGCGACCAGGGCACGCGGAACACGTCCTGCTGCTCCACCCAGCGATTATTCGCATCCACCTTGCCCCGGACGACCACCGTCATCGAGGGCTTACGTTTGATCAGATAGGCGGGTGCGCCCGGCTCCGGCGCAGGTGGCTCGGGCGCATTGGGGTCGCTCTCCGCATAAGCGAGATAGACCCAGCCCCCCTGCCCGTCGGCCGGGTTCACCGCGACATCGAACAGCCCCGCATCCTGACCGATATGCGCCCTGGGCACACCCTGCACGGGATCGGGCAGCAGCCTGCCCGCCTTGTCGATCACGCGCAGATTGCCGGACCGCTCCGTCACCAGCATGCGGCCGTCCGGCAGGAAAGCCAGCGCCCAGGGTGTGTCGAGACCGGTGGCGACCGCGTCGAGACGGAAATCCTGCTTCTCGCTATGAATGCGCTGGCCATCCGGATCGGGCGGCGGTGCCGTTGCGCCAGCCCCTGCCTGTGCGACTGCAGATGGCGCGGCCGCCGCCGCGCCAGCCCGCAAATGAGCGATGACCGCGCCGATCTGCGCCTCGCTAAGCAGGCTCTTGAAGGCCGGCATCTCGGTGCCGGGCACGCCGTTCACGATCTTGTCATGCAGTCCGGTATCGCCGAGCGAGGCGAGAAGCCGGGCGTCGAACAGATTGGGCCCCCGCCCGGCCGAAGCGCCGGTTCCGTGACAGGCCGCGCAAGTGCTTGCAAACACGCGCGCGCCATCGACCGGAGCGCCGCCGGCACGACCGGCGGACACGCCTTGCGCCGCCGCGCCCGAGGTGCCCAGCCCCAACAGGGTTCCGCCGGCCGCCAGCAGCAAAGCCGCAAACAGGCCCGCGCCAAGCACCGTGCAATCGCGCATCCTCCTCTCTCTCCTCATGCCGCGCTCCCTGCGGTTATATTCATCGCTCAAATTCGTTCGGCAGGACCGGGCGCCATCGCCATGTTCCTCCATGATCACGCCGACCGACTTCACAGCCATGCTGCGTTCAGAGACTCATCCCGCCATCGATAATGATATTCGTGCCGGTCATGAAACTCGCCTCATCCGATGCCAGCAACACCGCCACCTCGGCAATTTCGTCCGGCCGCCCGATCCGCCCCATCGGCTGGCGCGCAATGAAGGCCGCGCGGGCCGCCTCTTCATCTCCTGTGGCGCGCAGTCGATCGCCGAGCGAAGGACTGTCCACCGTGCCCGGGCTGATCGCATTGCAGCGAATGCCGTCGGCAATATAGTCCCGGGCGACGGACATGGTCAGGCCGATGACCGCCGCCTTGGACGTCGCATAGGCAAATCGGTTCGGCGCGGCCGCCACGGACGACACCACCGAGGCAATGTTGATGATATTGCCACGCCGCGCCCCGCGCATACCGGGGAGGAACGCGCGGATCATCGCCTCGATCGACAGCACGTTGATGCGAAAGCTGCGCTCGAGATCATCCGGCGCGGCATCCAGCAGCGCGCCATTGGCGACCCAGCCTGCGCAGTTCACGAGCACATCCGCCTCGGGGTACGCGGCCGCGAGCGCCTGCGCGGCTTGCGCATCCGTCGCATCGAGCCGGGCGGTGACGACCTGCGGCGCGCCCCCCAGCGCCTCGGTCAGCCGGCCCTCCTGCAGATCGGTCGCGATGATGCGTGCGCCTTCCCGCAGAAAAGCGCGCGCCACCGCCAGGCCGATGCCTTGCGCCGCGCCGGTGATCACACATGTCTTGCCCGTGAGCCTGCCTGTCATCCTGCCCTCGCTCATCCTGGAAAAAGCGTCAGTCCACCATCGATGCGGACAACCTGTCCGCTCACGAAGCGACTGTCATTGGAAACGAGAAAAGCGACCACATCCGCAATTTCATCGGGAGTCGCATAGCGGTCCAGCGACGGCCCCTCGCCCATCATGCGGGGATCCGTCACCCGCGTCGCCAGAAAACGCGCGGTCTTCGCCGGCCCCGGACTCACCGCGTTGACCCGCACGCCATGGGGCCGCATCTCCATCGCCAGACAGCGCGTATAATGGAGGATCGCCGCCTTCGCGCAGCCATAGATCACTTCGGACGCAACCCCCATCTGGCCGTTGAGCGATCCGAAATTGACCACAACCCCCTTGTTGCGCTCAACCATGCCGGGACCCACGGCGCGGCACATCAACATCGTGCCGATGAAGTTGCGGCTGAAAACGGCCATCGCGTCCGCCATGCCGATATCGAGCGCGCCATTGGGATCGGGCTTGGTCCCCGCCGCGCCAATATCGCCACCCGCGCAATTGATCAGGATGGAGACCGGCCCGAGCGCGGCCTCCGCCTGCGCGACCATCTGCGTGACCACCCCCTCGTCCGTAATATCGCCCGTCACCGCGATAGCGGGGCTTCCGCCGCGGCGTAGCACGGCGGCGACGGCATCGAGCGTTTCCGCCTCGCCATATTGGGCCGGTGCCTCGGCACTGATATCATGAACCGCAAGCGACGCTCCCAGCTTCGCCAGATGCTCGGCGATCGTCCGGCCCAGCCCGCGGCCGGAACCTGTGACGAGCGCAACCTCTCCCAGTAGCGGGAGGGCAGGACTGGATTGCGAACTCTCCGCGACGCTGACCGTTTCTGCCATACCTCTCCCCATCATGAATACAGAAATTATTGGAAAAATATTGGCTTTAACACAGGATATATCGCCATTTCCTGTAAGTATCTTTGACCGCACTTCGCTGCATTTGCAAGAGTATAAGTATATATAGTATACAGATTTATGGACAACAATCCCGCTCCCCGGACAGCGCCGGCATGAAAAAAAGACCCGCCTCAATTGAGCCGGGTCCGAGGGAGGAAAAGGATGTTCATCCAGCGATGCGGATGCCCGATTGCCTAGAAATTATAGCGGACGCCGACCCGATACATCCGCCCCACCACGTCATAAAGGGCGGGGTTGACGTCAATGCCGGTGTCCGTCCGGGGTGCCGGTTCCGGATCGCGATTGAACAGATTGTCGACCTTGAAATAGGCCTGCAACTGGTCCGTCACATTGTAGGAGCCGGACAGATCGACATAGAAGGCGCCCCGCATCCGGTTGCGATCGATCGTCGGATTATTGGTGGTCGATTCCGGGCAGCTCGACTGGCAGACAACATAGCTGTTGCTATAGACGCCATCGGAGATCCATCGCTCCTGCACGGTCAGCCGGACCTTGTCCGTGGTCCAGCTCTGGCTGGCCAGCACTGTCCAATCCGGCGTGGAGCCGAGATTCACGCCCGCCCCCTCGCTCGCGATCGTTCCGGGCAGGCCCGGGTCGGACCGGTTATGCATCATGTGGGTCGCCAGCCCGCGCACCATGACCCGTCCCGGCAGACCAAGGGGCGCAGCCGCCTGGTAGCTGGCCTCGATATCCAGCCCGTTGATGAAGATCGAGGCGAAGTTGAAGGGCTGCGAATTGATGTAGTTGCGTGCCGCCGGCTCCCTGTTGAGATCGAAGGCGTCGCAGGTGTTCATGATCCCGTCCTTGCAATATTCGACCACTTGCGAGGACCCCAGCGACGAGATCACATCCTTGATCTTGATCGCGAAATAATCGACCGACAGGCTGAGGCCAGGCGCCCATTGCGGCCGCGAGAGCACCAGGCCGACCGTGGTGTTGCGACCAATCTCCGGCTTGAGGTTCGGGTTGCCGACCAGGTTGATCAGCACGCTCTTGGACGTGTTGGTGAAGGGGTCGACAAAGTTCGGCAGGTTGATCGACCGCGGCGCCGCAAACAGCTCCGACAGGTTGGGCGCACGGATATCCCGCGACGTCACGGCGCGGACGCGCAGGCCGTCGATCGGCGTCTCCCATGTGCCGCCGACCTTCCACGCCCACACGGTGCCAGAGGTGCTGTAATCGGTCACGCGCACGCCACCGTTCAGATTGGCCTTGCCCACATTTTCTGAATCGAACAGCGGCAGGTTGAGTTCCAGGAACCCTTCATAGACATCATAGCCGCCGGTGCCGTTATAATAGTTGCCTGCATACCAGTTGCCGCCATCGGTGGCGAGGAGCGGATCGAGCGGATAGTCGCCTGTCGTCGGGCTCTGCGCCGTTACTCCGGCGCCATAGGGGTCGCCCGTCGTCACATAATATTCGTGGCGATATTCACCGCCAAAGGCCACCGACAAAGGCCCCGCCCACAGGTCGAACGCCTCGCCCGAGAAGGACAGGCCGGCGGCATCCTGCGTCTGGCGGGTGTGCTGGAATGGCCCGACCTCCGGCTGGAGATAGGAGAGCACCGCATCAGACGGTGTTGCCCCGCCGAAGATGTTGAGCGGGCGGCAACCATTGGCCCGCGCGACAGGGTCGGCGCAGACGATCTGGCCATCGACCACCGTCGCCTGAATCGCCTTGTTGAAGCGGGGGATCAGCAGCATGTTGTCGACCGCAATATGGGTCGTGCTGGTGCCGTGCTGATAATAGGCATCGTAGGACCAGGGCGATCCCCCGATCTCGAACTCGCCCTTCGCGCCGCCGACGAAGCGATATTGCTCGCGTGATGGCTTCACCAGGATATTGGGCAATATCGCGTTGCTGACGCCATATTGGAACGACGTGATCCCGTTATCGGCGCACGCATTCTGCACCAGTCCCGGCACGAACGGATTGTCGCACTGGATCGTCAGGCCGTTGCGCGAGGCCCCCGGATTGGGCTGGGTCGTGGTGTCGACCCTGGCGATATTGACGGTTCCATAGATTTCATGGCCGGGCGCCAGATCGAAGCCGACCCGGCCATAGCCGTTCCAGCGCTCCACGCTCGACATCATCGTCGTGCCGATGCCGACATTGCCGGACAGGTCGCCGCCCACGCAGAAACCGATATAGCAATTGGCAATCCCGCCCGCCGCATCCTTCAGCGGCACCCCATTCTGGCCCAGGCCATCCCCGCCATAGTTGAAGGCGAATGGCTGGCCTCCGGCGTCAAAGGCCGTGCCCTGCAGCGGTCCCGACGTGATCAGGCCGTATTTCGTATATTGAAAGGCCTGAGCATGGTCGAAATAGCGATATTGAGGCCCGCCGCCCGCCGTCCGCACGCCGGTATTGACCAGCGTGGAGGTGCGATACCAGTCGCGCCCGCCGGGCGCCTCCTCGCCGAAGCCGCCCGGCCCGACGCCGTCTTCATGGGAATATTCGCCGCTGACCACGACATGGAGCCGGTTATCCAGCAAGGCCGCGCCATAGGCCGCCTGGAATGTTCCCTGCGCATTGTCGCCATAAGTGGAAATGCCGCCCTGGAGATTGGCGCGGAAGCCCTCGAACCGTGTGTCGGTGATGAAATTGACGACGCCGCCCACCGCATCCGAGCCATAGGATGCCGATGCGCCGCCGGTGACCACGTCCACCCGCTTCACCAGAATCTGCGGGAACAGGCTGATGTCGGGCACCCCGTTCACATTGGCGCCGACGACGCGCTGGCCATCGAGCAATGTGAGCGTGCGAATCGCGCCCACGCCATGAAGCGAGAAGGAGCTGAGTCCCTGCGTGCCGCTCGACGTGCTGTTGGTGCCGGACGTGACGCCGGTCGACCCCTGAAGCGATGGCAGTTGCGCAATGGTCGTGAAGATATTGGGCTGCGCATTCTCCGTGATCGCCGTCATGTCGACGACCTGCGTCGGCGTCGGCGCATTGAAGCCGCTCGAGGTGATCCGCGTGCCGGTCACGACGATGGCGCCATCCTCGGCTCCCGCTTGCCCGCCCCCTTGCGCATGGGCCGGAACCGCCAGCGCGAGCGCGATCATCGCAACGCTTGCCGACAGGGGCGCCACGGCTTTCCCCCGGCGGCGCCGCCCGATCTCGTTCGTGTCTATGATCGCGGTCATGGTCTCTCCCCCTGATGTTTACGTTTTAAGCCAGTGCCGGCGCGCGGCGCGCCTGAATGAACCGCTGCGCCGAGGCCGGTCTGAACAGCCGTGGAAAAGGAGCCGCCGCGGTGGATCGAACAACCTGTGAAGACAGCCGGCCGGGCCGGATCGCCAGAGGATCGTCCCCCACAGCCTGATCCGCCCTGCCCTGCCTTCCATGCCGCTGACGCCACGCCACCCCTCATTTCCGAACCCGTTCAAGTCTCGGTACGAGATAACGTGGTGAAGCTGGCTGGGCATCCACGACCAAGGTCGTATAGGCTGGCGGCCTCATTCCGCTGATAGAAGCGTGAAGCAGAAATGATGGGCGGACGGCATGCAGCCAGGCTTCAAAAAGGAAGCAGTGTTACGCGGGCTTCCCCCGCTGGGCGCGATTATCGTGATGGGTGTGAGTGGCAGCGGCAAGTCGACTCTTGGGCGTCTGCTGGCGGCCGAACTGGCTTGCGCCTTCATCGAGGGCGATGAGTTGCATGATGCCGCCAATGTGGCAAAAATGCGCTCCGGCCAACCGCTCGTCGATGCGGATCGCTGGCCCTGGCTCGACCGGCTCGGCAGCGCCCTGGCGAAGGAGATCGCCGCGCATGGCGTCGCCGTTGCCGCCTGTTCGGCGCTCCGGTTCCGCTATCGCGAACGGCTGTGCCGGGCCATCGCCGCGCCTGTCTCCTTCATCATGCTGGACGCCAGCGCGACGGAACTGGAGCAACGGCTGAAACGCCGCGCCGGCCATTTCATGCCCAGCAGCCTGCTCGCCAGCCAACTCGCCACGCTGGAGCGTCCGCGCGACCACGAGCATGCGCTGATCCTCGATGCGAGCCAGCCATCCGCCCTGCTGTGCAAAGCCAGTCGCGACTGGCTGCTCAGCGAGGCGAGCCAAGGCTGATCGACAGTCGCAGGATGACGGGCGGCAAAGGGCGTCGCCGAGCGCCGTCGATGGGTTCAGGTCCGACGTGGCTCGCCAACATCATACACGCGCAGATCCCGATCACCGATCCCGAGATCCGGCCACGCTGCCCGCCATTCAGCGATATGAGCTGATGAGAAATGGCGATCCAGGGCCGCCTGATCCACCCATAGTTCCCTGACGTGGATGAGCCCGGCGTCGAACACATCTTCCGCATAGCCATAGTCAAGGCAGCCTGCCTCGGCACGGCTGGCGTCGGCCATTCGCTTCATGACCGGGCGCGCTGCGGCCAGATTTTCGGCGGGGAGGCGGACGGTTCCGATGATCAGCAGCATCTGTGACGCGTAGCGCGGCGTTGAGCTGGGCGGAAGCGGAATAGCATCAGCTGGCCACCTGCAACCAAGCCCCTGCCGCCGTCCGGACGGTCCTGCTTCCCGATCGACCATGGCAGGCGAGGGCGACAGGCGCGCCCTCGCCCGCCTCGTTTCAGGGGCGCACCGCGTAAAGCGCGTGGTGCCCCAGCATGTAGAGGGTCTTGCCATCCGCCCCGCCAAAGAGCAGCTGGAGCGGCCGCTCGGGCACGTCGATCCGGCCGATTTCCTTCCCGTCGGCGGCGTAGACGAACACCTGCCCATTGGCGATGAAGACGCGGCCGTCCGGCCCCTGCACCACGCTCTCGCCCCCACGATTGGCGAAGGGCTTGAGATCGACGACCGCGCCATTCGGCCCCACCACGCCGCTATAGGTCTTGATCTCCGACCCGTTGCTGATGAAAATCCGCTCGCCCGGCGCCGCCGCGGTAAAGCCATAGGTCTGCAACGGGTCCGACCAGCGCCAGCCGAGCACATTGGCCGGCCCTTGCTGGAACGTGCGATAGGCCGGCAGCACCAGGCTGCCATCCGGCGAGACATATTCGCGCGCCTTGGGCAGCGCCATATCGCGCGCGAACATTTCCGCCAGCGTGGTGAAATGGTCCGTCGCGGGATCATATTGATCCTTGAACTCGCCATTGTTCCAGTAATTGACCGGCAGCACCGTCCGCGCACCGGCGTGCGGCCGGGCCGGGGTCGGTGCGATGACCGTGAGCAGTTCCTCGCTGGAGCCGGGCTTGAAACTATAGACCGTGCCTTCCGGCCCGTCCGAGGACAGCACCAGCAGATTGCCGGACTTGTCGACGGCCAGATTCACCGGATCGAGCGTATTGTCCCGCTCGATGGTCAGGCCTTCCTGCTCGCTCCAGCCATGGATGCGCTGGAACTTGCGGTCGATGAAGAAGAGCTTGCCCTCCGCCGTGACGGCGCCGCCGGCAATGGACCAGAAGCCATCGGCCAGTCTGGTGACGGCCGGCCCGGCGACGGGCGGCGGCGTCTGGCCGCGGGTCACGTCGAGCACCGCAAATTCGCGCTCGCGCACCTCCAGCCCGGAGGTCGCATCGTAGATCGCATTCTCATAGGGATATTTGCTGGCGCGCAGATAGGTGCCGCAGCCAATGGCATCGCACGTCCCCAGCCCGCTCTCCGCATTCACATGGACATTGCGGAACCGGATATTGTCGACATTCTCCAGGTGCACGGCCCGATGCGCCGGCTTCTGGGTGCGGGTAACGCGATAACCGTGGAAATTGGCGACGAGGATGTTGCGCGAGTTGCGGATTTCCAGCGCCACCGCGTCCGGGCTCTCGCCGACTTCCTCCTCGGTTTGCGGCGCGAACAGTTCCCAGTTCTCGACGCGGTTGAGGCTGATCTCGCTGCGTCCGTGATGCTCGTTGGAAAGCTGGATCACCCGCCCCGGCGTCTTGGTGTCCGAGACATAGAAACCGGAATAGGCATAGGTGTTCGGGCTCCAGATATTGACGAACGTCCCGCCGCCGCCGTCGGTCACCCACAGGCTGGGATATTGCCCCGCCCAGCGCTTGCGCGGGTCAGGATCGCCGGCCTGATGTGGCCCGGTCGGCTGGAAGCGCTTGCCATTTTGCAGGAACGTCCCGTGGCCGCCCTGAAACTTGATGTCGTCCACCAGCGAATTGGCCCCCGCCTTCCACAACAGGGCCGTCGCGCGCGGATTGATCCCGCCGGTGAACAGGCCGAGGCCGGTCACGATATTGTCGCCGCCTTTGGGCGCCTCGATCAGGGCCTTGGGCGCACCGACGCCCTGATAGCCCGCCGTCTCGTCCGGCAGGACGATCTGGGTGGTGCTGGGATGAAGACCGATCAGTACCGTGTCCGGCCTGAGGCGCAGCGTATCGGAGACAGTATAGAAGCCGCTCGGGAAATAGAGCGTTTTATGCGTGTCGATCGCGGCCTGCAGCGCGGCGGTATCATCGCTGATGCCGTCGCCCTTCACGCCCAGCGTGCGGACATTGACCCAATCCCCGGTCGCAGGGCGCGCGCGGATGACGGGCGCGCCGCGCTCCGGCAAGGCGGCTACCGCCTCGGCCTGAAAGCGCGTCTCATAGGTGCCGACCGCGCCCAGCGAAGGCAGCGTCAGCCCATAGGTAAATGCGCCAACCTTGTAGTGCCCCTGCTGGCCAACCGTGCGCCCACTCTCGCGGAACCGGGCGAAAACGGGCGTGCGCGTGGCCAGCGCATTATCGAAGCTGACCTGCGTGAAGGCGTTATTCTCGTTCGAGATGAGAACCCCCGCTTTCGAGACATTCTCGAAACGCACATCCTTGCCATAGAGCCAGTCGCCATAGCCCTTGTCGATCTCCACGCCGACCGGCGTATCGCGGAACACCACATTGAGCAGCGTCAGGCCGGATTCATGCTCCCGGATACCGGCATCCCGCTGCCCCTCAAAGGTGGAATCGATCAGCGAAAACGGCCATGCGGGAGATGGCTTCTCGGTGACGATCCCGTAGCGCCCGCCATAGAAGTGCAGATCCTCGGCCTCGTTCCCGACCATATAGATGCCGGCAAAGGCCGAACCGAGGCGAAAATCCATGTGCCGCAGATAGGCGTGCTGCGCAGCGTGAAAGCGGATCGCGGTGGCGCCCGCATTGCCCTTGCCGATCTCGAAATCGACGTTCGCCATCGCTGAATAGAAGGTGCCGGGATTGGCATCGGCAATTTTGTCGTCGAAGGGCACGCTGCCGGGCGGCGGAAACGGCACCTTGCCGCCAAAGGGACCGACACCGGGGCCGGGGTCACGCCCCGTGAAGATCACCATATTCTTCACGCCCTTCTGAAAGCCCGGCGTGTTGTCCGCCAGGATCAGCGTGGGGCGCGTCGGGCCGACGCCAAACACGCGCGTGCCGGGCCAGACGAACAGCGTGCGGCTGATGCGGTAGCGGCCGGAGGGAAGGTAAACGATGGCCCCCGCGCTGCCGCTCGCGGCGGCATCGAGCGCCTGCTGGATCGCCGCGCTGTCATCGGTGCGCCCGTCGCCCGTCGCCCGGATCGTGATGGCGCGCGGATCGTCAGGCGCAGTGAGGTAGACGGAGGGCCCGGCCCAGACGGCCACCGGGCAGGTCAGGGCAGTCGCCGCTGCCAGCCATGGCAGGGTGACACGGAACATATGCTTCATCATTCCCTCCTGAAAAACTTTCCGCATCCAAGCGCAGCATCTTCAACGACAGGGCGATAGGCATAGAAACTCCCGCCAACACCCGCGACCATAGTCGTAGCTGCGCTATGGCATCAGCCGTTTGCGCCCCTGGAACAGATGCCAGCGCATGGCGAACGCCGCGCCATCGGCATCCTGCGCGCGGATCGCCTCGACAATCATTTCATGCTCGGACAGCATCGCGCCGATCGCCTCGGGCGGGCGCGAGCGCGAAATATCGACGCCGGCCTGCATGATCCGGTCGATCTCGGCATTCATATGATCGAGCACCGAGAGAAAGGCGCTGTTGGCCGTGGCCAGCGCGATCGCGCGGTGCAACGCCATATCCTCCCGATGCGCCGGGCCATTTGACTCCAGCGCCACGCGCAGATTGTCCCACGCCTGCTCGATCGCGTCCATCTGCGCCGGTGAGCGGCGCATCGCCGCCAGCCGCGCCGCCTCGGTCTCGACGACGAAGCGGACCTCGTAACTCCCCAGCGTGACGGACAGCGCATCCTTGGGCATATAGGCATGCAGTCGCTGCGATGGGCGACGCTTGACGAACGAGCCCGCGCCGCGCCGCGCTTCGGTGATGCCATCGGCCGCGAGCCGGACCAGCGCCTCGCGCACCACCGTGCGCGATATGCCGAACATCTCCGCCAGCGCGGTTTCCGACGGCAGCCGGCTGCCAATCTCCATATCCTGCGCGTTGATGATCTCCACAATCCGGGTGTAGGCCCGGTCGGCCAGTCGTCCGTCCTTCATCGGCCCATATCTCCCAGACGGCCCTTGTTCGCGATCACAGCAGATAACTCCCCAACAGAACGAATATCAGCCCACAAACGGAAATCACCGTCTCCATCACCGACCAGGTCCGGAATGTATCGGCCGTGCTCATGCCCAGATAGCTGCGCACGAGCCAGAACCCCGGATCATTGACATGGGAGAAGAAGACCGAGCCGGCGCCAATGGCCAGCACCGTCCACTCGGGCGATGCGCCGGTTGCAGCGACGAGCCCCGGCACAACGCCCGCTGTCGTGATGGTCGCCACCGTCGCCGAACCGGTGGCGAGCCGGATGGCCACCGCGATCAGCCACGCCAGCAGCAGCGGCGAAAGCAGCTCCATCGTGGCCAGACGGGCCAGCATGTCGGACAGCCCCGCCGATACCAGCACCTGCTTGAGCGCCCCGCCCGCCCCGATGGACAGCAGGATCGCCCCGGCCGGCAGCATCGCCTCCTTCCAGACGGTGCCCTGGATCTGCGCATCGAGCATGCGGCGGCCGAACAGCAGCGGCAGCGCCGCAAGGTTCGTGAGCAGCAACGCCAGCACCGGCTCGGAGGCCGCCGCCATCCAGCCGAACCGCGCAGCCGTGGCCGGCGGCATCAGCGCCACGACCTGACCGAGACTGATGAGCACGACCGGCATCAGGATGATCGCCAGCGACGCCCGCTTGCGCGGCGGCGTCATATCGGAGCCGACCTGCTCGATCGCCGGCAAGGCGATGGTGACACCGCGCGAAATATAGCGCGCCAGCAGCGGCCCGGCGATGATGCCCGTGGGGACCGCGACGATCAGGCCATAGACGATCGTGCGCGAAAGATCCGCCTTGAGCATGTCCACCGCCAGCAACGGGCCGGGATGGGGCGGCACCAGCGCATGCACGATCGAGAGGCCCGCCAGTGCGGGAAGCAGCAATTGCAGCTTTCCGGTGTCGTCCCGCTCATGGCAGATGGCCGCCGCGGCCGCTGCGATGATGGGCAGGAGCAGCACGAGGCCGGTCTCGAAGAACAGTGGCAGGCCGATGACCAGCGCAACCAGCAGACTGGCATAGGGGGCAAATGACCGGCCGACAAACTGCATCGCCCAGCGCGCCAGCGAGGCCGCGCCATTGGAGATTTGCAGCATCGCGCCGAGCGAGAGCCCCAGTGCCACCACCAGCCCGGTGCCGCCCAGAATATCCCCCGCGCCCTTCTGCACGGCCCGAGCGGTTTCCGCCGACGGGATCCCCGCCAGCAGCCCCACACTGAAAGCCCCGCACAGCAGCGCCAGAAAAGGATGCAGCCGCCCCTTGATGATCAGCAACACCGCCAGCGCAATGCCGGCAACCGCCGCGCCGATCAGCACAATGTCATGGTCGCTCATGACGGCAACGCCTGATCAGCGCCGGTCGGCTGCCCATGTTCACACTGTATACGCACCTGCCCCTCCCATCATGCACCCTCACCCTGCGCCGGGCTTTCCCACCCGTTCACTCGCAAGCTGTATGACAGCTTTTCGCCATATTCTAGCGAAAACGCGCTAAATTACACAAAATCGCAAAAGTTTCCTTGAATCAGTCAGACTAGTTTTGGTATTCACTTCGATATTGATCGAGTCATGCCACGGGAATTCCGCTGATTGCGGGTCGCGCAAAGGCGGAAAAACGGATCAATGCGGCAGGAGGGGATGAGTGGAGTTGGACATGGAAAGGTCCGCGAACAAACGCTTCGACCAGAAGCTTGACGCGACACAAGGCGCAGCCCTGCTCACGCCCACGCAGCGCAAGGTTCTCGAAGGCGTCCATCTCGGCCTGCTGAACAAGCAGATCGCCTTCAATCTCGGGATCGCGGAAGCGACGGTGAAGGCCCATATGACGGCGCTCATGCGCAAACTGAATGTGCGCAATCGCACCCAGGTCGCCATTCTCGCCCAGTCCCTGAACCAGCGGGAACCCGATCACGTCGAGCATTGACGGCGCGACCGGCCCGGCGGCCATTGCCGCTTTACGCCCGCCGCCGCTCCGGGCCGGGCTCAGCCGGCGGGCTGCCGGCTCTCCAGTCGCCCGAGCAATTTGAACGCATATAGCATGATCCGTTCCCGCACCCGCCCGGTCGGCCCCTGCACCGCCGGCAGGCCGAGCATGGCGAGTTGCCCGATGGCGCTGTCCTCTCCCTCGTCAGGATGCATCGCAATCCAGTAGAAGATGCGGCGCAGATCGGCCGGCGGGATGTCCTGACGCAACCGGTCGAAGATCAGCCAGGGCAGATGCTGCTCCAGCGGGTCCATCTGCAACAGGTCGGGCACGGCCGCGACAGCAAGATAATTGCGCGTGCGCTGAAGCATGTCCGGCTCACGGGCCGGCGGCCAGGCGGCCAGCGCCTGCCGGATCGTGGCGATTTGCGCCGCCACCGCGCCGTCCTGCAACGTGCCGCGCGGCGCGATGGGAGCCACCAGCCCTGCATCCGGCGGCAGACGCTCGAAAGCGACCTGCGCGATATCGCTCTCCTGCACATCCCGCCAGGATGCGGCGCGAAGGCCGCGCGCGCTGCCACTCCCGGTCCCGGCCGCATGGGCGGCAACACGCGGCGGCGGCCGGACGCGCTCCGCCTCGACATAGCGCTCCGGCCCTCCGACATCCGCCCGGTCCGGCCAGTCATGGGCCATCACCGCGCGGCCCTGCAATTGCGCGACGATCCCGATCGCTAGCCACAGACCGACGCCCAGTATGAGCCCGCTCATCCTCGGCCGGCGCCGCCGGTTGTCCCAGCGGAACAGGCTCGCCGCGACGATCCCGCCGGCCAGCCCGGTCACGGCGAGCGCCACCAGACCGAACCAGTTGGCGTGCAGCGCTCCCCCGGTCATGCCCTGCTGGATCGCCGCGACGGCATAGCGCCCGGGAAAGAATGCCGCCACATGCTGCGCCCAATCGGGCAGGCTCTCGACCCGAATCGCGACCCCGCCGATCATCAACATCGGCAGGAAGATGCACTGCCCCAGCGCCTGCACGGCCGGCACCGAGCCCGCCAGCATCGCAACCACCATGCCCAGCCCGATAAACGCCCCCGAAACGACGGTGAAGGCCAGCAGCAGCCCCGGCGGATCGCCCGGGACCGCCATGCCGAACGCCATGGCGATACCGATCTGGATAATCCCGGCGCTGAGCAGCAACAGATAGCGGCTGGCCACGACACTGGCCACAAACGCGCCCGTCGGCTGCGGCGTGGCCTGATAGCGCCGCCAGACCCCGCGCTCGCGCTCGGCCACCAGCGCGGTCGGCAACCCGAAACAGGCCCCGCCCAGCGCCGTCACCGTCAGCAGCTCGCCCATATGGGCGAATAAGGGGTCCGGCTCATGCCGATACAGCACCCAGAAGGCCGCGAGGAAGACGAGCGGGAACAGATAGCCGTAAATGATCGCCAGCCGGTTGCGGAAATTGAGCCGCAGCATGAGCCAGGCGTGGCCGGCGATCGCACTCACGCGCCCCGCCCCGCCGTGGTGAGATCGAGGACAACATCCTCCAGCGTCGCCGCGCCCATCTGCATCGAGACGATGACGACCCCGCGGGCATCCAGCGCCGCCACCAGCGCTTCGATCGCGCGGTGGGGCTGCATGGTCCGGAAGCGGATCGCACAACCCTGCGCCTCGAACAGCTCCGCGCCCGCCAGCTCCGCAAGCCCCGCCTCGCGATCCGTCTGCACCTGCACCCGCGTGCTGAGGCGGACCTGTCCGGTCAGCGCGGCCGCCGCGCCGCTGGCGACCACGATGCCGCGGTCGATCACAATCACGCGGTCGCAAAGCTGCTCGGCTTCCGCCATGTCGTGCGTCGCCAGCAGGATCGATCGACCGGCCTCCCGCATCGCGCGAATATGGCCGTGCAAGGTCTGGCGGATATGCGGGTCCAGCCCGGCCGTCGGCTCGTCGAGCAGGATCAGCGCGGGATCATTGACGAACGCCAGTGCCAGCGCCAGCCGCTGCTTCTGGCCGCCGGACAGCGCCTCGAACGCCGCATCGGCTTTCTCCACCAATCCGAAACGATCCAGCAAGGCCGGAATATCCGGCCGCACATGGTAGAGGCGCGCAAACAGCGCCAGCGCTTCACGCGGCGTCACCCGGTCGGGCAAGCCGGTTGCCTGCAGCGCCAGGCCGATCCGTGCGCGCGCCTTGCGGGGATGACGGCGGATATCGACCCCGCACAACGCAATCTCCCCCTCATCAGGTGTAATCAGGCCGGTGATCGCCTCGATCGTCGTGGTCTTGCCGGCTCCATTGGGCCCGAGCAGGCCGACAATCTCGCCGCTCCCTATCTCGAACCCAAGCCCGCGCAGCGCCGCTACGTCGCCGTAGCGCTTGACCAGCCCGCTGACCCGCAGCGTCGCGATGCCATTATCGCTCACCGCCTGGGCTCAAGCTCCGGCTCCGTCCATGGCGTCTTGCGATGGGCATAGGCCGATCGCCATTCCCGGACCGCCGCCGGCAGCACGGCCGATGCCTTGTTGCCCCAACTGCCCCGAACATAGGTCACCACCGCCGCAACCTCCTCATCCGTCATCGTCGCGCCCGCAGGTGGCATCAGACCAATCGCGCCTTCCTTGCCTGACAACAGGATACGCACCACCACATCCGGCGACGCCAGGACGAAATGCGATCCGGCGAGATCCGCCGCAACCCCTTTTGCGCCGCGCCCCTCAGCAAGATGGCATCCAGAGCAGATATTCGCGTAGATTTCTCGCCCGGAATTGAACAGCGCCTGTTCCTCCGGCGTCCGCGCCAGCGCCGTTTCGACCGGCTTTCCGGGCCAGCCGATCACGCCGAGAAGTTGCCCGGCGGGCGCCGCGAACTCGCCCGTCCCACGCGCCATGGCGAGCAAGGCTTTCGGCTCGCGGGCCAGGTCGAGCCGGGCAGACGCCGCGCCCCGCCGCATCGCCATGCCGGGAATCGAGCCACCTGCCCGGCCCCCGGCCACGATATTCATCGGCCCGCTGGCGCCCTGCAAGCCGGTGCCAAGGCCGGTCAGCAAGGCCAGGCGAATGGTCGGGTGATGATCAGTCCCCGCTGCCAGCGTCAGCAGCCTTTCCACGGCCGGCGCCTCGCGGCTGCGGCCCACCGCGCCAGCGAGCATCGCGACGACATCGCCTTGCCCGGCCATGCTCCTTTCCGCCAGCACCCGCACCAGCATGGCCTGCGCCTGCCCGGCAAGTCCGCTGATCGCGGCGTCGACCAGCACGGGATCGTCGCCATGGGCACGGATCATCGCGAAGAGCGGCTCGATCCGGCGATCGGCAGGAAGCTCACCGAGCGAGGCAGCCAGTTGACGCCGGACCGTTGCGCTCGGGTCATTCGTCATCGCCAGCAGGCGCTTGAGAAGACCCGCGTCGCCGGCCCGCAAGCCGCCCTCGGAGAGTCGGATGGCGGCCGCACGAATGGCCGGGTCTTTCTCATCGAACGCAGCCCGCACAGTTGCCGGATCACTCGCGCCCAGCCCGTCCAGCGTCCAGAGCGCCTGCAACCGCGTCCGCGCATCGGGCGCGGCCGTCGCCAGCCGGATCAGCGCCGGCGCAACCGTGCGATCACCGCGCTGGACGAGCCATTGCTGCGCGGTGTCGCGCCACCAGCCATTGGGATGGGACAGATGCTCGACCAGCTGGGCGGACGTCTCCTGACTCATCCGGGGCTTCTTGTCCGCCCCCATGCCCTTGTGGACGACCCGATAGATACGACCAAAGTGGATATGGTCCCACAGCCGCCGCTTGAGGATATAGTCGCGCAGATAATCGGTCTGGAGCGGTCCATCCTGCGAAACGCCACGATACATGTCCACGACGTAGAAAGAGCCATCCCAGCCCGGCGTCAACGAAACCGGGCGGAAGCGCTCGTCCGTCGATGCC
Source organism: Sphingobium sp. (assembly GCA_035555575.1). Lineage (GTDB taxonomy): Bacteria > Pseudomonadota > Alphaproteobacteria > Sphingomonadales > Sphingomonadaceae > Sphingobium. Next base: position 25,812 of record DATMGL010000015.1, read on the forward strand.
AGAAATTCCCCGCGCTTGTAGAAGTCGGATGCGGAGAGTCGCCCGCTCCCGTCATCCTTGAGCGAGAGCAGATGGACGATATTGGTCGGGCTATCGACCACGAAGGGCTGGCCACGCACATCGGCCGGCAATTGCGTGCCGCGATAGATCATTGGCGAGGAGACGCCGGCATAATAGGTTGCCGACCCATCCTCGCGATAGACCTCGCTCCGGTAGCCGCGATTGACGCCGAAGGTCGGCCGGGCCGGCCAGATCATCGTCTCTTCCTGCTTGACCAGCGGATCATAGAGACCGCGTGTGCGGATCATATCGGGATTGCGCACATAATAGCGCGGCGCAATGTAATCGACGAACAGCGGGTCGGTGTTGATGTTCCGGTAGACGCGGCCGCTATCATCCTGCGTGACGCCCCATTGCCCCCGGCTGAGACTGGGCACCGTCTCGAAGCGGCCGTTTCTGAAGCGCAGGTTCCAGCCATTCTGGGCAACCACGATGCTGTTGTCCATCGCCCAGACCAGACCGTTGGCGCCATGTTCCACCACGCCCTGCGTCGCAAAGCCATCGGCGACCAGTTCCTTGGTGTCGGCCTTGAGGTCGCCATTGGTGTCGCAGGCCTTCCACAGATGGGGCGGCTCGCCGATCAGCGCGCAATTGCCGGCCAGAACCTTGAAGGCGCGCGGCAGCACCAGCTTGTCCATGAACACGGTGCGCTTGTCATAGACGCCGTCGCCATCCGTATCCTCGAGGATCACCAGCTCATTGATCGGCTCAAGGCTGTTTTCCATCTTCTCGTTGATGGCGAAACCGCGCATTTCCAACACCCAAAGCCGGCCATCGCCATCAAACTCGGCCAGGATCGGGTCTTTCACGAGCGGCTCGGCAGCCACCAGCTCCAGGCGATAGCCCGGCGGCATGGTAAAGGTCTTCAGCGCATCGGCCGGTGCCAGCGCCGGTTGCGATTCCGGCACGGACTGGTCCACAACCGCTGGCCAGGGCCGGTTCGGCTCGGACGACAGCGGCGTCCCGCCCGCGATCTGGCCCCAGATAATCCAGCTGAGCCCGCCCACGACAGCGGCGCCTCCCAACCAGCGAGCAATGCGCATAAAAACCCTCTCCGCCATTTTTAAATTGCATACTGTCGACAGATAGGACTGTAAAGGCTTCCACCTATGACTGAAAATATGAGACCTCACTTGGGGCAGGCCCGCTATGCGACCAAAGTCGATCCGCCGAAAAAGCTGTGGCGGTGGGCGCTTGCCATCATCCTCGTCCTGACGGCGATTCTCGTGCCGTTCCTGCTCTGGGAAACAAGCCTGAGTGAATTTGCCGGGAATATCTTTGAAAAATCGCAGGATAATCCAGCGATGGCGAGCGGATTGATCGTAGCCCTGCTCGCCGGCGATGTTCTGCTTCCGGTGCCATCGAGTTTGCTCAGCGCGTTTGCCGGCGGCGTCCTGGGTTTCTGGCCGGGCGCGCTGGTGATCTGGATCGGAATGAATACAGGATGCATATTTGGTTATCTGATCGGCCGCAGCGCCGGCCGTGTCGCCATGGTGCGACTGGTCGGCGATGCCGAGCTTGCACGGGCCCGCCACCTGCTGGAGGGCACCGGAGCGGTCGCGCTGATCGTGACTCGCGCCGTCCCGGTCCTAGCCGAGATGCTGGTGCTGGGTGCCGGCGCCGCGCGGATGCGCCTCCTGCCCTTCCTCATCCTCACCAGCCTGGCGAATGCCGCCGCAGCGCTGGCTTATGCCGCCCTGGGCGCCTACGCCCTTTCGGAGGGCGCTTTTCTCCTTCTCTTCCTTGGTCTTGCCGCACTTCCGGCGCTTGGCTGGCTCGTCTGGCGGTGGATTGGTCAATGAAACACGCACTTTTGCTTTCGGCCGCGCTGGTCGCGCCAGCGCTCGTGCAGCCGCAGAATGCCCGCGCCAGCGAGCCCGCCATCATCATCACCGCCACCCGCACCGCGCAGCCCGCCGAGCGGCTGCCCTATACGGCGCTCACGCTGGGCGAGACGGAGTTGTCCGCCAGCGACAGCATCGCCGCGGCGCTGGATTGGCTGCCCGACGTCTATGTGCAGATGCCCGGTGGACGCAGCGGCATCGCCTCGCTCTTCCTGCGCGGCGCGGACCCCAATTTCACCACCGTCCTCCTCGATGGCGTGCCCCTGAACATGCCGACGAACACGCGGGGCGGCGCGGTCAATCTGGCCGAGCTGCCCACCAGCCCGATCGAGCGTGTCGAACTGGTCGCGGGGCCGGTCTCCACCCTCTACGGCTCGGGCGCGCTGGCGGGCGCGGTCAACCTCCTCGTGCCCGGCGGCACCCCGCACCATCAGCTCGCAACCAGCGTCGGCGCCGGTAGTGATGGCGACTATCTCGCCTCCGCCCGCTGGCAGGGGCCGCTCACGGCTCAGTATGGCGCCTCGCTCTCCGGCGTGATCGACGATGCCGGGACCGGCGTGCCGGAGGCCCGGTTCCGCTCGCGCTCCCTCACCGCCAGAGTGGCGCCGCTGGAAGGCGACGATGCCGGGCGTCTCCTGTTCCACTGGAGCAGCGCCCATGCCCGGTCGTTTCCGGACAGCAGCGGCGGCTATCGCCTCGCCACGATCCGCACCCTTGAGCAGCGGGACAGCGAGACATTGATCATCGGTGCCCAGCATCCCCTGCTGCGCAGGGATCATGTGCGGCTCGATCTGTCGGCCTCCTATCTGGATCGCCGCGATGTAACGGACTCGCCCGGTGTCGCCCCCTCCGCGCCGGACCCCGCCGGGGTGCCGGCGGGTTACGACGACACCTCCTATCGCCAGTGGATCGCCCGCTCGGTGCTGCGCTTCGATCAGGCGGGCTGGCGCGGGGCAGCGGGCGTCGAAGGACAATGGGAAGATGCCCATAGCCAGGGCTTTCTCGATTTCGGCTTTCCGATGCCCAGCGGCTTCACGGCCGATCGCGCCAGCTATGCCGCCTTTGCCGAGATCAGCCGCTCGACCGACCGGCTGGAATGGAACGGCGGCGCCCGCCTCAATCGGATATCCGGCATCGGCACCCACATGACCGGACGCGCCGGCCTGCGCTACTTCCTCGCCGCCGATCACCTGTCGGTCCGCGCGACACTGGGGACGGCGTTCAAGGCGCCCAGCTTCTATGCGCTGAGCAACCCGTTTGTCGGCAATCCGGATCTGCGGCCCGAATCGGCCCGGTCGGCCGAGCTCGGCCTCAACTGGACCGGCGAAGGTGCGGATACCGTCGCCGTGACGTTGTTCCACGCGCGCTACAGCGACCTTGTCGACTTCATCCCCGGCCCGCCGCCGCGGCTGGAAAATCGCGACCGGGTCACCGCGCGCGGCATCTCGGCAACCGCCACCAGGCAGCTGGCCGCGCGGTGGCTGGCCACGGCGCAGGTGCAATATGTCGAAACCACCGATGATGCATCCGGCCAGCCCCTGCTGAACCGCCCCCCATGGCGCGCGAGCGCCACGCTCCAATGGACGCCGGATGCCGCGCTCGCCATCACCGCGCGCTATGCCTTCACGGATGCGCGGTCGGATTATGCCGGGCCGGTCGGCATCCGCCCGCTGGCACCGGCGCACCGCGCATCACTGGCGGCCCACTGGCGCGTTGCGGACGGCACAGGGCTGGATCTGGTGGCGGATAATCTGCTCGACAATCGCAGCGAGGATGCCATCGGTTTCCCCAGCCCGCGCCGCAGCCTGCGCGTGAAGATCAGCCGCGTGATCCGGTAAGGGCCCGGACCATGCGGCAGGTCGATCAGCGCCGCGGGGCCGGCGCCTTGTAGTCGACCAGTTCGTCGACCGGATGCTTGCCGGCCCAGGCGATACCGCGCAGCAGCATGTCGCGGATCTGCGGGTTCTGGAAGTTCGCGTAATTATGGCCCTGCATCCACACGAAGGCGCGCGCGGTATCGCCCTGCCCGGCCTTGTGTTCATAGGTCCAGATCTGCGGCACCACCTCGCCCACATGCCCCTTGGCGGTCGGCACGTCCGGGATCGTCACGGTGGCCAGCGGCTTGATCCCCGGATTGCTGGCCCAGGTCATCTTGAAGAAGGCTTCGTCGCGCAGGGCGAGGTTCGTCATGCCCTTCATGATCGGCGAATTCGGGTCGGTGATCGTGTAGTCGAGGTCGGCATTGAGCGTGAAGTTGATTTCGCCATGCTTTTTGCCCGCCCCGACATATTGGGCATAAGCAGCCGGATCGGGGCCGCACAGGCCGTCATGGAGAATGACCAGCCCACCGCCCCGCTGGACGAAGCCATCAAGCGCTGCCTTTTCGGCGCGGGACATATAGCCCGCATCCCCCTTGTAGATGACCAGCACATCGGTCTTGGCCAGGTCCTCCGCGGTCGGCGCGTGGAACGAGCCATCCACCACCGCACCATGCGCGGTCAGCAGTTTGCTCCAGTCGGCCAGAAACTGCGGATAGTCATGCTCGCCATCGCCATGGGTCTTGAGGCCGCCGCGCAGATACACGCGCAGTCCGTTGACATTCTGGCCGGGGATTGGCGGCGGCGTGAAGGCATCGCGCGCGGCACCTGGAATCTGGGCGGATTCCGGCACCACCTGCCCCGTCACCGACCCGGCCAGCAGCAAGGCGCCGATCAGGCCCGCCGCAGCCGACGGATATGTCCATAGTCTCTTCATTCCGAGCATCCTCTCCTTCGATCAGCGCACGGTCCAGCCGCCGTCGATCACAATATCCGTGCCGGTCATAAACCCCGCCTGTTCAGAGCAGAGATAACAGGCCAGCGCACCGATCTCCTCAACCCGCCCCCAGCGCCCCACCGGCAAGCTTGCCAGGAACTGCTGGTTGGCGACCGGATCGTTCATCACCGGGGCGTTCATTTCCGTGCCGAACGGGCCGGGACTGATGCCGTTGACGGTGATCCCTTCGCCAGCCAGCTCCAGCGCCAGCGCGCGGGTGAGGCCGAGCAGCGCCGCCTTGCCGGAGGAATAGGCCGTCCGCCCCGGCAGCGAGACATGCGCCATGATCGAGGTCATGTTGATGATGCGGCCATAACCCGTGCCCATCATGCCCGGTACGAAAGCCCGGCATGCGAGGAACGTGCTGATCAGGCTGGAATCGACCACGCCGCGAAACTCGTCCAGCGTGAAGTCGACCAGATTTTTGCGCAGGTTCGTCCCGGCGCTGTTGATGAGAATCTGGGGCGGGGAAAAGCGGGCTTCAACCTCCCGCGCCAGCCGGGCCACCTGCGTTTCATCGGTGAGGTCGGCGGCAAAGGCGGCGGCCTGCGCGCCTTGCTCGGCCAGGGTTTCGGCCAGCGCGTCCAGCTTCGCCATATTACGGGCGACGAGCGCGACCTGCGCGCCCGCTCCAGCCAGCGCCAGCGCCATTTCCGCACCAAGGCCGCCGCTCGCGCCCACCACTATGGCGACTTTTCCTGTCAGATCTATTTTCACACCATATCCACTTGTTAGATGACGAATTCCAGCCATGGGCCGCTCAGGCCGGCTCGGCCTCCGGCACCGCTGCCGGCCCGGCCGCAGGATCAAGGAAGATCCAGCACAATGCGGAAATGACCGCGGACCCGCCCATCGTGTAGATCAGCAGGTTCCAGTCACCGCCATTGGCCTGCAGGATGAAGCCGCCAACCACCGGCGCGACGAAGCCGGCAAAATTGCCGAGCATGTTCATCGCCGCCGCCACCGTGGCGGTGTAGCGCTGGCCGATATCCGCGCAGGCATTCCACGAGATCGGCATGGTGAGATCGCTGCAGAAACTGGCAATCGCCATCAGCGTGATCACCCAGCCCACGCCCGGCATATGCGGCACCGCGACCAGCAGCAGCGCGGTCGCGGCAAAGCCGAGAAACGCGAGCAGCCGCCGCGAAATCCACATGGGCAGCATGCCGCTGACCAATGATCCCAGCCCGCCCAGCAGGAGCGGCAGAACGGAAAGCGCCGCGGTGGCCGCCGCCGTCTGGCCATGCGCTTCCTGGAGATAGGACGGCATCCAGGTCACATAAAAATACCAGACATAGGAAAAGCAGAAATATTGCAGGACCAGCAGGAAGACCTTGGGCCGCAGCAGCAGGTGCAGCCAGCCGCCGCTCGCCTGCTCACCCAGCGCCCGCGATTCCGCCAGCAGCGCCAGTTCCGCCTCATTGACCTTGGGGTGATCGGCCGGATCATCCCGGAAGGAACGCAGGAAGAACAGGCCCCATATGAAGCCCATCAGGCCGAAGATGACGAAACCAGCGCGCCAGCCCACCAGATTGATCGCCAGCAGCACGAGCGGCGGCGTCATCGCCGCCCCCCAGCGGGTGAAGGCCCACATCAGCGCCTGCGCGCGCATGCGCTCGCCGCTCGGCAGCCACTGGCTCAGCATGCGCGTCAGGTTGGGGAAGCAGCCCGCCTCCCCCGCGCCGAACAGGAAGCGGACGACCCACATCGACGTGAAGTTCCACGCAAAGCCGGTCAGCGCGGTAAAGGCGGACCAGGCAATGACGATCTGCGTCAGCGTCCGCCGCACGCCCAGTCGGTCGCCCCGCAAACCCATGGGAATCTCGAACAGCGCATAGGAGAGGCCAAACGCCCCGAAGACCAGCCCGAGCTGGGCCTTGTCGAGCCCGAGGTCCTGCGAGATGGGGCCTGCCGCCTGCGATATGGCAACGCGTTGAATATAGGCGAGAACGGCAAGACTCAGCGCAAAGCCGACCACACCGTAACGAACGCGACTGGGCCTCATGGGACGCGCCCGATCCTCTTTGGCGCCGTCAGATCATCAGGCACATCCGCCTCCCCAATTTCGTTTATCGATTAAACTGTATACTATGTTCCCGTTGAAAATTGTCAATCCGTTCCATGATGACGCTATAATTTCGCCATTACAGAGGGTTGATGCCGGAGAATCCGCCAATTATACAATTTATCTGTATTCAGAAAATGGCGGCATGCACCCGAAAATCCGCAAGCCCGCCCGGCGCTACCGGGCAAATGTCGAAATACAGGTTCGGTGGGGAAGCGGACGGCCTGACGAACGGCCGCGGGCGTCAGTCCGCCGCGACGCCGTCCTTGCGGGACAATGCAAGGCTGGAGAAGCGCTCCGGCTCGCTATACGCCATGCGCAGATGCGTCAGCACCGCCATTTCAGGATCGGCCATGCCGTTTGCCACGACATCCAGCAACGCGCGATGATGGTTTAACCGCCAGCGCCGGATCTGATGGCTGACATGGTCCAGCGCGGTATGTGCGAACAGCGGCGTCGTCAGCGACACCAGCGTGCGCTCGAGATACGGATTGCCGGCCGTGCGCCAGATCAGGGCATGAAAGCTGCGGTCCAGTGCCGCCGCATCGATCGTCGGGCCGTCCCAGGCCTCCATCTGCTCGACCAGATCGGTCAGTTCGGCCAGCACGTCATCAGTCATTCGTGCCCGCGCCAGGCGCAGCGCCTCGGCCTCCAGCACCATCCGCAAGCTATTGATCTGCTGGACCTCGTCATCACTCAACTGTACCACGAACATGCCGCGACGCTCGTGATTCATGATGAGCCCCTGCTCCTGCAGTTGCGAGAGCGCCTCGCGCACCGGAACACGGCTGATGCCAAACTCCCGCGCGATCTGGCTCTCGTTGAGCCGGTCGCCGGGGCGATATCTGCCGCCCAGAATCTGCTCGCGCAAACGCTTCACCAGATGCGTTCGCAAAGTCGACGGCGTGGCGTCGGACGTCGGGGTATCGGTAGACGCGGTAAGCTGTGACATGGATCGCTGAACGGGTGAGCCTCCCTGAGAAGTCGACATGTATACAAAAGCGATATGACTTATGGAAGGGATCGCGACGATGTCCGCAGAAACCTCGCCCCCGGACATTCCAATGCAAGCAAAGCCCCGATGGCCGGTCGCGCCCGCTGCCCGGCACCGTGAAACTGGGCCGATCCGTCCACCGCCAACGGCGATCCGGATGCAAGGCATCCCCCGCCCCGCAGGCGCCTGGTCTTCGCAAGCCGTGCCCACGGACAGGGCCGCGCTGAGAAAGACGCTTCATAATAAAGCAACCTGTTGAAAACAGTTACTATCATGCACCGTCCGTGAACCTCGAAGGTTATGATCATACGGTTTTCAGAATCTGCCGACCCGCAGCGTGCAGTGACCATAGCGTTCCATGATAGCGTTAGGGCGCGCGACCCTAGTTATGTAATCCGGGACTGCGTGATCTTATGACTGTCTCATTATGGAACAGGAGGAAATGTAACTTTTTCTCCGTGCTCTGGAATCAACATTAATAAATCCTTAATGAAAAAAGGCTCGCCGCGTGTGGGCGTCCAGAGCAACATTTCGTGGGAAGGTGGGAAAACTCATGAACATTCTGAAGGCGCTTGTCGCCATATCCGCAATTGCCGCCACGCCAGCCATGGCGACGGTCACCAACATCAGCTTCACCAACGTCACGGCGACCTGGCTTTCGCCGACAGGGGGGAGCAACATCAGCTATTCGGCCCCGGGGACCGATAACGCTGCAATCTTCTGGGGCACTGGCGGCGGCCAGAAGTCCGGCTATCGCTTCGAGACGGATATCCCGATGATCTCCGTCGATACCGACACACAAATGTCCGGCATCACGACGATCGGCACGTTCACGCACTACAACTACCCGATCAACAGCGGCTCGGGCATCAGCGGTGTCAAACTGCAGCTCACCATGGATGTCGATGTGGACGGCACGTTGATGCAGGACGTCAGCTTCGTCTACGCCTTCAACCACTGGGAAACGCCGAACAGCAGCAACCCATGTGCCGATGGGGGCGCGCAAGGCGTCGGCATCAACGCCAATGGTTGTGCCGACAACGTCAAGGTGAACTTCCTCATGGAGTCCGGCTTCTTCACGATCGATGACATTGAATATGCGCTCGACGTGCAGGGCTTCCTCGTGGGCGACGACCCGGCCACCAGCTTCTGGACAAAGGAAAACGCCACCAATGTCGCGGAACTGCGCGGCCAGGTGGTCCTCCGCAGCGTGGCTGGCGCCGTGCCGGAGCCGACCACCTGGGCGATGATGATCAGCGGCTTCGCCATCGCAGGCGCCTCGCTGCGCCGCCGGAAAACGGCCGTCAGCTTCGCCTGATCCTACAAGACACGATGAAAGGCTCCGGTCTGCGATCGGAGCCTTTTTTTAGTCTGCGTTCGACGTCTGATGGCGATCATGGACTGCCCCCCACAAAGTGCTGGCCTAGCGGTTGTCCAACACGATGGACGCCGGCTTCTGCGTGGCAGCGCTGGCGAAGGCGCTGGCCCGGTTCGGAAGCCCCGAGATTTTTAACACCGATCAGGGCAGCCAATTTACGTCACAAGCCTTCACCAGCCTACTGCGCGATGCCGAGGGCCGCATCAGCATGGATGGTCGGGGTCGGTGGATGGATAACATCTTCATCGAGCGCCTTTGGCGATCCCTGCAGTACGAGTGCGTCTATCTCCATGCCTTCGAGACCGGATCGGAGCTGAAGGCTGGCCTTGGCCGGTGGATCACCAACACCCTGCGCCCGCACTCGGGCTGGGCCGGGAGGACCTCGGTCGAGGTCTATCGGCGGATCGGACAATCAGACCTTGGGGGGACATGGCCCCAAGATCTGATGAGCAAAATAGCGGCATGAATGACAACCGGGATTAGCTTAACTCAGCCGCTGATCTGTCCAAGAAAGCGGAACCACCTCCGAAAGGATCGAAGCGACAGGTGCAACCCTGCGCTTCCTCCCGCCATACAGCCCGAACTGCACCCCCATCGAAAATGGCTGATCGGTAGGCTCGCCGACATCGTCCAGCCTGACGAATGCACCAACAACTTCAGATCATGCGACTATGAACCGGAATGAATGGAACCTGCTCTAACCGGCCCCCGCCAAGCTCGCCTTCAAGTCACCCTTTGTGCTCGAAGGAGTCTCGCCCTCACCTCGCAGAAGCGAAGGGAATAAATCCTGATCCCTTCCCTCCTCTCCCATTGGCTGCACAAGCTTCAGCATCGCATCATATACTCGTTCACAGGACTTGCCATCTCGGAAGGCAAAAAAGGCTTTGCGCCTATCAGCATATTCCAATTCTTCCTTGCCCTCCAGCGCACGGCTGATGGCAGCTATGACTTCGCTCAAAGCTTCCGTGACCGGCCCGAAGCCATCCTTACCATAATCGAAGTAACCACGAGTGTACACATGATCGCCGGCAAAGAACTCCTCCCGGTCGAACTGGTGATATACGATCGGCTTGTCGATATACGCACAGTCAAAGGCAATCGACGAGTAATCAGTTACGACTATGGCTGCCTCAGCAAAGGTTTCCTGCAACGAGGGAAAAATCCTTGGATCACGACGCTGGATGTATTCCGGCAGATCAAACTCATCGACATACATCGCCATGTTCGGGTGCGGACAAAAAGTGATTTTCTTGCTGTGTCGTTCTGCAAGCAATCGCAATTCATCGCTCAGCAGCAGCGCTTTCCATTCCCGTGCATAGCCGCTTTCCATGAAATCATCCATCGGCTCTCGCTTCATGCCGAGATCAGCCGTCTCACCGACGAGATAGCGGCGCCAGGTCGGCATGATGAGGATCGTTTCCTGCTTATGCTCGCGCGCCAACAGTGCATCGTGGCGCGGAAACCCTGTTAGTTTAGTCTCCTTTTGAGAAAACAGGTAATTGCTTTCGGGATCTGCGATAGAATGCCATTCAGGCTTCGCACATGTTACAAACAGACTGATTGGCTTAGCGTTTAACCAATTCGAAAGATCATCCTTAGTTACACCATGCTGGAGAAAGGCATAACGATAGTGGGTGAGATCATGAATCCAAGATTTAGTGACGGGCCAGAGGATGAAGTGATCAGCATGGGATGAAATGAGAAGGCTGGCATTGACGATTGCCGCCACATGGTCGTCGCTCCCGAACGGCAAGAGCTGGAATCCTTCATCTTTCAATCGCTGCCAATCTCGGGTTTCAGGACGCAGGATGAAAAATGCATTGGCCGCCTTCCCAATCTGCATCAAATACCGATAGAGATGCTCAGCATTATCGTCAGCCGCATCGTCACGGTCCATCAACACCCAACAATCAGCGTAACGTGCGCGAATTTCGCCTGATGTCGCAAAGGAGCGCAATCGGCGCGCTTCGTCTGGCAGTTTATGATCTGCCGCCGCCGGAATCCGCATCCCTCTTATCGCGGCTGAACCGCGAACTCTATCGCCTAAAGTTGCGCCGCCTCTTTTTAAGCGAGCAGGCCTGCCTCCGATGGTTGCACGAAGCTCCGAATGCTCGGGTACGGAAGCCCAAAACCGGTGCTCGGAATAATATGGCCTATCCAGAAGTCGATTAATCCGACAACTCTCATCTCGCTGCTCCGCGATCTGTCCGTCGACGAATATCAAAACTTCGTGGGGGCTGTGTCCCCCCGTATATGACGCGAACTGCATGGTGCGATCAACCGGATCATAGTCACTAACGTAAACGAAATCGCTCGCCCATTTTTCGCCCTTATACATCGCGAGTAGTGCTACGCGGTGCTCTTCGGTTAATGCCCCATGCCTCATTTCTCTGATGGTTTCAGGAGCAATGTAAGCAAATATCTGGTCCAAAAGCGTCAAAAATTCGCTGCGATCTTCCGCACAAAGATGCGCAATTCGCTCCGGATGATTCAGCAAGCGCCTGAATCTCCAACCTAAATCATAAAGAACAGTTCTCTGAATGAATTTGGGAGGGTTGCCATTCTCATTCTTAGCCTTTTCCAAAAGATCGAGATATCCATAACGAAGCTGATCGGTATAGTATTCACGCTTGGTGTGAGCACCCCCGACCAAAGATGATTCATCGGATCTCTTCCTATAAAAATAATGCGCATCTGAAATAAATTCAGCATTGTACTCATGCGCATACACAAGAAGTCGATTCAAAAGGTAACCATCCTCGAACGTAGGCTTTATATCCTTATTAAATCTGAAACCGCTTTCCTTTAACAAGGAAAAGTTGACGATAGTACTGGCAACTTGCATATGGATAAAGTTACCTAAATCATTAGCAGGCCTAACAGTTCTACTCCGCTTGAACTTATAACTCAACGGATGACTATCTCGGTACGTTCCGTCTTCTTCGTAGTATTGGATAAGATGGCAACCAATAATCGCGAGTGGACGCATTCGGTTGCGTTGCCAAGTTTGGTTTATGCAATGTAGATAGTTTCGATCCAACATGTCATCAGGATCTGGGAAAGATATCCAGTCACCGGTGGCATGATCCATCCCGGTGTTCCGCGCTCCAGATAAACCTTTGTTATCTTGATAAATATACTTTATCGTGTTGGGATATTTTGCTTGCCATTTTTTGGCGATATCGCCCGAAGTGTCGGGACTTCCATCATCGACAACGATAATTTCGACATTATGTAATCCGGTAGATTGACTTACAACGCTCCACATAAATTCATCGAAATATTTCTCGACATTATAAGTCGGCACGACGAGAGATATTTTTTCCGTTAGTGCAGGCTTCTTTTTATCGCACGCGCGGACCAAGCCATTATTGGAAAATACGCCCCGTATCTTCCTGAATTTATTTGCATGTCTTCTTGCATAAGACTTTGCCGGATTTACAATTATCTTATTCAACATGCATCGACACCGTTCACGAATTTCCACTCGTGCGGGCATATCGACCCAAAGGAAAATGCTCAATAGGAACAAGGGGGTCGCCCTGCGGCCTTCTCAGAAGGCGGCCAACTTCCATATGCGCAGAGTGGATCTAGGCTCGGCCTACCCCCTTGTCGAACCCCATTCGAAAGACGCACCTCCTAACCCTCGCGCCATGCCCGCCAGACCTGGCCGGCATGGCCGACACCTTCATCGCGGTTGATCTTTCGCAGCTCCCTCAACTGCCGAGCTGCTCGATGATGCTGCTCGATGATGAGGCAATCTATCGCGATATACTGGCGGATTGACTCGCCCGGTCGCCGGACTTCGATGCGACGGTGGAATCCGACCCCGCTGTCAAGTTGCTCCAGATTGCCGCCTATCGCGAGTTGACCATCCGTGCCCGCATCAATGATGCCGCCCGCGCCGTCATGATCGCCTTCACGCGCAGCGCGGATCTCGATCATCTCTCCGCCGTCTTTGGCGCCGCCCGCCTGATGCTCGCCCTGACCGATGCGGCCAATGGACCCACCTCCATCATCGCAAACGATGCCGAACGGCGGCGGCGCGTGCTGCTCGCGCCGAAGGGTTATTCGGTCGCCGGGCTGGAGGGTGCCTATATTGTCCACGCGCTGTGCGTCGTGCCCAATGTGCTGGATGCCAGCGCGACCAGCCCCGAGGCGGATATCCATGCCCTCGTCATCGGCGTGCTCGCCGCGCAGGGAGCAAAAAAGGGCAATCATGCCCTGCCAATGGCTCCGGTCACCGAACTATCGACACCATGCGGTGTGAGGCGAAGACCAGCCGTGGCGATAAAATGCGCGAGTGGTGCGGGGAGGCAGGCTTATCTCCCTATGGGCTCCGCAAGGCGATGCGTGACGCATGCGACGAGGTCGCTAACCCAGCGAAGCATCAAAGTTGTCGGAGCTGGAAAAGTGATAACGAGGCCTCAACCTAGACTCGAGCTATCAGGAGCGACTGGCAGACGCCGCACCATCGAGAGACTTTCAAATACTGAGGAAACCTGATTTGCCTCGCCTTATCAGAAACAGCAAAACCCGCTATCAGAAACAGCAAAACCCGCTACTTCTTCCGGAGTATGGCCCCTACGAATATAGAACGACCCATGTCGTGCCGCGTCCGCGCCCGCCGTCGCCTTGCTCCGCAAGCGGTGGAAGGAGCGCAGCAGCGATACCGGCCTTGTGTTCAGCAATGACGGCGAAGAGCCGATCAGCGACATGACCGTGACCAAGCTGCTGCGCGATGACGGCATCAAGGGCGTGACCGTACCCGGCTTCCGTTCCGCTTTCACCGACTGGTCATCGGAGCGGACCCGCTTTCCCAAGGAGGTTGTCGACAAGGCGCTGGCGCACAAGCTGTCGAACAAGGTTGAAGCCGCCTATCGCCGCACGAACTTTTCGAGAAGCGTCGGAACCTGATGGCGCGTTGGGCCGAGTATCTGGACCACACAGCGGCGCAGGGAAGCAGGGCCCCGCCGCCACGGCGTCCGGGGCTATCCCGCTTCGCGCTGCCGCCTGATAAGCTCGTGCAGGCTGGCGGTCGTGATGCGGGTGGACTTGCCGAGCTTCACGGTCTCGATTTCACCGGCCGCGATCAATTCGTATAATTTTGTGCGATCGACACCGATCATGCGCGCTGCGTCATTGACGCGAACGCAGATCGGATCAGGGGAAGGGGGCGCCGTCATGGCGCGGCCCTTTGCTTATCGTCGGCGCGATAGCCCGCTGGATCGGCAACCCAGCGATTGACGGATGACTCGCGCCAGCCGGCACTATTTGGACGAAACAGCGGATTCGAATAGAAACAAGGAAGTCAATCAACACGACGAACTTCTAACCGTTCTGATATTCGCTATACGCAACGACATAGGGATAAAGCCGAACCAGCCGACCGAATCGGTTGAGTTTCGCCTGTGGTCCGGCAAGCCTCACACCTGACAGGATGATCGAAGCGCCGATTTCGTCGGTCAACCCATGTCGGTCTCCGCCTCGAACGCGCGCTTGCCTTTGCGCTGCCATAGGGCAAGCGCGTGGTCGCGTTCCTCCCGTTGCAGTTTCGTAGCGACCGTGAGAAACGCGCCGTAGAGTGTGGCGCGGTCGTCGTCGGTGAGATCGACCAGTCCCCCCTTGACGATGAGGCAGCCCAGTTCGATCAGATGCCGCGTTCTTTCCCGGCATCACCCATTCCCGCGTGTCAGTCCTAGCCTTGGCGGCTTCAATGCGATGCCGCGCCGCCTTCGAGCGATAGAGCGCCTTCCGACTGTTGTTCAGATCGCGGCGCAGGCTTGCGTTGTTTGCCACGAAAGAAGCCCGTGCCCGCCTTGCGCCAGCCCTCCCCTGTCGCGGCATCCTTACTGGCAACGGCGTCGAGCAGCGCGCCCGCCAGCAGATCGGCGTCAAGCGCATCGGCCCCGGTTGCGGCGACCAGTTCGCCCAACTGGCGCACACGGCGTTCCTTGAGCGCCTTCGCCTTGTCAGCGAGCACCTTGAGTTCAGAATCAAAGTAACGTGGTTTACGTATTATTGTCTCCATCCTTGTTTTATGGAATGATTCTATGGTATATTCTTGCGTAATTCAGTATAGTTGCCGTAACGTTCTGGAACCGCCTAGTACCTTCTCGGATTTTATTCAAGGATGGCGCGCTTATACGTCGTGCCGACGTGCACTTAGTAGCGTAGATGATATGGCGATCTACCATTTCAGCGTTCAGGTCATTGGCCGTTCCAGCGGGCGCAGCAGCGTTGCCGCCGCCTATCGGGCTGGCGAGCGGCTGCACGACGAGCGCCTTGATCACGACCATGATTTCCGCGCCAAGTCAGGCGTCGAGCATAGCGAGATCATGCTGCCCGAAGGCGCGCCCGAACGCTTTGCGGATCGCGCAACGCTCTGGAACGAGGTCGAGGCAACCGAGAAGCGCAAGGACGCGCAGCTTGCCCGCGAGGTGGAGTTATCCATTCCGCGCGAGATGGATAAGGCGCAGGGCATCGAACTGGTCCGCGACTTTATGCAGGGCGAGTTTGTCGAACGCGGCATGATTGCCGACCTACGCTCGCGCTATTGCTCGACGAGCTCGGTCCTGTTCCAATCGCGTTCCTTCTGGCCGAACCCATCGGGGCCGACCTCGCGCATGGTGAGCATGACCGCCGATGCAGGGCGAAGGTCGTTCTTGTCGGCGACCCGCAGCAGTTGCAGGCCATCGAGGCGGGCGCGGCCTTCCGCGCGATCCATGAACGGCATGGCGGCGTCGAAATCACGAAGGTTCGCAGACAGGTTCACAACTGGCAGCAGGACGCCACTCGCCATCTGGCGACCGGCCGCACTGGCGAAGCGATCGCCGCCTATGCCGACAAGGGCATGGTCCACGCGGCCGACCGCACGCTTCTCGAGCAGATGAATGCGATCGTCGAGATGACATCATGACATCGCTCGGCGCCACCCGCTATGGCGGCAACTGGAGCCGGTACAGGGAGCGCAAGGCGGTCGAGCTGGAAGTGGCAGAGCATGATCTGGCGCTTGCCGAGAAGAGGGTCGCCGAGGTCAATCGCAAGACGCAACTCGCCGCCGAACGGAAGGATCGCCGGGACGCCGCCGGCGCAAGGAAGGGCGCGCGGGGCGTCATGCCGCGCATTCTCGCAGGCGCCCGGAAGAATGCCGCCGAGGCGAGCGGAGGCGACGGCGTCCGCCTCGCCGAGCAGAAGGAGCAGGCCTTGGCGATGGCCGCGACGGCGCGAACGCGGATCGAAACCTTGCAGAACCTGCCGCTCGTCCTGACGCCGACCGGTCTCGCCGCCAGCCGCACGGTCCTGACGCTCGACTCGGTCACTGCCGGTTATGAGGTCGGCCATCCCATCCTGCGCGACCTGTCCTTCACCATAGTCGGACCCGAGCGCGTGGCGCTGGTCGGACCGAACGGATCGGGCAAGACCACCCTCGTCAGGCTAATCGCGGGGCAGATGCGGCCAGCACAGGGCAGCGTGTCGGTCGGCGTGGATTTCGCGTTGCTCGACCAGCACGTCGGCATCTTCGATCCCGACGTGTCGATCCTCGACAATTTCATGCGCCTCAATCCCGGCTCCAGCGAGAATGCCTGCCGTGCCTCGCTCGCGGGTTTCCTGTTCCGGGCGGACGCGGCGTTGCAGATCGTCGGCACATTGAGCGGCGGCCAGATGCTGCGCGCGGGCCTCGCCTGCGTGCTGGATGGGCCAAGGCCGCCATCGCTGCTCATCCTCGACGAGCCGACCAACCATCTGGATATTGACTCGGTCTATGCGATCGAGGCCGGGCTCGCCGCCTATGACGGCGCGCTCCTCATCATCAGCCACGACGAAGCCTTCCTCACTAATGTCGGCATCAGCCGACGTTTGGAGCTGGCTGGCGAGTCATCCTGACGCCGAATGCTATTTTTGCGTTGCGGTGATACTGGCCTTCACCCGCGCCAGTTCCAGGCCATAGCAGGCGTCGCCCTTCGCCGCGACCTGCGCCATCGTGTCGTCGAACAGAGCATTGGATTCAGCGATGCGTCCGGCTCCCGCAAGCGCCTCGACGAGCGCGAGGTTGAATGGCGTATCGAGCATCCGGTAAGGCGCCGCGCGAAGCTCGCCGATGGCGTCCTGAAAGCGATCGACATTGCCGCCGGGGTCGCCACGCTGCAATGCGAGTTGCGCGGCAAAGCTATGGGCCACCGCAAGATAGGGCGTCAGCGAGTTCGCCTCGGCAAGCCCTTCGAGCCTGTCGACATAGTCTCCAGCGCTTGCGAAATCGCCCGTCCACAGGAAGATCGTGGTCGCCCAGATGAGGGCGATGCACGACGACACCGCATGATCGAGATCGTGCGCGTCCCGCACGGTCTGCCGCGCGCGGTCCAACGCCTCGGTCCGATGGCCTTGCAGCCAGAGCGTCCGCGCCAGCACCGCGCCGGCGAGAATGCGGCATTCGAAGCCGATATAGACCGTCGTCGTGGATTGCGCATGCGGCGCGTTCCTGAGCGCGGCTTCCAGTTCGCCTCGGGCCTCCTCAAGCGCCCCGCCAAAATGCAGTGCCATGCCAAGCAGTGATCTTGCGATCGTCATCGCGATCGGATCCTCAAGCGTGCCGGCGATGGCGGCGCACCGCCTAGCGTGGTGCAGTGCCGTCTTGAAGTCACCGGTGCGTATATAGAAGAGCTGCAACGGACCCAGCACCTGCAATTCCTCGAACGGATCGCCCGCCGCTTCGGCGATGGCGAGGCTTCGGTGCAAGGCCTCGCGCGCGATGTCCCGCCCGCCACGGATGAACATCACCGCGACCCCGATCGCCGCCTGGAAGTGCATCTCCACCCGCCCGCCGCGCCCGGCCTCGTCCAGTTCGAGCAACGCGCGTTCCGACCAGCGATGGCATTCCGACAGGAGCGACATGGCGAGGAGCACTGGCGCCGCCACGGCGGCGAGATCGATCCCGATCCGCACGTCGCCGCCCTCGCCGAAACACCATTCGAGCGCCGCGCGGACATTGTTCAGCGCGGCGAAATATCCTGCGCGTTCCGCGCCGTTCGTCAGGATGCGCGACGCGGCGCCGCTCTGGTCGAGCCAGTCGCAGTAATAGGCGGCGTGCCGCGCGGCCAGCTCGGTCCGTTCGGTCGCGCTCTCGTCGAGCCCGAGCGCGTAGGCGCGTGTCGTATCGAGGAGCCGGTAGCGCATCATCGCTCCGTCAGGCCGCGTTGCCACCATCGACTTGGCGACGAGGCTGTCCACCGCGGCGAACACGCTGGCCTGATCGACCGCATCGCTGGTCACCACCGCCAAGGCGGCCTCGATCGTGAAATCACCGACGAAGATGGCGAGCCTGCGCAGCACCGTGCGCTCCATGTCCGATAGAAGCCCGTAGCTCCATTCGAGGGTCGCGAGCAGCGTCTTCTGGCGTGGCGGCGCGCTGCGCGGCCCTGCCCAAGACAGGGCCAGGCTCTGGTCGAGATGGGCCGCGATCTGCCGCAGCCCGTAGGCCTCGACCCGCCGGGCCGCCAGTTCGATCGCCAGGGGCACGCCACCCAGATTGCGGCAGATGTCGCTTACCATCGCGGCATCCGCGTCGCCGAGGTTCAGTCTGGCCCCGCCAGCTGCGGCGCGTTCGATGAAAAGCCGGGTGGCGGGGAAGTCATGAACGGCCATCGGCTCGCCGTCGTCAGCCGGGCAAGCGAGCGGCACGAGCCGATGGATACGCTCGCCCGGAACCTCGAGCGCCTCGCGACTCGTCGCGAGGATATGGACTTGCGGGGCGGCGGCGAAAACCCGCGCCGCGAGGGCGGCCACGGCATCGATTAGATGCTCACACGTATCGAGGATCAGCAGGATCCGCTTGTTCCTCAGATAGACGATCAGCCCGGGCGTCGGATCGTCGGACTGGATGGACAGGCCGAACATCGAGGCCACCGCGGTCGCCACCAGGGCCGGATCGCTCAGGAGGCCAAGATCGACGAACTGCACCGCGCCGGCAAAGCTGTCGGCCAGTGCATGGCCCACCTCGACGGCGACCGTGGTCTTGCCGATGCCGCCCGCCCCGACGATGGTGAGGAACCGGTGCTCCGAGAGATGCCGCGACAAGGCGGCCACATCGCCTTCACGGCCGACGATGCCGATCGGGCGGTTCGGCATATTGGCGTGCGGCAAGCGGATCACTGTCGCGGGACTTTGCTCGCTGCGGTTTTCCGCGCGCGAAACTGGCGCCACGAAACAATAGCCACGCCCCGTCAAGGTCGTGATGTAGCGCGCTCCCTCGGCGCCATCGCCGAGCGCGCGTCGCAGGTTCGCGATGTGAAATCGTAGGCTGCCTTCCTCGACGATGATGTCCGGCCAGACATGCGCAAGAAGATCCCGCTTGCTGACGACCTCGTTGGGCTGCGAGGCCAGCCGGATCAGAATGTCGAGCGCCCGCGCGCCCAACGCAACGGGAACGCCGGCCTTCGTGAGAAGTCGTTCGCTCGCCGTCAGGCTGAACGGACCAAAGGAGACGACCTCCCCGGTCCGCGCAGAAGTGCCCGTCATCGGCTCATAATCCGTCCCTGTTCTTTCCAATCCTCATCGTGATGGCTTCGTTTCTAGAGCAAAGCAGGCTGCGAGGCATCCCAAAGCAAGCAGCGCCGTCTCGCAGCCGCTTGCAAAGCATGACAGTCCATAACGGGCGTGACCGCCGGAACCGGTCTAGATGCTCCGTCACCAAATCGCTTTTTCCGCACAGGGGAGACTGGTGATGTCCACGGCATCCGTATCAGATCTATCGACGAGCCGCCGCCGGTTTCTCGCTGCCTCGGCCGCGGCCGGCGCGATCGGCCTCATGCCCACGCCCTTGCTGGCCCAGGCTGGCAGTGGCTCGGTCCGGCCTTTCAAAATCAATATACCCGATCAGGTGATCGCCGACTTGCGGCGACGGCTGGCGTCTGTCCGCTGGCCGGCGAGGGAAAATGTGCCGGATGATTCCCAGGGTGTGCAACTGGGGCGGTTGCAGCCGCTCGTCCGATACTGGGAGACGGGCTATGACTGGCGGAAGATCGAGGCGAAGCTCAACGCCTTTCCGATGTTCGTCACCGAGATCGACGGGCTCGACATCCACTTCATCCACGTCCGCTCGCGCCACGAGAATGCGCTGCCGATGGTCATGACGCACGGCTGGCCCGGCTCGATCCTCGAGTTCGTCAAGGTCATCGGCCCGCTCACCGATCCGAACGCGCATGGCGGCAAAGCCGAGGATGCGTTTCACCTTGTCGTGCCCTCGATTCCGGGCTTCGGCTTTTCCGGAAAGCCGGCGGCGACGGGCTGGGGCTCGGATCATATCGGCAGCGCCTGGGCCACCCTGATGCAGCGGCTCGGCTATGATCGCTACGTGTCGCAAGGCGGCGATTGCGGCTCGGTCATTTCGCAGCGCATGGCGCTGCAAAAGGTGCCGGGGCTGCTCGGCATCCACCTCAACATGCCTGGGATCGTGCCGCCCGAGATCGCGACAATTCTTACCGCCGGTGGGCCGGCTCCGGCCAGTCTGTCCGAGAAGGAGAAGGCCGCGTTCGACGCGCTCGATACCTTCTACAAGAACAGCTCGGGCTATGCGCAAATGATGGTCACGCGGCCGCAGACCATCGGCTATTCGCTGGTGGACTCCCCCATCGGGCTTGCCGCCTGGATGTACGACAAGTTCGCCACCTGGACCTACAGCGGGGGCGATCCCGAACGGGTGCTGACCCGCGACGAGATGCTCGACGATATCTCGCTCTACTGGTTCACCGAAACCGGCACCTCGGCGGCGCAGATCTACTGGGAAGATCATTCCAACAATTTCAATGCCGTGGACATCCCGGCGCTGCCTGTCGCCGTGACCGTCTTTCCCGGCGAGATCTACCGCGCGCCGCGGACCTGGACCGAGCGCTGCTATGGCAACCTCATCTACTTCAACGAAGCCAGCAATGGCGGCCACTTCGCCTCGTGGGAACAGCCCGCGATCTTCACCGACGAAGTGCGCGCCGCATTCCGCCCTCTGCGCTGAGCGCACGCCAGCCTTCATCAAGGAGCACGATCATGAGTGAAACCAAGACCCTCTATACCGCCAAGGTTCACACCATCGGCGGCCGCGAAGGCGCGGCGCGCAGCAGCGATGGCCGGCTGGACGTCAAGCTCTCCACGCCCGGTGAGCCGGGTGCCGGCACCAATCCCGAACAGCTGTTCGCCGCCGGCTGGTCGGCCTGTTTCGAAGGCGCGATGGGAATCGCCGCGCGGGAGATGAAGGTCGCGCTACCGGCCGATCTCGCGATCAACGCCGAGGTCGATCTCAACCTCGCCGACGGCGCCTATTCGCTCGGCGCCCGCCTCAAGATCAGTTTGCCGGGCCTCGACCCCGACACCGCGCAGGCGCTCGTCGATGCCGCGCATCGGACCTGTCCCTATTCCAAGGCCACGCGCGGCAACATCGACGTCGCGCTCAGTCTGATCTGATCGCTCGAGGAGGAGCCGTGCCATGAACAGGTTCATCGCAGGCATCGCCATCGCCGCGACCGCTTTGTTCGACACGCCGAGCGTCGCGCAGCCGGCAAGGCCCACCATCGTTCTGGTCCACGGCGCATTCGCGGATGCGTCGAGCTGGAACGGCGTGATCGAGATATTGGAGAAGGACGGCTATTCGATCTTCGCCCCCGCCAATCCGTTGCGCGGCCTGCGGAACGATGCCGACTATATCTCCAGCCTTGTATCTACCATCGAGGCGCCCGTCGTTCTGGTTGGCCATTCCTATGGTGACTCGGTCATCAGCGGCGCGGCCAACGGCCATGCCAATGTGAAGGCGCTGGTTTATGTGGCCGCCTTCGCGCCCGAAGCGGAGGAAACCGCGGCCGGACTGTCAGGCAAGTTCCCGGGCAGCACGCTTGGGCCGGCGCTTGCTCCGCCGGTGGCGCTGCGCAGCGGCGGCGCCGACCTCTATGTCCGGCGTGACAAATTCCACGCGCAGTTCGCGGCTGACGTCCCAGCGGCGCAGGCGCGGTTGATGGCAGCTGAGCAGCGGCCGATCGCCGAGGCCGCCCTCGGCGAGGCATCGGGCGAGCCCGCATGGCGAACCACCCCTTCCTGGTTCGTCTATGGCGACGCGGACCGGAACATTCCGCCGCAGACCCTCGCGTTCATGGCCGAGCGGGCGCGCTCCCGAGAGACCGTCGTGGTCAAGGGCGCATCGCATGTCGTGATGGTGTCGAACCCGGCCCGGGTCGCGGCGCTTATCGAACGGGCTGCAACGGCGCGATGAGCGCCGATGCTGCAACTCGCACTTCTCGAAAGGATCCGATCATGTCGAAGACTTGGCTCATTACCGGCAGCGCCCGCGGGCTGGGCCGCTTCATTGTTGAGGCGGCGCTGGCGGCGGGCGATCATGTCCTCGCAACGGCGCGCGATCCCGATCGTCTCGCCGACTTGCAGTTAAGGCACGGTGACCAGCTGCGCACCTTCGCGCTCGATGTGACCGACGCGGCGGCTTCGCAAGCTGCGGTCGATTTCGCAATCGAGAGCTTCGGCCGTCTCGACATTCTGGTGAACAACGCCGGCTTCGGGCAGGTCGCCCCCTTCGAGCAGACCTCAGAGGCGGATTTCCGCGCTCAGATCGACACCAACTTCTACGGCGTGGTCAATCTCACACGCGCGGCCCTGCGGGGGATGCGGTCGGCGCGCGCCGGCCATATCATCAACATCGCCTCGGTCGGCGCCCGCGTGAGCACGGCGGGCCTCGCCGCCTACCAGTCCGCCAAGTGGGCGGCCGCCGGGTTCACCGAGGTGCTGGCTAAGGAAATCGCTCCCTTCGGCGTTCACGCGGTCTCGGTTGAGCCAGACGGCATGCGGACCGACTGGGCCGCCATCGCGAGCGGCGACCCGCAGGCGCTTCTTCCCGAATATACGGATAGCGTCGGCGCACGGCTTGCCTCGCACAAGACGCTGGCGGGGAACGAGGTCGGCGACCCGGCAAGGATCGCCGAGGTCATCGTCGCGCTTACCCGCCGCGACAGGCTGCCCGCGCATCTCGTGCTCGGTAGCGATGCGCTCCATGTCATCGGCGAAGCTGAAGCGGCTCGGGAGGCGGAAGCCAGGGAATGGGCTGCGGTCAGTGCATCGACCGATTTCCCGAGCAGCGCATCACCTTTGCCGAAGCGCGCACATAGAAGAGTTCTCAACAGGAAAGCGAACAGGAGGTTCAAATGACCAGCAAGATCAGCCCCGATCGGCGGCACTTCCTGGAGATCGCGGTCGCATCGATCGCCGCCAGCCCGTTCGTCCTCGCCAGTCCGGCATGTGCGGAGACCGCACAAGCGGCGCCAGCGCGCGCAGCTACCGCGCAGACAGGAGCGATGTCGGGCGGCTCATTGGGGCCGCTTAGACAGATCGACGCCGGCGCGCTGAATGTGGGCTATGTCGAGAGCGGACCGGCGAATGGTCCGATCGTCATCCTTCTGCATGGCTGGCCCTATGATATCCACGCTTTCGCGGAGGTGATCCCTCTGCTTGTTGCTGCGGGCTACCGCGTGATCGTCCCGCATTTGCGCGGCCATGGCACGACGCGTTTTCTGTCGGCCGAGGCGGTGCGCAACGGCCAGCAGGCAGTGATCGCCGTCGACATCGTCTCGCTGATGGATGCGCTCGGCATCGAACGCGCGATCCTCGCGGGGTTCGACTGGGGCGCCCGGACCGCCAATGTGGTTGCGGCGCTCTGGCCGGAACGCTGCAAGGCCATGGTCTCGGTCAGCGGCTATTTGATCGGCAGCCAGGCCGCCAACCGGGCGCCTTTGCCGCCCGCCGCCGAACTTCAATGGTGGTATCAATATTACTTCGCCACCGAGCGCGGGCGGCTCGGATATGAGGCCAACCGCAACGACTTCGCGCGGCTCATCTGGAAGCTCGCATCGCCGAAATGGAACTTCGACGATGCCACGTTCGGGCGCTCGGCTCAGGCCTTGGCAAACCCCGACCATGTCGCGATCGTCATCCACAACTACCGTTGGCGGCTTGGGTTGGCGGCGGGAGAGCCCACTTATGATGCGCTCGAAGCCCGGCTTGCTGCCGCGCCCACCATCTCCGCCCCGACGATCACGCTCGAAGGAGATGCGAACGGCGCGCCGCATCCGGATCCCGCCGCCTATCGCGGCAAGTTCACCGGCCGTTACGAGCACCGGCTGATATCGGGCGGCATTGGCCACAATCTGCCGCAGGAAGCGCCGCAGGCGTTCGCCAAAGCCGTGATCGATGTCGACCGGTTCTGACGGGCAGGGAGGCATCGATGAGAGCGACCCACTTCGTCCCGCTCGCGGCCGCGATGCTCATCTTCCTGGCTGTATCATCAAGCGCGCGGAGCGGCGCGGATGCAAAGCTTGCCTCGCCGATCTACGGTATTTCGCTTCCCGATGGATATCGTCATTGGGAACTGATCGCGCCTGCCCTGGAAGGCGAGCCACTGAACGAGCTTCGCGCCGTCGTGGGAAACAGGACCGCGATCGATGCCTATCGCAAGGGCACCTTGCCGTTTCCGGACGGCACGGTTCTCGTCAAGCTGGCCTGGACGCGCACACCGTCGCCGGAATTCGAGCCCGCCTCGGTTCCTGGCGCCGCGACGACCGTGCAGGTCATGGTCAAGGACTCCCGGCGCTACGCCGCGACCGTGGGATGGGGGTTCGGCCGGTTCATCGACGGCCGGCCGGTGGATGAAGCTCAACATCGGACTTGCTTCGCCTGTCATGAGACGCGCGTTAAGGGACATGACTTCGTCTTCACCCGATGGGCGCCGTGATGGAACACGAGTAGCGGTGCGACTTTGTCTGGACGCGCATTTGCGGAAATCCACGTGTGCCTTGGGCATCCGATTTCGGTCGCCTCGTTCTTGAGAGGCCGGCCGGAGAAGATGGCGCGCCGTGCGCGCGCCGTCGGGGATATCACCTGGATTTGCGCAGCGGCCGGAACGCCTCGCGCATATCCTCGACAAGTGCCTGCGGCTGCTCCCACGCAGCGAAGTGGCCGCCCTTGTCGTGCCGCTTGTAGAAGATCAGGCTGGGAAACGCCTTGCGCGACCAGCTTTCGGGCGCAGTGTAGATCTCGTCCGGAAAGGCGCTGACCGCCACCGGAATGGTCACCCCCTTCGGTGCGAAGAAAGCGAGTTTGCTTTCCCAGAAAAGCCGGCCCGAGGAGAGTCCGGTTCCGGTCAGCCAGTAGAGCGAGATATTGTCGAGGATATCGTCCCGCGTCAGCCCTTCGGACGCGCCGTCGAACACCCGGTCGATCAGTTTCTGGCTTTCCGGATCATGATCGATCATCCACGCGGCGAGCGCGATGGGTGAATCTTCGAGACCATACAGCGTTTGCGGCCGGGCTCCCATCTCGGTCGCGTAGCCGACCCGGTTTTTGTAGAAGAAATCGAGCTGCTTCCACGCATAGTCTTCGTCTGCCGTTAGGCCGGTCGGTTGCTGGCCGCCGGCTACCGCGGCCGAAATGGCATCGGGTAGCGTGCCGGGCATGTTGGTGTGGATGCCGAGCAGACCCTTGGGCCTCTGCAACGCCATCTGTTCGTTGACTGCGTCACCCCAGTCGCCGCCCTGCGCGACATAGGCCTTGTAGCCCAGGCGGTCCATCAGCGTAGCCCAGGCGCGCGCGACGCGCTGCGGATCCCAGCCGAGTTCGTTCGGCTTGCCCGAGAAGCCGTAGCCGGGGAGTGACGGGATGACGACGTCGAACGCATCGGCCGGCGCGCCGCCGTGCGCGGTCGGGTTGGTCAGCCGGTCGATGATCTTCAACTGCTCGATGATCGAGCCAGGCCAGCCATGCGTTATGATGACCGGCAAGGCGTTCGCATGCTTCGACCTCACATGGATGAAATGGATGTCGACACCGTCGATGCGGGTAACGAACTGGGGATATCTGTTGAGGTTCGCTTCGGCCTTTCGCCAATCATACTGGTTCGCCCAATAATCGGCGAGCTTCCGCATTGTGGCGAGCCGCACGCCCTGCGTATCGTCGTCTACCAGTTCCCGGGTTGGCCAGCGCGTCGCAGTAATGCGCCGACGAAGATCGACAAGCGCAGCTTCAGGGACAGCGACTGTAAAGGGACGAATGGCAGTGTCGTCGTTCACTCGCTCCGCCGCCGACGTTGCGGCGGCGAGCGGCAGGGGCAATAGGCAAGCGGCAGCGACGGCCGAGTTCATGGCCGCGACAATCAGCAGATGACGGCGAGGCCGTTCCGAACTGTTGGCGGTCTTGCTTATACTCATAGGTTTTCCTCCATTTAGCGCGAGCATTGGTCGCTCAATTTTCGTCCCGGGCCATACAGGGAGGAGCAGACCGGAGCCCGTTATGCATTGTGATATGCTGCTGGATTTCGTGTTTCCCCGGTCGCCTGAAAGGTGATGCGCGCACTCTGGGCGCCTGATCGGAGCAATCACACGAGTGGCGCGATGGGATAGGCTTCAACCTTTGCGGGGACCGATACGCCCTCATTGGGAACCTGCGCGCTTTGCTCAAGTGTGCGTCGATGCGTCAGCGGTCCCGCTTCCGCCGCGATACCCGGAACCGGCGAGATGCCCCAACGACCTCATTTGCTTGCAATCGACCGTTTGGGGCCCGCCAGTTGAAAAGCGACGCGGGTCGGTTTGCGGCGGCCTGAAAGCCTACGCGTTAAGGGATAGACGGATATTTATAGGAACTGGCCGCTATGCGAACAAGCGCGTGCCTGCATGGAACGTGCATGTGATAGCCGCTTGGGGTGGGACTGATCGGTGAAGGACCGCTTCCGTCCCGTTATGTTCCGAAAGATACCAACAGTACCCACGAAAAATGTGGAAACGATTGTGGTTCTGATTTGGTCAGTCGATAGGTTTGTCGCGCAAAATCAATGCCATAAACCGCTTGACTGGTGACCCCTACGGGAATCGAACCCGTGTTTCAGCCGTGAAAGGGCCGCGTCCTAACCGCTAGACGAAGGGGCCACAGATGCTGGTCCAGAGGACCGTGGCAGGCCCGGCGCCTATGCCGTGGCTGCTGCTCGGTGGCAAGCCCAAAATGGCGACATCCTTGCGGATAGGGATGGCTTTTGCCCTGACAGCCCCGAAAGGCCGCGCTGTTCCCATGTCGCATTTCAGCAAAACCCTGGTGGAGCTGAGGGGAATCGAACCCCTGACCTCATCATTGCGAACGATGCGCTCTCCCAACTGAGCTACAGCCCCCAAGGTGGGCCGCCTATAATCGGGCGATAATGGCATTGCAACGGATTTTCGGAAGAGCTGGCAACGCCAAAATCGATTTTTTTTCGACACCCCATGACGTGTCGGAGCCGTTACCCAAACGCCCGTCAGCCCGCCTCTATCGCGCAGGCCGGGCGTTCACCCGAGATCAGCATGAAGGACCGCGAGGCCGCTGCGCCGCCAGCGGACATGCCCGCCCGCCTCCCGGTAGTTGGCGATTGCATCGGCGTCGCGAATTGCCGATGATCGCGTCTCGGGAGAGATGTCGGGAAGAGGATAGGCTCATGCTGGATCGCCGTGTCATGCTCGCAGGGATGGCCGCCCTGCCTTTCACGATCAAGGCCGCGCTGGCGCAGGCGCCGGGTCCTGATGCGCTGCGAATGGCCGCCATCGGCAACGGAGCCATTCAGCTGCCTGTCGTGGGCATCGGCACGGCACGGCGTTATGACAATCCGCAGGGCGAGGCGCAGCTGGCGCCCCTTCGCGCCACCATCGCGCGCTTCGCCGAGCTGGGCGGGAGCGTGATCGACACGGCGCCCTCCTATGGCCGGGCGGAGGAGGTCGTCGGCCAGCTCGTTGCCGATCTCGGCGTGCGCGACCGGCTGTTCCTCGCCACCAAGGTGGGAGCCGGTTCACGCGAGGAAGGCAACGCGCAGATCGAGCAATCCTTCAAAAATCTGCGCACGGACCGGATCGACCTGATCGCCGTCCATAATCTGCGCGATCTCGACAATCAGCTCGCCACATTGCGCGCGCTCAAGGCCGCCGGGCGTATCCGCGCCCTTGGCATCACGACCTCCTTCGACGGACAATATGAGGCTTTCGAGGCCGCGATGCGCAAGGAGACGCTGGACACCATCCAGGTCGATTATGCGCTGGACAATCGCAACGCCGCCGAGCGTATCCTGCCGCTCGCGCAGGAGAAGGGCATCGCGGTGATGGTCAACCTCCCCTTCGGGCGGGACCGTCTGTTCAACGCCACGCGCGACAAGCCGCTGCCGGACTGGGCGAAGGACATCGGCGCAACGAGCTGGGCCCAGGTCTTCCTCAAATATGTGATCTCGCACCCCAGCAAGCCCATCGCCATTCCCGGCATGGCGCAGACCCGCTATGTGGACGATAATCTGGGCGCGGCGCGCGGTCCCCTGCCGGATGCAGCGATGAGAAAGCGGATGGAGCAATATATTGACAGCCTCTGAGGGGCCGACGCAGCGCAACCTCCTCGACCGCCTCATCGTTGCCAAACCCGGCGAGGTCGGGGCGGTCGCCACGGCATTTCTGCTCTTCTTCCTGCTGTTCGTATCCTATTTCATGCTGCGCCCGGTGCGCGAGACCTTCGGCATCGCCGGCGGCGTGGAAAATCTGCAATGGCTGTGGACGGGCACGTTCCTCGCCATGCTGCTGGTGGTCCCGCTATATGGCTGGGTGACCGCGCACATGCCAAGGCGGCGGCTGCTGCCGATCCTCTATTCCATCTCGGCGCTTGTCATGGCCGGCTTCGCCACCAGCCTGCTGATCGACCCAGCCAATATCTGGATCGCACGGGCTTTCTACATCTGGCTGTCGGTGATGAACCTGTTCGTCATCTCGCTCGCCTGGAGCCTGATGGTGGATCTGTTCGATGCCGATCAGAGCCACCGGCTGTTCGGGCAGATCGCGGCCGGCGCGAGTCTGGGCGGCCTCACCGGCCCGCTCATCTCCGGCCTGCTGGTCACGACGCTGGGCGAGGCCGGGCTACTCTTTCTCTCCAGCCTGCTGCTGCTCGCCACCCTGCCCTGCGCCCGCGCGCTGCTGGCCTGGCGGGACCGGGCCGGGCCACGCGCGGGAGCCCCGGCGCCGGCGCGCATCGGTGGATCCATCTGGGGCGGGCTCACGCTGATCGCCCGCTCGCCTTATCTCATCGCGATTTCTGTCTTCATCCTGCTGCTCACCGCCGCCACCACCTTCCTCTATTTCGAGCAGGCGCGGATCGTGCAGGCGACCTTCCCGGATCGCACCCGGCAAACGCAGGTGTTCGCCGCCATCGACGTGCTGGTGCAGACGCTCACCATCCTTATCCAGATCTTCTTCACCGGTCGGCTGGCGCGGCGGCTGGGGGTCACGGCGTTGCTCGTCGGCGTGCCGCTGCTGATGATGGCCGGCTTCGGCATGCTGGCGCTGGCGGCGACCTTCCCGGTGCTCGCCTTCGTGATGATCGTGCGCCGCGTGGGTGAATATGCGCTGATCCGCCCGGGCCGGGAAATGCTGTTCACCAGCGTCGATACGGAGACCAAATACAAGGCCAAAAACGCGATCGACACGGTCGTCTATCGCGGTGGCGATGCGCTTTCGAGCTGGATCTATACCGCAGTGGCGACGCTCGCGACCATTCAGGTCGCGGCGCTGGTCGGCGCGCTGCTGGCCGGCCTATGGGCGCTGGTGGGCTATCGCATCGGCCGCCATCATGATGATCAGCCGGCGGTTACGGCCCGCGCGCCATCCTGACCGTGGTGGATCGCGCCGCCCGGCCGGTCGACAAATGCACGCGGCTGGACCGATAGCGATGCCTCATAGCGTGTCACCACATCGCCGCCACGCTTGCTGATATAGAGCGCCTTGTCCGCCAGGCCGAGCAACTCGTCCAGACCCTCGGCGCCACTGCCCACGACATAGCCGACCGAGGTGGAAATTTGCAGATCATGCCCCTCGATCTGAAACGGCAAGGCGATGGCAGCCACCAGCCGCTCGGCCAGTTGCTGGGCTTCCTCGATGCTCTCGACGCCATATTGCACCACCGCGAACTCATCGCCACCGAGCCGCGCGGCCATGTCGGCGGCCCGGATCGTGTGCGCGATGCGCTTGCCGACCGCGGCCAGCAGCGCATCGCCGACCGGATGCCCATAACCGTCATTGATCGGCTTGAACCCGTTGAGGTCGACATAATGAACGGCCACCTGCGCGCGCGCGCCGGCCTCCCCCGCCCGCTCGTCAAACCACTCGTGCAGAGCGACGCGATTTGGCAGGGCCGTCAGCGCATCCTGCCGCGCGAGATTGGCGAAGGCGAAGCGCAGCATGATATCCTTGCGCGCGCGCTCATGGCGGCCGCGCAGACTGTAGATGCCGCCACCCAGAAACGACGTCGCCAGCACGCCGGTCACCAGATAGAGCGTATCGCCCATCAGCATGGCCGTGAGGCTCGCGGGCATGAGCGAGATGATCATGCTCACGCTCGCAATACGCGGCCGCAGCCCGATGCCGGCCGCCACGCCCGCCGCATAGCCCATCAGCAGGCAGACCACGGCCATATGCACCTGCGCAAATGGCAGCAGCATCGCCCGCACGCCGAACAGGCCGAGCAGCAGCGCATAGGCATGATAAGGCCAGGCGAAGCGCCGTTCCAGACGCCGGGCTTCCTCGAAGGTGAGGTCCTGCCGGCGCGCGGCCGGCGCAAGGCTCCACGCCGCCCAGAGCCGCACGACCGAGACCAGCGCCCCGCCGAGCAGCAGCAGCACAAGCACCGGATCGCCCGTTGCCCGCGCGGCCATCACGCCAGCGAGCAGAAACACCAGGGTCATGATGACGGAGGGCACGAACGCGTCAAACAGGCTGCGGATCAGCTCGACTTCGACCGCCTCGGCCGGACTGCGATGATTCATCAGAACTGGCATGGCAAAATATTTCATCTGTCGAGGGGCGGGGGACCGCAAACGCGCGCCCTATTACGCTAGGCCGCCATCATTTCGTAATATTTAATCTTTCCGGCGGCTTGGAGATAATTCTTGACGGATTGTCGACCCCGTTCAGCGCGCCCGGGCGAAAGCGGCGGCGCATAAGGCGAGGGCCGCGCCGATATAAAGCGCATGGCTCGCTTCCGCGCCGCCGAAACGCAGGCTCAGCGCGGCGATGAGCGCGCCGCCGGTCTGCCCGATCAGGCGGCACTGGGCCTGCATGCCGGCGGCGGAGCCGGCACGATCGACGGGCCCGGCGCGGAGCATCACATTGTTGTTGGGCGCCTGAAACAGCCCGAAGCCAAAGCCGCACAGGAACATCCCCGCCGCGATGAGCGCTGGCGCGGGCCCGAACGGGAACAGCGCCGCCATCAGCCCGGTCATGAGGGCAAACAACGCCAGCCCCGCCGCGCCCATCGGCCCGGCCCAGCTCTTTTCCGCCAGTCGCCCGGCCAGCGGCGAAATCAGGGCGATACCCAGCGGCAGGGGCAGAAACACCAGCCCCACCGCCGCGACCGGCAGACCCAGCCGTGTCTCCAGCTGAAAGGGCAAGGATACCAGCAGACACATCTGCGCGGCAAAGGCGCAGATGGACGCGCCATAAGCCAGGCGCAGGCGCGGCATGCGGATGAGGTCGAGCGGGATGAGCGGGCGCGGATTCCCGCGCACCCGCGCCAGGAGCCAGACCCCCGCCGCGCCGCCGATCAGCGCCATCGGCACCAGCCGGACCGTGACATGGCCATGCACCACATCGGAAACCATCAGGAACAGCGCGCCGAACATCACCGCGTTGAGAACGGCGCTGCCCCAGTCGAAGAGCTTCGTGGCCGACGGCGTATGCGGGCCGAAGCCGAGCACCAGTCCCAGCGCGACCAGCCCCGTCGGCACATTGACGAGGAACAGCCACTGCCACGGCCCCACCGAGAGGATCAACGCCGCCAGCGCCGGGCCGGCCGCCGCCGTGCAGGCCACCACCACCGCATTATAGGCGATCCCGCGTGCCAGCAGCGCGCGGGGCCAGGTGAACCGCATCTGCGCGCCATTGACGCTCATCATGGCCGCAGCGCCGATGCCCTGAATGAAACGGGCCGTCGCCAGCGTCTCCAGATCATCCGCCATCGCGCAGCCCAGCGACATCAGGATGAACAGCACCAGGCCGCCGAGATAGACGCGCTGATAGCCCAGCCGTTCGCCCAGAGTCGCCAGCGGCAGCAGCGTCATCACAATGGCGATCTGATAGGCGGTGACCACCCATGTCGCCGCCGAGGGGCTGATCCCGAGGTCGCGCGCAATGGTCGGCAGCGCGATATTGGCGATGGCACTGTCCAG
Organism: Sphingobium sp.; assembly: GCA_035555575.1. GTDB lineage: Bacteria > Pseudomonadota > Alphaproteobacteria > Sphingomonadales > Sphingomonadaceae > Sphingobium. The sequence goes on from DATMGL010000015.1 coordinate 58,215, forward strand.
CACGGAGAGCGCCATACCGCACCACAGACCAGCCAGTGCCCAGTGACGGCGCGGCGCGGCGAGGCCGTCCGGCTGGATCGGTTTGTCCGTATCGGCCGTGATCACGCCATCCATGGGCGGGCGTAATCATCCGTGGCGCGGATCAGCCGGTCGAGAATGCCCGGTTCGCTATAGGCATGGCCGGCGCCTTCGATCAGGTGATAATCCGCCTCGGGCCATGCCTTGTGCAGATCATGCGCGGTGCGTGTGGGGCATGCCATATCGTAGCGGCCATGGACAATGGTGCCGGGGATACCGCGCAACCGGTGCGCCTCGCGGATGAGTTGCCCCTCCTCCAGCCACGCGCCATGAACGAAATAATGATTTTCGATCCGCGCGAAGGCCAGGGCGAAATGCGGGTTCTCGAAACCGGCGGTCATCGCCGCGTCCGGCAGCAGTGTCAGCGTGCGCCCTTCCCACAGCGTCCACGCCTGCGCCGCCGTCAGTTGCGCCGCCTCGTCCGCGCCGGTCAGCCGCTTGCGATAGGCACCGCGCAGATCGCCGCGCTCGTCGGGCGGAATGGGCGCCAGGAAATCCTCCCATTTCTCGGGATGCACTTCCGAAGCGCCGAACTGATAATACCAGTCCAGCTCCGCCTCGCGCACGGTGAAAATCCCGCGCAGCACCAGTTCGCTGACCCGCTCGGGATGCCTCTGTGCATAGGCCAGCGCCAGCGCCGATCCCCATGATCCGCCAAAGACCAGCCATTGCTCGACCCCCATCAGCCCCCGCAGCCGCTCGATATCGGTCACCAGATGCCAGGTCGTGTTGGCCTCCAGCCCGGCATGGGGCGTCGAGTTGCCGCAGCCGCGCTGATCGAACAGCATCACATCATAAAGCGCCGGGTCGAACAGCCGCCGATGATCGGGCGAGATGCCCCCGCCCGGCCCGCCGTGCAGAAACACCGCCGGCTTGCCCCCCGGCGTGCCGCAGCGCTCATAGGCGAGGCGATGGCCGTCGCCGACATCGAGCATGCCGGTCTCATAAGGCTCGATCGGCGGGTAAAGCGTGCGAAGATCGGTCATGGCCATCCTGTTCATGCCTCTCGCGCGCGATGTCCAGCGCCATATTCATGATCGCGCCTCGCTGCCCGGCCAGGGGATCAGGCATGGCGGCGAGCCAATCCGTTTGGCATCCTTCCTCGACTGCGGCATAGGCGGAATCACGCGATTGCTCGCCAGAAGGGGGCCAGCGCACCATATCAGGGGAGAGGATATGCAACAGCGCCTGCTGCGAGCCATTGCCGCCATCATTTTGCTGGGCGCCCTCGTCACCCCGGCCTGGCTGGCTCTTGCCGATGATGCCGGCGACTCCGGCATCACCCACGCCCGCATGGTCGATGCCGATGCGCAACCGGGCCAATGGGGCAGCTACAGCCGCACCTGGGACGAGCAGCGCTACAGTCCGCTGGACCAGATCAACGACACCAACGTCGCGCGCCTCGGCCTCGCCTGGTATGATGATCTGGACACCTATCGCGGCGTGCAGGCCAGCCCGCTGGTCATTGACGGCGTCCTCTACAACGCCTCCATCTACAATGTCGTCACCGCCTATGACGGCAAGACCGGCCGCAAATTATGGACCTACGATCCCAAGGTCGAGAAGGTCTGGGCGCGCTGGGCGTGCTGCGGCCCCTCCTCGCGCGGCATCGCGGCATGGGGGAACAAGCTCATCATCGGCGCGCTCGATGGCCGCCTGATCGCGATCGACCGGCGCACCGGCCAGGAACTCTGGATCACCCACACATTCGAGACGGACAAGGCGCCCTATTCCATCACCGGCGCGCCGCGCGTCTATGATGGCAGGATCATCATCGGCAATGGCGGCGCGGATTATGGCTCGCGCGGTTTCGTCGCCGCCTATGATGCCGAGACGGGCAAGAAGATCTGGAAATTCTACATCGTCCCGACCGATCCCGCCAAGGGGCCGGACGGCGAGGCCTCCGACAGCGCCATGAAGATCGCCCAGCCCACTTGGCACGGCAAGTTCTGGGAAGCCGGCGGCGGCGGCAATGCGTGGGACAGCTTCGCCTATGATCCCGCGCTCAACACCGTCTATATCGGCACCGGCAACGGCTCGCCGCACATGTGGCACCACCGCAGCGAGGGCAAGGGCGACAATCTCTTCCTCTGCTCGCTGGTGGCCGTCGATGCCTCGACCGGCCAATATAAGTGGCACTATCAGATGGTGCCCGAGGAAGACTGGGACTACACCTGCACCCAGCCGATCGTGCTGGCCGACATGACCATCGCCGGCAAGCCGCGCAAGGTCGCCATGCAGGCACCCAAAAACGGTTTCTTCTACGTGATCGACCGCACCAACGGCCAACTGATCTCCGCGAAAAACTATGTCTCGGTCAACACATGGGCGAGCCATATCGACATGAAGACCGGCCGTCCGGTGCTGATGCCCGGCGCGCACAACACCACCACCACGCCGCACATCATGAATCCGAGCTGGCTCGCCGCACACTCATGGCATCCCATGTCCTACAGCCCCAAAACCGGCCTCGTTTACTGGCCGGCGCAGGAGCAGGGCGCCATCTACGCCCGCGCCGCGGACGGGAAATATCGCTATACCCCCGGCCCCGGCCGCAGCAACAGCGGGCAGGATTTCGGCAGCGAGCCCGAACTCCGCAAAAAGCTGCAGGAGGAGATCAACGCCACCGAGAAGGGCTACCTCATCGCCTGGGACCCCAAAACCCAGACCGAAGCCTGGCGCGTGCCCTATCCGCACCCCGGCTCGGGCGGCGTGCTCACCACGGCGGGCAATCTCCTCATCCAGCCGACGATCAACAAGACGGTCGCCATCTACCGCGCCGATAATGGCCGGAAACTCTGGGAAATGAATGTCGATCAGGCTGGGATCGCTGGCGCGATCAGCTACATGATCGACGGCGTGCAATATATCGCCCTCAATGTCGGCTGGGGCGGATCGCCGGTCAATGGTCTGACGAAGGACGGCCCGTTCCGTTTCGCCACCGCCAAGCTGCTCGTCTTCAAGCTCGATGCTAAAGGCGTGACGCTCCCGCCAATGAAAGCCGAAACCGAGGAAGCCTGGCTGCCGACCGAGCGCGTGCCCGCCGACGTCGCCCGGCGCGGCGCCGCGCTCTATGCGGAGAGTTGCAACCGCTGCCATGGCGACAATGCGACCGGCGGCGTCAAGGACCTGCGCCGAATGAGCAAGCAGTCCCATGACGAATTTCTCGACATCGTCCTCAAGGGCTCCCGCGAGCATCAGGGCATGCCGAGCTTCGCGGGGCAAATCAGCGAGGCGCAGGCCAAGGATATTCACGGCTATCTGATGACCCGCGCGCAGGATGACTGGTGAGGGGCATTGACGGGCGCATGATCTACCTGCTTCGCCACGGCCAGACGATGTTCAACGTCGAGCGCCGCTTTCAGGGCGGGCTGGACTCGCCGCTGACCGCGCTCGGCGTCGCGCAGGCCCACGCCATGGGCGAGAGGCTGCGCGATCTGATCGATCCCGCGCAAGCCGCCCTGTTCGTCAGCCCGCGCAGGCGAACGCTGGAAACGGCGCGGATCATCGCCGAGGCGGCGGACATCCCCACCACCCCCATCATCGACCCCGATCTCGCGGAAGTCTCGCTCGGCTCATGGGACGGCCGGACCGGCGCGGAAATCGATGCGCAGACCGCCGGCCAGTGGAGCGTGCTCGATCGGCATGGCTGGTTCTTCGAGACGCCGGATGGCGAGCGTTATGACGCGTTCGAAACGCGGCTCTCCAGAGCGCTGGCCCGCGTGCGCCGTCACCCGGCGCCGGCACGGATCATCGTCTCCCATGGCGTCTCGGGCCGGATCTTGCGCGGCCTCCACGCAGGCATGGCCCGCGAGACGATGCTGGCGCTCCCCGTGCCGCAGGGCATCATCTACCGATTGGATGCCGAGGCCATTGCGGAAATCGACTGCACCAGCCTGATCGCCTGAACATCGACCGGGCCACAGGGCGATAGTGCGACGCACCCTTCGCCAAAGTCCCTTAGAACAAAGGTGACAAGCCACCGCGGCAACAGCGCGCTTGCTCAACGGCGAGATTCCGCGCCGGGGCCGGCCAATCCATCGTGAGGCCAAGCACAGCGCGGCCCATCCGCCAATATGGGTGAGGGAAGCGCACGGCTTCCCTTCCCCCGCTATCCTATCCGACGCCGCGCCTCATCGCCCGCTTCACGCCGGCCGCCCTCTCAATGCGGCCCTTCTCCCCCGTCCTGCGTCGAGCGGCCCCAATCCTCATTGGCGCGGGCGATCAGATAGCCGTGGATCGCCTCGACATCCTCGGGCTTGAGCAGATCGGCGAAGCTCGCCATGCCCTTGTCCGCGTAAATGCCCTTGAGCACGATATCATTGAACAACCCGTGCGTTTCGCGGGTCATCCTGCGCAGATCCTTCACCCCGCCAATCGCCTGCTGGCCGTGGCAGATCTGGCAGGTCTGCGCATAGAGCGTCGCCCCGCGCGCGATCTGCGCCTCGCTCGCCGTCACCGGCGGCGGCTCGGGCGCTTTCTCCTCCGGCTTCAGTGGCGGAAGCTGGACATCGCCGCCCAGCCTGAACACCAGCAGTCGCGCCGATGCCCGCGGCTCTTCGATCCCCGCGCCGCGCTCCACCTGCGCCGCGCCGCCGCCCCAGCCGGCATTGACCGCGATATATTGCACGCCGTCGAGCATATAGGTGATCGGCCCGGCCACTGGCGCGCTCTGCACCGGCATTTCCCAAAGCAGCTTGCCGGTCCGCGCATCGAATGCCGCGAATGTCTGCTTCGTCGTGCCCTCGAAGACAAGATCGCTGCCCGTCACCATCACCCCGCCATTGCCATGGCGCGGCAGCGGCACTTTCCAGACGGCCTTTTGCGCTACCGGGTCCCACGCCGTCAGATAGGCTTTCTCCATCGCCTCCGCCTGCTTCATCAGCGCGATCCGCTTCTGGAGCGCCTCGCCCGAATAGCCGCCCCAGCCGCTGTTCGAGCGGAACGGCTTGGGCTTGAAGTCCTTGTCCAGCGCATAGACCATCGCGGACTCATAGGTCGGCAGATAGGCCAGCCCCGTGCGCGGGCTGTACCCCATCGGGAACCAGTTATGCGCCCCGCCCGGCCCCGGCATCACCAGCACCGGATCGACACCATAGCGCGCCGCCGGATTGACCTGCACCCGGCCGGTCCTCGGGTCGATGCCCGTCGCCCAGTTCACCGGCGCGATCTTCTCAGCCGAGATGAACTGCCCGGTCTTGCGGTCGATCACATAGAAGAAGCCGTTCTTGGGCGCCTGCATGATGACTTGCCGGGTCTTGCCCTTGATGTTGATATCCGCCGAGACGATCGAGGATGTGCAGGTATAATCCCAGTCTTCGCCCGGAACCATTTGATAATGCCAGACATAATCCCCCGTCTCACTGCTCACCGCGACGATCGAGCAGATGAACAGATTATCGCCCTTGCTGCCGCTGCGATGCTGCCATGAGAGTGGCGAGCCATTGCCGGTGCCGATGTAGACGAGTTTCAATGCCGGGTCATAAGCAATGGAATCCCACGGATTGGCGCCGCCACCCAGCTCCTTCCACATGCCCTCATCGGCCCATGTCTTGCGGATCGTCGGCATGATGCTGTCGGACGCCTCGCCATCCGGCCTGCCGACAGGATTGGGCGTCAGGAAGAATTTCCACAGCTTCCTGCCCGTATCGGCATCATAGGCGGCGGCAAAGCCGCGCACGCCCAGATCGCCGCCACTATTGCCGATCACCACCTTGCCATCGAACACGCGCGGCGCGCCGGTGATCGAATAGGGCATGTCATGGTCGAACGTCTGCGTGGTCCACACCGGCTTGCCCGTCGCCGCATCAAGGCCGATCAGCCGCCCGTCCAGCGTCGCGATGATGATCTTGCCGTTCCACATGGCCAGCCCACGCGCGACCGGCTCGCAGCAGGCATAGCGGCCATATTCGCGGGGCACCTGCGGATCATAGGTCCACAGCCTCTTGCCGGTGCGCGCATCATAGGCGATCGTCACATTCCACGGCAGGATGTTGTACAGCACACCATCGGCATAAAGCGGCGTCGCCTCGACGCCCCGGAAGGTATCCAGCTCATCATACCAGGCGATGCCCAGCTGGCTGACATTGCCGGCGTTGATCTGGTCGAGCGGACTGTAGCGCTGGGCGCTATAGGTCCGCCCGTCATGCAGCCAGTCCGCGCCATCGCCCGCCTGCGCCGCAATGCGTGCACTGTCGACGGCAGCGGGCCTCCGCTCTTCCTGCGCCACGGCGAGCCCCAGCCCGGCAAAGGCCAGCGCCGCGGCCCCGATCAGCGCGATCCGCCGTGTCCAGTCTCTCATCGGTTCAGTCCTTCGGCGGTTCGGCGATCGGCTGCGTGCCATCGGCCAGGCGCCCGACCTTGAGCGCCGCCTGCTGCGCCTTGGTCCCCGGCGGCGCGGCATAGGCGCCCGCCTCGGCCTTGTCGGCCAGGAATGGCTTGCCCGTCACCGGATTGGGATAATGGAACGGGACGATATAATAGGCCGGATAGGTCAGATAGACGGTGCTCGGCGGCAGGTCCGGCGCGGGCTCGAACTTGTCCGGCCAGGTGTTGTTGAGCGCATTCTTTCCCCAGCCATCCCAATTGGTATACATGGTGAACGGACCGGACAGCCGGCTGATCTTCCAGACGCCGCCTTCTTTGCGATATTCATTCTCGTAGAGCGGCAGCCCCCAGCCGCCGTTGCTCATCACATAGGCGCGCGCGCGCACCCAGCCGCGCGTGCCGCCCGCCGCAATATCCGGGATCGACTGGAACTGCATGTGATTGGCGAGCACGCCTTCCTTGGCGCCATCCGGGCCGAACGCGGTCTGCATATATTCCAGCACGCGCTTCTTGCCGAGGAACAGCCCCTTGCCGCCAATCTCCAGCGTCGCATCGTCGGTGAACAGCTCCGAAAGCTGTGTCCACTGCCCCTTGTCGACAAAATAGCCGTAAGTGCGCTGGAGCCGCTCGATCTGATTGAGATCCTCCAGCCGGGTAATCCGCTGATCCAGCGCGGCCAGCCGATCAGCGGTGGACTGGGCCGCCGCGGACTGGGCCATGGCCGGCCCGGCGGCGGCAGCGGCGAGCAGCGCCCGGGCGAGGAGCCGTGTCATCATCATGGTCGCCCCACCACATCGTCAGCCGGTTGCCGGATATCCCTGAGCGACTGGCCCGTCACCGGATGCCGGAAGCTGAACGGCGGAATATAAGCGCTCGGATAGGCACGGTAGACCTCGCTCGGCGGCCGGTCCGGCGGGAACAGCGCGCTTTGGCCCGCCATCGGATAGGCCGCCTTCATCCAGCCCTTGTCATAATCGGTGAAACCGGTGACGTAGAAATGCAGGCTGGCGATCTTCCAGACGCCGCCCTCCTTCACATAATCATTCTCATAGACGCCCACGCCCCAGATGCCGTTGGCGCCGGGCTGGGCCAGTTGCACCATGCCCTGCCAGCGTCCCGTCGCCGTGCGACCATCCGGCGCGACGACAATGACCGGCTGCAACATCATGTGGTTGTTGAGATAACCCTGCGCCAGCCCCTGCGGACCAAAGAGCAGCATCGACTGGCGGATACGCGCCGGGCCGATATAAACGCCACGCTGGCCATATTCGAAACTGCCCTTGGCGGTGAACATAGCCGCTGCCTGATCCCACAGCCCCTTGTCGAAATAATAGCCGAACATGCCCTGGAGATTCTCGATCGCGTCCTGATCTTCCAGCAACTGCACGCGATGCTTCGCGGCCACGACCTGCGCCCGCAGATCGCCATCCTGCGCCGCAGCGGGCAGCGCGACCACCGCCGCGAGCGCGAGGAGCAGTCCTCCCTTCATGGTGGCCCGGACACTCATTTCGCCGTCTCCCGAACAGCCCGGCCCGTCACCGGATTGGGGGCATGGAAAGGCGGCACCTGCGTCTCGGGGAAAGCCCGGTAACTGATCGTCGTTGGCCGATCCGGCGGCATCGCCTTGCTCGCCGCGCTGCGCACCAGCCCCTCGCCCGGCTTGAGCCGAGCCCAGCCCTTTTCATAAGGCGCGACGAAATTGACGAACATATGGACGGCGCGGATCTTCCAGGTGCCGCCCTCCTTCACATAGTCATTCTCGTAAATGCCATCGCGCCACTCGGCATGCTTCTTATACTGGCCGAGCATGCCATTATCCCGCCAGCGGGCTTTGGCGCTCTGGCCATCGCCCGCCACCGTGACGACCGGCTGGAGCGTCACCCACTCGTTGAGCTGGCCGTAGATCAACCCCTCCTGCCCGCCATGCAGCGCCATCAGATAATCGCGGATGCGCGCCTTGCCGACATAGACGCCATCGAGCCCCAGCTCGATCGTGCCGTCATCGGCAAACAGATCGGCCGCATCCTGCCACAGCCCCCGGTCGACATAATAAGCGAAAGCGCGTTGCAGCTTCTTGACCGCGCGCGCGCCTTCCAGCGCCTCGACGCGCCTGGTCAGCGCATCGATCTCGCCGTCGATCGCCGTGCGCAGGGCCGCCGCCGGCGTGGCGACGAGCAGCGCCGCGCCCGCCAGCCCCGCAAGCGCCGCCCTCACCTTATGCCTCCCAGCGGCACGGCCCGCAGCGCGAACTCGCCCGGGTCCTGCCCCTTGAGCGCTGGGTCGAACATGAAGCGCCCCTTGCTCTCGATCGCATAGGCGGTGTCGCCAATATGGGTGACACCGGGCACGCCATCCATGCCGTCTTTCAGGACCTTCATCGTCACATCATCGCCCTCGATGGTGAGCAGGCTGATCCGTCCGCCCGGCCCTTCCGCCTGCAGGAAGCGATTGCCACCGATCGGACGCAGGCCGTCCGGTCCCTCCAGCGGCTGCGAGACGTTGAGCCTGGTCAGGCTGGCGAAGCTGCTATCCGCCCGGCGATTGACGCGAAACATCGTGTGCTGGCGGACATTGTTCACATAGAGCAGGCCATCGTCGCTGAACGCGATGCCATCCACCCCGACGAGCAGCGCCTTGTCCTCGACCAGCAGGGTCATATCGCCGGCACCGGGCTTCAGGGTGAAGATGCGCCCATTGCTCGTATCGGCGATAAACGCCGTGCCATCCCGATCGATCGCCAGATCGTTGCACGCTGCGGCCGGCGGCGGCAATTCGTAGCGCTGCTTCAGGTCGCCATTGTCCAGATCGAACGCAACGAGGGCGGATATCATCCCCGCATGCCCATCCAGCCCCATCGGCACCGAGCAGGCCCAGAGCGTCTTCGATCGCTCATCCGCCAGCACGCCAAGAACGGAGGCCAGCTTGTTAGTGGCATCGGGCCGAATCCAGGCAGTCGCCGTGCCGCTCCCGGGCAGGGCGCGGTAGATATTGCCCTTGAAGCTGCCGATATAGAGATTGCCGGCCGCGTCGGCCGTGGCATTTTCCGGGAAGACGCCCGTGTCCGCGATCACCACATCCTTGCCCGGTGGCGCGTTGAACGGCGCCGGCATCAGATAGGGCACCTCATTGGCGATCGTCTCGAGCCGGGCGATCCGGCCGCCCTCGATCCTGAACAAACTCACAAAGCCCACCGAACGCGGATATTTCGCCTCGGCCGCATAGCTTTTGCCGTCCCGCGCCGTGAAGGTCACGTTCGCGGCGGGCAGGTCGCGATAGCCGATCGCCGCGACCAGGCCACGCGCTTCATCGACCGCGATCACCTCATGGCGGATCGCTTCATATTCGCCGAACAGCCCGCGCTTGAGCGCCCCTTCGCAGGAGGCATCCTCCCCCTTCGCGGCCGGCAGATTGCCTGCCATCGCCACACCATTCTCGATCGTGGTGCAGTTCCCCCCGAAGCTCACGCCCACGCGCTCGCCATTGCTCGCCTGACTGGCGAAATAGCCATCGACCAGCGCGATCATTTTGCCGCGCGGCAATCGCGCCTTGGCGGGCAGTGCCGCAGCAAACGCCTTGCCCGGCGCATCGGCCAGCGGATCACCAAAAGGCTGGCGGCCCTGCTTGCGGCGGATCACCGCCTGCACCGCAGCGATCCGGCCGCCCTCGACCTTCATGTCCATCGCATAAAAGCCGGGCTGGCCATGATCCTCGACCATGCCGGTCCAGACGACGCGGCCGGTCTGCGCATCCGCCACCACCAGCGGCGCGGCGGCGCGCCGGTCGATCGTCACCCAGCTCCCCTCGCCGACCCGCAGCTTCGTGCCGTTCTCGGCATAGCCGACCCGCTCGGCCCATGGCAGGCCGCGCGGATCATGCGCCACCACCGCGTCCATATAGCGATTGGCCAGATCGGTCAGGCACGCCGCATCGCAGCCTTGCGCCTGCGCCGTGGCCGGTATCAGCGCCGCCAGACCAGCCGCAGCCATGGCGGCGCTCACCAGCAACCGGCTCATTCGCCCACCTCGCCATGTTCGCGGCCAACGGCCCACGGATTGTGCATGAAATAGGGCACATAGGTGAACACCGTCTCGATCCGGTCGATCTTCCCCTCCTTCACGCGGAACGCCTCCAGCAACGAGATGGAATTGGGCCATTTGAGCGCCGTCTTCATCTCGCGACCATTGGTCAGCAAATAGGTATCGCGCTCATTGTCATGGTCGAAGAAACCCGAGGCGACGACAATCCCGCGCTCCTCGTCGACGATCGGATAGCGCCGTTCGCGGACGCGCTTGTTGATATGATAGATGCCAAGCTTGAACTGATCCTCGCAGCCCGCGGCAATGGTGGCGGCATTGCCCTGTCCCGCCGGCACCTTCGCCGGGGCGGTGGTGCTGATGCCGTTCTCCAGCCGCGCGCAATCCTCCGCAAAGGGCGCGAAGACCGTGCCGTCATTCAGCTCGACCGTGTTGAAATAGCTCTGCGCCACCGCGATCAGCCGCTGGCGCGGGCGGCGCTGTTCGGGCGGGAGAACTTCCTCGAAGGCGGGGTCATGCACCACCTTTTCCGGGTCGCCAAAGGGCGCGGGCAGGCCGGTGTTGCGGTGAACGACGCTCTCCACCTCGCTGATCCGGCCACCGTCCACGCGCAGCCGCATGGCATAATAGGCCGCCTCGCCATGCTCCCACACGACGCCGAACCAGGCCGCCTGCCCGGTGAGCGGATCGGCCACCTCCAGCCCCGTCGGCGCAATCCTGCTGACCGTGCGCCACAGGCCGGTGCCGATCGGGATGAACACATTATTCTCGGTCAGGCGCGCATCGGCCGCGAACGGGAGCGAGGCCGGGTCACGCTGGCCGAGCGCGCCCATATAGGCGCGCACATGGCCGATGAGACAGGCCCGGTCGCAGCTCGGGATATTGACGGCGCTGCGTTCGCCCGGCGCCTGCGCCAGCGCGGGACTCCCCCACAGCATCACCGCGCCGGCGGCTGCCATCAGCCCCCTTCGCCAGCGATTGACCTTGTCCCCCATCCGCTCCCCCATTTTGTCGCTTCACGCCCTTGCCGGACAGTCCCCGGTGCAGTCATGTGCGGAGCGCGCGATCATAAGTCGATGATGGCAGACTTGTCACGCGGAACGAACCGGACATGACATACGCGTCCCCATCCGGCCTCCCGCGCGCAAGCGTCCCGACTCCGGCAAAAACCGGTCGCCAATCACTGAATATTGGGGGGAAGTCATGGAGCGGGTGAGGGGAATCGAACCCCCGTCGTCAGCTTGGGAAGCTGCTGCTCTACCATTGAGCTACACCCGCAAGCGATTGAAAAGCCGATATAAAAAGGCGTTTCTGAAGCGCTTGTGTAAACATGCGCGATGTTCAAATTTGAACATCGGTTCGTGACCGCCCCTAACTTCGTCATCATCATCGGTCAATCGATATGGACGTGGGCCGCACATGTTCTCATGAATCAACTCATGGAAATGATCGCGGCCGGCTGCGATCTGCGGCTGTGGTGCTTCCGCTGCGGGCGCGGCGACAAGCGGGTCATGACGCCGGAGCTGCTCCCGGCGATCGTCGCGCGGGCTGGCGCAGGGCATGTCGACAGGCGTCGACATGCCAAAGGTCTGCGGATGCAATCACCATCCGCAGACCCCGGCGCCGCCGGTCCCACCACGACAGCACCGATCCAGGCGCATCGGCGCCTGCACGATCATAACGCGCTCGCACAGGCGGGGTTCCTCCGCATAAATGTCCGTAACGCCGGCCAAACCTGCCACGCCCGCACCGCGCCTGTGCGCCCGCTTGCCGGGCCCGGCCTAGATGCCGCCCAGGGTCACCTCATGGCCGGCATCGGCCAGCGCGCCGGCCAGCGCATCCGTGCAGGCATCGAGCCGCAGCCGGTCCACCGAGCGGATCACGAAGTTCGCGCCCGTGCGTCCCTCCCGGAAGAAAGGATAGCTGCCGATCTGACACCCCTCATGCGCCTTCTCGGCCGCGCCCAGCAGCGCCGCGATCTCGCTTTCCGCCACCCAGCAGCCGATCGTGCGCGCCAGCAAGGGCGCCCCGCCCTCCAGCGTGCCGGTGAGCGCCGCCAGCATCCCGGCGGTGATGTCCGGCACCCCGGCCATGATGAATATATTTCCCATGCGAATGCCCGGTGCCCCGGAATAATCGTTGGGGATGAGGCTCGCGCCCCGCGGCGTGCGCGCCATGCGCAGCCGGGCTTCCGTGAGGCCGCCGCGCGTCACATAATGGCGCTCCAGGATCGCGCGCGCTTCCGGGTGGACGATCACCGGCACGCCCAGCGCGGCGGCGATGGCATCGACTGTGATATCATCATGCGTCGGGCCGATGCCGCCGGTGGTGAACAGATAGTCATCACGCACGCGCAGCGCGTTCACCGCCTCGGCGATGGCATCCATATCATCGGCCACCACGCGCACTTCGCGCAGGCGGATGCCCTGCACGTTGAGCCATGTCGCAATCTGCGCGATATTGCGATCCTGCGTGCGCCCGGAGAGGATCTCGTCCCCGATCACCACCAGCGCCGCCGTCCACACCCGCATGCTCATGCGCGCCCTGCCCGATCGGCGATCCGGCCGCCCCGCAGCCCCCTGTCATGACCCGCCATCACAGCCTCCCGCGCGAAACTCATCAAAGCCTCTCGCCACTTGGACCCGTTGGGCCTATATCGCAAGTATGACGACCTACCTGACGCCGACGGCCGAAACGGCCACGATCCGCACCTCCGCCATCAAGCTGCACGGCCCGGAAGGGTTTGAAGGCATGCGCAAGGCCGGCCGGCTCGCCGCCGAAATCCTCGATGCGGTCGTGCCGCTGATCCAGCCCGGCGTGAAGACCTCCGACATTGACGATCTGGTCCGCCGGATGACGCTGGAGGGCGGCGGCGTGCCCGCCACCTTGGGCTATCATGGCTATCAATATAGCTGCTGCATCAGCCTCAACAACGTCATCTGCCATGGCATGCCGGGCGACAAGGTGCTGCGCGAGGGGGACATCCTCAATGTCGACGTGACCCCGCAGCTGGATGGCTGGCACGGCGACAGCAGCCGCATGTATCTGGTCGGCGATGTGCCGATCAAGGCGCGCCGCCTTGTCGAGATCACCTATGAATGCCTGATGCTCGGCATCGAGCAGGCCAAGCCCGGCAACACGCTGGGCGATGTCGGCCATGCCATCCAGAGCCATGCCGAGCGCCACCGCTACGGCGTGGTGCGCGATTTCTGCGGCCATGGCCTCGGCCTGGTCTTCCATGATGCGCCCGAGGTCGTCCATGTCGGCCGGCCGGGCACCGGGCCGGAGCTGCGGCCGGGCATGATCTTCACCATCGAGCCGATGATCAACGGCGGCAAGCCGGGCGTGAAGATGCTGGAGGATGGCTGGACGGCCGTCACCCGCGATCGCTCGCTTTCCGCGCAGTTCGAGCATTCGATCGGCATCACGGAAACCGGCTGCGAAATCTTCACCTTGAGCCCCAAGGGCCTCCACCAGCCGCCTTATTGACGGCGGGGCGCAGTGCCTGTTTTTTAGGCAGCCTGCGCTGAAAATGCCTGAAATCGGGGCAATATCGACAAGACCTGCCAAAGGCGGCAATGCTGCGCTGGTGATTCGCGAGCCGGCGTTCTAGCGTCGGCCCGTGCGCGGCCATGCAGGTCGAGCGGCCAGCGCGTCACATGAAGCGAAGAGGTGCGTTGGACATGAAGAAGGTCGAGGCGATCATCAAGCCGTTCAAGCTGGATGATGTGAAGGAAGCGCTGCACGAAGTCGGCGTGTCCGGCATCACCGTCACCGAGGCCAAGGGCTTCGGCCGGCAGAAGGGCCATACCGAGCTGTATCGCGGCGCGGAATATGTCGTCGACTTCCTGCCCAAGGTGAAGCTCGAAGTGGTGGTGGAGGACGGCATCGTCGACCGGGTGGTCGAGGCCATCTCCCGCGCCGCGCAAACCGGGCGGATCGGCGATGGCAAGATCTTCGTCATCCCGGTCGAGAAAGCCGTGCGCATCCGCACCGGCGAGCTTGACGAAGCCGCCATCTGAACACCCCCGCTCCCGCAAGAATTAACGGCACACAGGAAGGTATCGTCGCCATGGCCAACACGCCCCAGGATATTCTCGACATGATCGCGGAGAAGGAGATCGAGTGGGTCGATCTGCGCTTCACCGATCCCAAGGGCAAGTGGCAGCACCTTACCATGGTCTCCAGCCATGTCGGCGAGGATGAGCTGGAAGAAGGCTTCATGTTCGACGGCAGCTCGATCGAGGGCTGGAAGGCGATCAACGAATCCGACATGATCCTCAAGCCCGATCTGGACGCGGTCTATGTCGATCCGTTCAGCGCCACGCCGATGCTCATCCTGTGCTGCACGATCGTCGATCCGGCGACCGGCGAGATGTATGGCCGTGATCCGCGCTCCACGGCGATCCGCGCCGAGGCCTATGTGAAGGCCGCCGGTTTCGGCGACACCGTCTATGTCGGCCCGGAGGCCGAATTCTTCATGTTCGACGATGTGCGCTTCAACAGCGATTACAACGAGAGCTTCTTCAAGATCGACGATATCGAGCTGCCGACCAACACCGGCCGCGATTATGAGGGCGGCAACCTCGCCCACCGCCCGCGCGCCAAGGGCGGCTATTTCCCGGTCGCCCCGGTCGATCCGTGCGTGGACATCCGCGCCGAGATGGTCTCCACCATGATCGAGATGGGCCTGCCCTGCGACAAGCATCACCATGAGGTCGCCGCCGCGCAGCATGAGCTGGGCCTGACCTTCGGCACGCTGGTGCAGACCGCCGACCGCATGCAGATCTACAAATATGTCGTGATGATGGTCGCGCAGGCTTATGGCAAGACGGCCACCTTCATGCCCAAGCCGATCGCGCAGGATAATGGCTCGGGCATGCACACCCATTTCTCGATCTGGGAAAAGGGCAATCCGCTGTTCGCCGGCAATGGCTATGCCGGCCTGTCGGATATGTGCCTCTATTTTATCGGCGGCGTCATCAAGCACGCCAAGGCCTTGAACGCCTTCACCAACCCGACGACGAACAGCTACAAG
>DATMGL010000016.1:0-80013 GCA_035555575.1 Sphingobium sp.
CAGCATCTCGCCGGCATGAAGGACTCAAAGACCATCGTCGCCATCAACAAGGACGAGGATGCGCCGATCTTCCAGATCGCCGATATCGGCCTCGTCGCGGATCTGTTCACCGCCGTGCCGGAGCTGACGCAGAAGCTGTAACGCTCGGCAGGGCTGTTTTCGCCTTCCGTTCGAACGGCATTGCGAAAGCGTGCATAAGTAGGTCAGGCGCCCGCCGGTTTTCGGACGCCCAACCTTGGGTCGTTCTAGATTTCGAACGTCGCGATGGCGCAGAGAGCAGTGCTGAACTCGCCTCCATCAAGATGATAATGAATGAAC
Source organism: Sphingobium sp. (assembly GCA_035555575.1). Lineage (GTDB taxonomy): Bacteria > Pseudomonadota > Alphaproteobacteria > Sphingomonadales > Sphingomonadaceae > Sphingobium. The sequence continues at coordinate 319 of DATMGL010000016.1, forward strand.
TGGGGAATTTCGATTACCTGCCCTTTTTCGAGCGGCAGAATGGATGCATAGCCATGATTTTCGATGGCTTCAGGCGTGAGGCGCTTTTTCCCCTCCAGCCGAACAACGGCTTCGAGCATAACTGACCGGTCATCACTCAGGAAGCGATTCACCCGAATTTGTTCGGATACGTGATCGTGGAAGAAGGCATAGAAGCGCCGGATCGCATCATGTCCGCGTAACCTTATGTCCGCGAACGCGATGACCGCGTCATGTTTGAAGTGGCTGGTGACACCATCATAGTCGCGGCTGTTAAACAGGTTGAGATAAGCATCATATTGGCTGCGGTTCATGGTGTCTCTCCTTTGATTGTTCGGCGACGCCCGGTTAATCTAACGGTGTTAGATGATCAAGGGCGGCAAAAAAAGGTCAAGGATGTAGCGCTAGGAAGCCTGTTCCAGCTTCTCAGCGTCCATCATCGCTTGGAGAATGCGGCGCCCCTGCACGGCAGTCGTGTCGCTTTTGAGCATAAGCTCGGGCGGTATCTCATCCAGTGTGGTGATGAGTTTCTCGATTTCCTCCGTGGCGAACTTGTCTTCTTCGAGAACAGGAGCCAGCAGGACCTTGGCGCGGTCCAGCCGCTCCTGGCCATTCGCATTCATGCCAAAGAAATAGTTGCAGGTCGTGCGTGTGGCTGGGGTGACGGCATGCCAGACCCGGCTGGTATGGATGATTTCACCAGCCTGCGAGTGGCTACGTGGATATTGCTGCTCCCCGATGCCAGCGTGAAAGCCGGGGAAGAAAAAGTCCATGCCCGAGATGCGATCGATCGGGCCCTTATACGCGTTGGAATCAAGATGCAGAGGCGGCTGGGGTGTGTCGTGCATATAGCGCCGGCTGGAAAGGCGGCGATCATTGAGATCGCGGACTTCCGGCGTAGCGGCATCGTCCGGCGTGCCGATGGATGTGCTGTGGAGATATCCTAGATGCGTCAGATCCAGCAGATTGTCGTTGAGCAGCTGATAACGACCTTTCACATGCATCGAGTAGAAGGCGTCGGGGATCATGCCGGGCAGGTTATAACCGATTTCGTCCAGCGTCGGGATCAACGCTTCGTCCGCCCTGGCCGGATCGCCGGGCCAGATCCAGGCCCATAGGCCGCGTTCGACGAGCGGATAGGCCTTGATCGCATAAACGCCGGGGATGGTCGTCTGGCTCGGCACGAAGGTGCATTTGCCCTCGGCGTCGAAGGTGATGCCATGATAGCCGCACTGGATCGCATCGCCGACGCGCTTGCTTTCGCCGAGCGGGAAATGACGGTGGGGACAGCGCCCCTCCACTGCAACGGCCTGTCCGTTTTCTTTACGATACAGGACGACCGGCTGGTTCAAAATCCAGCGGCTTAGCAAGGCCTCGCCGATTTCGTTGCAGAATGCAGCCACATACCAACCATTTTTCGGCGCGTAGCTGCCCGGTTTGAACGGATACATCAGCTCTCTCCCGCAAGCGAACAGTGTTCGTTTGTCGTTTGATGCATTTCTGGCCAACTCGTGTCAAGGAGCGCCATGTCCTTTTCAAAACTTGATCGAGAGATGATCGTTCGGGAGGCCGTGGCGCTTCTCAATGAGGATGGGCTGGGCGGGGTCAGCTTGCGAAAGGTCGCTGGACGGCTCGATGTCAGCGTCTCGTCCCTTTATTGGCATGTGAAGGACAAGGATGCGCTCTATGGCTTGATGGCGGGATCGATCTTTCAGGCTTGTCTCGATGCGATTCCGCAGTCCGGCCATTGGCGGCAGTGGCTTCATGAGTTTGGCGTCGCGCTCTGGAATGCCCAGACATCGGTGAGGGATGCGCGGCAATTGATCGCCGTGACGCGGCCCGAGCCGGGCATGTCTGAAATTGCGCTGGAAAAAATCCTGGGGCCCCTTCGATCATTGGGCTTGCCGGATGACGAGGCGCGGACAGCACAGCGCTCGGTGCAGGCTCTCGTCACCGGTTGGACGACGCTGTGGTCGGCGCGGCCCGGCACCGCCGCATCCGATAAAGATAGCTTCATCGTCGCTCTGGATGTTCTGATCGATGGTTGGGCGGCGCATTTGGCAGCGCGTTGAGGCTGGTGACAATGTCCCCATTATGAGTGCGAATATTCTGATGATCGGACGGAAATCGATGAGGCGCCCGCCGCTCATCCATGCTCCGGTAACCAGAGTGCTGCCAATCTGTGCCAGAGCGGAATCAACCAGCTTGCCGGACATGGCCGAGCGCTTCTGGAAGTGGAGGGTAAGGGGCCCGGCATCCGCTATCCGACGACCCTGTGTGTGAGGGCGTCATCCTGCGTCCCTCGCCATCCTGGATCTGCCCGGCGAGCAGGCCGGGTCGGGGCGCTCGGATATGTCCGGGGTTGATGCGCCGCTGGGCCAGCAAGGTCTGCACCTGATCCCAGAGGGGTTCGTCCACGATCGCCTGATGGTGACCATCATAGACCGTGCCCTTATGGGTGACCTTGCCACGATAGATGGGGTTAGCAAGCAGCTGGCACCAAGCGCCGCGGCTGAACCGGATGCCACCCCGATCATGCAGGCGTTTGGTGCGATAGCCATCCCGCCCATGGCCTGCTCCTGCGGCGCATGGCCGAGCATACGCCGCAGGAGATCGCTGCTAAGCCGTTTCGAGCCATCGAATGTCGCCTGTGTCGGCGGTTGCTGACCGGCCGCCCAATCTCATAGGCGTTACCAAAGCGCGGTTTCGATGCGGCTTTGCAGAGCGCCCAATGGCTTCCCGCTTAACAGGCTCGTCGCCAGGCGGCCATATTCGGGACTGTAGGATACCAGACCAAAGCCGGCATCACCCATCGCCTGAATGAGCGAACGGCCAGACCCGGTCAGCCGGTCTGCCGAGGCCGCTTGTGTAGCATCATGCGGCAGATGGACCGTCAACATGAGTGCGCGGCCAAGGACAGAAAATTCGCAGAGCAACGGCCCGTCCTTGCCGTCAAATATGCGGCGGGCAATGGCCAGCATCGCTGTCGCCAGATCACCTTCAATGGGCGCGACGAAGGTGAGTGACGCGCTGCCCGCCCCGCCGGACAATCGCAGCGCCCCTGGTCCCGGCTCGCCTGCCATCAATGCCCTGTGTTCTTGCCAGAGAGGCTCGGATGCGAGCTTGTCGTCACCCAGAAGCGCCGCTCCTTTCACAGCGCCCAAGCTGGCCTGCACGGCGGCCATGCCCAGCTCTACGACTTTGGGGATCCCATAAAGCGCGCCATGCAGGCGCCATTGCGCCTTGCGGGCAGATTCACCCGAGCGCCGGGCGTCGAAGTCTCGATGCGTGATGGCGATGGTGCCGGGCAGCGTGTTCGATATCTTGAGCCCGCGGAGCGTTTCGACGGCCCCGGCGAGCGCCCTATCGTCTTCAAGATCAATCGCGAACGGGCGGAAGGCGGGCGCGTGCCCCATCAGCCAAAGGCCAGTCTGGGTGGGGATCATGACGTCGGACTGGACGGCGAGCCCATCCGAATAGGGGCCAAGCGCGAATTTGTAGAGTTGCCAGGTGCGGTTATTCTCCATCGCGCCCATGCCGCTGCGCAGCCGCTCGCCATCGGGCAGGACATATTCCGCGCCGCACTGGACCAGCAGATGGTCGCCATAAGGCGTGTAGCCGAAACCCTTGGAGAAGATGCTGCCGGCGATGGAGGCATGCGGATCGCGCTCGCTATCGACCAGCAGCGGGAGCTTGTTCGCGACGAAATGCGCCGCAAGCTCGGCGAAACTCACGCCGGGCTCCACGCGCGCATAGGCATAGGTCGCGTTGACCTCCAGGATGCGGTTCATGCGGCTGAGGTCGACGATCAGCGTCTTCCCGTCGCCACTGAGGCGCGCGCCGGTGTTGGAGGCGTTGTAGAGCCGGAAGATGGCCAGTTTCTGCGCGCGCGCGAAGCGGATCGCTGTGGCGAGTTCCTCAGCCGACCCCGGCCTCACCAGCCCCACAAAATCCGGTTTCGCGCCCAGGATCGTTGGCAGGCGGCGCATGGTGGTGGCGAAGATGTCGCTGCCCGGCGCGTGGAATTCGCCGGCGTTGGCGATGGCGCTGATCGCGGCGGTGGGGGTGGATGTCGTGCTCATTGCTTCTTCACCAGATAGTCGGTCAACCGGGCGAGTTCCTCATCGGTAATCTCGGTCGGGCGGAAGGGCGGCATCATCTGGAAGCCGTTGCGCACGGCATATTTGACCACCTCGGGATCCATCTGCTTCTGGAGCAGGACGGAGTTTTCCTCGCCCATATCTCCAGCCAGCCGCAGGGTGCCGGGATGGCCGGGGCCAGGATTATGGCAGTCGGCGCACCAATGGTCGTAGAGTTGCTTGCCGGACATTTCGCGCGGCACCGAGGCGCCGTTGCTCGTCTCTCTACCCTCTTTCGAGCAGGCTGACAGGCTGAGGCCGGCCAACGCCGCGAGCAGGGCGAGCCGGCGCGTTGCGGGGGGCCTCATGCCTTCTTCTCCGGCCAGATGCCGCTTTTGCCCGGTGCCAGAATTCCGACTGGATCGAGCGCCGCTTTCAGCTTGCCGTTGAAGCGGGCCAGGGCGCCCTCGTTCCAGCTATAGCTGTTCGCGACCTTGTCCATGAAGTCGAGGTGGGTCCGGTAGACACCGTAACGATCGGCCGCGGCATCGTCGATCAGCGCGTCGACAAGCTTGAGCAGTCGCTTGCCCTCTTCTTCATTGTCGCGCTGGAAGGCGGGCATGAAGATGTGATGCATATCGCGCCAGCCGACGATGAACTCGCCGAAATAGTCGAACCCGGCCTCGTGGGTGAGTTGGCGGACCTTGCGATACTGATCGAGCGCGAGCGCGCCGTCGACTGGAACGACCGGGCCAAAGCCGACATGGCCGGCATTGGGAATCCAGGTGACCACGCCGAATTCGGTCATGTTGGGCACGCCACGCATCAGCTTGGCGCGATAGTCGAAGGCCGCGCCGCCCTTGCGATCGTCCGCGAAATAGAATTTCGCGCCCTTGATCGATCCGAGCGCATCCTGGATGATGGGCCAGGTCGCATCCATCACCTCTTCGGGGCCGTAAAGCGCGCCGTAGAAATTCCACGCACCGACGTGGAGGTCGTCCATCATCTTCCTGCGGGCGCTGTCCGGTGTCGGCCCGGTGCCGCTATAATATTGATCCTTGCGGACCTCGACGGCCGCTTCCCAGAGCAATTCCGTGCTGGTCGCGGCGTTGGGAATGATCTGGGCCAGCTTGAGGGGGCGGATCGCCTCGGTGAGCGGCTCGATGGCGGCTTCGTCGGGGAAGGTGACCATATAAGGGCGATAACCGGGCGGCTCGGGCATGAGTTGCACGCTAAGCCGGGTGACCACGCCGAAATTGGATTGGGTGAACAGGCCATCCAGCCAGGGGCCATGGCCATAGCGATAGGCGTACATGGCTTTGTCGCCGGCCTGTCCGCCCATCCCGGTATCGATAACGGTCCCATCGGACAGGACGACCTGCATGCCGCATTGCTGCTGGAGGAAATGCTCTCCCATCGGCGTATAGCCAACACCGCGATCGACCATATTGCCGACGACGCCGCCCCAGCCGGGCGCCGCGCAGTCGATCCACAGCTTCGAGCCGATGCGCTGGAGATGCGCATAGAGGTCCTTGTAGGAGACGCCGGGTTCCACCACGGCATAGGCGTGCTTCTCGTTGACCTCGAGAATGCGGTTCATGCGCTTGAGGTCGAGCATCAGCGTGCCGGGCATGGCCGGCGCCGCGCCGCCATAACCCAGATTGCGCCCCGTGGAGATCGTCCAGACCGGAATGCCGAAGTCGCTCGCCACCTTGAGCAGGCGCTGCACCTCTTCGACCGAGCGCGGCGCGACCGCACCGGACGCCGCGTGGGTCGCGACCGGCGTCATGCGGAAATGATCCGCATAACCCACCAGGTCCGGTTCGCTGACGAACACATAGGCCTTGCCGACAATGGCGCGCATGGCGTCCAGCGCCTCGGCAAAGGCTTTGGGGGAGATATTTCCCGGCAGGATAGTCGTGGAGGGCGACACCGCCCAGACCCCGCCAAAATGCGTCAGGGCGGCAGTCGCAGCAGTTCCCTGAACGAAACGACGCCTCGTAAGCACCGCATTCCCCTTCGCTAAAACTCGCCATGAAGGTAGGTTGTGCTGGCCGGGCTTGTCCCGCCTCCCGGTGCATGAAATTCGGTCCGAGGGTGCAATTTGCATGACGGCGCGGCCTGACCTAAACTGCGCCGCTGGATTTGGACGCCGTCGTTACAGGAGAACGCCATGGCCGTGTCGCCAGTCGCCCGCCATGAAGCAGGCATGGACAATATCTGGTCCACGTCCGGGTTCGACAGCCAGACCAAAATGACGCGCTGGACCAGCATCGTCTCGGAACATATGACCGAAATGTGCGTGGACAGCACGGCCCCGCGCCATTTCAGCGCCGTCTGGCGTCAATATGGGCTGGGGCCGCTGGAACTGAACTTCATCAACGCTGCGGCCCAAAAATGTCGTCGCTCTCCCCAGATGATCGTGCGCGGCGCAGAGCCATCCTACGAGCTGGTCTATATGCAATCCGGCGCGATGATCGTCGCTTATGAGCATGAGCGCGAATATGTGCCGGAGGGCAGCTTCACCCTGTTGCGCAACGCCGAACCCTATAGCTTCACCTGCCCGGAGCAAAGCAATGCGCTCACCGCGCATGTCAGCGATAGCTGGCTGCGCCGCTGGGTGGTGAGCCATGATAATTTCACCCATGTCTCCCATGAAACGCGCCAGGCATGGGGCGGTCCGCTTGCCGCGCTGTTCACTGCGATCGCGCAGAACGGGCTGGAGGAGGCGACACTGCCACGGTCCGTGATCGCCGATCAGATCGGGGCATTGTTCGCCTTGATGAGCCGCCATGACGGCGCTGGCCAGACGAGGAACCAGCAAACGCTCGTCGCCCGCTTGCGCACTATGATGCGAGGGCGCCTGGAAGACACCGGGCTCAACCCCGAGGGGCTTGCCCGGTCCTGTGGCATCTCGAAGCGATATCTGCACATGCTCTTTGCGAATATGGGCACGACTTTCGGCAAAGAACTGCTCAATATGCGTCTGGAGCAGGCGAAGACGATGCTCGACGATCCGCGCCATGCACGGCGGTCCATCGCGGACATCAGCTTTGATTGTGGCTTTGCCGAGCAAAGTCATTTCGCACGTCGCTTCCGGCATCGTTATGGTGTGAATCCGACAAGTCATCGGCGCTCAAGGCAGTAATCCTGCCCGGGAGCGGAGAGGGGATATCCCGTTTGGAGGCGCACACGGCAGGAGGTCGTGGTCGCCCAAGTCATGGGCCGCTCTTTCCATCATCGAGAGCCGGGCATCGCTATCAGCGTCAGCTTGGGTGCGCCGGGTGTGCCGACCAATCCTGCTCTCAGTTAATCGCCCTTCAGCCGGCGGTTGAACAAGAGGATTTGGCTGGCCAAACCACGCTCGACGCGCTGGTGTCTGACGGCAATCCCTTTCCCTTCTTCGCGGCGGTCGATGAGAGCGGCTGGGAGTCGACCGCAGCACGCACGACCATCCGGCGTTTGAGGTTCGATTTGTGCGGCGAGGGCAGGACGTGGTCTGAGGAGATAGTTTTCCTCGATGCCCCCGGGGTCCTCGGCCGGATTGACGATCGCTTCGCTTCTTTGCCCTATCACTATGCATTCATGGCATGTGGACTTGTCGCCCTCGACATCCGGTCACCGGGAGATGCCGTGCCGCTGGAGGTGTCGATGCCGCGCTGACCGAAGCACGGGATCGACGGCTGTCCCACATGGATGCAGTCGCTCGGCGGCAGCGGCGTGTGCTTGCGGGGCGCGGCAATCATCGCTTCTTCGGCTTCGCTCAGGGGCGTGGAGCGGGTCTCTCGGTCCGGGTTCCAGATCTTCGATTGTTGCCGGCTTGGGCCATCTGGCTGCCGTCCTGAGATTGATCCCCGCCCTCGGCTAACGTCGCGATCACGCTGTGGCCGGTCGGACGGCGTATGCGCTGGTGGCGCTCCCGAGACGCACCTGTCCCATCTCGCGCCCTTCCTTTCCAACCAAAGGATCGGACCATCAAGTCGCGGGATCAGGCACAAGGCTGCCATTGGTGCCGGCCACCCTGCCTTCGCAGCGACCTGCGATGCCAAGCGGAACGAGGCGGCAGCAGCAGCCCGTTGACATAGTGCTTTTATCAGAATAGTTCTTCAATCAGAACTAAATATAAAGCTCATGGGAGAAGACCGATGAAGGCATTTTCAAGCCTCAGCGCACACCATATTCGGCAGGCCTTATTGGCAGGGTCTGCAATCGCGATTTTCATGCATCCTATGGGTGCGGCCGCCCAGTCCGGCGCTCAGGCATATGGCCCTCAGGCTGAGGACCAGATGGCGCAGGACATCATCGTGACCGCCTCGCGCGCGGCGCCGAACGGGGGGGATGCCCCAACGCCAACGACAGTGCTTGGCGCGGATGCGATCGACAAACGGCAGGTCACGAACGTGGCCCAGCTGCTGAATGAGCAGCCGGCTTTCCGGGCAACGACCAGCCCGAGCGCCAACGCCATCCGCACCCAGACGCCCGGTGCCTCTACCGCCGATCTGCGTGGCCTTGGTGCGGCGCGAACGCTCGTTCTCGTCAACGGGGCGCGTGTTCCTCCGCTGGCCCCGGCGAGCAACGGCACGGGCACGACGCCAAGCGCGCCGGATCTCAACACCATCCCGACGCTCATGGTGGAGCGCGTGGAAGTCGTGACCGGCGGCGCATCCGCGCAGTGGGGCTCGGACGCAGTCGCGGGTGTCGTCAACGTCATCCTCAAGAACCGCTTCACCGGACTTGAGCTGCGGGCGCAGGCTGGCGCGAGCACCTATGGCGATGCCGGAAATTTTCGCCTTGCCGCGCTCGGGGGGATCGCCTTCGGCGAGGGTGGGCACATCGTCGCCGGTGTCGATTACGTCAAGAATGACGAGGTGGGCGACATCTACACGCGTCCCTGGGGCAGCCATGAATATGGCCGCGTCGCCAATCCGGCCTTTGCGACCAATGGGCAGCCCGCCAATATCATTACGACCAACGTCCGGGCGGCCTCGTCGCCTGGTGGCCTGATCACCGGCCCCGTGGGCTTCGCGTTGAACAATTATGAATTCACCTCGCCGACGACCGTCGCGCCCTTCGACCGTGGCGGCATTCGCAATGCCTCGCTGCAGATTGGCGGGCAGGGCCAGTCACTCGCGCGCGGCGTCTCGCTGGCGCCGGGTGTCGAGCGCTTCAATCCCTATCTCCACGCCGAATATGCGTTCAGCGATGCGCTGACCCTGACGGCCGAGGCTTCCTATTCGGAGACGAGGGCCCATATGACGGCGCTGCCGCCGCGCGATGCGGCGGTGACCATCTTCGCGGACAATCCCTATATCCCTCCGGTCGTGCTCAGCGCGATGGGGGTGCTGCCGAGCTTCACCATTTCACGCCTCGATTATGATATCGGCCTGTTCAGGGTGGGCGTCACCAACCGCACGCCCCGCCTCATGGCCGGGGCCTCTGGCACGCTGGGCGGCGGCTGGTCTTGGGATGCGCATGTCTCCTGGGCGGAGAATGACTATAAACAGACCGTCCCCAACAACCGCAACCTGACCAAATTCCGATTTGCGACCGATGCCGTGCTGTCGGGCGGCCAGATCGTGTGCCGCGCGACGGTGCCGGGGCCGTCGTTCAACGCGAACGCCGCCGGATGCGTGCCGATCAACCTGTTCGGCAACGGATCGCCGTCCGCCGCCGCCATCGATTACGTGCTGGAGACTTCGGTCGCGACCGCCCGATATGAGCAGGTGACAGCGGCGGCGAACCTGCGCGGCACGCCGTTCTCGACTTGGGCCGGCCCGGTGTCCGTGGCGCTCGGCGCGGAGTATCGGCGCGAGAAGGAAGACGTCGGCGCTGATGCCATCGCGGCGGCCGGCCTTTACGAGACGTCGAACGCGGCGCCTTATAGCGGCCGCTTCAATGTCAAGGAAGGCTATGTCGAGGCGATCGTCCCGCTGGCGCGCGATCTGCCCGCCCTGCGCTCGCTCGATCTCAACGGTGCCGTGCGTGTCGCGGATTATAGCACCGCCGGCACCCAGACCACCTGGAAGGGGGGCGCGGTCTGGGAGCCATTTGACGGCCTGCGCCTGCGCGGCACACGCTCGCGCGACATCCGCGCGCCTGCCATCTTCGAGCTCTTCGCGGCCGGTGCGGTCACGAATCTTTCGGCCACGGTGAATGGCGTGACCGCTGCCCTCATTCCGCAGAATGCCACGATCGGCAATGCCGGTCTCCGGGCCGAGAAGGCGGACACCACCACCATCGGCGCTGTGCTCAACCCGCGCTTTGCGCCGCGCTTCACCCTGTCGGTCGACTATTACAACATCAACCTCAAGGACGCCGTCACGACGGTGTCGGGCACGGTGGCGGGCAATCTCTGCTCGGCGGGCCAGACCTATTTCTGCTCGCTCTTCACCTTCGCGGGCACCACGCCGACCTCTTACAGCGCCAGCTACATGAACGCGGCGTCGTTACGCACGAACGGACTGGACATTGCCGGAAACTACCGATTGCCGCTCAGCACGATCAACGCTGGCTGGAACGGATCGCTGACCTTGAGCGTCAGCGGAACCTATGTGTTCCATTATTACAGCAATCTCGGCAACGGCTCGGCGACCATCGACTATGTGAAGGACAATAGTCCGGCAGGCCTGCCGCGCTTCCGGTCCAACACGTCGCTGACATATCAGGGCGGCGGCTTCTCGCTGACCGGCCAGGTCACGACCATTTCAGCGGGCAATATCGACAATACGGCCAATCTGAATGCCGCGACGTCCATCAACAATAATCGCGTGCCGGCCTATCAATATGTCAATCTCCAGGCGAGCCAGGAGGTCGGGTCGACCTTCCGGATCTTTGCGGGATTGAACAATATGTTCAACACCGCGCCGCCATCCCTGCCGTCGACGACGGTCTTCACCCTGACCAACGGCATCTATTATGACACGATCGGTCGGACCTTCACGGTGGGCGCCAATGTCCGCTTCTGATCGGGCCCCGGTCGGCCGCCGCTCCGTCCTCGTCGGCGCCGCCCTGGCGCTGCCTGTGGCATCGTTGGCGGCCTCGGTGCCGCCACCGGTGCCCGCGAGCACCCGCGCAGCGCGGCAGAAGCCCGCGCCGAGCGAGGATGGGGGCCTCAGCACCGTCATCGCCAACCATGTCGCCACGGCGCGCTTCGAGCAACTGGACGCCGGCGCGCTCGAGCGGGTGAAGCTGCGCCTGCTCGACGTGATCGGCTGCACCATCGGCGGTCTGCGCGGCGAAAACCAGCAGTCCATGTCGGCGCTGCTCTCCGCGGAGAGCGGCGGCGAGGCGAGCGTCTTCGGCATGAACCGCAAAGCCGCGGTCGCCGATGCGGCGATGGCGAATGCCATGCTCGCGCGCGCGTTCGACTTCGAGGTCATGACGGTGCAGGTGCGCGATGTCATTTCGCCCTCTCACAACGCCCCGACAACGGTGATGACAGCACTCGCGCTGGCGGAGGCGGCCAGGTCGGACGGGAAGGCATTTCTCACCTCGCTCGCGATCGGTGACGATCTGTCTGCCCGGTCGATTGCCGCGTCGGGCCTTGATTTCAACGATGGCTGGGACGGCGTTCCGCTGCATGTGACGATGGCAGCCGCGGCGATCGCCGCGCATTCCAGACAGCTCTCGCTGGAACAGACACGTCAGGCGCTGGGCATCGCAGCCGACCAGATCGGCGGCACGGTGCAGAATGTCTGGGACGGCGCCAATAGCTGGAAGATCCTGCAAGGCACGGCGGCGCGCAACGGCATTCTGGCGGCTCGCTTCGCCGAGATCGGCTGGAGCGGCATGACCGATCCGCTGCTTTCTCCCTGCGGCTTCTATGCCCAGTTCACGGCGGGCTGCGCGCGACCGGATCTATTGACCGGGGGGCTGGGAACCGAGTGGAATGGCGAAATCTACTTCAAGCCCTGGCCATCCTGCGCGGCCACGCACCCGGCCATCGAGACCGCGCTGGCGCTGCGTATGCGCGAAAAGCTCGATCCGGCAGCGATCGAGTCCGTCACGATCCAGGTCGAACCCCGCATTATCGGCCTGTTCATTTCCAAGCCCTTCCGGCCCGGCCCGTCCCTGCATTCGCAGGCCAATTTCAACCTGCGCTTCGCCTGCTCGACGGCGCTCTTGCGCGGCGATCTGCGTCAGGAGGATTATGAGCCGTCATCCATCGCCGATCCGGCGCTGGTCAGCCTGATGGAGCGCACGACGTTGGCAGCCTTGCCGGCGGGCGAGACGGGTATTCTGCTCAGCGTTCGTCGTCGCGACGGAGCGGTGCTGACCGAGAGGCTGGTCGGCCGTCCCCGCCGCTATGCGGGGAGCACGGTCGAGGAGGTCGAAAGCAAATTCTATCAGCAAGTGGCCTTTGCGGGGAATGTTCCGCACGGCCTGGCCGATGAACTGCGTCAGCGGATCGGCGCGATCGAGAAGGAGCGGGACATGGCCTCCTTCGCGGCGCTGCTCGCCCGCGCCACGCGCTACCCTGCATGACGTGAGTTGTCGCGGGCCATCCCCCACCTTTCACCAACGCCGCTGCCGGATTGAGAGTTAATTTCTAAATGTCGCAAACGTCAGATTTTTTCGCGCCGCAGAGTTTCGAGGCGGACGTGCCGGAGTGTCAGGTTGAAGGCACGATCCCCGACGGCCTGAACGGCGCCTTCATTCGCGTGGGTGGCGACTGGGCCTATCCGCCGCGTCACCGGGATGACTCGCCGTTCAGTCAGGACGGCTATGTCAGTCGCTTTCGTTTCAGGAACGGCCGCGTCGACTATAAGGGGCGATGGATCGAGACGGAGCGATACCGTAACAATCGCGCCGCCGGCCACCAGCTATACGGCTATTATCGCAACCCGTTCGATACCGATCCGTCGGTTGATCATATCGCTGAACCCTGGCGCAATACGGTGGCCAACACGAGCGTGGAGGTCAATGCAGGCCGCCTGTTCGCGCTGAAGGAAGATGCGCCGCCAACCGAGCTCGACCCCGTCACGCTGGAGACGAAAGGGTTTCACGATTTCGGCGGCCAGTATCGCAGCCAGACGTTCACCGCACATCCCAAGATCGATCCGGTCACCGGGGAGATGGTCACGTTCGGTTATGAGGCCACCGGCTCGGCGACCAACGACGTGTTCCTCTACACGATCGACCGCGACGGGGCGGTGACGCGCGAGACGCGCCTCCATATGCCCTATGTGAGCATGATCCATGATTTCGCGATCACCGAGCGGCATGTGATCTTCCCGGTGTTCGGCTATGTGACGGATCTGGAGCGGCTGAAGGCCGGCAAGATCCACTGGCACTGGGACGGCACGCGGCCCAGCTACTACGGCATCATGCCGCGCGATGGCGAGGCCAAGGACCTGCGCTGGTTCAAGGGGCCGACCCGTGCCGTCATCCATACGTTCAATGCCTGGACGCAAGGGGGCAAGGTCATTCTCGATGCACCGATTTTCGAGGATAATCCCTTTCCCTTCTTTCCTTATGCGGACGGGGCCAAATGGGACCCGCGCAAGAGCCGCGCACTGGTCCGCCGTCTGACGTTCGATCTCAATTCGAAAGATGATGGCTTCCAGGAGGAGGTGCTGTTTCCGGATCTGGCGGTGGTCGATCTCGGTCGGATCGATGAGCGGTTCACCGGCCGGGAGACGCGCTATGCCTATACCTCGTTCAATGATGCGACCAAGCCGCTCGATCGCGACCGGATCGGCACCGGCGTGCGCCGCCTGTCGAACAGCTACGGCATATTTGACATGAAGGATCGGACCATGCGCTCCTTCTTCGCCGGTCCAACCCACGCCTTGCAGGAGGTGACGTTCGTGCCGAGACATGACAATGCCGGGGAAGGCGATGGCTGGCTGATCGGCACCGCCAGCAATTATGCGGAGATGCGCACCGAGCTGGTCGTGGCGGATGCCTGCCATCCCGAGGATGGCGCGGTCGGCCGGGTGATCCTGCCGTTCCGCTCCAATGTGCAGGTGCATGGCCGGTGGTATAGCGATGCGCAACTCAATGTCTGGTGAGGGCGCCCGGCAATCCCCGCCGGAACAGCACGCCCTGAGCGGCGACTGGACGCCGATCTCCGTCTATACGCTGGTCGTCGTCACCATCATCTATGCGCTGAGCTTTCTCGATCGCAGCATCCTGAGCATCGTCCTGCCGCTCATCAAGCAGGAGCTTCATATCTCCGATACGATGCTCGGACTGATCACGGGCTTCGCGTTCGTGCTGCTCTATTCGGGGCTCGGCGTGCCGATCGCGCGGGTCGCCGATCGCGGCAACCGGCGTAACATCCTCGCGCTCGGCTGCGCGGCCTGGAGCTTGATGACGGTCTTTACCGGCGCGGTGACAAATGTCGTGCAGCTGGCGCTGACCCGCTTTTTGATGGGGGCTGCCGAAGCGGCGGGCATCGCGCCGACCACCGCCATGCTGGCGGACCGGTTCGGGCCGCGCGGGCGGCCGCTCGCTTTGTCGATCATGACCTCGGGCTCCGGTCTGGCGGCGCTGCTCATGCTGCCCGCCGCCGGCTATATCGCCCAGCATTATGGCTGGCGCTCGGCCTACTTCATGGCTGGCTCATTCGGCCTTTTCATGGCGCTCATCCTCTTCCTCACCGTTCCCGAGCCCCAACGGCAGGGCAATAGGCAGTCGACGGACGCTCCCTCTTTCGGCACGGTCTGGGCCTGGCTGCGCTCGCGCCGCAGCTTTGGCCTGATGTGCGCCGCCGGGGCTTTTCTCGCCGTCACCACCTATGCCACGATCACCTGGACGCCGACTTTCCTGATGCGCGTGCATGGCCTCTCGCCCGGTGAGGCGGCGGCGGCTTATGGGCCGATCCGTGGTCTCTCCAGCATCATCGGCGTGGTTGGGGGTGGCGCGCTTGCGGGCTGGGCTGCGCGCAAGAATCCGCGCTGGCTGCTCCTGCTGCCAGCCATCGGTGCGGCAATTTCCGTGCCGGCGGAGCTGCTGTTCCTGCTGTCGGACGACTTGCCGGTCGCTCTGGCCGGTCTTGGCCTGGCTTCGCTGGCCGGGGCCATGCATTTCGGCCCCAGCTATGCCGCCATGGCCGCGATCGTGCCTCCGTCGATGCGTGCCACGACGGCCGCGATCTTCCTCTTTTGCGTCAATATGGTTGGCCAGATCGTCGGCCCGCTGGCGATTGGCTGGCTGAACGATCGCTGGGCCGGCACCTATGGCGACGCCGCGGTGCGCTATTCCATGATATTGGCGACCTTCTGCGTCGTGATCGCGTCCATCCTCATGGTGATGGCCTCGGGCCGCCTGCGTGAGGATCTCGACGCTGCGCGCGACTTCGACCTTTCGAAAGGACCAACGACATGACGGACGCCGCCACCGAAGCCGATCTGCGTCGCATCGCGGATCTTTACCGCGAGGCTTACGCCAATCGCGATCCTTCGCGTGCGCCGATTGCCGCGAGCATCCGCTTTAGCGAGAACAGCGTCGCCTTGCCCTTTCCGGACGGGACGTGGGACAGCATTGCCGAGGAACTCGGGCCGGCCCTGACTCTGGTCGACACGGTGCAGGGCAGCATCGGCATTTTCACCGCGATCCGCACGCTCGACGTGACGGGATTCCTTGCCATCCGCCTGCGTGTGGCCGGGGGCGAGATTGTCGAGGCGGAGCATGTCTTCAGCACGCCCCGCAATCTCTCCGGGCCGCCGACACCCATCGGCCCGGTCGAGGGGTTCCACCATGATCCCGATCTTGATCAACGCGTTGCCGAGGACGAGCAGATGGACCGCGCGACGCTGATCTCGATCGCGGACGGCTATTTCGCGACACTGGAGAATAATAACGGAGAGATACGCGGCACGGCCTTTGCCGAGGACTGCGTGCGCTTCGAGAACGGCAAGGCTTATGCGGAGGTGGAGAAGCTGTTCCGGCTCGGCCGCTATCGCTTCAACGAGCGCGTACGCGACCGCGACTATGTCGTCGTCGATGAGGCGAGAGGTCTGGTGATGGCGCGCGGTTTCATCGATCACAAGGGCATTCTCGACGAGTATGCCCTGACCGACGGCACGATGCTGAAGTCGATCTTCCGCGAGCCGCACAGCTGGCATCTGCTGGAGCTGTTCAAGATCAAGGCGGGCAAGATCACGGCTGTCGAGGCGACCTTCATTGCCGTTCCCTATTACATGGAGACCCCGTGGGCGCCCGCCCGCCGCTGGGATGCCGATAACCATCTGACCAGGAGCTGATCGTGCTCTTCATCACCAGCGGCGATTGCCGCCTCAATGTCCTTGTCGAAGGACCGGCCGATGGCCTGCCGGTCATTCTCTCTCATCATATCGGGGGGAATATCGCCTGCTTCGATGCGCAGATGCCGGCCCTGGCAACGCGCCGCGTGGTGCGCTTTGACACGCGCGGGCAGGGAGCGAGCGATGCGCCCGAAGGCAGCTATTCGGTCGAGATGCTCGGCCAGGATGTGCTGGCGATCCTGGATGCGCTCGGCATTGCCTGCGCTGATTTCGTCGGTGTCTCGCAAGGCGGCATGACGGGCATGTGGCTGGCCGCGAACCATCCCGCGCGCATCCGCCGTCTCGTCCTCGCCAACACGACGCCCTTCATTCCCAACAAGCAGGTCTGGGACGATCTGGCCGACAAGGCGCGCGCCGGGGGGATGGCGGGGATCGCTCGCGACACGATCGAGAGCTGGCTCAGCGAAGGGTTTCGCGCTGAGCGGAAAGAGGCTGTGGAGCAGTTGGTCGCGGCCATGGCGGCGATGCCGGTCGCGGGCTATGCGGGCAACACGCGCGTGCTGCGCGACGTCGATCTGCGCGAGGCGCTGCCGGCCGTGTCGGCGCCGACTTTGGTGATCGGCGGGGCGCAGGACGGTCCGCGCGGCGCGGCGCTTCCGATCATCACCCGGGCCGTACAGAATGGCCGCAGCATCATCCTGCCAAATGCCGCGCATCTCAGCAATGTCGAGAATGCGGAGGCCTTCAATGCTGCGGTCGTGGCGCATCTGGACGATGCCCCGCTCGCAGGTCAGACACTGCAATAAAGCTTCAGCAAGCGCAGAAAGTCCGCGACCGATCCATGCCCCATCCGCTCTTCGATCTTGGCCTGGATCGCTTCATGTCGTTCCACCAGAACGGTGCAGAAGTCCTCACCGCGCGGCGTGAGCCGCAGGTGGCGGACGCGGCGATCCGTGCTGCTCAGCGTCCGGCGGATATAGCCCCGCGCAGTCAGGCTATCGAGCAGCGGGACGAAGTTGTTGGGGGCGATGCCAACCAGATTCCCCGCAGCCGAGGTCGGACATCCCGGATTGTGCCGAACCACCATCAAAATTGCATATTGCGCCGCGTTGATCTCCATATCGCCGAATGTTTCGGCAAACAGCGCATCGGCGACGCCCGTCGCGCGCCTGATTTGGAACCCCACGGCATCGCTGAGTTCAGGCGGGAGCGTGACATCGTCACGATGTCGGGCGTTCGGCCGCCTCCGGGCCACCGGTTGACCGCTATCGAGAGGCTGGATTCCTGTCGGTTTGTCGTCGCGCATGCCCTCTGCATGGTCGGTTGGCGGAGCCATGTCCAGTCACCAGCCCTGCAAAATTACGGTCCGGCGACGGCCCGCAATTTGACCCGTTTCACCCCTGAAAGAAAGTTCATGCAATGAGCGATCCGCAGCCTTCACCGGACCTGCCACCCATCGAAACGATGGGCGGCTTGTCTTATCGCTGGGCCTTTTCCGTCAGCGTATTCTTCCGAGAGCGGGTGATGATCGAGGCGCCGTTCCGCCGCGCTTTCGTCCCGACGATCGGCGGCGACATCTGGGGCCCGCGCCTGCAGGGTATGGTCGTCCCTTATGGCGGCGCGGATTTTGGCGGCGGCGGCGGGCCACTGGACGCACATTACATGTTCGAGGCGAGCGACGGCCACCAGATCTACATCAATAATCGCGGCTATATGCGCCGGGTCGACTGGGACCCGGCGACCGCGCTGGACCGGCGCCTGTCCGCACGCACGCCGGGCTCGCCGATCAATCAGGACTTCGTTGCCCCGCCGGACAAGGAAGTGCCGTTGCGCATGCGGACCTCGCCTTTCTTCGATGCTCCCAGGGACAGTCCGCACGACTGGCTGAATCATACCCTGATCATCGGCCACGGCCTGCGCAGGACCGACCCCGATCGGACCGTTTTTACCTATTATGAGGTGCTGTGATGACTGGTTTGTCGATACCGCTCGATCGCGAGCAGCAGTTCGTTGCCAGGATCGGGTTCGAGCCCGCTTTCGAGGTTCAGCTGGATTTCGAGCCGGTGCGCGTCGAGCAAACGCCCCATGGCGAACGCCATATGCGCAGGATCATCGGCGGCGCCATCTCCGGAAAGATAACCGGCACCGTCTATCCGAGCGGCGGGGGGGAATATTCGCTGAGCCGGATGGACGGGGTGACCGACCTTAACACCCATATCATGCTGCAGGATGACAAGGGAGAATGGCTGTATATCAGGAACATCGGTTATGCGCGGTCAGACGGCTATCAGCGGGTGACCAGCTGGGTGGATTCAGATGTGCGCAGCGATCATAACTGGGTGCTCGGGCTCTTCTTCGTCGGCGTGATAGAGCCGCTGAGCGAGACGTCGGTTCTCATCCGCTATTCGGAAGTGCTATAAGCTTTGGATAGGGATCGTGCCGGGAACGGCGGCCAGGTCTCAAGACCTGCCGCCCCTCCGGCCTCTGGCAAAACCTGGCCCGGAACCTGTGACGGCAGGCTGATCGCCACGCGTCATGCCCGATCGTCCAGGGTGCGCGGGGTGCCGGGGATGCCCGTCGGGCATTCGAGCGCCTTGCGGTCCCAGCCGCCGCAATCCGCCGCTGCCTGATAGGTGGCGGTCAGGAAGTCCAGCAGCGCCGCATCGGGGTCGGGCGCGGCGCGGACGGTGTCGTAGGGCAGGATGAACTCGCCCAGCGTCCCGTCGAACGTGGCGCCTGCCGGCACCGGCTGGTCGCGGAACCCCGCCGGTTCGGGATAGGCATAGGCGTAGAAGGCGGCATGGGGATAGGCGTCGTTGCCGGGCCAGAAGCCGGCGCTGCTGCACTCGTGCGAATAGGCCTCGCAGGTCACCGGGTCGGGCAGGCCGGGCACGCCGCCGGGGTGGCGCGGGGCGGTGCGGCCGGAAAAGCGCGTGACCGCCAGATCGAAGCTGCCCCAGAAGAAATGGATCGGGCTCGCCTTGCCCAGAAAGCCGCTGCGAAACAGCCGGAACACGCGGTCGATGCGGATCAGCACCTGCCAGAAGCGCCACGCGGCCTCGGCATCATAGCTGGCATGGCGATGATCTTCGTCGAAGGGGATGGGATCGGGCACCTCGTTGGGCCGCTTGTGGATGGTCACCGCCACATCCAGCGCGCGCATGGCGGCCATCACCTCGCCGTAGAATGCCGCCACCGACATCGGGCGCAGCGGCACCGTCCGCGCGTCGCCCCGGCTGCTGCGGCAGAGGAGGCGATGATCCACGAAATCAAACTCGATGTCGATCAGCGCGTCACCCGCCGGAATGCCGGACGAGCCGAGCCCGCGCGCGGTGATATAGAGCGGCACATGCCAGCCATGATTGAGCCAGGGGGTGAGCGCGAGCCGGATCTTGCCGACAATCTGCGTCCAGAGTTGCAGCGTCAGCGCGGTGTCGCGCCACTGCGGATAGTCCAGTTCGGGCCAGCCATTGGTCACGCAAGCCTCCCCGTTCAGGTCGCTCCCCCGAGAAAGGCGAGGATATCCGGGTTGATGATGTCGGGATGGGTGGTGCACATGCCGTGCGGCAGGCCGGGATAGGTCCTGAGCGTGCCATGCTTCAGCAATCTGGCCGAGAGCGGCGCGGAATCGGCATAGGGCACGATCTGGTCGTCATCGCCATGCAGCACGAGCACCGGCACCGTGATCGCCTTCAGATCGTCGGTGAAGTCGGTTTCGGAGAAGGCCTTGATACAGTCATAATGGGCCTTGATGCCGCCCGCCATTCCCTGCCGCCACCAGTTGCGGATGACGCCTTGCGACACCGCCGCGCCGTCACGGTTGAAGCCATAGAAAGGGCCGCTGGCGATATCGAGATAGAATTGGGCGCGATTGGCGACGAGTTGCGCGCGGAAATTGTCGAAAACCTCGATCGGCAGGCCTCCGGGGTTTGCGTCCGATCGCACCATGACCGGCGGGACAGCGCCGATCAGCACGGCCCTGGCGACGCGCCCGGGCGCGGCGCGGGCCACATAGCGCGCGACTTCGCCGCCGCCGGTCGAATGGCCGATATGGACGGCGTCCTTGAGGTCCAGCGCCGCCGCCAGGTCGCTGACATCGGCGGCATAGGTATCCATCTCGTTGCCGGTGGCGGTCTGGCTCGAGCGGCCATGCCCGCGACGATCATGCGCGATGACGCGGAAGCCCTTGTTCAGGAAGACCATCATCTGCGCGTCCCAGTCGTCCGCGCTCAGGGGCCAGCCATGGTGGAAGACGACCGGCGGACCGCTCCCCCAGTCCTTGTAGAAGATTTCGGTGCCGTCCTTGGTGGTGATGCTGGGCATGGCCTGTCTCCCGGCGATGACATCATGATCCTAGCAGAAAATCGCTCCCTTGTCCGGCGAATAGCTTGTCTGGTCCGCTGCCTTGCAGCGTGGCAGGGCAGGGCAGACTGCGCGGCAGGGGCCTGATACCATCCCGATGGCGAACGCCGCGCCCGGCAGGACAGGGGCAGGCGACAGGCGCGCGGCCCCGCTCTGGACGGGCGCGGCGCCGGCCAGCGCCGTGTCCGCGCGCTTGTCGCTCTCGTCTGTCTTCGGGATGCGGCCCGGGCATCGTGTGGCGGGCGAGAAGATCCGCCATGTCCAGCCGCGCTTGCGCCTTGGGTCCGGGCGGCCCTGTTCTATTTCCGCAGGAATTCGACCCGCTGGATGATATGGCCATGTGGTTTCGGGCTGGGCAGGCCGGCCAGCAGCTGTCGCACCCCATAGCGCCCGACGACGCCATTGCCGCGCAGCGGGTAGAAGACCGGCATCTCCTTGGCGGCGACCTCGGTGCCATCGACCAGCATCGCCAGCCGGGCCGCGCGCGGGCCGGCTGACGGCACGGCGGTAATCGCGATCGTGACGATATGGTCGCCGGCCGGCAGGGGCGCGCCGGTCAGCGTGAAGCGCTCCGCCTCGCGCGCGGTGGCGTTGTAGAGATAGGTTGGCCGGCCCTTGTCGAGGAAGAGCCCGCCGCCGCCCGCCTCGTCGCCGGTGATCGCGATCGGTCCATCCGCCTGCGTGTCGGTAATGCTGAGCATCGCCGCCATCTCCCAGCCCGGCGCCAGGCCGGGGAAGGTGCCGACCGGATAGCGCGTTTCGCCGGGATGGAAGACGATATGGTTGCGCCCGTCGATCAGCGATGGCCGGTTGGCGCTGCCGGCGCGGCCGAGCAGGTCGGCCGCCAGCGGATAGACATGATAGCGTTTCGCCGCGGTGTCGAAACCGGCCTGCAATTCGGCCAGTTTCTGTGGATATCGGGCCGCAAGATCCTTCGACTGGGAATAGTCGACCGACAGATTGTAGAGCTCCCATTTGAACGCCTTGGGGTCCAGCGGCGTGGCCGGACGCTCGAAGGGGGCGCCGCCCGGCGTGGTCGAGGCCAGCCAGCCATCCTTGTAGAAGGAGCGGTTGCCCAGCATCTCGAAATATTGCTCGGTGCGCGTGGAGGGCGCGGCGGCATTGTCGAAGCTGTAGAGCATCGAGACGCCGTCGATCGGCTGCTGCGCAACCCCGTCGACCTGATCGGGCGGGGTGATGCGGGCGGCCTCGTAGATGGTGGGCGCAATGTCGATCACATGATGGAACTGCCGGCGGATTTGCCCCGCCGCCTTGATGCGGCTGGGCCAGCTGATCACCAGCCCGTCGCGCAGGCCGCCCAGATGCGAGGCGATCTGCTTGCCCCAGGGGAAGGGGGCATTCTGCGCCCAGGCCCAGGCGGAGTTATAATTGGCATAGCTCTCGCGCGCGCCATTCTGCTCCCAGCTGGCGATCAGCTCGGCCTCGGTCGGTTCGATGCCGATGAGGCTCTGCAACTCCTGCACCGCGCCGCGCCGGCTATCCATGCTCGCGCCATTGTCGCCTTGCAGATAGATGATGAGGGTATTGTCATACTGGCCCGAGGCCTTGAGTTCGTCGATGATCCGGCCGGTCTGATGGTCGAAAAAGGCGAGCTGGGCGGCGGCGACCTCCATCTGGCGCGCATAGGTCTTCCGGGCGGCGGCGCTCAGGCTGTTCCAGGCCGGCACCGCGTCTGGCCGCGGGGTCAGCTTCGCGTCTTTCGGGATCACGCCCATGGCCTTCTGCCGCGCGAAGATCTGCGCGCGCATCTGGTCCCAGCCCATGTCGAACCTGCCCCTGAACTTCGCGACCCAGTCCGCCGGGGCCTGATGCGGGGAGTGCATCGTGCCGGGCGCCAGATAGATGAAGAAGGGATTGTCCGGCTTCTGGCTCTGCTTGACGCGCAGCCAGTGGAGCAGATGATCGGTCATGTCCTTGTCGAAGATATAGTCCGGGTCGTCGGACGGCTCGATGGCGTTGCGATTCTCGATCAGTGGGGGCCGGAACTGGTCTTCCGCCGCCGAATTGAAGCCATAGAAATAGTCGAAGCCCAGCCCATTGGGCCAGCGGTCGAACGGGCCCATCGGTCCGGCTTCCCAGGTCGGCGTATTATGGTTTTTGCCGAAGAAGGCGGTGTCATAGCCATTGTCGCGCAGCACCCGGCCGATCGTCGCGGCGCTTTGCGGGATGACGGATGTGTAGCCGGGCTCGTCGATCGCGACATTGGTGATGGAGCCGCTGGCGATGGCGTGGGTGTTGCGCCCGGTGAGCAGCGCCGCGCGGGTGGGCGAGCACATGGCGGTGGTGTGGAACTCGTTGTAGCGCAGGCCCTGCTGCGCCAGCATGTCGAACACCGGCGTGGGGATGAGGCCGCCAAAGGCGCTGGCGGAGCCGAAGCCGACATCGTCGGTCATGATCAGCAGCACATTGGGCGCGCCCTCCGGCGCCGTCACGGGCTTGGGGAAATAGCGCCACTGGCGGGGCGCCTCCGGCGTGGTCTGCGGCTGCGCCACGGCGGTGACGGCCTGCGCGGCCAGAGTCAGGGCGAGCGCGGTGCCGCCGATGGTGCGGAGATGGCGTGAGACGAACGGCATGTCAGATATGTCCCTCATTGGCGTGCCCGTCCGCCACGGTCCGCGCGCAGCGGAAGCCGATATGGGACGTGGATGTGTCGATGGTCTGCGGATAGCGGGCGGCCGGGCGGTAGCGCTGGCAGTAATTGGCCGCGCACAGATGCGAGCCGCCCTTGAGCACCTTGCGGCCAAAGCCATGGCCGGCATCATGGGGGTCGCGACTGGCCGCCTCGCTGCCGCCGCGCGGATTGCGCGGCACGCAGCAGCGTTTCGCGGCTGGCGCGGGCTGGCTGCGATGATCCGCATACCAGTCGGCCGTCCATTCCCAGACATTGCCGATCATGTCGAACAGGCCATAGCCATTGGCCGGATACTGGCCGACCGGCGAGGTGCGCTCATAGCCGTCCGCCAGGCTGTTATGATGCGGGAAGTGGCCCTGCCAGTAATTGGCGAGCATCGCGCCATCCGGAGCCAGCGCGTCGCCCCAGGCATAGGCCGCGCGGTCAAGGCCGCCGCGCGCGGCAAACTCCCACTCGGCCTCGGTCGGCAGGCGCTTGCCCGCCCATGCGGCAAAGGCCAGCGCATCGCCATGGGCGATATGCACGACGGGATGATCCTCCAGTCCGGCAATCGTGCTGTCCGGCCCCCATGGATGGCGCCAGTCCGTCCCGAACGAAAATTGCCACCATGCGAACGGGTCGCCCGGCGGCATCGGGCGGTCAGGCCGCACGAACAGCGAGGAGCCGGCCTGCAGCATCGCCGGATCGGCATCGGGATAGAGCGCCGCATCGGGCGCCAGCTCAGCCAGCGTCACATGGCCCGTCGCCGCGACGAACGCGGCAAAGGCGCGGTTGGTGACGGGCGTGCGGTCGATCTCGAATGGGTCGACATGGACCTGCCGCACTGGCCGCTCCTCGGGATAATGGTCCGCCGACCCCATCCAGAAGGGACCGCCGGCAAGGCGGACCATCTCGCCCGCCGTCGCCGCGACCGTCTCGGGAACCGCCATCATCCCGCGCCACCGATCAGCGTGATCGTCACATCGGTTATCTCGCCGCTGAACGGGGTGGCCGGCGTCGCCGGGTCGATCGTGTCGAAGCTCCAGCCGATCGTCGCATTGTCCGGCAGCAGCACCGGGATGACATGCGGGATGGCGGCGCTGGCGACCGCCTGCCCGTCGACCAGCAGGCGCACCGTGCCGGGGCCTTTGGCGCTGTCGGTCACAAAGTCGATGGCGAGATGATGATCCCCCGGCGCGAGCGCCGCCGCGCCGGTGATCCGGATCAGGTCGTCCGGCGCATCGGAGGCCTTGTAAGCGAAGACTGGTCGCCCGGCATCGAGCATCAGCGCCCAGCCGGCATGGCGCGAACCGTTCATGACGATCGTGCCATCCGCCTTGCCGGGCGCGGTGGTGATCCGCGCGCTGGCCTGCCAGCTGCGGCCGCTCAGGTCCGGGAAGGCGCCGCCGGTGATCCGGCGCGGCGAGGGAGCGAAGCTGAACCGGGTGCGATCCCCCAGCAGCGAGGGGCGGTTGCTGGTCTCCCACCGCGCGAAGGAGCGGTTGTCGATCGGCAGCACCTGCCCGTCCGCCGCTTCCTGCCAGAAGCGCTCCTGCATCGCCTTGAGCCGGTCCGGGTAGCGGGCGGCAAGATCAGTCGATTGCGAGAAGTCCGCCGTCAGATCGTAAAGCTCCCATGCGCCCTCGGTGGGGAGGCCACCCGGCCCGGCAAAGTCCCATGGTGCGCGGGTCGGCTTGCTGTTCGCCCACCAGCCATCGGCATAGAGCGCGGCATTGCCCTGCATCTCGAAGAGCTGGCGGGTCCGGCGCGCGGGCGCGTCCGGCGCGTTGAGGCTGTAGAGCATGGAGGTGCCATCGAGCGGCAGCTGGTCGACGCCGTTGACGCGGGTGGGCACGGTGATGCCGGCCGCCTCGTAAATCGTCGGCGCAATATCGACGAGGTGATGAAATTGCGATCGCACGCCGCCGGGCCGGGTCATGCGCGCGGGCCAGGACATCACCATGCCGTTGCGCACGCCGCCCAGATGCGAGGCCACCTGTTTGGTCCACTGGAACGGCGTGTTCATCGCCCACGCCCAGCCGACCGGATAATTATTGTAGAAATCCGGTCCGCCGAGCCGGTCCATCGCCTGCATCATCGTCGGCAGGTCGGCGCGCAGCCCGTTGATCGCGGCGATGTCGTTGACCGAGCCGGTCGGGCCGCCTTCGCCGCTGCCGCCATTGTCCCCCTGGATATAGATGACGAGGGTGTTCTCCAGCCGGCCTTGCGCTTGCAGTTCATCGAGCAGGCGGCCCATCTGATGATCGGCATGGGCGAGCGCTGCGGCATAGACTTCCATCATATGCGCGTAGAGCCGCTGCTGTTCGGCCGAGAGCGAGGCCCATGCCGGGATCGCGGCCGGGCGCGGGCTGAGCTTCGTGCCTTTGGGTACCACGCCGAGGCGGATCTGCCGGGCAAGGCTCTCCTCGCGCATCCGGTCCCAGCCCCGGTCGAACTGGCCCTTGAAGCGCGCGATCCACTCTTTGGGCGCGTGATGCGGGCTATGGGATGTGCCGGGCGCATAATAGAGCAGCACCGGCTTGTCGGGCTGGGCGGTGTTCACCGTCTTGAGCCAGCTGATCGCATGATCGGCCAGATCGCGATCGAGGATATAATCCGGGTCGCCGGCCGGCCGCTCGATGGGCGTGCGGTTCTCGAACAGCGCAGGATTATACTGGCTCGTCGCCCCGCCCATGAAGCCGTAGAAATAATCGAAGCCGAGGCCATCGGGCCAGCGGTCGAACGGGCCGAGCGCGCTCTGTTCCCATTCCGGCGTATTGTGGTTCTTGCCGAACCACGCCGTCGCATAGCCATTTTGCCGCAGCACCTCGCCGATCGTCGCGGCGCTTTTGGGCAGGATGCTGTTATAGCCGGGATAGCCCGTGCTCATTTCGGTGATCGCGCCAAAGCCGACCTTGTGCGGATTGCGCCCGGTCAGCAGTGCGGCGCGGCTCGGCGCGCAGAGCGCGGTGGTGTGGAAGGCGTTGTAGCGCTCCCCATTTTTCGCCAGCCGGTCGAACGTCGCGGCCGGCACCGGGCCGCCAAAGGGGCTCGCCGCGCCGAACCCCACATCGTCCGTCAGGATCAGCAGGATGTTCGGCGCGCCGGGCGGGGCTTCCGGCAACGGCGCATAACGGGCCGGGGTGGAGGTCTCCAGCGTCCGGCCCAGCGTGCCTTCAAACGCCGGCACCGAACGAGGGAGCACCGTGGCGGCGGGCGCGTCGGCCGTGCTGGCCGGTTGGGCCAAGGCGGCCGGGCTCCACGCCGTGGCCGCCAGCAACAGGATCATCGCCCGCCGGGTCCGCATCAGAAGGTCCTGCGCAGGCTGAGCGACCACTCGCGTGGTGCCGCCGGCTGGCCCGTCACGGACTGGATGGCGGGGCCACGGAACTTGTTCTGATAATAGAATTTGTCGAACAGGTTGGTGACCGCCGCGGCGACCTCCCAGTCCTCGTCCATCGAGCGCCAGGCGAGGCGCGCGTTCACCACCGTATAGGCCGGCGTCAGCGTTGCCGGATTATTGTCGATATTGGTGAAGAAGGACGACTGGTAGGCGATGTCGAGCCGGGGCGAGAGCGAGCCGAAACCGTCGATCTCGGTGCGATACTGGATGCCGCCG
This sequence comes from Sphingobium sp., assembly GCA_035555575.1. Taxonomy (GTDB): domain Bacteria; phylum Pseudomonadota; class Alphaproteobacteria; order Sphingomonadales; family Sphingomonadaceae; genus Sphingobium. The sequence goes on from DATMGL010000016.1 coordinate 27,238, forward strand.
CCGGCTTTCCACTTGGTGACATAGGGCGCGATATTGTCGAGCGTGATGCCGGTGATGGTCGCCCCGGCCGCGCCGATCCGCCGCAGCTGGAAGTCGAGATAGCTGACATTCGCGTCGATCGTCAGGCCGTCGAGCGGGCGCAGCGCCAGCTCGGCCTCGACGCCCTTGAAGCGGCCGTCGCCGGCATTGACCGGGGTGCCGTTGACCGGGCTGAGCACCACGCCGTTCATGATCGTCGGCGCCGCATTCGTGAAGATCATGTCCTGATAATCATTCATGAAGGCGGACAGGTTGAGGCGCAGCCTGCGGTCGAACAGATCGGTCTTGAGGCCGATCTCATAGGCATTGAGCGTTTCCGGGTTGAACGGCGTCGCCTGCTCGACGATGAACGGGCGCGGATTGACGCCGCCGCCGCGATAGCCGGTGGAGAATTGCGCATAGGCAAGGATGTCGTCGGTCAGCTTATAGTCGGCGTTGATGCGATAATCCCAGCGGTCGCCTTTGAAGGTGGAGGCGAGGCCATTGATCAGGCCCGCGGACGTATAGGCCGGCTCGCCGGGCACGAAGGGGTTGAGCCGCTGGAAGACATAGCTCTTCTCGTCATTGGTATAGCGAAGGCCGCCGGTCAGGTTGAGCCGGTCCGTGACATGCCAGATGGCATGGGCGAACGCCGATTTGCTGGTGGTGGGGATATAGTCATCCGCCAGGAAAACCGTCTCGTTGGGGAGGCCGGGCGAGATGATATTATAGGTGTTGAGATAGCCCTTGCCGCTGAAGTAGAAGCCGCCGACCGTCCAGTCGACCAGTGAGCCGATGCTGCCGTTGAGGCGCAGCTCCTGCGTGAACTGATGGTAGCGCTGGCGATTGACGGTGCCGCTGATGCCGAAGGGCGTGCCATCGGCATCGGTGCTGAAGCGCCCGTCGGTATCCTGATAGGCGGTGATCGACTTGAGGTTGAGCGTGTCGGACAGCTCCACGTCGATCGTGCCGGCCACGTCCCAGGCGCGGATGCGGTTGTCGACCGGATAGACGATCGTGGGATGCGTGCCGGTCCCGGGCAGCCCGAGCAATGATGCGGGGTCGGTGAAGCCCTGGATCTGATAGCTGGAATAGTTGGTGTAGGATGTCGGCCCGGTGATGAAGACCGAGCGATCCGGGAAGCCCGGTGTGTTCGCGGCGGGCGGGTTGAGCGCGATCAGCTTGGTCGCGGTCGGTTCGCTGTCATCGACCAGCCGGGAGGCCGAGAGATTGACCTCGACCCGGTCGCTCGCGAGCCAGCGCAGGGCAAGGCGGCCGGCGGTGTAATTCTGCCCGCCCTCGCGGCCGGCGATGCAGCTGCCGTCGGTGGCGGTGGCGGTCGGGGCCTGCGGGCCGGTCGGGTTCACGCAATTATAGTCGAGCCGCTCCAGATAGCCCTCGCGGTGCCGGGTCACGGCGGAGACGCGCGCGAACAGCTTGTCGGGAATGATCGAGAGATCGGCCGCGCCCTTGGCATCGATCCGGTTGAACGAGCCGGTCGTCACCTCCAGATAGCCGTGGCCGTCGCCGGACGGCAGCTTGGTGAACATCTTGACGGCGCCGCCGATCGAGTTCTTGCCGGCCAGCGTGCCCTGCGGCCCGCGCAGGATTTCCACCCGGTCCAGGTCGAGCAGGTCGAGCAGCGAGCCGAAGGTGATGCCGCGATAGACATCATCGACATAGAGGCCGACGCCCGGATCGACCGCAAAGCTCGAATCCATCTGGCCGACGCCGCGGATGAACAGGGTGGCGGCCGGGCCATAGATCGAGCCGGAGGGCTTCATGACGACGTTGGGCGCCGAGTTGGTGATATCGGTGATGCGGTCGAGGCCCTTGTCGCGGATCGCCTGCTCGCCCACGGCGGTGATAGCGATCGGCGTATCCTGCAGGCGCTGGCCGCGAAACTGGGCGGTGACGACGATGTCGCCATAATCGGCGGTGGCGTCGGGCTGGCTGATGGCGGCATCGGCTCCGGCTTCCTGAGCGTGCAGCGGCATCATGGTGGCGATCGCCAGCAGGGCTGTCGTGCCTGCAAGAGCGGTCTTCAAGATAGTCATTGGTCCTCCCCCGGTGTGTCCATGTCGCAGACGGTGGCTGGGGGATTGTGCTCCCGCTTCAGCGCCGTCCGGTTGGCCGGGGCAGTGCGACAGATCGCCATCGGCAAGCAACGGCCTGACCGGCTATCGCTTATAGGAGTGATCGGTTATATCTGGCCGATGACCTTCACATTCCGACAGCTGGAAATCTTCGTCGAGGCGGCCGCCGACAGCAATTTCCGCAAGACCGCGGATCGGCTTGGGATCAGCCAGCCCGGCATCAGCAAGCAGATCCGCGCATTGGAGAAGGTTCTCGGCAAGACGCTGTTCGTGCGGGCGCGCGGCGCGGCGGCGCAGCTCTCCGAAGATGGCGAGACGCTGCTGGCGAGCGCGCATGACATGCTGGCCCGGCAGCGCCGGCTCAACCCGGCCCGGACGGAGGCTGCCGCCGTGCTGCGCCTGCGGGTGATCACCGGCGACTATCTGCTCGATCATCTGATCAAGCCGGCGCTGCCGCTCTTCTACAAGGGCTATCCGACCATCACGCTGGATTTTCAGGTGTCGAACGAACGCGGCCGCATTCTGGACCATGTCCGCACCGGGAAAGCCGATCTCGCGCTTTACACCGGGTCCCGGCCCGATCCCGATATCCGCAACAGCGAGATCGTCTCGACCGTCCCCTGCTCGCTATATGCCGCGCCGGAGATCGCCCGCCGGGTCGGCGGGGATATCGCCCTCATCGCCCAAACGCCCTTCGTGCTCCCCAGCACCCCGCGGGCGCGGTCCTGGGTGCTGGGGGCGCTGGAGCGCGTCGGCCTCCAGCCGAACATCATCGCCGCGCGCACGCAGTTTGGCGATGTGCTGGCCGAGATGGTCCGGGATGGCTTCGGCATCGGCCTGCTGTTCGATGATCATGCAGGCGCGCGCTTCAGCGGGCAGATCCACCGATTGCCTGTGGATCTGGAGCCGGCCTACCGGGTCATGGTCCTTGGCGAAGGCGCGCTGGACGCCCGGGCCCGGCCCTGTCTGCAATTCATGCGCCGGCTGCTGGCGCACGGCACCATGGCGCAAGGCTGACCGGCACCGGCGGCCGCTCGCCGGCAGGAGATTCGGCCGCGATTGTAACGGGATGCGGGTCGCGCCGGGGGTGATCCCGCCGGTTCAACCTTTGTCTCGCTCGCCTCGCCGTCTTTCGGTCTCCAGCGGGGATGGCGCGATGGATTTTTGGTGCATGGGTCCGTCTCCTCAACGAGATAGTCCGATCCGCAGATGAAATTTCCTCGCTTCCTCAGCCTGACCAAGCATGACCTCGCCATCGATCTCGGCACCGTGAACACGCTCATCCATGTGCGTGACCGGGGGATCGTCCTCAATGAACCGTCGGTCATTGCGATGGAAACGGCCGACGGGGTGCGCACCGTCCGGGCGATCGGCAACGAGGCGCGGCTGATGCTCGGCAAGACGCCCGATTCGATTCAGGCGATGCGGCCGCTGCGCGATGGCGTGATTGCGGACATCGATGTCGCCGAGCAGATGATCAAGCATTTCATCCGCAAGGCGCTGGGGGGCGGCCGCATGCCGATGAGCAACCGGGTCGTCGTCGGCGTGCCCTCGGGCGCCACCGCGGTGGAGCGCCGGGCGATTCGCGATGCCATCTCCAATGCCGGCGCCGCGCAGGTGCTGCTGGTCGAGGAGCCCATGGCCGCCGCCATCGGCGCGGGGCTGCCGGTGACCGAGCCGATCGGCGCGATGGTGGTCGATATTGGCGGCGGCACGACCGAGGTCGCGGTGCTCTCCCTGCAGGGCATTGCCTATAGCGGCTCGGCGCGCGTGGGCGGGGACAAGATGGACGATGCCATCTTCTCGCATATCCGCCGCAACCATAATCTCATGATCGGCGAGATTTCCGCGGAACGGGTCAAGATGCAGATCGGCCGGGCCATGATGCCGGATGGGCAGGGCGGCAAGCTCACGGTCAAGGGGCGCGATCTGGTCAATGGCCGGCCGAGCGAAATCGAGGTGACCGAGCGCGAGATCGCCGAGGCGCTGCGCGATCCGGTCGGCCAGATCATCAATGCCGTCATGCGCGCGCTGGAACAGACGCCGCCGGAACTCTCCGCCGATATGATCGACGAGGGGATCACGCTCACCGGCGGCGGCGCGCTGCTCGGCCGGCTCGACGAGGCGCTGGCCGATGCGACGGGCCTGCCGGTGCGGATCGCCGATGATCCGCTGGTCTGCGTCGCGATGGGCGCCGGCCGCACGATCGACAATGCGGCCTATGCCGGGGTGCTGTTCACCGCCTGACCGGTCGCGCGCCGGGATCGCCCGCGCTCCGGGCGCGGGCCAAGATCATGCCATCGCAGCGCGCGCCCCTGCGCAGCAGCGTGCGTGCCTCCGGCCGGCCGATCAAGCGGCGTTCCGTTCACACCCCGCCGGCCATGGCGAGCGACGTCGCCCGCCATGAGCGGCCTTGGCGCGCCTATGGATAGCGCGAGAAGTCCGTCTCCTGCGAGGTCATGAACTCAAGCAGCGCAGGCTGCCCTGCCTGTGTCGCCGCGACCCCGCGCTGGATGGCGGGGATGATATCCTCCACCCGGCTGATCCGCTCGCCATAGCCGCCCAGCGCCTTGGCGAAATCGGCGTAATGGCCGGAGATGTCGGTCGAGCGGAACCGCTCGGTGGCGGTCGGCATGATGTCCAGCTCCATCGCCATCGAGGCATTGTTGAGCAGGATGGAGAGGACCGGCAGCCGCTCGCGCACGGCCGTCTCGAAATCCATGCCGGTGAAGCCGATTGCGGCATCGCCCCACACATTGATGCACAATTTGTCCGGGCAGGCCAGCTTGGCGCCGAGCGCAAGGCCCAGGCCGTAGCCCAGCTGCGTCGTCTTGCCCCAGCCCAGAAATGTGTGCGGCGCGCGCGTCTTCCAGAAGGGTGACAGCTGGTCGCGCGGGCTGCCGGCATCATGGGTGATGATCGTGTTGGCGACATCGACCGTATGCTGGAGGTCCCACAGCACGCGATAGGGCGTGATCGGCACCGCGTTGCTGGTCAGCTTGGGCATCCATTTGGCCAGCCAGTCGTCCGCCACGGCCTTGATCTCGCCCGCCACCGCGCTCATGTCGCGCGGCGTGCCGCCGATGATCGCCTTGCACGCGTCGATCAGCGCCCGCAGCGTCAGCTTGGCATCGCCGATCAGGGCGATGTCCGTCGCCACCGCGCGGTTGAGGTCGATCGGGTCGAGCGTGGCGTGGATCACGCGCTTGCCCTGCGGCATGCGGATGCCGAAGGAGGTGGCGGTAAAGCTGCACCCGGCGCCCAGGATCAGGTCGGCTTCCTCCAGGAAATGCCGCACCGCATAGGGCATCGCCGCGCCGCCCGAGCCGAGCGAGAGCGGATGTGTCTCATCAAAGCTGCTCTTGCCCGGCAGGCTGGTGCACACCGGGATGACCAGCAGCTCGGCCAGTTCCGCCAGCTCTTCATAGGCCGCCGCCCAGTGGATGCCCTGTCCGGCATAGATGACCGGGCGTTTCGCCGCGCACAGCGCCTGCGCGGCCTGCGCGATGCTCTCGCCATCGGGGCCGAAGCGGCTGCGCGGCACCGGCTGATAATCGACCTGCGCGCCCTCCTGCTCCAGCACGTCGAACGGCAGCTCGACCAGCGCCGGACCGCCCCGGCCATTGCGCAGCGCGGTGAACGCCCGGCGCATCACCGCGCTGACATGGCCGGGAAAATTGAGCGGCTCGGCGGTCTTGGTGATCTGCGCCATGTTGCGCACGCTGTTATAGTTGCGGCCGACATGGGCGGTCGCGGTGCCGTAGCCGCCGGGCATGAACAGCAACGGCACGGATTCGCCATAGGCCTGCGCCACGCCGGCATAGGCGACTTCGGCGCCCGGCCCGTGCTGGCAGCAGAACACGCCCATCCGCTCGCCGCGCGTCAGGCGGGAGAGCGCATCGGCCATATGCAGGCCGACCCGCTCCTGCCGGGGGATGATGGTGCGGATATTGGCGGCGGCGGCGGCCTCGAGCAGGGCATTGCGCGGATAGCCGATCAGCACGTCGACGCCTTCACGCTTCAGGATCTCGATGATGGCATCGCAGGCTTTCATGGCATTCTCCTGTTGGAATCCTCGATGTCCACGCGTGGCGGCCGGGACTCGTGCGGGACTCAGGCTGGTGTGGCCGGGCCCATCTTATGAAGTGCGCGGGGCGCTCGCCAGCGTCGTGGCGGGCAGGCTGTTTGTCCTTTTCGTCACCGGACCGGGTGGGTCAGCTGTTCTCGGGCAGCAGCAGGCCGCCGTCGATGCGCTCCAGCAGCAGCGTGAGGAAGCCGAGATTGGCCTGGATGTCGGCCGGCGGGATCTCGTCCAGCAACTGCCCGCGCATCCGCGCCATGAGGGCGAACATCTCGGCCAGCGCTTCATGGCCCGCCTGGGTCAGTCGCATATGCTTGTTGCGGCGGTCCGCCGGGTCCGGCAGGCGCTCGACCAGCGCGTCGGCCTCCAGCATGTCCAGCGTGCGGGTCAGCGTGGGGCCTTCGATGCCGATGCGCTTGGCGATCTGGATCTGGGTGGTCGCGGCGGGGGAATAGGCGATCGCCGCCATCGCCTCCATGCGCGAGGCGCTGTGGCCGAGCTGGCGCAGTTTCTCGTCGAGCAGGGAGCGCCAACGCCGACCGGCCAGCACGATGGCGATCATCAGGCCGAGTTCGGCCGGGGGGTAACCCTCGCGCGATGGCAGGATCTTGCCGAAAATCTCGTCATCCTCGCGCGTTTCTATCGTCGCTGTCGCGTCCACCACTTATCCGTCCCTTGCCGGGCGGCACCGGATGCCGGGCCGCGCACGCTCTCCTCGCATGTCGGTCGAGCAGGGCAAGGCTAATTGTGGATTGCGCCGGACGCAACCGCTCCCGACATCACCGCGTCAACGCACGCTGATGGAGCCGAGCGAGCCCAGCACGCCAAAGGCCTGCAACAGCCATAGGACGACGGCGATGACGACCACCGCGTTCAGGATGCTTTTGATCTTGCTGTCCATCGGCACATAGCTGTTCACGAGCCAAAGCAGAATGCCCACCACGATCAGCACGATCACGACATTGACGAGACTCACGGCGCTTCTCCCTGTGTTGCCGGCCACTGGCCGCGGGTAAAACGGGCGAAGCGGACGGAAGTTTCCGGGGCGTCTGGTCGGGCCGCGGCGCGCGCTGGGTGGCAGAACCGCACAGAGCGGTGGCAAGGGGCGGCGGCGCTTGATAGTCCGGGGGTGGTCGCGGCGCGGGGGGGCGGCACGGCAGGACGACTATTGGCTGATCGGCAGGCAGGCGCGCGCCTGTGGCCATCTTCATCATCGCGGCAGGGAGCAGGCATGACCATCGAGACGAGAACGACCATGCCATTTGCAGGGCAGAAGCCGGGCACATCCGGCCTGCGCAAGAAGGTGCGGCTGTTCCAGCAGCCCGGATATGCGGAGAATTTCATCCAGTCCGTGTTCGATGCGGTGGCCGGCAAGGCGGGCGCGCTGCTCGTCATCGGGGGGGATGGGCGCTATCACAACCGCGCGGTGATCAATCAGGCGATCCGCATGGCGGCGGCCAACGGCTTTGGCCGGGTGATGGTCGGGCAGGGCGGCATTCTCTCGACACCGGCGGCCAGCCACCTGATCCGCCACCATGGCGCGATCGGCGGGCTGATCCTCTCCGCCAGCCATAATCCGGGCGGGCCGGACGAGGATTTCGGCATCAAATATAATGTCGCCAATGGCGGCCCCGCGCCGGAGAAGGTGACGGACGCGATCTACGCCAACACGCAGGCGATCACCCGCTGGCTGACCGTGACGGCGGAGGATATCGACCTTGACCAGCCCGGCACCGTGCAGGTCGGCGGCATGACGGTGGAGATTGTCGATCCCGTCGCGGACTATGCCGCGCTGATGGAGCGCCTGTTCGATTTCGATGCGATCCGGGCGATGGTGGCGGGCGGCTTCACCATGGCGTTTGACGCGATGCACGCGGTCACCGGCTCCTATGCGACGGAGATTTTCGAGCGTCGGCTGGGTTTCGCGCCCGGCACGGTGCGGCGCGGCACGCCGCTGGAGGATTTCGGCGGTCATCATCCCGATCCCAATCTGGTCCATGCCCATGCCCTCCATGATCTGATGATGGGGCCGGACGCGCCCGATTTCGGCGCGGCGTCGGATGGCGATGGCGATCGCAATCTGATCATCGGCCGGGGGCGCTTCATCACGCCGTCGGATTCGCTGGCGATGCTGGCGGCCAATGCGCATCTGGCGCGGGCCTATGCCGGCGGCCTTGCGGGCCTTGCCCGCTCGATGCCGACCAGCGCGGCGGCCGACCGGGTGGCCGCCGCGCTTGGCATCCCCTGTCACGAGACGCCGACGGGGTGGAAATATTTCGGCAATCTGCTCGATGCCGGCATGGCGACGATCTGCGGCGAGGAAAGCGCCGGCACCGGCAGCGACCATGTCCGCGAGAAGGACGGCATCTGGGCGGTGCTGCTCTGGCTCGCCATTCTGGCCGCGCGGCAGGTCTCGCTCGATGCGCTGGCGCGCGATCATTGGGCCCGGTTCGGCCGCAACTATTATGCCCGGCATGATTATGAGGATGTCGAGACGGCGCAGGCGGAGGCCCTGATTCGCGAATTGACGGCGGCCCTGCCCGCGCTGCCGGGGCGGCGCGTCGGCCCGCTGCGGGTCGCGGCGGCGGACAGCTTTGCCTATGTCGATCCCGTCGATGGCGCGGTGAGTGCCGATCAGGGGCTGCGCATCCTGTTCGAGGGCGGCGCGCGCATCGTCCTGCGCCTCTCCGGCACCGGCACGCAGGGGGCGACGTTGCGTGTCTATCTGGAGCGTTATGAACCGGCCGGCGGCGCGCTGGACGAGACGGCGGCGACCATGCTCGCCGATCTGGCCGCCGCCGCCGATGCGCTGGCCGGCATCGGCCGCCACACCGGCCGCGCGGCCCCCGATGTCGTGACCTGAAAGACGGCGCACGGCCCGCATGAATCGTTCGGCCGCCGCTGCGCTGGTTGACATTGTCCGGAATTATGCGGACATTCGCTGCGCCCGGAACGGCCGGTCGCACCGGGGATGACAGGCCGCCTTTACGGCGCTTGCGCGACCCCGGCCGTGGTGGGATATCAAAGGGCTGGCGCGCTGGACCGGTGTGTCGTGACACATCATCTGTTCGATGAGGCGGGAGTGGATCAATGAAGGATTTTGCAGGCCAGGTGGCATTCATTACCGGCGGCGCGTCCGGCGCCGGGCTCGGGCAGGCCAGAGTGCTGGGCCGGGCGGGCGCGAAGGTCTGCATCGCGGATGTCCGCGCCGAGGCGATCGCCGGCGCGCTGGCCAGCTTGCGGGCCGAGGGCATCGAGGCGCACGGCATCACGCTCGATATCATGGACCGCGCCGCCTATGCCAGGGCGGCCGATGAGGTGGAGGCGGTGTTCGGCATGGCGCCCACCATCCTGTCCAACACGGCCGGGGTGAACAGTTTCGGCCCGATCGAGCAGACCACCTATGATGATTTCGACTGGATCATCGGCGTCAATCTGAACGGCGTGATCAACGGCATGGTCACCTTCGTCCCGCGCATGATCGCGAGCGGCAAGCCCGGCCATATCGTCACCGTCTCCTCCGTCGGCGGCTTCATGGGCAGCGCGATGGCGGGGCCTTATTCGGCGGCCAAGGCGGCCACGGTCAATCTGATGGAGAGCTACCGGCAGGGCCTTGCCCAATATGGCATCGGCGTTTCGGTCTGCACGCCGGCCAACATCAAGTCGAACATTGCCGAGGCCTCGCGGCTGCGGCCCGAGCGCTTCGGCACCAGCGGCTATGTCGAGAATGCGGACTCGATCGCCTCGCTCCAGACGATCCACCAGCATGGCATGGAGCCCGAGCAGCTGGCCGAGGCGATCAAGCGCGGCATCGAGGAGAATGCGCTCTACATCATCCCCTATCCCGAGATGCGCGAGGGGTTGCAGGCGCATTTCGATGCCATCGTCCAGTCGGTGCCGCCGCTGGAGAGTGATCCGGAGGGCGCGCGCATCCGCACCGAGGCGCTGAAGGCGTGGGCGGCGGATCGCAACCGGGTGTTCGCCAGGGGCAAGGACGCGCCGGGCAGCGCGGACTGACAGGATCAGGCGGCGCGGCGGCCGATGGTCCCGCGCCGGCTCAACCCGCACAGGAGAGAGATATGACGTTGACGCTCTACAGTTTCGGCCCCGGCGCGAATTCGTTGAAGCCGCTGGCCACCCTTTATGAGAAGGAGCTGGAGTTCACCCAGCGCTTCATCGATCCGAGCAAGTTCGAGCAGCATTCCGACTGGTTTAAGAAGATCAATCCGCGCGGGCAGGTGCCGGCGCTCCAGCATGATGATCATGTCATCACCGAATCCACCGTGATCTGCGAATATCTGGAGGATGTTTTCCCCGATGCCGGCGCCGCGCTGCGCCCCGCCGATCCCTTCAAGCGCGCCGAGATGCGGGTGTGGACCAAATGGGTGGACGAATATTTCTGCTGGTGCGTCTCCACCATCGGCTGGGCATTCGGCATCCGCGACATCGCCCGCAAGATGAGCGATGCCGAGTTTGAAGAGCATATCAGCAAGAATGTGCCCATTCCCGAGCAGCAGCTCAAATGGCGCCGCGCGCGTGACGGTTTCCCGCAGGAGATGCTGGACGAGGAATATCGCAAGGTCGGCGTCTCCATCGCCCGGCTGGAGGAAACGCTCTCGAAGCAGGATTATCTGGTCGACAGCGGCTATAGCCTTGCGGACATCTGCAACTTCGCCATCGCCAATGGCCTGCAGCGCCCGGGCGGCTTTTTCGAGGGCTATGTGAGCGAGCAGAAGACGCCGGGCGTCGTCGCCTGGCTGGCCCGCATCAACGAGCGCCCCGCGATCAAGGCGATGTTCGCCAACTCCCAGCGCGAGGCCCTGCTCAAGCGCGTCGGTGAGCCGGCCGTATGAGACCGCGCACAAGCTCCCGAGCCCGCAAGGGCTCGCAAGGCCGACCGGCCGCCCGAGCTTATGCGAGGTCAGCCAAGCGGGCGGATGCCCGCGCCGGCGCTTGAGGCCCATACAAGCTCCCGAGCCCGCAAGGGCTCGCAAGGCCGACCGGCCGCCCGAGCTTATGCGAGGCCAGCCAAGCGGGCGGATGCCCGCGCCGGCGCTTGAGGCAAAACAAACAAAAGGACTTCATCATGGCCAGGGATAACAAGATCATCCTCTATGATTTGCAGCTGGAATCCGGCTGCACGATCAGCCCCTATGTCTGGCGCACCAAATATGCGCTCGCCCATAAGGGGTTCGATGTGGAGATCGTGCCCGGCGGCTTCACCGGCATCTTGGAGCGCACCGGCGGGCGGTCCGAGCGGGTGCCGGTGATTGTCGATGATGGCGAGTGGGTCCTCGATAGCTGGGCGATCGCCGAATATCTCGACGCAAAATATCCGGACCGCCCGATGCTGTTCGAGGGCGAGACCCAGAAGAATCTGATGAAGTTTCTCGACAACTGGCTGTGGGAGACCGCCATCGGCCCATGGTTCCGCTGTTACATTCTCGATTATCACGATCTTTCGCTGCCGCAGGACCGCGACTATGTCCGCTGGAGCCGGGAGCAATGGTTCCTCGGCGGGCGGTCGCTGGAGGATGTGCAGGCCGGCCGGGAGGATCGCCTGCCGCTGGTGCCGCCCACGCTGGAGCCTTTCCGCAAGATTCTCGCCGAGACGAAGTGGCTGGGCGGGGATACCCCCAATTTCGCCGATTATTCCGCGCTCGGCGTGTTCCTGTGGACCGCCTCGGTCGCCCGCACGCCGCCGCTCACCGTGGATGATCCGCTGCGCGACTGGCTCGATCGCGGCTTTGATCTGTTCGGTGGACTTGGCCGGCATCCCGGCATGCACAGCTTGTTCGGCCTTCAGTTGCGGGAGGGCGATCCCGCGCCGTTCGCCCCGCAGACCGGCCCGGCCGGTGCCGGCGGGCAGGGCATCAACAAGGGCCCGCAGACCACCAAAATGCCGCCGCGCGGCACCGACACCACCGATTGACCCCTCACAGGAGGCAGGGAGCCGCCATGGCCGAGCCGCAGCATCTGACGATCTATCATATTCCCGGTTGCCCCTTTTCCGAGCGGATCGAGATCATGCTCGAGCTCAAGGGACTGGCGATGACGGACGTCCCCGTCGATATCTCGAAGCCGCGCCCGGACTGGCTGCTCGCCAAGAGCGGCGGCACCACCGCGCTGCCGCTGCTCGACCTTGAAAATGGCGAGACCATCAAGGAGAGCATGGTCATCCTGCGCTATCTCGAACAGCGCTACCCGGACCCCGCCGTCGCGCATCCGGACCCCTATCATCATGCCGTCGAGGGCATGCTGGCCGAGCTGTCCGGGCCTTTTGCCGGCGCCGGCTACCGCATGATCCTCAACCGCGATCCCGCCCTGCGCGACGAGCTGCGCGCGGCCGTCGATGCCGAATTCGGCAAGGTCGATGCCTTCCTCAACCGCTATGCGACGGGCGCGGATTTCCTGTTCGAGGATCGGTTCGGCTGGGCGGAAGTCGCCTTCACGCCGATGTTCAAGCGCCTGTGGTTCCTCGATTATTATGAGGATTACGCCGTGCCGCCGCAATTTGAGCGGGTGCTGCGCTGGCGGGCGGCCTGTGTCGCCCATCACGCGGCGCAATATCGCAGCAAGGAAGAGCTGCTGAAGCTCTATTATGATTATAGCCAGGGCGGCGGCAATGGCCGCATCCCGCAGGGGCGCGCCATTTCCAGCTTCTCGATCGAGACGGACTGGCGCACCCGGCCGATGCCCCCGCGCGACAAATGGGGGCATGCCGCCACCGATGCGGAACTGGGCCTCCTGTCCTGATCGGTCGATTCGGCCCTTTGCGCCAATCTGGACGAAAAGCCGGCGTGAAAAGCCGGCCGGGCCAGGCGCGGCGGCGGGGCCGGGCGCCATTCTCTCCATTCTGGATGAGATAGCCGGCGGCGCGGACGGGCAGGAATGGCGCGAAAATCGGCCGATCATGCCGGTCCTAAGCGATTGTTTACACGCGCGGCGCATTGACAGTTCGTAGCGGTTGCGAAGAGAGCAGGCGCGGGAGTTGTCGGGGCGCCAGCGCCGATGGGCCGGCGCGGGGATGGTGAGATGTCCGCCCGGCAGGACAGGTGGCATGCATGTGAGACGCTGGATCGGAACATTGCTGTGGGCGGCCCCGGCCGTTCTGCCCTGTCCGGCCGGCGCGCAAACCGTGGCGGCGAACCGCGTCGTCTATGATGCCGCGTTCTTCCGCCCCTATTCGCCGAGCAATGCGCTCCAGATTGTCGAGCGGGTGCCGGCCTTCATGCTGGATGAGGGCAATGCGACGGCGCGTGGTTTTCGTCAGGCCGCCGGCAATGTGGTGATTGACGGCCAGCGCCCCAGTCTCAAGAGCGAGACGCTGGCCACCTTGCTGGCGCGTATCCCGGCGTCGCGCGTGCTGCGGGTCGAGGTCGCGTCCGGCGAGCAGTTCGGGGCGGATTATGCCGGCAAGACGCAGGTGGCGAACATCGTGCTCTCCGCGGCCGGTGGCGTGGCCGGCACGCTCGAGGCGACGCTGCGGCGGGAGTTTACCGGCGCGCTGTTGCCGGAGGGGAGCGCCTCCGCGCTCGTCCGGCGTGGTCCCTCGACCTTCAACGCCGCGCTCAAGCTGGAAAATTCGGTCGTGTCGGAGACCGGCTATGATCGCGTGATCGCGCTGCCGGACGGGGAGCCGCTGGAGTTTCGCCGCAAGGTCAATCGCACCAAGGACCCGATCGGCACGGCGTCGGCGGGCTGGTCGCTGGAGCAGGGGGAGCATCGCAGCGCCCACCTCAATGCCAGCCTGGCGATCGAGCGCGATCAGCTGACCCAGGCCAGTCATGTCGTCCCGCAGCCGGGGCCGGTGCGGGATGATCGTCTGTATGAGCGCTATTTCCGCCGCACGCTGGAGCTGGGCGGGGATGTGACGCAGCCGCTGCTGGGCGGCGGGATCAAGCTGCTGGGGCTCGCCACGCGGCGCTATCGCGATCGCGATGATGTCGCGCTGGAGGAAGGCGCCGGGCAATTGCTCCAGAACCGGCACGACTGGCGCGACGAGAGCCTCGCGCGCCTGTCGTGGAGCCGGGCGGATCTGGCGGGCTGGTCGGTCGAGCTGGGCGGCGAGGGCGTCTATAACCGCCTGCGCAGCATGGTGGACCTGCGCGCGGTCGATGTCGCGGGGGGCGTGAGCAGCATCGATCTGCCGATCAACGGCGCCGTGGTCAGCGAAGATCGCGGCGAGGGATTCGCCAATGCCGGCCGCGATCTGTCCGGCGCCTGGCATCTCGACCTCGGCCTTGCCTATGAAGCCTCGCATGTGCGGGTGACGGGCGATGCCGAGGCGCGGCGGTCGCTCTCTTTCCTCAAGCCCAAGGCGGCGCTGGAGTGGCGGCCCGGCGTCTGGCATGTGCAATTGCTGGTGCAGCGCACCGTCTCGCAGCTGAATTTCGATGATTTCGTCAGCTTTGCCGAATTGACCAATGATCGGGTGAACGGGGGCAATCCCGATCTTCAGCCGGAGCGCGCCTGGGAGTTTCTGGTGGCGGTCGACCGGCCGCTGCTCGGCGATGGCCGCATCAAGCTGGAGCTGGGCTATAATGCCGTCAGCATGGTGGAAGACCGCATTCCGACGGTCGACGGGCTGGATGCGCCCGGCAATCTCGGCCATGGTTCGGCGCTCAGCGTGGTCGGCAATGTCGATTTGCCGCTGAGCCGGCTGGGCATCAAGGGCGGCCGGTTCAGCGTCTATGGCTCCTATTCGGATACGTCGGTGCGGGACCCCTATACCGGCCGCGACCGCTCTTTCTCGGGCTATGCGGCCTTTTATTTCTCCACCGAGTTCCGGCAGGATCTGGGCAAGTTCGCGTGGGGGCTGAGCGCCGAGGGCGGCACCGTGACCAGGACGTTCCGCCGTGACGAGGTGGACCGGCTGCAGGTCGTGACGCCCGCGTTGAGCGGGTTCGTCGAATATCGGCCTGACGCCGGCTGGACCATCACCATGGGCGCGGACAATCTGCTGGATGGCCATTTCCGCCAGTCGCGGGATTTCTTCACGCCGGACCGGACCAGCCCGCGCCCGGATATGAACGAATTTCGTTACCGCACGCGCCATGTGACGGGATATTTAACGGTCAAGCGCAGTTTCAACTAAGGGCGAGGGCGGCGCGGCGGGAGCCGGCGGCGGCCGTCCGGCCCCGTTCGCCGCTGCCTTTTAACGGTCCAGATGCCGCCACAATCAGCGCCTAGCGAGGCCTGTTGAAAGCAGCTACATACGGCCGCCGCTGGCGTCGGGGCCGGTTTGACATGTCCGATCGGGAATGAATGTATGAATGAAGGCGGGGAAATTGCCGCATCCAGCAATGTTGCCCCTGTCCCGGTGGACAAGGCAGCTGGTGGCGGCCATTTCATCGATCCCAAGCCGCTGGTCGAGAAGGGGCGCAACTGGCCGCGCTATTTCGGCCCGGCTGTGTCGCTGCTCATTCTGGCGGCGGCGCTGTGGCAGCTGCGGGGGCTGAGCTTCGGCGATCTGGCGCACCTCCTGCCGACCTCGCCGCTGTTCTGGATCATCTTCGTGATCAGCTATTTTCAGGCGCCCTTTGCCGAGTGGATCATGTTCCGCCGGCTGTGGAAGCTGCCCTTTTCCGGCATGGGGGCGCTGCTGCGCAAATATGTCAGTAACGAGATCCTGCTCGGCTATCTGGGCGAGGTTTATTTCTACGCCTGGGCGAAACGGCACGTCCGCCTGGTCGCCTCGCCGTTCGGCGCGATCAAGGACGTGACGATCCTGTCGGCGCTGACCGGCAATATCGCGACGATGGTGATGGTGATCATCGCCGCGCCGATGATCGGGCAGCTCAATCTGGGCGTCAGCAGCCGCACGTTCGCGATCTCGATCGCGTTCGTGATGGGCACGTCCATTCTCTTCCTGCTGCTGCGGCGCACCTTGTTCACCCTGCCCCGCAACGAGCTGTGGTTCGTCACCAATGTTCATTTCGTCCGCATCATCTCCTATGCGCTCCTCAGCGGTCTGCTGTGGCACCTCATCCTGCCGGGCGTCACCTTCACTTACTGGCTGCTGCTCGCGACGATGCGCCAATTGCTCTCGCGCTTGCCCTTCATGCCGAACAAGGACGTGATCTTCGTCAGCCTGGCGACATTCTTCGTCGGCCGGGACACGGAAATCGTCCATGCCATGGCGTTGCTTGCCACGCTGACCGTGGCGGCGCATCTCGTGATTGGTCTCATTTTCGGCCTGACGGGCCTTACCCGGGAGAAATCCAGCTGATGTCGATGAGCTTGCTGCTAGCCGCCGCGGTCGCCGCCGCCCCCGCCCCGGACAAGGGTTTGCCGTCCACGCCGGATCTGGGCACGGCGGAGGGGCGCTGCCGCCCCAATGAGAGCGGTCCGGCTTTTGTGATCGAACTGGCCGGCCTCAAGGACCGCAAGGGGCTGGTCAAGGTCGAGCTCTATCCCAATAATGACGATGATTTTCTGGAGGATGACAACAAGCTCGTCGCCGCCGGGAAAACCTTCCGCCGGGTTGAAATGGCGGTGCCGCCCAGCGGTCCGGTCGTGCTGTGCATTCGCGCGCCCGCGCCCGGCACCTATACGCTCAGCCTCCTGCATGATCGCGACAGCAACCGCAAATTCGGCTTGTCGAGCGATGGCGTGGGTTTCCCCGGCGATCCCAAGCTGGGCTGGTCCAAGCCCAAGGCGAGCAGCGCCACCGCGACGACGGGCAAGGGCCCGACGCGGATCACGGTCACGATGCAGTATCGCCGGGGGCTGTTCAGCTTCGGCCCGTTGAACAAATAGGCTGGCGGCGGTGCGGATCGTCGACGTCTGCGCTTTCTACACCCCCCATGGCGGGGGCGTGAAAACCTATGTCGAGCGCAAGCTCGCCGCGGCCCGGCCGGGGGTGGAGGAGGTCATCATTCTGGCCCCCGGTGCGCGCGACGCGGTCATTCACGAGGCGCCCGGCGGCTCGATCCGCACGATCAAGGCGCCGCTGCTCCCGCTCGACCGCCGCTACCGCTACTTCCAGGACGAGGTCGCGCTGCACGCCGCGCTCGACGCCCTGGCGCCCGATATCGTCGAATGCTCCTCGCCATGGGGCAGTCCGGCCATGGTCGCGCGCTGGGAGCGGGATGTGCCGCGCGCGCTCATCATGCATGCCGATCCGCTGTCCGCTTATGCCTATCGCTGGTTCGGCCATGTCGCCTCGCGCGAGATGATCGACAAGGGCTTCGACTGGTTCTGGCGGCACCTGCGCAAGCTGGACGAATCCTTCGATCTGGTGATCAGCGCCAGCCCCGGCTTCAGCGCCCGGCTGGTCGAGGGCGGGATGACCGGCGTCCACACCATCCCGATGGGGGTGGAGGCCGGGCTGTTCGATCCTGCCCGGCGTGACAGCGACCTGCGCGCCCGGCTGCTGGCGCGCTGCGGCCTCGGCCCGGAGGCGACCCTGCTCGTCGCGCTTGGCCGCCATGCAAGCGAGAAGCGCTGGCCCATGGTGTTTGATGCGGTGACGGCGGCGGGCTATCAGCGCCCGATCGGCCTCGTCCTGTTCGGGGATGGCCGCTCGCGCTCGCGGGTGTTCCGCGCGGCCGAGGAAAATCCCCATGTCCACCTCGCCGCGCCGGTGACCAACCGGCAGGACCTCGCCACCATCCTCGCCAGCGCCGACGCCCTTGTCCATGGCTGCGAGGCGGAGACCTTCTGCATGGTCGCGGCCGAGGGCAAGGCGAGCGGCCTGCCGATCATCGTGCCGGACGAGGGCGGGGCCAGCGACCAGTTCGTGGAAGGGCAGGGCGCGCGCTACAAGGCCCGCAGCGCTGCTGCCCTGGCCGCCGCGATCGCCGATTTTCTCGCTGGCGATCCGGTCGGCGCCCGCCTGCGCGCCACCGCGGCGGCCGGCGCCGTGCCCACGATGGAAGCGCATTTCGAGACGCTGTTCAATCTCTATGCGCGGCAGGCGCGGGAGCTGGTCGATGCCGTCTGACCGCTTGCTGCTCACCTCGATCCATGATGTCGGCCCGCGTTCGGAGGCGCAGGTCGACCGGCTGCGCGATCATCTCGCCGTGCATGTGCCGGTGGACCGCATCGCCATGCTGGTCGTGCCGGATCATTGGGGGCAGGCGCCGCTCCGGGCCGGCACACCCTTCGCGGCCCGCCTGCGCGGCTGGGCGGAGGCCGGCGCGGAGATGTTCGTCCATGGCTGGTTCCACCGCGACGAGACCGCGCATGCCGGCCTCGCCGCGCGGCTGAAGGCGAAGCACATGACCGCCTCGGAAGGCGAGTTTCTCGGGCTTGATGAAGCCACGGCCTATCGTCGCATGACGGACGGGCGGGCGCTCATCGAGGATATTATCGGCCGGCCGGTGGCGGGCTTCATCGCGCCGGCCTGGCTCTACGGAGCGGGGGCGCATGCGGCGATGGCACGGGCCGGTTTCGCGCTGGCCGAGGATCATTGGCGCGTCTGGAACCCGGCCGACCGCACCCGTCCGCTGGCCACCGGGCCGGTCATCACATGGGCGAGCCGCAGCCGCCCGCGCATCGCGTCCTCCTTGCTGGCCGCGCGCGTGCTGCCGCCGGTCCTGCGTCTGAAACCGGTCGCGCGGATCGCCGTGCACCCCGGCGATACCGGCGTGCCCGCGCTGCTCGCCAGCATCGACCGCACGCTCGGGCGCATGACCAGGAGCCATCGGCCCGGCCGCTATGCCGCTCTCACCGAAACGGTATCCTGATACCCATCCATCGCGCAATTACCCGATTCAATAGACCGGAACCGTCCGCTCGAGCCGCTTGACAGCCACCCGGCCACAGGATCATAGCGCGATCATGATCGCGCACCTCGCCATCGCCAGCTTTTATTGGCTTCGTCTGACATAGACGCGGCTCGTTCGATCATGCCTTGAAACGATGCCGCCGCTGAGCGGTATCGGAAGATGGGACAATCAGTGGCGGCCAGCTTGGGAAGCCACGATGATATTCGCAGATACTCAAATGCCGGAAGTCCGGATCGATGCGCGCGGTCGGGTGCGGCCGATGGCGCGCCATGACGTGCCGGTCGCCGCTGCGCTGGTGGCGCGGCTCTGCCTCGCCCGGGGCGCGGCGCCATGTCTCGACGCCGCCGCGCTGGAGGCCGGCCTGCGCTCGCCGGCATCTCAGCTGCACGGGCTGGTCGCCGAGCGGTTCGGCTATGTCGTGGGCTATGCGCTGACGGAGAGCCGCGCCGACGGCGCGCTCGATCTGCAGCAGCTTTTCGTCATGGAGGGATCGCGCGGACTGGGGCTGGGGCGCGCGCTCGTGGCGGCGGTCGTCGCGATGGCGCGGGATGCCGGGTGTCGCAGCATCATCGCGCGGCCGCCGCTGGCCAGTGTGCATGCGCGGGGTTTCTACGCCGCGCTCGGCTTCGGGACGGATGATGCGGCGCCGGGCTGTTACAGGCGGGCGCTGCCGTGAGGCGCGCGTCCGGCGTCGCGCTCAAAAGGCGCGGGTGATGCCGATATCGACGGTGACGCGGCGATAATCATAAATGCCCACCGTGGAGATATTGCGCTCATAGGCGAGCCGGACGACGGGCGCGAAGCCGGCCACCTCGATCTGGCGGAAGGTGGCGCCCGCGCCGGCGCGCAGGAACCATTCCCGGCGCCGATCGCCGAACAGCGGAACCCCGGCGAACAGCACGGCGGCGTCCGCTTCCAGCCGGCGCGCCGTGGCGTTGGCGAACAGCGTCACCTTGCCCATGTCGCGCCAGCCCAGCAGGGTGAGGCCGCCCGCGGTCGTGGCATAGGAGGCGTCGCGCGCGGTCTGGCGGCTGCCGCTCAACGAGAGGCCGACGCCGCTGCGGGCGGACAGGGCGCGTTCAAGGCCGATGCCCAGATTGAACAGATTGCCGTCCTGCAAGCTGTTCTGGAGATAATGGGTGCGGCCATAGGAGAAGCTCATATCCGTCTGCGCGCGCTTGCCGAGGCGGTGGGTCCAGCGGATGTCGGCCGCTTGGGTGCGCGCATAGGCCTGGCCGCCATAAGTCCGCCAGGTGATGCCGACCGAGGGGATCAGCCGGTCGCGCCCGGCCTGCCATTCGATGCCGATCAGCGCGCTGCCGGAGACATCGTTGAACTGGCCCTGCCGATAGAAAGTGCCGTCGCCGGAGAGGCGGGGAACCAGCGAGAGGCGTTCGCCCAGGCCGAGCCGGGCATAGATCTGCCCGGTGAGGTGCGCGCCCAGGCCGGATTGCTGGCGGGCATCGTCGGAGAGCGTGAGCGGCGCGATCGCGGTGTCGAGCGTGCGTGCATCGGTGGCGCGGTTGATGTTGCTGTCCGGCGCCATGGCGAACTCGATATTGCCGCCAAAGCGCCGGTTGGAGCGCAGCGCGGTGGCGAAACGATCGACCACCTGCGCGACATCGGGCGGCAGGCCGCTTGCCTGCGCCTGTCGCAGTTGCTGGCGGGCACGCCCGTCATCCCCCATGGCGGCCAGCATGCGGGCCAGCTCCAGCCGCACTCGCGCGGCATCCGGCTGCTCGTCCAGGATCGCGCGGAAGGCCAGCGCGGCAGCGGCATGGCGCTGCTGGTCCGCCAGCATCATGCCGAGGCGGAAGCGGGCTTCCGAGCGGATGTCGAGATCGGGATCATGGCCCAGCGCGGTGTAGATCGCTTCGGCATCCGCCAGATGTCCGGCGGCCCGCGCCTGTTCGGCAAGGTCGAAGAGCTGCGCCGCGCTGAGCCCGGTCAGGGCGGCGGCGTTGCCGGCCTGACCGGTGCCGGCGGGCGCTGGCTGAGGCTCGTCGGTGGCGTTTTGCGGCCCTGTCTCCGTTGAGTGGGCGTAACTCGCGCCATGGAGGGTCAGCGCGCACAAGAGCGTGACCGTGCTCAGCAGGGAGGGTGTCATGCGGATATCAATCGAAAGCGCCGTTCCCCTCAGTTGCCCGTCCGTTTCGCCACGATGACGCCGCTCAGGAAGGCCGCGTTGCTGCTGAGGGAGCTGGCGCTGTTGGTCGGTTCGGTCTGGAAGCCGAAGCTGCCGCCCAGCTCTGCCGCGCCCGGTCCGAACAGTGCGCCCTCGAAGAAGCCGAGATAGGCATTGCTGCCGTTGACGATCGCCGCATTGAGGCCGGCATTGATGTCGATCACGCCATTGGCGATCCCGAACGCACCGAAATTGCGGGTGCTGCCGTCCGCCAGACTGGTGCCGGTCGGCGTCAGCGCCCCGGTGAAACTGCCCGTGCTGAAATTCATGTCGAAGCTGCTGGTGCCGCTTAGCGAATAGAGCGGACCGCCGTCGAAGGCGGCGGCCGTGCCCTGGATGATCCCGTCAAAATGGCCGGTGCCGGTCGGAATCTGGAAGCCATTGGTGCGGATGCCCCAGGCGAACCACCGGTCGAGCCGGTCGGTGCTTGCGCCTTGCGCCTTTTGCCAATGGCCAAAGCTCGCATAGGTCAGCGCGATGGCTGGATTGCCCGCGCCGGCCTTGTTGATGCTGAGCGTGTAGGCCAGCCCATCGGCGCCGGTGATCCGGTAGACGTCGAGCGCGCTGGACGAGGCGCCTGCGTCATGATCGTCAGCATGAAAGGACGTGCTGATTCCGCGCGCGCTGTCGGCATAGACAAACAGGCCGCTGGCAGGATCGATGCTGAACATGCCGTTCGAGCGGAGCCACTGGGGATCAGCGGCGCTGGTGCCGGAGCCGAGATCCCGATACGCCAGTTGGCTGAAGCGGTGCGCAAAACTCTCGCCGGACAGAAGCTGGGTCAGGCTGATGTTGGGCGGCGGCATGGCGCTATCCTCCCGCCCGAGCAGATAACCGGCCGCCACCTGACCATCGGCCCCGGTGAGGTGCCAGGTCGCGCCGACCTCGTCATTGTCCGGCCCGTAAAAGCGCCCGGACCAGCCCCCGGTGAAGCGCGTGCCGTCATCGAGGTGGAAACTGCCCGAAAAGCTGTTGGCGACGCTCGACAGGCTGGCCTCGCCGAAGAAGAGGCCATAGCTTTTGAGGCCGCCGGACGCGTCGATCGCGGTCAGCAGGCCGCTGCTGGACAAGGTGCCCTGCTGGAAGCTGACCTGTAGGGAGCCGGTACCTGCCATCGCATATGGGGCGTCCATGGCGAGTGCGCCGACCAGCGATATCGCATAGCTGGCGGTGCCGCTGCGGCGCAGGTCGGTGTCCGGCGTCTCAACGCCGAAGGTGAAGGGCGTATAGGAGATGTCGAGCACGCCATTGGTCAGCGTGGCTTCCTCCCAGGCACCGCCGCTGACATATTGATATGTGAGCGAGCCGTTGGTGCCAGGCTGCGTCATGGTTAGCGCAGGACTGGTCTGCGCTACTTTCTCGAACCGCATGAGCCCTGCGCCGGCAGCGACACGTTCAGCAGGTGTGAACGTCATGCTGCGGCCGGCTGTTCCAACCGTGTAGCTCTGCGTCGCGGCATCATAGGCGATGGTGAGTCCGCCGGGGGAGGCCTTGCCATCCTCGACCAGACGCTGCCCTCCGGAAAAGCGCCCGGACAGGTGAGCGCTATCGCTGGTGAACGTCTCGGTTTTGAGGGGGCCGATGAGGTCTGCATTGGCACCAGAGACGGCCGGCGTTGGTGTCGGGGTGGGCGTTGGCGTCGGTGTCGACGTGGGTGGCGGGGTAGGCGTTGGTGTCGGAGACGGAGACGGTGTCGGGGATGGCGTGGGCGTAGGCGCGGGTGTTCCTGTCGGCGGGGGGATGGGTGTCGGCGTGGAATTGACTCCGCCGCCGCCACAGCCGGCCAGGAGCAGGACGAGCGACCATGGTGTGGCCCATTTGATGGTAGCGAACATGCTTGTGAGGCTCCGGATAGTGCTGGCCCGGTTTGGGAGCGGCTGGCTCGGAGCATGGCGACAATATCGTTAACAAAAAGTTTTCCAGATTTCTCCGGTGGCCGGGAATCGCTGTTTTTACGACGAACCGTGGCCGGAATGACGGGCCAGCATAGCTGTGCCATGGCGGGACAGTCAGATGACGCCCCTATTCAGCCCATTATCAAATTGGTAACCATGGTGCCCATGAGAAGAGCGCTCGTCCTGACACAGGAACAGGCCCGGCATCCGTTCCGCCGAAGCCTGCCTCGTCATGTGTTCGCGCTGCCGCCGGAAAAATCGGGACGCTCGCCCGCACCGGATGCGGAAGATCAGGACTGGAAGCTGTTCGTGCTGAGCTTTGCGGCGTTTTTCACCGTCGCCTATACATTCATTCTCTGAGACACG
This sequence comes from Sphingobium sp., assembly GCA_035555575.1. Lineage (GTDB taxonomy): Bacteria > Pseudomonadota > Alphaproteobacteria > Sphingomonadales > Sphingomonadaceae > Sphingobium. The sequence goes on from DATMGL010000016.1 coordinate 50,613, forward strand.
GCGCTTAGCCAGCGCGTTCCTGCTGGGGCACATGCGCATCCGTGTCGCAAGCGCGGTGAAGCCGGAAAGCGAGAAAAGCGGAGAAGAAACACATCAGGCAGACGATAAGCAGCGCGTGGCCGTTGCTGAGGCCGGCCCCGGTGGCGAACAGGATGACCAGCGCGCCGAACACCATCGCGCCGGAATTGACGACATTATTGGCGGCCACCGTGCGGGCCGTCTCGTCCTTGCGCACGGTCGTCGTGAGGAAGGCATAGAGCGGCACCACGAACATGCCGCCGAACATCGCGATGCCGAACAGGGCGAAGAGCACACGCCAGCTATAGGGCTGGGCAAGAAAATCCGCGACGCTGTAGAGCGTGCCGCCGGGGGCTTGCGGCCAGCCTTGCGAGACAAATTGAAAGAACCAGACGAAGGCCGCCATCATCAGCACCGAGACAGGCGAGTAGCGCGCCGAGACATGGCCCTGCAGCAACCGGTTGATCGCCACGGAGCCGACCGCGACGCCGATCGAGAAGATTGCGAGGAACAGGCTGGCCACTTCCTTGCTGGCGGTGAAGTCATTCTTCACCATGGGGGGGAAGATGACGATGAGCACCGTGGCGATCATCCAGAAGAAACTGATCGACATGATGGCGAGGAACAGGCGGCGGATATGCATCGTGCCATAAATAAGGCGCCATGATGCGCGAAAGGGATTGTAGTCAAGCTCCACCGGTGGCCCGAGGCGCGGTGCCGGGGGCACCAGCCGCCCCGCCAGATAGCCAAGAAGGGCGACAATGAGCACGGCCCCGGCGGCGATGGAAGGGCTGATCCAGCCGGCGAGGATGGTGCCCGCGAGGATGGCGATATAGGTGCCCGCCTCGACGAGACCGGTGCCGCCCAGCACATGATCCTCATCCAGATGCTGAGGCAGGATGGCGTATTTGATGGGGCCGAAGAAGGTGGAGTGGATGCCCATTGCGAACACCGCGCCGAGCATCAGCCCCACCCCGGTCCACGGGTGCGACTGACAGAGCAGCAGCCCCGCCGCGCCGATGGCCATGATGCCGATTTCAGCCAGCTTCACCCAGCGGATGATCTTCGCCTTGTCCATATTATCGGCGAGTTGGCCGGAAATGGCCGACAACAGGAAGAAGGGGAGAATGAACAATCCGGTGGCGACTGCATTGAAGTTCGATTCCTGCTGCGGGTCCGCAAACACCACATAGGTGGCAAACAGGATCATCGCCGTCTTGAACAGATTATCGTTGAAAGCGCCGAGGAACTGCGTGACGAAAAGCGGAAGGAATTTTCGGTTAGCGAGTAGCCGCAGGGATGCCTGCATGGGTGCATCGACTCTTCATGACCGGACGGGACCTGTGCCGCCGCGCGGGCCTTCTAGACCCGAAATCGACCGGAGAAAAGGCGCACGATGTCATCGATTGCTGACATGGCTTGCCATGGAGCCCGCTGGCGGACCTCGTGCCAGCGCCGCGACCGTGCCGCGCCTCTTGTCTGGGGCGGTCCGCTGTGGCAGGCCTGAACGCGCCGTGATGCTGCTACCAAACATCCTGACGCTTTCGCGTATTCTCGCCGTGCCGCTGCTCGTGGCCCTGCTTTGGCCATCCGCGACAGACCGGGCCTGGAGCCTTGGCTATCTGCTGGCATTCGGCCTGTATTGCCTGATGGGTATTACCGATTATTTCGACGGCTATCTGGCCCGCGCGCAGGGCGCCGTTTCCGGACTCGGGGTGTTTCTCGATCCCATTGCCGACAAGATCATGATCGGCGCGGTGATCCTCATTCTGTGCGCCAACCAGAATATTCAGGGCGTGCACATCATTCCGGCCCTGGTGATCCTGCTGCGCGAGATTGCCGTCTCGGGCCTGCGCGAGTTTCTGGCGGGGCTGCGGATCTCCGTGCCGGTATCGCGTCTCGCCAAATGGAAGACGGCGTTGCAGCTCGTCTCCCTCGGCGCGCTGATTCTGGCGGGCGGGCTGCCGCACATCGCCTTCATCCAGCTGTTCGGCCTTGTCACTCTGTGGGCTGCGGCGCTCATCACGCTGGTGACCGGCTGGGACTATCTGCGCGTCGGCCTCAAACATATGACGGCCTGAACCATGGCCGGGCTCACTATCCTCTATTTCGCCTGGGTGCGCGAGCGCATCGGGCAGGATGAGCAGCAGATCGCCCACCCCGGCGCGGATATGACGATTGCCGCGCTGCTCGATGCGCTGGCCATCCAGAGCGCCGGCCATGCCGCCGCCTTTGCCGACCGCGCCCGTCTGCGCGCGGCGCTCGACCAGCGTTTCGTGCCACTCGATACGCCGATCGGGGCGGCGCGCGAACTGGCGCTGTTCCCGCCCGTCACCGGGGGCTGAGGTGATGCCGCGCCTCATCGTGCGGGTGGACACCGAGGATTTCGACCCCGCCGCTGAACTGGCCGGGCTGGAAAGGCTGCCGGGCGGTGCGGTGGCGAGCTTCACGGGGCTGGTGCGAGACGATGGTGGCCTCACCGCCCTCCATCTCGAGCATTATCCGGCCATGACCGAGCGGCAGATTGCGGACATTGTGGCGCAGGCTGCGGCGCGCTGGCCGCTGCTCGGCGTGACGGTGATCCATCGCTACGGCACGCTGCCGGTCGGTGCGCGCATCGTATTTGTCGGCACGGCATCCTCCCACCGGACAGCGGCTCTGGAAGCCTGTGCCTTCCTCATCGACTGGCTCAAGGTTTCTGCGCCTTTCTGGAAGCGGACGCTGCGGCAGGACGGCTCGGGCGAATGGGTTGAGGCAGCGGCCGAGGATGATGACCGGGCAGCCCATTGGGGCGGACAATAGCGCCTGTCGCCCTGTGCGATCAGCTGTGGCGCTCAGGACCTGATTGCAGGCCTGGATCTGGCGGTATAGGGCCCGGCTATGGCAAAAGCTGATCGCCTTGAGCGCCTCGACATCCGCCGTTCAGACCTTGAAGCGGACTATACCGCGGCGCTTATCGATGCGTTGCGGGTCACCGCTTCGGGAAAATGGGGGCTGTTTGATCATCAGGCTGATCGCTGGGCTCGAGCAGCCGTCGCGCCCGTCATCGATAATCTGAACGAGATTGGTCAGGCAATCGATGCGGCGAGGCAGCAGCTTGGCATGCCACCCTTCGAGCTTCAGCAGCAATTTCTTGCGTCACGTGGCCCTGTGGACCCGCAAGCTGTCGGCGAGCCCAGGCAGGCGCAGGCGTGGCTTGATCGTTTGACGACCACGGCCGGGAGCACCGGTCGGTAAGGCCGCATCCTGGCGTTTCCGCCCGGCTATCAAGCCGCCACCTTTTCCTTCTGCTTGGCTGCGGCGTTGCGCAATATGTCGGCCATCAGGCGGAAGTCGGTTTCGCGCGGAGAGTTGCGGCGCCAGATGAGGGCGATGTCGCGCTGAGCGCTGGCCGAGCGGATCGGCCGGGTGACGATCTGGGTGTTGGCGAGAATGCCGCCCTGAACAGCCATTTCCGGAAGCAGGGTGAGGCCAAGGCCGTTATCGACCATCTGCACCAGCGTGTGTAGCGAGGTGCCGGTAATCGTTGCCTCGTTGCGCAGCTCTGCCCGGTTGCAAGCGGCAAGAGCATGATCTTTCAGGCAATGGCCATCTTCCAGCAAGAGCAGCCGGTTGCCGTCGATCATGTCCGGCGAGATTTGCGCGGGCGGATCGCGCGGATCATCCTTGGGGAAGGCAACGAGCAGCGGGTCGTCGAACAGGATTTCCGTCTCTACATCGCCGCAGGGAAAGGGCAGGGCGAGCAGCACGCAGTCCGCATGGCCATGGCGCAGCGAATCGAGCGCGGCATGGCTGGTCTCCTCGCGCAGATAGAGCTGAAGCGCCGGCCGCTCGGCGCGCAGGCGGGGGAGCAGGCGCGGTAACAGGAATGGTGCGATCGTGGGGATGACGCTCATCCGCAACTCGCCCACCAACGGTGAGCCGGAGGCCTGCGCCATGGCGGCCAGTTCTTCCGCTTCGCGCAGCACGCGGTGCGCCTTCTCGACGATGTGGTTGCCGAGCGCGGTGAAGCGCACGATCCGACGGGTGCGCTCGACCAACGTAACGCCGATCAGCGATTCCAGCTCGCGGATGCCGGCCGAGAGCGTGGACTGGGTGACGAACGTGGCCTCTGCCGCCCGGCCAAAATGACCATGCTCCTTGAGCGCCACAAGATATTGCAGCTGTTTGAGCGTTGGCATGTAGTTCGACATTGATCGTCCCTCTCGATGCATGAGGGGTATTTTAATAGATTTAACCGATCAGTTCAAGGGAACGGGCAATGCCATAGGAGGCGGTGAGCGTCAGGATGGCGCCGACCATGATGAGCAGCGGCTTGGCCGGTACATGGCGGGCGATCCATGCCCCGAACGGTGCCGCGACGACGCCGCCGACCAGCAGGCCGATGGTGGCTGTGGTGAAGGTTTCCCAGCCGAGATGAAACAGGAAGGTGAGGCTGATTGCCAGCGTGAGAAAAAATTCGACGGTGTTGACGGTGCCGATCGTGTGACGCGGGCTTGCGCCCTGGAGGAGCAGGTTGGAGGTCACCACCGGGCCCCAGCCGCCGCCGCCGGTCGCATCCAGAAAGCCGCCAACGAGGCCGAGCGGCGCGACGAATCGCGGATCGCGTGCGCGAGGCGGATATCTAAAACCACGCCAGAGCAACCACAGGCCGATGCAGACCAGATAGGCCTGGATATAGGGTTTGATGGCATCGCCGGCGATGTTCGAGAGCACATAGGCGCCTGTGACACCACCGAGGACGCCGGGGATGATGAGCTTCCAGAACAGTTTCCAGTCGACATTGCGGTGCAGCACATGGCTGACGGCGGAAACGGCGGTGGTGCAGGTTTCTGCCGCGTGGACACTGGCCGAGGCAGCCCGTGGCGGGACCCCCAGCGTGAGCAGCAGACTGCTGGAAATGACGCCATAGGCCATGCCCAGCGCACCATCGATGATTTGCGCCCCAAAGCCGACCAGAACGAAAGGCCACACTATTTCGAGGAACTGAAGCCAGCTTTCCTGCACTTGAAGCCCTTTCTCAAGCTATTCACTCGACAAATAAATGGGCGCGCTCATAATGCAAGCGGTTTATCCAATCCCCCTTGCAGGCCTCTTATCTCTCTGGAAATCATGGGATGTAATCACTACCATAGGGTAGCTTATTATCCAGCAGGGGCGTTTGGCCATGGGACTGATGTCCTATCTCGATTCGATAAAGGCGCGTGATCCCGCGCCGCGCTCCCGTGCGGAGATTCTCATTTATCCGGGCGTCTGGGCAGTCGGTTTACATCGCGTGGCGCATCGGTTGTTCCGCTGGCGATTGTTTTTCCTGGCCCGGCTGATCAATCATTTCTCCCGCTTCCTGACTGCAATCGATATCCATCCGGGGGCTAAAATCGGCCGGCGCCTCTTCATCGATCATGGGTTTACCGTGATTGGCGAGACGGCGGAGATTGGCGACAATGTGACGATCTACCAGTGCGTGACGCTGGGCGGGACGGACCCGGCCAACGGCATTGCCGGCAAGCGCCACCCGACATTGTGCGATGGCGCGATCGTCGGTTCCGGCTCCCAGGTGCTGGGCCCCATCGTGGTAGGCGAGCGGGCACGAATTGGGGCCAACGCCGTCGTCACCCGGGATGTGCCGGCCGGTGCAGTGATGATCGGCATTCCGGCACGCGCGACGCTGGTCGACGCGAAGGAATATCAGAAGATCTTCACGCCCTATGGCACGCCATGCTCGGAAGTTTATGATCCGGCGACGCAGAAGCTGGAAATCCTCCAGTGCGAGGTGGAGAATCTGCGCAAGCGGCTGGCCGAACTGGCGGCTGAGCGAGATGGCCAACCGGAAGGCCAGTCACGCACCAGCGCGTGATGCGGCCGAAGCCGGACAGGCCCGACGCCTTATGAGCAACGTTACGCCACTGCCTCGGCCTGCGCAGACGGGACCGGGAGCGCCTTCACAAACGGCTTTCGATCGGTTGGAGCTCTCCCGCATCATGGATGTTTACGGCCGCATGGTCTCGGCCGGTCACTGGCGCGACTATGCGATCGATCTCACGCGGGATGTAGCGGTGTTCTCGGCCTTTCGTCGCGCGGCGGAACGACCGGAAGTCTCCATCGAAAAGCGGCCGGCGCTTCGCCATCGGCAGGGCATGTGGGCGCTGATCGGCGAAACCGGCGTGGTGCTGCGCCGGGGACACGAACTGGCCGGCGTGCTTGCACCGGTCGAGCGGCGGCTCCTGCGGCTGGTGGGTCGCGACTGATACGGCGCTGTCGGGAAACGTTCCGACCGTGCGATGCGCTGTATCGCTCATCTATCTGAATAACCGCGATGATGCTCGCCGCGCCCTGCCATATGTGTGGGTGCTATAATCTGTCACATCTGGTTTTCGGCTCTGTCATCAAGATGCAACAGACCTTGTCTCGAATCGGTAACAAACTTGCTTTAGGCGCCCGGCACGCCACCGGACGACTGGAGCCTATCGCTTGCAAACCAATTTCATCGTGCCGCTTTTTGCCGCTGCTGCGCTGTTCGCGCCGGGGCAGGCCCATGCCGAGCCGGGCGAGGACGCCGCGGCGTTGCGTGCGGAGATCAGCCGGATGCGCGCTCAACTCGATCAGTTGGAGACGCGGCTCGGCGCTGCTGCCATGGAGGAAGCGCCGGACGCCGACGCCTCCGCGAAGGCTGACGCCGTCCGCCCTGTCCTGGCCGCGCCGGTAACGGTGCCGCCTGCCAGCGCATCCAGCGTGACGGTCAAGCCACGCGGCCGCCTGCAGCTGGACAGCAATGACGTCTCGCGCCCGGTGGGGATCAACGCACCGACGCTGGGCTGGGCGGCCGATGTGCGGCGTGCCTATCTGGGCGTGGAGGGCAAGCTGGGTGGCGGTTTCGGTTATCGGCTGGAGGTCGATGTCGCGACCGGCAGTGCCCAGTTTACCGATGCCTGGCTGACCTATGGCAAGGGGCCGCTCACCGTCACGCTTGGTCATCACCGCATCACGTCACTGGAGGATGTGACCAGCGATCTGGATACCAGCATGCTGGAGCGTGCGACCTTTACACAGGCCTTCGGCATGGAGCGGCGGTTGGGTCTGTCCGCCAGCTATGAGGCGGGCGATCTACTCGCGACTGCCGGTATCTTCGCGGACGATCTCGAGACGCTTGGCGCGGGCGGAACGGCGAACAGCTATTCGCTCGACGGCCGGCTGGTCTACATGCCGAAGCTGGGCAGCACCCAGTTGCATATCGGCGGCTCGTTCCACCATCGCGAGTTGAACGACCTTACCGATGCGCTGCGCTATCGAGCGCGGCCTGGCGCGCGGACAACGGATGTCCGCTTTGTCGATACCGGCCTGTTCAGCGCGACGGCGGAGACGGGCTATGGCCTGGAGTTTGCGGCCGTCCATGGACCGGTGCATGTCGCGGCCGAAGGCTTCTGGCAGCGCGTCGCCCGGCCGGATCTGCCGGCACCGACTTTCTTTGGCGGCTATGGTGAGATTGGCTATGTCTTCGCCGGTGGCACGGGGCGGCCTTATAAGAAGGGCGTGCTCGGGACGATCGTGCCGACGCGGGGGCTGGACAAGGGCGGCGCCGGCGCGTGGCAGATCAATCTGCGCCATGACTGGCTGGACCTGAGCGACCGCGGCATCAACGGCGGCACCCAGCGGATGTTTGGCGCCTCGCTCGTCTGGGTGCCCGTCGAGCATGTAAAATTCCTCGCCAATTATCTGCGAGTGGAAGTGCGCGATACACCGGTGCTGGCCGGCGGCCGCAGCGATTATGGCGCGAATGTCTTCGGCTTGCGCGCGCAATATGATTTCTAACGGGAACTGACGGGCGGGCCAGTGCCGAGCCGTGGATGACGACATCCTGCGTGGTGCGTGGTGAGCGAAGCCGCCTGAGTGGCAGGGAAGCGGTCGTCGGCGATGGCCGGATCTTGTCGCGCAACTCAAGCCTGTGGGTCAGTGCCCCCTGTGCGGTCAGCCATCGCCGGGCGGAGTTGGCCCACACGCTTCGCATTGGGCGCGACGAATGCGGTCATGATAGCTGCACGTTGGCCTGCGCCTGCAGTGACGGGAGCGATATGACATGCCGGTGTGATGTCATCTACGGAGTGGGCGCCGGTCCCGCTTCAGGCCGCGTCCGCATCCAGTGAGTAGCCCGCAGAGCGGACGGTGCGGATGATGTCCGGTCGATCGCCGGCGTTGATCGCCTTGCGCAGGCGACGGATGTGGACGTCGACCGTGCGCAGTTCGATGTCGCTATCCTGTCCCCAGACGCTGTCCAGCAGCCGTTCGCGCGAGAAGACCCAGCCGGGATGTTCGAGCAGATGGCGCAGTAGGCGGAACTCGGTCGGTCCCAGCGCGATCAGGTCGCCGCCGCGCCGCACCTTGTGGGCTACCGTGTCCATTTCCAGGTCACTGAAGGTCAGCACTTCGCCGGCCAGCGCCGGGCGCACACGGCGCAGTACGGCATTGACGCGGGCAATCAGTTCGCGCGGGGAGAAGGGCTTGGTAACATAATCATCCGCGCCGGTCTCGAGACCACGCACGCGATCTTCCTCTTCGCCGCGCGCGGTCAGCATGATGATCGGCACGTTTGCCGTCTCCGCCATCCGGCGCAGGCGACGGCAAACCTCGATGCCGGAGAGATTCTCCACCATCCAGTCGAGCAGCACGATGTCGGGTGCCTGTTCCTGCGCGAGGAGGAGGGCTTCCTCGCCGTCCGGTGTAGGAACCACCTCGAAATCCTCGCGCTGGAAATGCCATGTCAGCAACTCGGCCAGCGCCGCATCATCCTCGACCAGCAGCATTCGTGCCCGCACCATGGCTTAGTTCTCCAGTCCGGTTTCGGGCAGATCGGTGTCGAACAGGATGCCCTTCTCGCGCTCGGGCGGTTTCTTGCCGGTCACGACATAGTGGATCATCTCGGCCATATTGGTCGCATGATCGCCGATGCGCTCGATATTCTTGGCCATGAACAGCACATGCGCGCTTTCCGATATGGTTTTGGGATTTTCCATCATGAAGGTCACCACTGCGCGGAAAATGCTGTTGTAGAAATCATCCACCGCCACATCGCGATCGATCACGGTGAGGGCGAGTTTGGCGTCGCGCGCGGCAAAAGCGTCGAGCGCGGACTTGACCATCTCGCGGGCGATCCCCGCCATGGCGGGGAGCAGCGAGAGCGGCTCCAGCCGCGATCCCGAGGTGGTGACGAGTTCGACGCGCTTGGCGATGCTCTTGGCATAATCGGCCATGCGCTCGACCATGCTGGAAATCTTGAGGATGGCGATGATCTCGCGCAGGTCATGCGCCATCGGCGCGCGCAGGGCGATGGTCTGCACCACCAGCTGCTCGATCTGTGCGTCAAGTTCGTCGATCCGCTCGTCGCCCGCGACCACGTCTTGCGCCAGTTTGAGGTTGCGCGTGGAGAGCGCAGCCATGGCATTGTCGATAGCGGTCTCGGTCAGGCCGCCCATTTCGGCGATCATCGCGCGCAAGGCATTCAGCTCGTCGTCAAATGCCGTGACAGTGTGTTCCTGCATGGTGCTTGTCCTGTCGTCCTGTCTCACCCGTAGCGCCCGGTGATATAGTCCCTCGTGCGCTCTTCGCGGGGATTGGTGAAGATTTCCGTGGTCGGGCCATGCTCGACAAGCCGGCCGAGGTGGAAGAAGGCCGTGCGCTGGGAGACGCGCGCGGCCTGCTGCATATTATGGGTGACGATCACGATCGCATAATTGCCGCGCAGGTCGAGGATCAGCTCTTCGATGCGGGCGGTTGCGATGGGATCGAGCGCGGAGCAGGGTTCGTCCATCAGGATGACCTCCGGCTCGACGGCAATCGCGCGGCCGATGCACAGGCGCTGCTGCTGGCCGCCGGAAAGAGCGGTGCCGCTTTCGTGGAGCCGGTCCTTCACCTCGTCCCACAGACCAGCGCGGCGCAGGGCTTTTTCAACGATCTCGTCCAGGTCGGCCTTGCTGTGCGCCAGGCCATGGATGCGCGGGCCATAAGCGACATTCTCGTAGATTGTCTTGGGGAAGGGATTGGGCTTCTGGAACACCATGCCGACGCGGGCGCGCAGTTGCACCACGTCCATGTCCGGCCCGTAAATATCCTCGCCATCGAGCGTGATGCGACCCTCCACGCGGGCACCGGCGACCGTATCGTTCATCCGGTTGAGCGTGCGCAGGAAGGTCGATTTGCCGCAGCCGGAGGGACCGATCAGCGCGGTCACATCCTCCAGATCGACCGCGATCGAGACGTCATTGATCGCCTGTTTCTCGCCATAGAAGACGTTCACGCCTTGTGCGGTCATCTTGGTGGTCGGGGTCTGCATGTCTGCCATGGGGGTCGTCACCATTTCTTCTCGAACTTGTTGCGCAGGTAGATGGCGATGCTGTTCATCGTCAGCAGGAAGAGCAGCAGCACGATGATCGCCGCCGAGGTCTTCTCGATGAAGCCGCGCCCGACCTCGTCGGACCATAGGAAAATCTGCACCGGCAGCACGCTGGCCGGATCGGTGATGCCGTGCGGCGGCGAGGCGACGAAGGCGCGCATGCCGATCATCAGCAGCGGCGCCGTCTCGCCCAGCGCGCGGGCCATGCCGATGATCGTGCCGGTGAGGATGCCGGGCAGGGCGAGGGGCAGCACATGGTGGAACACCACCTGCACTGGTGATGCGCCAATGCCCAGCGCGGCGTCGCGGATCGAAGGGGGCACCGCCTTGATGGCGTTGCGCCCGGCGATAACGATGACCGGCATGGTCATCAGCGCCAGCGTCATGCCGCCGACCAGGGGCGCCGAGCGCGGCAGGTGCATGAGGTTGAGGAAGATGGCGAGGCCGAGCAGCCCGAAGATGATCGAGGGCACGGCCGCCAGATTGTTGATGGAGACCTCGATCAGGTCCGTCCAGCGGTTGCGCGGCGCATATTCCTCCAGATAGAGGGCCGCGAACACACCGATCGGGAAGCTGAGCCCCAGCGTGATGCTCATGGTGAGCAGCGAGCCCTTGAGCGCGCCCCAGATGCCGACGAGCGTCGGGTCCGTGCCGTCGCTGGCGGTCAGGAAGCGCAGGTTGAACCCGGTCGAGAGTGCGCCGGCCTGTTTGAGCCGGGCGACGGCCGCTTCATCCGCGCCGCCATGGCCCTTGGCGGCCAGGTCGACGCCTTCCGAGGCGGGCACGGTAATCGTCGCGGCACCGTTCAACAGTGCGGGGTCGGCGAGGATCGCCTTGCGCACGGCGAGTTGCGCGCCCGGCGAGATCATGCGCGCACCGCCCTCGCCAAAGGCCGTGTTTGCGGCCGCGTCGATGACGGCGGGGAGGTTGGCATTGGCGATCGCCTGCTCGGCACCGGGGCCGGTCAGGGCGGCCGGGTCGATCAGGATGGCGCTGTGCTGGAAGTCGATCGGCAGGGCGATTTCCGTGCGGGTGAAGCCGCGGGCGCCATTGCCGACCATGGTGACGAGCAGGAAGGCGAGGAAGCCCGCGGAGAGCAGCACAGCGGCAAGGCCGAGCAGCCTGAAGCGCCGCTCGGCGGCATAGCGCCGGGCGATGCGGCGGCGCATCGCGTCACCGCGCCACGCGGTGGGCGCTGCGGTCCGGCGGCCGGTGGCCGGTTGGGACAGGGGTGCCGCGCTGGTCATTCATAGGCCTCCCGATATTTTTTCACGACACGCAGCGCGACGATATTGAGCAGCAATGTCACCACGAACAGCACGAGGCCGAGCGCGAAGGCGGCGAGCGTCTTGGCGCTGTCAAATTCCTGATCGCCGGTGAGCAACTGGACCATCTGGGTGGTGACGGTGGTCACGCTGGAGAAGGGATTGAGGGTAAGATTGGCGGCAAGACCAGCGGCCATGACCACGATCATCGTCTCGCCGATTGCTCGGCTGACGGCGAGCAGCACCCCGCCGACCACGCCGGGGAGTGCTGCGGGGATGAGCACCTTGCGGATCGTCTCGCTGGTCGTCGCGCCCATGGCGAGGCTGCCGTCGCGCATCGCCTGTGGCACGGCGGCGATGCTGTCATCCGCCATCGAGGAAATGAAGGGGATGATCATCACGCCCATCACGAGGCCGGCGGCCAGAGCGCTTTCCGACGAGGCGCCGGAGATGCCGAGCGTGGTGGCGGCATGGCGGAGCGCCGGCGCGATGGTGAGCGCGGCGAAATAGCCATAGACCACGGTCGGCACGCCGGCGAGCACCTCCAGGATCGGCTTCATCCACTTGCGGACCTGTGGCCGGGCATATTGGGTGAGGTAGATGGCGCTCATCAGGCCAAGCGGGATGGCGACGATCATGGCGATGATCGCGCCGATGAAGATGGTGCCCCAGAAGAGCGGCACGGCGCCAAAGGCATCCTTGGTGCCATAGCCCATGGCGGCTGATTGCGGGCTCCACTTGAGGCCGAGCAGGAAGTCCAGCGGATTGACCATGGAGAAGAAACGCAGCGATTCGAACAGCAGCGAGGCAACAATGCCTGCCGTCGTGATGATCGCGATGAGCGAGGCACCGAGCAGCGCCCACATCACCAGCCGCTCGACGCGGTTGCGCGCGGTGAAGGCAGGGCGCACGCGCGAGAGGCCATAGACGCCGCCGGCAAAGGCGAGGATGACCGCAAGCAGCGCGCCCATGCCGCCATAGCGCAGGGTGGCCGCGCGGAACGGCTCGACCAGCGTGGTCGACAGCGGATTGAACGCGGCGGAGCGCGCGCCGCTGGCGAGCGCGCGGGCCTCGCCCAGGATTGCGCTGCGGGTGAAGCCATCTGCCGGGAGCGTCTGCGCGGCCGGTGAGGCCAGCACGGAATCAAGCACCAGCGCCGGCGTCACATTGGCCCAGATGGTGAGGAAGACCAGCGCCGGCAGCGCCGTCCACAGCGCGACATACCAGCCGTGCTGCGAGGGCAGGCTGTTGGTCGCGAGACGGCCGGCTTCCGCCTGCATGCGGGTGGCGCGGGCGCGGGCGACGATCCAGCCGATCGCACCCAGCGCTACGACGACGAACAGGGCCATGGCACCGCTCATCGCTGTTGCTCCCGCCCGGCCATGGACTGGCCGTCTCGCGATCCTTGCATCATTTCAGCTCGTCGCCGGACATGGCGGAGAGGTTGGTGACGACATCGGCATTGGCCTTGCGCACAGCCTCGGGCGCCGTGACCAGTCCGCGGCGGGCGAGAACGCCATCGGGGCCCCAGTTGGCGGCGAAGGCCTCGACATAGTCCTTGAGACCCGGAACGGCGGCGAGATGCGCTTTCTTGACGTAGATGTAGAGCGGCCGCGCGCCCGGATAGGTGCCGCCAGCGACGGTGTCATAGGTCGCCTCGATGCCGTTCAGCGGCACATCCTTCACCTTGTCGCGATTGGCGTCGAGATAGGAGAAGCCGAAGATGCCGATCGCGTCGGGATTGGCGACGAGCTTCTGGACGATGAGATTGTCATTCTCGCCGGCATCGACATAGACGCCGTCCTCCCGGATCTGGGTGCACAGTTGCTTGTGCTTCGCCTCGTCGCTGTCCTTCAGCGCTGTCATGGCCGGATCGCTCTCGCAGCCCTTGGTCAGCACCAGTTCGGCGAGTGAATCGCGGGTGCCGGACGTGGAGGGCGGGCCGAAGACGGAAATAGCGATCTTGGGCAGCGCCGGGTCGATATCGGACCAGTTTTTCGCCTTGTTCGGGCCCTTGCCATAAGGGTTGGCGGCGAGCGCCTCGTAAATCTGCCGGGTGGTGAGCTTGAGGTTCGCGCCCTTGATTGATTCGGCAAAGGCGAGCCCGTCGACACCGATCTGGACTTCCATCACGTCGGTCACGCCATTCTTCTGGCATGCCTCAAACTCGCTCTTCTTGATGCGGCGCGAGGCGTTGGCGATATCCGGAAATTGCGCGCCGACGCCGTCGCAGAAGAGCTTGATGCCCGCGCCGGTGCCGGTCGATTCGATGATCGGCGCCTTCATGCCGGGGTTGGCCTGAGTGAACAGCTCCACCGCGGCCTGCGCGAAGGGATAGACGGTCGACGAACCGACAGCCCTTATCTGGTCACGCGAGGCGCCGGCGCCGCCGGACTGGTTCTGGCAGCCGGCGAGCGCGAGCAAGGATGCCGCCGCGAAAAATGCATAACGCATTGAAAGTCTCCTGAGGCGAATAGTCGTCTGGCCGGGATCGCTCCCTAGAACCTGCACAACGCGCCAATGTGACGTTTCTGTTTCGCTTTTATGACAGCCGGCCCGGAACATGCCGGCCGGGCCTTTAATATTTGATCGCGGGATGCGTTGGCAGCGCGTCGGGAACAGCGATATTGCGCAGCGCCACGCGGATTGTGGTGCCCACGCCGACCTTGCTTTCAAGGTGTAGCGTGCCGCCGTGGCGCTGGACGATATGCTTGACGATGGCGAGGCCGAGCCCGGTGCCGCCCATCGCACGGCTCCGGCTCGAATCGATGCGGTAGAAGCGCTCGGTGAGACGGGGCAGATGCTGGGGAGCGATCCCGTCACCCCGATCCGTGACGGATAATTCGGTCATATCGTCGTCAATCCGCCGAGCCGCGATGGTGACCGGCGTGCCCGGCGCGCCATATTTGAGCGCATTGCTGACGAGATTGTGGAGCAACTGGCTCAATTGCGCGCGATCACCCCGCACCGTGGCGACGTCCGGGGCGATCTGGATGACCATCTCCCGGTCGCTCTGGCTCTGGCGGAAGACGGCGACGACCTCCTCGATCAGCGGCGGCACGGCGACGGGCTGTTCGGGCGCGCGATATTTGTCCGCTTCGATGCGGGAGAGCGACATGAGATCATCGAGCAGCCGCTGCATGCGCCGGGCCTCGCCATCCATGATCGTCAGAAACCGCGCGCGCGTCGCTGGATCGTCGCCGGCGACGGGGTCGCGCAGGGTTTCGATGAAGCCTAATATGCCGGCGAGCGGCGTGCGCAGTTCGTGGCTGGCATTGGCGACGAAATCGACGCGCATCTGCTCCGTGGCCTGCCGCCCGCTCTGGTCGAGCAGCAAGACGAGATTGCGGTCCTTGTCCAGCGGCTGGATGTCCAACTCCCAGTTCTGATCCGCCATGCCGAGGCCGGCAATTGCGAGGCGCACCGGCTCGCGCACGCCGCCGGGCGCGGCAAGCAGGTCGATCGCGGCGGGCTGGCGCAGGGCGAGGCGCACATCCTGCCCGGTGATATGTTGCCCGAGCAGATCGAGCGCGGCATGGTTGCAGCGCTCGATCCGGCCGCGATGGACGATGAGGCAGGGGTGCGGCAGCGCTTCGAGCAAGGTTGCCAGCTCGTCCCGGCTCGCGCCGCCGGCAGCCGGTGCCGGCGGACGGGTGATGGCGAGCGCAATGCGCCGCTCGATCGCGTCATAGAGCAGGGCGGTGGCGAGCAGCCCGGCCAGCGCGCTGATCGCCGTCGCCTCCCAGCTGCGCGTGAGAAAGAAGACCGCGGCAGCCGCGAGCAGCCCGGATAGAAGCAGGAAGCCGATTGAACGATCCGTGCGCGCCATGGGCTGCTCCTAGTGCATTTAGCCAAAGTCCGCGATGCTGAATGATGATGGTGACGTGGCGATGACAGGTTGGAGCAGGATCAGCCCGGCCAGTTTTCCAGCAGCGGGAGGAGGTCGTCATAGCCTTCAAGGATCGCGTCCGCCCCGAGTTGGTCGGCCGCATCGACGAACCCGAAGCGCACGGCGATGCAGGCGAGGTCGGCGGCGCGGGCGGCTTCGATATCGTGGGAGGTGTCGCCGATGAAGATGGCGCGTCCGCCGCCGGCGCGCGCAACCATCGCCTGCACCGGTGCCGGATCGGGTTTGAGCACGCCTTGCCCCAGCGTGTCGCCGCAGATGATCGCGCTGAAATGATCGGTCAGGTCGAGCTGACGAAGCAGCGGCAAGGTGAATTGCTCGCTCTTGTTGGTGCACAGGGCCACGCGCGCGCCGCTGGCCCTGATCGCCTCCAGCGCGGCGATGGCGCCCGGATAGGGGCGACTATGGTCGGTGAGGTGGGCGGCGTAATAGGCGGCGAACACGGGGCGCAGGGCGGCCAGTCGCGCATCGGAATAGTCGCCCGAGGCCCGCAGCGCCCGCTCCAGCATGATGACCACGCCCTTGCCGACAAAGCCTTTGACCTCCTCCACGCTGTGGCTGGGCAGGCCGATGCTGGCCAGCGCATGATTGACGCCGGCGGCGAGATCGGCGCTCGAATCGATGAGGGTGCCGTCAAGATCGAAGCCGACTATGTCGAAAGGGATGCCTGTCATGATGGTCCCATGCCCGGTGCGCGGTGGCGTGATCAAGTCAAACATGGCAAGGCCGCACACGACAGAGTCTGCATCGTTCGAGGAAAGCCGCCGTGACCAGCCCCCTAGCCGTGATCATTCTTGCCGCCGGGCAGGGGACACGCATGAAATCCAGTCTGCACAAGGTGCTGCATCCGATTGCCGGGCGGCCCATGTTGCTGCATCTGCTGGCTGCGGTGGCGCAGCTGGCCCCTGCGCGGCAACTTGTGGTGGTCGGCGCCGGGCGCGAGCAGGTCGAGGGCGCGGTTCGCGGGCGCGGCGTGGATATTGCCGTGCAGGGCGAGCAGCTCGGCACGGGCCATGCCGTCGCGCAGGCGCGCGCGGCGCTGGCAGGGTTCGATGGCGATGTGCTGATCCTCTATGGGGATGTCCCGCTGGTCCGGGCCGAGACGATGCGCGCGATGATCGCGCGGCTGCATGAGGCTGATGGCCCGGCCTGCGTGGTGCTTGGCTTCCGGCCCGAGGATGCGGGGGCTTATGGCCGGATCATCGCCGCGGCGGACGGGCGGATCGACCGTATGGTGGAGTATAAGGACGCGAGCGAGGCCGAGCGCGCCATCGACCTGTGTAACAGCGGCCTGATGGCGGTGCGCGCGAGCGATCTGTTCGCGCTGCTTGCCCGCGTGGACAACGCCAATGCCGCCGGAGAATATTATCTGCCCGACATCGTCATGCTGGCGGCGGCGGACGGACGGTCGAGCGCGGTGATCGAGACGGATGCGAGCGAGGTTGCCGGCGTCAACAGTCGCGCGGAGCTGGCCGGGGTGGAAGCGGTCTGGCAGGCGCGGCGCCGGGTCGAGGCCATGCGGGACGAGGGCGCGACCCTGATCGCTCCGGAGACGGTTTTCTTTGCGCATGACACAGTGCTGGCGCGGGATGTGACGATCGAGCCCAATGTGGTTTTCGGCCCCGGCGTGACGATCGATGAAGGCGCGATGATCCATGCCTTTTGCCATATTGAGGGTGCGCGGATCGGTCCCAATGTCTCGGTCGGGCCATTTGCACGGCTGCGGCCCGGCGCGGTGCTGGAGGAGAAGGCGCGGGTCGGCAATTTCGTCGAGGTCAAGAATGCCACGCTGGACCGGGGGGCCAAGGCCAATCATCTGAGCTATATTGGCGATGCGACGGTCGGCGCGGCCGCCAATATCGGCGCGGGCACCATCACCTGCAATTATGATGGCTACTTCAAGCATCGCACGGTGATCGGTGAGGGCGCCTTCATCGGCTCCAACAGCGCGCTGATCGCGCCGGTGCGGATCGGGCGGGATGCCATCGTCGCGGCGGGGAGTGCCGTCTCGCGCGATGTCGGCGATGGGGAACTGCGGCTGGTGCGCGGCGAGCAATTCGTCAAGCCGGGTTGGGCGGACCGCTTCCATGATGCGATGCGCAAGAAAAAAGAGGGCGAGAAGAAATCCGGCTGAATCCTTGCGCGACCCGATGGTTGCGACATGATTTTGCTGCCGGATGTCGAAAATGTCCAATCCAGTGCGCGCGCATGCTGGCATGGATGGCGATGACGAAAACGGATTTGCGTGAGTCTGTTCGCACGACCGCTGCCTGGGCCGACGTCCATTGTGGGAATGGGCGTGATGGCGCGACTGCGATCGAAGCTTGCGTGGAGCTGTTTTCAATATGGCTGCAAGGCCAGTTTCATCCCTTTGCCGCAGGGCGGGGTGATGAGAACGGAGGAGAGAGTGGCGCTTGCTGCTCTCTCCTTTCGTTTTTGCAGGTCTTCTGCCGCTATGGCTTGCAATGATATCGTGACATGATATCAGAGCGACATGCGAATTCTTGCCGATCTTTCCGATGATGATGTGAAGTGGCTGGATGGTCGTGCGGCGGAGCTGGGTCTGTCTCGCGCGGCCTTGCTGCGTGAGGCGGTGACGGCTTTTCGCGCGACTGAGTCGACGCAGGGGCTGGAGCGTTTTCTCGGCCTGTGGGCGCGGCAGGGCTCGGCAATTGACGGGCTTGCCTATGAACGGCTGCTGCGCGGTGCGTCAGTCGATGAGGGTGAGACCGGCCTATGAGCGACATTCAGTTCGATACCAATATTCTCGTCGACGCGTTGCACGAGCACCCGCAGGCCTGGGCCGAGCTGCGCCGAGCGCGCCGCTGCTGGATCAGCCGCATAAGCTGGACGGAATTGCTTGCCGGCGCGCCGGAGAATGCGGTGGCGCAGACCGAGCGGTTCCTCGATCTGTTCGCGGTGGCCGAAGTGGATGAGGAAGTGAGCCGCCGCGCCGCCGCGCTCTATCAGCAGCGTCCGACGATGGGATTGCCGGCGGCGACCATTCTTGCCTCGGCGCAACTGGGCGGACGCATTCTCGTGACACGCAACAGCAAGGATTTCCCGGCCAATATGCCGGGCATCCGCATTCCCTACACACTTTAGAACAACGAAAAGGCTCGCTTCATGTGCGGAATTATCGGGATCGTCGGCGCGGAAGATGTGGCGGACCGTCTGCTGGACGGGCTGCGGCGGCTCGAATATCGCGGCTATGATTCGGCGGGCATCGCTACCATTGTGGAGGGCCGTATCGCGCGCCGGCGGGCGGAGGGGAAGCTCATCAACCTCGCCCGCACGCTGGTGATGGAGCCGCTGGCCGGCCCGACTGGCATCGCCCACACGCGCTGGGCAACCCATGGCGCGCCGACGACCAGCAATGCCCATCCGCATGCGACGGATGAGGTGGCGGTGGTCCACAATGGCATCATCGAGAATTTCAAGGCGCTGCGAGATGAGTTGATGGCGCGCGGCCGGGTCTTTGACAGCGAGACGGATACCGAGGTTGTCGCCCATTTGCTGAGTGAGCAGATCGAGCAGGGCGCGAGCCCGCAGGAAGCGGTGAGGCGGGTGCTCCCGCGCTTGCAGGGGGCCTTTGCGCTGGCCATGCTGTTCCGCCAGCATCCAGACATGCTGATCGGGGCTCGGCTCGGCTCGCCGCTGGTGGTGGGTTATGGCGAGGGAGAGACCTATCTCGGCTCCGACGCGCTGGCGCTGGCGCCACTCACGCAGAAGATCGCCTATCTGGACGAGGGCGACTGGGTGCTCGTCACGCGCGCGGGCGCGCAGATCTTCGATCGGGACAATGCGCCGGTCGAACGGGCCGTGACGCTGTCCGGCGTCTCCGGCGCGATGATCGACAAGGGCAATCATCGTCATTTCATGCAGAAGGAGATTTACGAGCAGCCGGTCGTCGTCGCACAGACATTGCGCAGCTATTTGCGGCGGATGGACGATCAGGTCTCGCTGCCGGTCCCGGATTTCGACCTGTCCGCGATAAGGCGGGTGACGATCGTCGCCTGCGGCACGAGTTTCTACGCCGGGATGGTTGCGAAATATTGGTTCGAGCAATTTGCGCGCGTGCCGGTCGATCTCGATGTGGCGTCCGAATTCCGCTACCGCGCGCCGGTGATGGAGGATAGCGGGCTGGCGCTGTTCATCTCCCAATCGGGCGAAACGGCCGATACACTCGCGGCACTGCGCCACGCGCGGGCGGAAGGGCAGAAGATCGCCGTCGTCGTCAACGTGCCGACCAGTTCGATGGCGCGCGAGGCGGATCTGCTGCTGCCCACCCATGCCGGGCCGGAAATCGGCGTGGCCTCCACCAAGGCATTCACCTGCCAGCTGGCCGTCCTCGCCGCGCTGGTCGCCAATGTCGCGCGAGCCAAGGGCCGGCTGACGGCGGCCGAGGAGAAGGCGATTGTCGACTATCTCGCCGAAGCGCCCGCCGCCATCAATCAGGCACTGGCGCAGGATGAGGCGATCCAGGCGCTGGCGCCGCTGATCGTGCCGGCGCGCGATGTGCTCTATATGGGGCGTGGCACGGACTATCCGCTGGCGCTGGAAGGCGCGCTCAAGCTCAAGGAAATCAGCTATATCCACGCCGAGGGCTACGCCGCCGGCGAACTTAAGCACGGGCCGATCGCGCTCATTGATGAGGCTGTGCCCGTCATCGTCATCGCATCCTCCGGGCCGCTGTTCGAGAAGACCGTCTCCAACATGCAGGAAGTGCAGGCGCGCGGCGGCAAGGTGGTGCTGATTTCGGATGAGGAGGGTATTGTGGCTGCGGGCGAGGGCTGTCTGGCGACGCTCGCCATGCCGAAGGTTCATCCCCTTATCGCGCCCATTGTCTATGCCGTGCCGGTGCAACTGCTCGCCTATCATGTCGCGGTGCTCAAGGGCACGGATGTCGACCAGCCCCGCAACCTCGCCAAATCCGTGACGGTGGAATAGCGTTCGCGCTGGCCGCCGCGCCATCCCGCGACGCCATTGCTGCCCTGCAACGGATGGTTATAGTGCTGTTTTTTGACGGTGCGTGCCATCATATGAACCATCAGACCCTCGGATCGCGGCGATACGCACCATGGCGGCAGATTTGCACGCCGGCCGGGGTGCGGGCGTGGCTCATATGAACGGATCGCGCCGTCCTGTCCTGCTCCGTCCAGGCGCGTTGCGTGCCTTGCTGCGACAGCCGGACCTGCCCCCGGATCTCGTCGCCAAGATCGCCACGCGGGCCGAGCATCTGGAACGTGCGGAAGAGCGGCGCGAAGCGGCTGCCAAGGGCTGGAGCAGGCTATGGCAGCGCGCACCGGGCGTTCTCGCCATATTGGTAGCGCTCGCGGTGGCGGCCGGGGTTGCGTTCATGGTGTCGCCGGTCCCGCCCGATGCGGAGCCCGCGCCCGTTCCATCCGCGCCAGCCACTCCGGTGCCGGTGCAGGCGGCCACCAGTTCAGCCGACATGCTTCCGGTCGACGCGATCGTTGATATGGCGCCGTCCCTGCCCGTGGCCGGCCCCCTCGCTCGCGCGCAGGCGCCCGCCCAGCCGCCGCCCCGTCCGTCTGCGTCTGGCGCGAAGGCTGCCGGAACGAGCGGGCCAGCGGCCCGGCCGGTCGCTGATGCGCCGAATCGCAGGGTTGAGCCTGGGAGTGCGGCACGCGTGGCGCCGGCGGCGCCATCCTCGATCAGGGCGGGGGCGCCGGAAAGCGCGGCGTCGCCGCAAGCCGGTCCCGCAAACGAAGCGGTGCCCGCCGAGGCGGTCAAGCTGCCGATCGTGGTTCCGATGATCGAGCTGCCGACGCAACCCTGATCTCATCCGCTGCGCGGCGATCGTGCAGGGGCGGCCGTTGCTCCAGGCCGGGAAAGCGGGCGCAGCCTTGCCGGCCGCGCCCGATCGCTTACTTCAGGGCGACCTGATGGATGTAGGCCGCCAATTCGGCGATTTCCTCGTCGCTCATCTGACCGCCGAAGCCCGGCATCGGGCCGGCGCCATTGGTCACGCGCTCGACGATGAAGGCTTCGGTAAGATTGGGGTTGCCATCGAGCGATGGGCCGACATGACCGGAGCCCTCGGCATCCTTCAGCGCATGGCAGGTGCCGCAGGACCAGTTGTTGAACAGCTCCCGGCCCGCGGCCAGCTTGTCCGCATCCGCGCCTTCAGGGGCTGCCTGCGCCTGCGCCTCGGGGCCGGCCAGCGTTGCGCCGCCGGTCGCCGCGCCTGCCACATGCGGTGTCAACGCGATCATGGCAGCGGCGGCGGCAGCGCCCGTGATCCCCAGTTTCGTCCATTTCGCTATTGCACTTGCCGGCACCACGGCTTCTCCTCGTTCCATATCTTGTGGCGATGTCTGTCATATCGCCGTTCCTGCGGTTTATGCCTGTCCAGATTGCCGCTGCGTGAACCGCTGGTTCGCGTCGGCCGGTCGCGTCGGACTGACTACTGCCCGCTCCCGCGCAGTTTGGCGGTCGGTGCAGCTATTTGATGGACAAAGTCAATGGCGAGTGCATTGGGCTGTTGTCAAGTTGACAAAATCTAGTCTAGGCTGGCGGAGCCGAGGGCAGCGTCGCGACCACCGACAGGCATATAGGCTGAGTGACTGAGAATTAGGGGACTGGAAGTGCATAATCTGTCGGAGCCGCATTCGGCCGGGCGCCGCGCCGATTTCGGCCGCGCGATCAAGCTGGGTATTGTGGGGCTGGGGCTGCTGGTGACGGCCTGTGCGCAGCAGGCGACGGTGCGGACCGCCGCTGCCGACTCTCCCAATTGGGAGGGGTATCTTGGCGCCGACTCGGCTCAATTCTCGGCTCTGAACCAGATTAATCCGGCCAATGTCACCCAGTTGCAGGTGGCGTGGACCTTCCCGGCAGGCGGCACGCAGCCGCCGCGCTTCAACCCCCTTGTCGTGAACGGCGTCATGTATGTCGTGGCGGAGGATAATGTGATCGTCGCGCTCGATGCGGTGACGGGCACGGAAAAGTGGCGCTCGGCGAATCAGGGGCGGATCGGCGCGCGGGGCATGAACTACTGGCAGAGCGCGGATGGCCGCGATCGCCGGCTGCTCTTCCTCAATGACGGCATGCTCCGGGCCATCTCGGCCGAGACGGGGCAGCCGATCGAGTCGTTCGGACAGGATGGCAAGGTCGATCTGCGCGTCGGACTCGATGTCGACATCAGCAAGATGCGGCCGCTGCAAACCGACAATCCGGGCCAGATTTTCGAAAATCTGCTGATCATGTCGCTGCCTGCCGGCGCCTATGATTATACGTCCGCCCCCGCCGACATCCATGCCTATGACGTGCGGACCGGCAAGCTGGTGTGGAAGTTCCACACCGTGCCGCAGAAGGGTGAGTTCGGCTATGATACCTGGCCGGCGAAGGATCATGAGAAGTTTGGCGGTGTCCATAACTGGTCGGAATCGACCGTGGACAAGGAAGCCGGGGTCATCTTCATCCCCACCGGCACCGCGCGCTATGACTTTTACGGCGGCAACCGGGCGGGCGACAATCTGTTCGCCAACAGCATTCTGGCCCTTGATGCGCGCACGGGCAAGCGCCTGTGGCATTACCAGACCGTGCATCACGATCTGTGGGATTATGACCTTCCCACGGCGCCCAAGCTGCTGACCATCAAGCGCGACGGCAAGGATGTGCCGATCATCGTGCAGCCGAGCAAGCAGGGCTATCTGTTCGTGCTCGACCGGCGCAACGGCAAACCGATCTGGCCGATCGAGGAAAAGCCGGTGCCGCAGTCCGACGTGCCCGGTGAGAAGACCTCGCCCACGCAGCCGATCCCGAGCTGGCCGCAGCCATTCGCGCGGATGAGCTTCACCGAGGCGGATATCAACCCCTATATCCCGGAGAAGGATAAGGAGAAGGTCCGCGAGCAGCTGCGCACGATGCGCAACGAGGGCCTGTTCACGCCGCCGAGCCTGCGCGGCTCTATCTCCATGCCGGGCCATAATGGCGGCTCGAACTGGGGCATGGCGGCGGCTGATCCGCAGAATAAGCGTGTTTTCGTGATCGCTCGCAACCTGCCGGTCATCATCAAGCTCAACGAGGATAAGCGTCCGCAGGCGGTTGCCAATATGCCGAACGGCGGCGGGGATGTGTTGCCCTATCAGTCGCCGGTGGATTTCATGATCCAGAGCAATGGCTATTCCGCGATCAGTCCGCCCTGGTCGACAATCACCGCCTATGACATGACCGACGGCAAGATCATCTGGCAGCTCCCCAATGGCGAAGTGAAGCCGCTGGCGGATCAGGGGATCACCGGCACGGGCAGCCATATCGGGCGCGGTGCGCCGGTTGCCACGGCGGGCGGGCTGCTGTTCAACGCGACCTCGACCGACCGCAAGTTCCGCGCGCGCGATGCTGCGACGGGCAAGGTTCTTTGGGAATATGATCTGCCGGCCGCGTCGGAAGGCGTGCCGACTGTCTATGAGGCAGGTGGGCGGCAGTTCATCGTCATTCCGGTGGGCGGACTGGGGCTCTGGGCGCCCAAGCTCGATCTGCCGGAGCCGGGCGCCAATCAATATATCACATTCGCACTGCCAGAAGGCGCGATCGTCGAGGGCGCGCGTTGAGACCGGCGCGGGCGACACAGGAAAGTGTCGCTCGCGCGTCACAGGCTGACGAAAACCGCAAGAGCGAGTAGACTGAAGTTTTCGACCATGACTGCCACGAGAGTTAAAGTGCAGATTCGTAACCGCATTATGTCATCGCGCGCGCGAAGCGCCGCACAGAAGGAGGGGAATCAATGACCGCCCGCAGTTTCAAACATCGCGCTGCCGGGGCGCTTGCCATGGCCGCCGTCACATCGCTTGGGGCGCTGAGCCTCGCGAGCGTGCCCACCATGGCGCAGGCCCAGTCATCCGCTAAGGCGGACGAGCCAGATCTGACGCATTTGCCGCCGCTGCCCAACTATCAGCCGAAGAAGACCGCTTGGGGCGATCCGGATATTCGCGGCGGCTGGCCGATCGATTCGCTCGGTGGCCTGCCGATGCAGCGGACCGTTGAGCAGGGCAATCGCGTGTTCCTCAATCAGGAGGAATATGACAAGCGCGAGAGCGCTATGGAGCGTTCGCGCAATGCCGCCGAGGCCGAGACCAAGTCCAACAAGCTCGGCATGGGCAATTGGGTGGAGATGACCGGTGCCGGCCGTCGCACCTCGTTGCTGATCGCGCCTGAAAATGGTCGCCTTCCGGCGTTGACGGAGAAGGGCAAGGCGCTGGATGCCGCCGGCCGTTCGAGCTGGGTCAGGGATCAGGACTTTGACTGGACAACCGATTTCGACAGCTGGGATCGCTGCATTTCGCGCGGCTTCCCCGCTTCGATGATGCCGTTCCGCTACAATAATGGCGTGCGCATCTTCCAGGCGCCTGGCACGGTCGTGGTTGCGCTGGAAATGCTCGGCACGCGGGTCATCTACACCGATGGCCGCCCCACGCCGCCCAGCGACGTCACGGCATGGATGGGTGAGAGCCGTGGCCATTGGGAAGGCAATACGCTGGTGGTCGATACGACCAACATCAAGGTCGGCGCTGCGCCGATCAACATGGCGACGATCGGCGGCTTGCCGAACAACACCTTGCCGATGGGGGCCGGCGCCAAGGTGCAGGAGCGCTTCACGCTCGCGGATGCCAACACGCTGGTCTATGAAATGACCTATACGGACCCGGAGATGTGGACGGCGCCGTGGACGATCCGCATGGATATCCCGCGTAACGACGATTATGAATTCTATGAATATGCCTGCCATGAAGGCAATGTTCAGATTCGTAACTACATCAGTTCGTCGCGCGTGCTGCGGGCCCAGAAGGCCGCGGAAGCGCAGAAGACTGCTTCGGCGACCAAGCCGGCCGAGACCGCAACGAAGCGGTGATCTGGCTGAAGGTGTCCTCCGGCCGCCTTCCCACTGTTCTGGCGGCCGCGCTTTCCGGCGCGGCCGCCAGCACGGCTTTCGGCTCCATCATCCAGCCGAATGCCAGCTTGGGTCCATCCGCGGACCGCCCGGTCCTGCCTTTGCCGTCGAGATATGATCAACCGGGCAAAGCCGCCCGCGATGGCTCGCGCTTGCGGCGCAGGGCAGGGTCGACCATGGCCATGGTTCCTGTCGCGGGCGCGCGACGGGCTGGCCCGCGTTCCGGCGTGCCGGGTCGCCATGATCAGGTTTTCCGACATGGTTTGTGAAATAAACTATTTTGATTCGATCATTCTCGTTCTACCCTTAGCGCCACGTGTCGACTGGCAACGGGCGAGACGGGCGAGGACGGTGCGCGTCATGAATGCAGCGCGCGGATCAGCCCCTTCTCCTGCCTTCCGCCGGCGCGCGGCACTTTGGGGAGGGGCGTCAATGCAATTCGGTTTCAGGACACATCGCGCAGGGCAGTGGGCCATGCTGGTAACAGGGGCCTGCCTGCTGGGCACGAGCCCGCTCCGGGCGGAGGAGGCGGGTGCGGACCTCACGCAGGTTCCGCCCATTCCTCGCACTTTCCAACCGCAGACGACGCCATGGGGCGAGCCTGACTTGCGCGGGGTCTGGCCGATCGACCATCTGAACGGCACGCCGATGCAGCGCGACCCCAAGCAGGGCAACCGCATGTTCCTGACCGATGCGGAGTTTGCCGAGCGCACCGAGCGGGTCGATACCGCAGCGGCGCGTTACGACAAGGAAGAGTCGGGGGACAAGCTCGGGCAGGGGCATTGGGTCGAGATGGGCAAGCCGAGCCGGCGCACGTCGCTGCTCGTCAGTCCGGCGGATGGCCGCCTGCCGTCCATGACGGCGGAAGGCAAGCGTCGCGCCGCCCTGATGCATTCGAGCTGGCGCAAGGACCAGGCCTTCGACTGGACAACCGATTTCGATAGCTGGGATCGCTGCATCACGCGCGGCATGCCGGCCTCCATGCTGCCGATGCAGTATAATAATGGCATTCGTATCTTTCAGGCGCCGGGTATGGTCGTGATCGCGCTGGAGATGATCCATGAGGCGAGGATCATTCCCACGGACGGGCGGACCACGCAGGCGGCCGCTATCCCGAACTGGATGGGGCGCAGCTATGGCCATTGGGAAGATGGCAATACACTGGTGGTGACGACCACGCATTTGAAGGACGGTCCGTCGGCGACCAGTATCGTGACGACCGGTTCGCCGCCGGAAAATGATACGCCGATCAGCGCGAGTGCCTCGATCGTCGAACGCTTCGTCATGACCGGTCCGGATAGCATCGTTTACGAGATGAGCTACACGGATCCTGTCATATTCACGGCGCCATGGACGGTGCGGCTCGATTGGCAGCGTAACGATGGCTATGAATTCTTCGAATATGCCTGTCATGAAGGCAATGTTCAGATCCGTAACTATATCACATCATCCCGCGCACTCCGCGCCCAGAAGACGAAAGAGGGGACTCCATGAATGGTCGTAAGGTGACGCTGCGTCTCGCTGCAGTCACGGCAATGCTTGCCGCGGCATCGGCGGCGCATGCCGATTTGAACAAGCCGGTGAAAACCAATGCCGGTCTCATCTCCGGAACGCCCGGCAAGGTGGCCGGCGTGACGGCCTTCAAGGGCATTCCGTTTGCGGCCGCGCCGGTGGGCGATCGGCGTTGGAAGGCGCCGGCGGCGGTCACGCCGTGGAAGGGCGTTCGCGCTGGCGACAAATATGGCAAGGTGTGCATCCAGCCGCCGGGTCAGGGCCGCGTCAATCCCGCCACCGATCTGCCGGATTCACCCGGCATGTCCGAGGATTGCCTGTCCCTCAACCTGTGGACGCCAGCCAAGGCCGCCGGTGAGAAGCGCCCGGTGATGGTGTGGATCTATGGCGGTGCCTATGGTGAGGGCGGCGGCAACCCGCCGTTCAGCGAAGGCGATGAGCTGGCGAAAAAGGGCGTGGTTCTCGTCACGTTCAACTATCGCGTGGGCTCGCTCGGTTTCATGGCGCACCCGGAGTTGACGAAGGAATCCGGCAAGAACGCCTCGGGCAATTATGCGCTGATGGATACCATCGCGGCGCTCAAGTGGATCAAGGCCAATATCGCGCAGTTCGGCGGCGATCCGGATAATGTGACCGTGTTCGGCGAATCCGCCGGCGCCTGCATGTCAGCCGCGCTGGTCGGCTCGCCGGAGGCCAAGGGACTGATTCACCGTGCCATTTCCGAGAGCGGCGCATGGATGGGGCTGGGCATCAACGACATGATGACCCTAGCCGCCGCCGAGAAGCAAGCGGTGACGGCAGCGGACAAGCTGGGCGCCAAGACATTGGCGGAACTGCGCGCGTTACCGGCGCAGGAGGCCTATGACAAATTGCCGCGCACCGGCATGATCGTGGATGGCTGGGTGATCCCGGAAGATCTGACCATCACCTTCGCCAAGGGGCGTCAGAATGCCGTCGATATTCTCGTTGGTTCCAATGCCGAGGAGGGCTCGTTCACCGCTGGCATGGGTCCCGCGATGACCGCCGCTGGCTGGCGTGACAGTGCCGAGCGGCGCTGGGGCAGTCTGGCGCAGGCCGGTCTGGCGGCCTACCCGGTCGAGACCGATGAGGCAGCCAAGTTGGTCGCGTCGGAGCCGTTCTCGGATGCGATGGCCTGGCATATGCGCCTTTACGCCGATGAACAAGCGAAGATCGGCAAGAATGCGTGGCACTATTTCTTCAAGCACCGTCCGCCCTATGATCCGGGAAAGCCCGACCTTGGGGCCGGCCACACAGCGGAAATTCCCTATGTGTTCAACAATCTGGCGGCGCCGAGGACCTTCCCGGGGCAAAGCTCCGTCGCGTTGATGGCGGGCAACCCGACGGAAGAGGCATTTGCCGACCAGATTTCGTCCTATTGGGTGAACTTCGCGCGGACGGGCAATCCCAATGGCCCTGGCCTGCCGGAATGGCCGATGGTCAAATCGCTCGCGCCGACCGAGGCGATGGTGCTGGATGCAGGCGAGTCCGGCCGTGGCCCGTGGCTCAGCCAGGCTAAGATCGACTTCTATCAGAAGATGTTCGATCGGGACGTGACGGTCCGCTGACATGTGTGTGGGCGCGCCCCTGCCGGATCATCGGCGGCAGGGCGCGCCCACAGCGACCTGCGGGGCGCTCGCCGCATAAGAGCACGGAACCGGCGCGCTTGAGCCCGCCCAAGGGAGGCGTTGCGCGCATTGATGGCGCGGCTGCGGTAAAAGCCGGGTGCCCTTTCATTGTTTTCCTGTGTGCCCGATGACAGGCTGGGCTCGACAGTGGCGATGCTTGGCTGACGCATCCGAAGCTCGCTCTGACATCGATGTTGGCGGAGCGCGGCGCCTGTCTCGACACCCGGAGGATCGCGCGCTCACGACCGGCCTTGAAGGGTTGCCTTGGATCAAAGACCTGCAATGGCAGCGAGGCTGGGTTGCGCGCCCCTGAGGTGGAGTGGCAGGCGAGGAGGGGTCAAGCTCACTTTGAGGTGTGTTGACCCATCCCGTCCTGTTTCGGCGCGATCGATGACGCCGACCCGCATCTTTCACCCGCATCTTTCAAAAGTCCGTCAAAAAAAGGGCGACCCGGCCGCCTTGGCCGGATCGCCCTTTTCGACATCTGATCGCGGGCCGCGTAGCGATGCCCGATCATGCGTCTCTTATTCGTAGATGCCGAGGGTGAACCCGATGGCACGTCCGAAGAAGATGACGCCGAGCCAGAAGAGCAGGGAGAGGGCGCCGGCGATCTTTGCCCCGGTTGGCAGGACGGGGCTGTTGTCCCAGTCGTTGACGGTCCGCCAGGTGACGGCATGGAAGACCGCCATGTTGAGACCGGCCAGGATGAGCAGGCCCATTTTGATGAGGAAGTAGGGATTGGCCATATAGCTTGTG
>DATMGL010000017.1:0-299285 GCA_035555575.1 Sphingobium sp.
TGCATGATCGGAATCACCCAGAAGTGCGTGCCGATCCAGAGACTGATCGGCGTATCCGAAATAGCAAGCGAAGCCTCCGTCAGCTGCGTCTCACGCAGCCATTCCGTAAAGGCAAACAACAGATCACTTATAGACATCAGACTGTGTGTCCCTTGAATGGGGCAGGGCGCAACCTCATGCGCGCGCCTGCCCCGTTTCCCCGATTCTGTGACAGCGGATTAAGCGAAGCCCGCCTGTCATGCCAGCGCCTGCATGCAGCGCCGTCACGGCAAAGCGCCCAGCCGTCCGGCAGCGGACCGCAGCGGCCTGGCGCTATCGCCCGTTATGCCGCCTGCTGTCCCGTCCTCTGGTAAACGCCCGCCAAAATACATCAAGGCTTCTCCCAGGGACCCGGTAGCCGAAGGGAAACGATGTTGTCAAAAACAACTAACGCTTGATTCTGGACATAGTCAAATTTAACGGTTGCTGTAACGGTTGTAGATTGGACGTTGCGGCGCGGGCTTTGGCGTTGCCTTGCCACAGTGGCTGGTCGCATGTTCTTGGAGGGTGTTTATGCGTTTCCCGGGCGGATTTGGACTGGCTGTGGCCCTGGGGCTCACGGCGGCGGCCGGTGTCCAGGCGGGCGTTCCTGATGGTGACTGGTGGACGCTTAACCGCGATCTGGCCTCGACTCGCTATTCGCCGCTCGATCAGATTAATCGGTCCAACGTGTCGCAACTGGCGCTGGCCTGGTCATATCCGCTCAAGACGTTCAACACCGCGTCTCCGCTGGTGGTGAACGGCGTCATGTATTTTCCCGCAGGCCCCCGCTTCGTGGCGTTGGATGCCGATACCGGCAAGGAGCTGTGGGTTCATAATGAACCGCGGGTGCCGGGCGCGCGCGGGCCGGGCGGCTTTTCGACCCGCGGCGCGGGCTATTGGCCGGGCGACGCGAAAACGCCGGCCCGCATCCTGGTGATGCTCGGCACCCGCATGCTGGCGCTGGATGCGGCGAGCGGCACGCCCGTCAAGGGCTTTGGCAAGGATGGCTATGTCGATGTTGGCATCGGCTATGGCGGCACGCCGACCATTTCGGGTGATGTCGCGGTGATCGGCGCGGCAACGCTGGAAAATCCGGTGGGCGACCCCGGCAACCCGCGCGCCTTTGATGTGCGCACCGGCAAGAAGCTGTGGGAGTTCCAGACGGTTCCGCAGGCCGGCCAGAAATATAACGACACTTGGGGCGATGGCTGGAAGGGCCGCTCCGGCACGAATATGTGGGCTTTTTCTGCGCCGGTGGATGAGAAGAATCAGCTCGTCTTCATTCCCCTCAGTTCGCCTTCGCCCAATTATTGGGGGGGCAGCCGCCCGGGCACCAACCTGTTCGGCAACTCGATCGTGGCGCTGGACCTGAAGACCGGCAAGTATCGCTGGCATTTCCAGACCGTCCATCATGATTTGTGGGACTCGGACATGCCGACCGCCGGCTCGCTGATCGACGTGACGATCGACGGCAAGACGCATCCCGCCATCTTCCATGTCGGCAAGACCAGCTATGTGTTCGAGCTGGATCGCAAGACCGGCAAGCCGCTGTTCGAGGTTGAGGAGCGTCCGGTGCCCAAGGGCGATGTGCCGGGCGAATATTATCATCCGACCCAGCCCTTCCCGGTCAAGACGCCGCCGCTCAGCAGGGTGTCGATGACCAAGGAGGATATGGTCACCGCCGAGGATACCACGGCCGAGCATGCTGCCGCATGCCAGGCGATGTGGGACAAGGCTGGCGGCTTCTATAACATGGGGCCGTTCACGCCCTTCATGTATAAGGAAGAGGGGGCGCCGCCGCGCTCGACGATCCAGTTTCCCGGTGGTATCGGCGGCGTGAACTGGGGCGGCCCTGCGGCTGATCCCACGACTGGCATGGTCTATGTGAATGCGCATGATACGTCGCTGGTCGGCTGGACGGAGAAGGTGCCTGCGGGCAGCAAGTCCTACAGCTTCGATGCGACGGTGCCGGGCGATTATGACCGCGCCAGCGTGGACGGGAAGGGGCCATTTTTCTCCTTTACCGCGCCGATCAGCGGGAAATATGACGAGAATGGCCGGGGTGTCGGTCCCGGTGCGCCGTGCTACAAGGGCCCGTGGGCGCGACTCACGGCCGTCAATGCCAATACCGGCGAGGTCGCGTGGGCGGTGCCATTGGGCCTCGTCGAAGGACTGCCGGAGGGCAAGCAACTACAGGGAGATACCGGCAGCGCCGGGCCCAGCGTGACGGCTGGCGGCCTGGTGTTTGTCGGAGCGACGAACGACAAGCGCTTCCGTGCGTTTGATGCCACAACGGGGCAGCAATTGTGGGAGGCCACCCTCGCCAATAGTGCCAATGCGAATCCGATCAGCTATCGGGGGCGCAGCGGAAAGCAATATGTTGCAATTAACGGGGGCGGCACGCTGGTCGTCTATGCACTGCCATAATTTCCGGTCTGAATGAGAGGATTTATCGGGGATGAACATGACTTTCAAACTGATGGCGACGGCTGCGCTGCTCGCTATGGGGGCTACGCCCGTGATGGCGCAGAAGGCCGGCAAGGCCCAGAAGGCGGCTGCGGGACAGCAGGCGCCGGCAAAAATCGATGGCAAGCCGAATCTTAACGGCATCTGGCAGTCGATGAGTGGCGCCAACTGGAATCTGGAGCCACACAGCGCGGCACCGGCTCCCGCCGCGCAGGAGAAGCTGGGCGCGATTGGTGCCATTCCGGCCAGCCCGGGCGTGGTCGAGGGCGGCCGCCTTCCCTACAAGCCGGAAGCAATCAAGCTGCGTGACGAGAATCGCGCCAAGACGCCGATGTGGGACCCGGAAGCTGCCTGCTATCTGCCCGGCATCCCGCGCGCGAGCTATATGGATCACCCGTTCCAGATCGTGCAGGGTGACAAGGACGATCTCATCATCGTCTATGAATATGCCTCGGCCAGCCGCATCGTTCACATGAAGCCCGTCGAAATCCCGCCGATCGATACCTGGATGGGCACGTCGTTCGGTGAATGGGAAGGCGACACGCTCAAGATCGTCACGCTCGGCCTCAGCCCGGGTGACATCAAGGCGCCGGGTGGCGAACTGTATGAAGGCGTGACCTGGCTGGACCGGTCGGGTAACTACATCTCTTCGCATGCGACGGTGACCGAGCGTTTCACGCCTGAGGGGCCGAACCTGATCCGTTATGAAGTGACGGTGGATGATCCGGATACCTACACCCAGCCGTGGAAGATGAGCATGCCGATTTATCGCCGCATGGAAGCTAATGCAGAGCTGCAGGACTTCCGGTGCGTGCCGTTCTCGGAAGAGCTGCTTTATGGTGATCTTCATCAGGGTCAGGTCGCGCCGAAGTAAGGCGTTCAGACAAGCGAAATCTAACCGGGTATAGAAGCAGTAAAGCTACAAGGAGTGACGAAACCGTGCGTATGAAAATCTGGCATGCCGGCGTGGCCGGCGCGCTGCTGGCGTTTGGCGGAGCGGGCGCCGTGCTCGCTCACCACTCGTTCGCGGCAGAATTTGATCAGAACAAGCCCATCCGGCTTGAAGGTGAGGTTCAGAAGTTTGAGTGGGTGAATCCGCACAGCTGGATCCACATCAAGGTGGTAAACCCGCAGACCAAGAAGGAAGAGGTCTGGCGCGTCGAGGGCGGTGCACCCAGCGCGCTGCTGCGTCGTGGCTGGAACCGGAACTCGCTGCCGGCCGGCACCAAGATTGCTGTCCAGGCCTTCCGGGCCCGTGACGGAGACACGCGTGCAAGCGCCGCTGAGATCAGCTTCCCCGATGGTCGCGAGCTGTCGCTCGGCAACCCGACGACCGAGGCAGCCGCAGCCGCAGCAGCGCGCGCCAAGCGCGACTGAGACCGACGCCCGAATGAACCGGATCGCCGGTTCGTCGCGACGCAACAAGACAATGCCGGGGCCCATGCGGACCCCGGCATTGTCGTATCTGCTGGTGCTCGGCAGGTCCGCGGGGGATGAAAAGACCGAGGTGGCGCCAGGCAGCCTTGCGCGTGCCATCACGGGCTTGGCCGGCAAGGGGGCCCCGCCAAGCGGCGCCTGGCTCTCTGCACGCTGGCGCGGTTTGGTGCCGATGCGTTCCGTGGGATCGACCAGGTGGCCGGCATCTCGCGACGACCGTCACGCGCTGGCCGCCGGCGGTAGGATTCTGGCCTAGCGTTTGATGATGAGTGAGGGCGGGCGCTGGCGAGGGACCCATTCGCCCTTGCCCGGGAAATTCTTGAGCACTTCGCCATCCCAGAGGCGCACGGTGCGGCGGTGGAACAGCCAGCGGCCATCCGCGCTCTTTACCGCATGGTCATCATACCAGCCGGTAAAGCGCAGCACATAGGGCGGCTCGCCGTCGCATTCGGTTACGAAGGCGAAGGAGCGCATATGCACCGAGCCATCGGATTGCGGGCGATACTGGGTCTGCGTCACATGATGCTGGCGGCCGGGAAAACCGGGGGCATTGCGATAATGTTCG
Organism: Sphingobium sp.; assembly: GCA_035555575.1. GTDB lineage: Bacteria > Pseudomonadota > Alphaproteobacteria > Sphingomonadales > Sphingomonadaceae > Sphingobium. The sequence continues at coordinate 4,490 of DATMGL010000017.1, forward strand.
GCGATGCCGCGAATGCCTTCATGGCCTTCCCAGATATCCGGGTCCTCGAACACTTCCTCGACCATCCGTGCATCCGGCGTGAAGCAGGCGACCAGCGCGTCGACGTCGCCCGTATCGAGCGCCCAGCTATAATTTGCGATCAGGTCCTGCAGGCCGAGCCTGTCTTCAATTTCCAGCGTCATGCGCATCCTCTCTTGCCGATCGGCTTGTTGTTCGGTTCCGGTTATCGGAGCCTGTTCTCAATCTCAACATGCCAGACTGTGATATTTTTGAATGCAGCCCGCTTGTATTGCGGTGCCGGCTATTTCGTTCATCGGACAGACAGCCCGTTGACTCCATGGACTATCGGCCTGTTGCAATCAATTCTCAAGATGGGTGCTATGCTTCCAAACCGTACTGCTCCCGCGTTTCTTCTGGCTTCAATTTCCTTTGCCGCGCTGGCGAGCGGGCCGGCCTTTGCCCAGCAGCAAGAGGAGATTGACGAAGCCATGCTGGAAGAGGTGGCCGACGAAATCGTCGTCACCGGTGCGCGGGAACGGGGCGCCGTGCTGGGGGATATCCGGCCGGAGGAGCAACTGAATGCGGCCGATGTGCGCGCGCTCGGCATTTCGACGATCAATGATTTGCTGACCGAACTGGGCCCGCAGCTGCGCAGCGCCAGCGGCCAGCCACCCGTGACCCTGCTCGAAGGCAAGCGCATATCGAGCTTCCGCGAGATCGCGACCATCCCCGCCGAGGCCATCGCCCGCGTGGATATTCTGCCGGAGGAAGTGGGCCTGCGCTACGGCTATGGCTCTGATCGGCGCGTGATGAACATCGTGCTGCGCCAGCGGTTCCGCGCCTTTACCGGTGAGCTGACCGGCCGCATTCCCACAGCGGGCGGCGGCAAAAGCGGCGAGGTCGAGGCCGGCTTCCTGTCCATCCGGCGGGGCGAACGGGTCAATCTGAACGCCGATTACACCTCCACCGCCCGGCTGTTCGAGACCGAGCGCGGCCTTGCCGAAGCCGATAGCGGCGCGCGGACACTTCGTCCGTTCATGCAACAGCTCACCGTCAATGGCAGCTATCACAAGCCGCTCACCGAGCGGACACAGGCGACGATCACCGCGGAGGGCACCACCAGCCTGAGCGAAAGAAATGTCGGTCTCGCGCTTCCATCCGTGTTCCTACCGGGCGGATCGCCCTATGCGCCGGGTGGGCTGGATAGCAGCTTCCAGCCTTTCGCCAATGGGATCGGCTCGCTGGGGCGCTCCAGCAGCACGCAGACCGGCAGCCTTGGCCTGACTGTCAACGCGGAGCGCAGCGCGGGCCAATGGACGCTGACGGCGGGCTATACGCGCAGTGAATCGCGCGGCATCACGGCGCGGCCGTTCGATCTCTCCTCCTATGAGGCGGCGGTGGCGGCCGGTGATCCGCTTGCTGACCCCACCCTGCCCGTGGCGGCGGCTTTTCTGATTGGGCGAGCGGCTGATGATTCGCGCAACCGGAGCGATGCGGCCAATCTCGATTTCGTCTATAATCGCAGTCTGTTCAGTCTTCCGGCCGGCGATGTGTCCACGACAGTCCGGCTCAGCGGGTCGACGCTGGAACTGGACAATATGCTGGAGCGCAACCTCATCGTCACCGGCAAGCATATCGGGCGGCAGGGCGGCGGCGGCTCGGTCAGCGTCGATGTGCCGGTTTCCCGCGCCTCGGACAGTCTCGGCCGGCTCTCGGTCAATGCCAATGCCGGGGTCGATCATTTCTCCGACGCAGGCACATTGCGCAGCTTTGGCGGCGGCCTCAACTGGACGCCGCGCAAGGGCATCGGGCTCTCGGCCTCCTACCGCGATGACGAGATCGCGCCGACGCCGCAGCAACTGGGCGATCCGCAGGACTTCACCGAAAATGTGCCGGTTTTCGACAATATACTGGGCGAAACGGTGCTGGTGACGACGATCACCGGCGGCAGCCCGGGGCTGAAGGCGGCGCGCACGCAGGCACTGCGGCTCGGGGCGGTCATCACGCCGCTGGCGGAATCCGATCTCCGCTTCAGCATCAATTATAATCATCGGCTGACGAAGGGGGGGATCGCCGCCTTCCCCGGCATCACGCAAGCGACGAGGGACGCATTTCCCGACCGGTTCAAATGGGATGACGAGGGGCATCTGACGCAGGTCGATCTGCGGCCCATCAATATCGTCAACCAGACCCGCGATACGCTGCGCTGGGGGTTCAATGTCAGCAAGCGCCTGAAAACGCCGCAGAGCCAGATCGATGCGATGCGCGCGGCGGCCCAACGACGCTTTGCCGAGAACGGCCCCGGCGGCCGGCGTCCGCAGGGCGAGGCGAATGCGCCAGGGCAGGCCAGCCCAGCGACACCGGCGGTTTCGGCGGAGGCAGGGGCCCGGCCAGCGCCTGGCGCCATGGCGGGACAGGCCGCTAATCCCGGCGGTCCGCGTGGCGACATGGCGGGCGGTGGCGGCCGTGCCCGCTTTGGCGGTGCTGGTGGCGGCGCAGGCGGCGGGCGGCTCAGTTTGTCGCTTTATCATGAGATTGCATTGCAGGGCACGACGCAGCTTCTCCCCAACATGCCTGTTCTCGATCTGCTGAGGGGCGATTCGCTGGGCGGCGGTGCAGGGCCGTCGCGTCATGAAGTGGAGGCGCAGGCCGGCTTCTCGCAGAGCGGCTATGGGTTGCGGGTGACCAGCGAGTGGAAAAGCGCGACCCATGTGACCGGATCGGCCAACCTGCCATCCAGCCAGTTGCGCTTCGGCGATCTCGCCACGGTCAATGTGCGGTTGTTCGCGAACCTCTCGCAAATGCCGTCGCTGGTGGAGAAGGTGCCGTTCCTGCGCGGGGCGCGTCTGCAGGTCTCGATCGATAATCTGTTTGATGCCCGCCAGCATGTGACGGATGGCAACGGGTTGGTGCCGCTGGCTTACCACCCAGCCTATATGGACCCTGTCGGCCGCTCTGTGCGGGTGAGCTTCCGCAAGCTGTTTCTCTGAGAGGGGCGCCTGGTCATGCGGGTGGTCACGGGCGTTTGAACGCGGCGCAATAAAGTGTAACGAGCGACAGCCTGTGGCGGGTTGCCATGCCGGACAGCGTCGTTAACGAAAGGTGCGTCGCTCGATTGCGAGCAGGCCGTGCGTCAGACTGAAATCGTGAAAAAGCAGGAGTGAAGCTATGCTCGTTGGCACCGTCAAGGAGATCAAGAACCACGAATATCGCGTGGGTCTGACCCCGGAGAGCGCCTATGAGCTGGTCGCGCAGGGGCACGTGGTCCTTGTCGAGAGCGGGGCCGGGCTGGGTATCGGTGCGCAGGATGCGGATTATGAAGCGGCCGGGGCGCAGATCGTGGAGGCAGCTGCCGATATCTATGCGCGGGCCGAGATGATCGTGAAGGTCAAGGAGCCGCAGCCGGCGGAGCGCGCAATGCTGCGGCCGGGGCAGATTGTCTACGCCTATCTTCACCTCGCCCCCGATGCGGCGCAGACGGCCGATCTGGTGCAATCCGGCGCCACCTGCATTGCCTATGAGACGGTGACCGATGCCAGCGGGGGCCTGCCGCTGCTCAAGCCGATGAGCCAGGTGGCCGGTCGCATGTCCATTCAGGCGGGGGCGACCGCGCTGGAGACCGGCCATGGCGGTCGCGGTGTGCTGCTCGGCGGCGTGCCGGGCGTATTGCCCGCCAAGGTGGCAGTGATCGGCGGCGGCGTCGTTGGGTCCAATGCCGCGCATATGGCGGCAGGGCTGGGAGCGGACGTCACCATTCTCGATCGCGATCCCGGGGTGCTGGAGCGGCTCGATCTGCATTTCGGCGCGCGCGCCAAGACCCGCTTCGCCAATCGCAGCAATGTGGCCGAGAGCGTGGCCGAGGCGGATCTGGTGATCGGCGCGGTGCTCATTCCCGGCGCGGCGGCGCCGCGGCTCGTCTCGCGCGAGATGCTGGGCACGATGAAGCCGGGCGCGGTGCTGGTCGATGTCGCCATCGATCAGGGCGGCTGCTTCGAGACCAGCCGGCCGACGACCCATGCGGAACCGACCTATATGGTCGACGGGATCGTGCATTATTGCGTGGGCAACATGCCCGGCGCGGTGGCGCGCACATCGACCTATGCGCTCAACAACATGACGCTGCCCCATGCGCTGGCGATCGCCAATCTGGGCTGGAAGGAAGCCATGCGCCGTGATCCGCACCTGCTTGCCGGCCTCAATATCTGGAACGGCCATGTCACCTGCCTGCCGGTCGCCCGGCAGCATGGCTATGAGCCGCTGTCTGCGCAGGCCGCGCTCGCGTGATCTGACGTGGAGGCGGTCTGGGCGGTGGCTGGGGGCAGCTAGTTCTGCCTGGTTCCCGCCCGCCCGTTCATAAACGCGCGGGCATCGGCCCAGGAGGTGGTCGCATAGTCTGCTCCGGCGTCCAGCAAGTGCTGGCAATGCCTGGCACGGATATGCGAGGCTGCGCCAAGGCCTATCACTGTCATGCCGGCTGCTTTGGCGGCATGGACACCGGACGGGCTATCTTCAATGACCACGCATTTCGATGGCGCAATGCCAATCTGTTTCGCGGCATATAAGAAGATATCGGGACAGGGCTTGCCTCGCGCGACCAGATCCGCGCTGAATGTCCTGCCGTCAAACATATCGCGGAGATTGAGGGCTTCCAGACTGACTTGCAGGCGGCTGGCCGAACTGGAGGACGCGATGCACCGGGGCAGCGTTTTGAAGTGCTTGATGAATTCCGTGGCGCCGTGAACCTCTTTCAGATCGGCCTGAAGGCGTGCGAGGGTCGCGGCATGCAAATCGGCTGAGAAACTGATCGGAAGCGGTTTCCCAAGGCCATGCTCGATCAGTTTCATCGCCTCTGCCCAGCGCCTGCCCATATACAGGCGCAGCGCATCATTCAGTGTCGTCGGCAAGCCCAGCGCAGTGATGCGCTCTGCGAGCACCTGGTTTGCGAGCACTTCACTATCCGCAATGACGCCATCGAAATCATAGATGATCGCGTGCACCACGCATGGTCTCCCCGCAGCTCCGAACGGTGGGGGATGATAATGATATCATTATATGATATCAACCGCCGTCGCACGATTGATCAGGCGTGGCAGGGCTTCACGGCATTGAGGAATTTGCAGTTTCGCTTGTCCCGGACGTGCGTGGCACTGCGCGGGGCCGGCGCGGCGACCGCTCGACTCAGTCCCCGTAGGTCCGCTTGAGTTCGACGCCGTCGATCATCAGGCCGCCCACGACCATGACCGCGCTACAGCAGGCGAGGAAGAGCAGCTTGCCGCCGATCCCGGGATATTGCTCAAGATAATGGACGCCGCGCGCAGCAGCGCCGAGGCCAAGTGCGTAAATGGCCAGAAAGGCCTCGAACTTGGTCTTGATGGTGAAGAGGCGTTTGATCGTCTTCATTGGGACATGGCTCCATATCTCTGGAACACCATGGCTGCCGTCCGGTTTCAACTTAAATCATGGTTAATGAGTTAATGATGGCGAAACCATGATTGGCCGGGTCCGGCGTGGCTCAGAGCAGGTCGCGAAACTCGCGCACCACCTCGCGATAGACGGGGCGCTTGAAGGGGACGATCAGGTCTACAAGCTCGTCGGCGTCCGCCCAGCGCCAGGCGTCGAATTCAGCATGCTGGGTGGCGATGTTGATGTCGCTATCCTCGCCCTTGAAGCGCACGAGGAACCAGCGCTGCGCTTGCCCGCGATATTTGCCGCCCCACAGCTTGCCGATCAGCTCGTCCGGCAGATCATAGAGATGCTCGTGGGCAGAGCGGGCGATCACGTCCACCAGATGCGGCGCGATGCCGGTTTCCTCACCCAGTTCACGGATCAGTGCGGCTTCGGGGGTTTCACCCGCATCGATACCGCCTTGCGGCATCTGCCAGGCATCGCCTTCCTTGGCGTCGATCCGCTGGCCGACGAAGATCGTGCCATGGCGGTTCGCCAGCATGATGCCCACGCATGGGCGGTAGGGCAGGTCGGCCTTGTCTCGCATCAATCTCTCGTTCGTCCAGTTGGCAGGGGCCGGCTATGTGCCGCGATTTCGCCGCCCGCAAGCATGGGCTGACAAGGGGGCGCAAAAAAGGCAGCGCTCGGTGGGCCGCAGCTTTTCTACTTTGATCGGCGCGGCTGGAAGGACTAGGGGCAGAAGTATCCGCAATATTCGAGTTCGCCATGGCAACTGTCGCAACCCCATCGACTGCACCACTTGCTCCGCAGGATATCGCGCCTGAAGCTGTCGTCGTCCGCTTTGCCGGCGACAGTGGTGATGGCATGCAGTTGACGGGCGGGCAGTTCACCCTGTCGACCGCGCTATCTGGTAACGATCTGGCGACCTTCCCTGACTTCCCGGCGGAAATCCGGGCGCCGCAGGGCACGCTGTTCGGGGTTTCGGCGTTTCAGATCAATTTCGGTTCGACGGACATCACCACGGCCGGGGACTCGCCCGACATATTGATCGCGATGAACCCCGCCGCGCTCAAGACCAATGTGGGCGACCTCAAAGCCGGCGGCCTCATCATCGCGGACACCGGCGAGTTTGGTGATCGCAATCTGGCCAAGGCGAAATATGAGCGCAATCCGCTCGAGGATGGCAGTCTCTCGCGCTGGCAGTTGCTGGCGTTCGACATTTCCGCGCTGACGCTGGAGAGCGTGAAGCCCTTCGGCCTTGGCAACAAGGAAGCGCTGCGCTGCAAGAATATGTGGACGCTGGGGCTGGCGCTCTGGCTGTTCGACCGGGATCGCCAGCCGATCGTCGACTGGCTCAAGAGCAAGTTTGCGAGACTGCCGGAGATTGCCGAGGCGAATATCGCGGCGCTCAACGCTGGCCATGCCTATGGCGAGACGGCCGAACTGGCCGTGCCGATGAAGCAACTGCACATTCCGGCCGCGCCCGCCGCGGAAGGGCTGTATCGCACCGTGACCGGGGCGGAGGCGATTTCGCTTGGTCTTGTCGCCGGCGCGCAGCTGGCCTCGCTGCCGATGTTCTTCGGCGGTTATCCGATCACCCCGGCGAGCGCGATCCTGCATCATCTCTCGCGCCTCAAGGAATATGGCGTCACTACCTTCCAGGCGGAGGACGAGATTGCGGCCATCGCCAGTGCTATTGGTGCGAGCTATGCCGGGTCGCTCGGCGTCACCTCCTCCTCCGGCCCGGGCATTGCGCTGAAAGGCGAGGCGATGGGCCTCGCCATCATGACCGAGCTGCCGCTGGTGATCGTGAATTCCCAGCGCGGCGGGCCCTCGACCGGCCTGCCGACCAAGACCGAGCAGTCCGATCTCTATCAGGCCGTCTACGGCCGCAATGGCGATGCGCCGATGCCGGTCATCGCCGCGCGCTCGCCCACCGATGCGTTTGATTGCGCGATCGAGGCCTGTCGCATCGCGATCCAGTATATGACGCCGGTCATGCTGCTCACCGATGGCTATATCGCCAACGCCGCCGAGCCCTGGAAAGTGCCGGACATGGCCAGCTATGCGCCGTTCCCGGCGAACTTCCAGACGGCGCTGCCGGAAGAAGGTCTCAAACCCTATTCGCGTGACGAGAAGCTGGCGCGCCCGTGGATCAAGCCCGGCACGCCGGACCTGATGCACCGCATCGGCGGCATCGAGAAGGAAGTGGACACCGGCCACATCAATTATGCGCCGGCCAACCATCAGGCGATGACGGAGCTGCGCCGCGACAAGATTCTCGGCATCGCGCGAGGCCTCAGACAAGAGGTCGCGCAGGGCGAGGAGCGTGGCAAGCTGGCGGTGGTCGGCTGGGGCTCGACCTTCGGGCCGATCCATCAGGCCGTGCGTCGGGCGCGCCGCAAGGGGCTGGATGTGGCGCATATTCACATCCGCCACATCTGGCCGCTGCCGGAGGATCTGGGCGAACTGCTGCGGGGCTATGAGCATATTCTCGTGCCGGAGATGAACACGGGGCAGCTCAAGACGCTCCTGCGCGATCAGTATCTGGTCGACGCCAAGCCGCTCAACAAGACGTCCGGCCAACCCTTCCGCATCGCGGAGATTGAGGCAGCCATCGAGGGGGTGCTCGCATGACCGACATTGCCACGCTCACCAAGCCGCGCGTGCAGACCACGCTCAAGGACTGGGAAACCGATCAGGAAGTGCGCTGGTGCCCCGGTTGTGGCGATTATGCGATCCTGAAGGCGGTGCAGCGCACGCTGCCGATCCTCGGCGCCGATCCGGCCAATACGGTCTTCGTCTCCGGCATCGGTTGCTCGTCGCGCTTCCCCTATTATGTCGAGAGCTATGGCTTCCACACCATCCACGGCCGCGCGCCGGCGGTGGCGACGGGCGTCAAGCTGGCCAATCCCGATCTTGATGTGTGGATCGTCACCGGCGATGGCGATGGCCTGTCGATCGGCGGCAATCACACCATGCACGTCCTGCGCCGCAATCTCGATTGCCAGATCTTGTTGTTCAACAACGAGATTTACGGCCTCACCAAGGGGCAATATTCGCCGACGAGCCGGGAGGGCACGCGCAGTCCCTCGACGCCATTCGGGTCGGTGGACCATCCCGCGCGCCCGGCCGCTTTCGCGCTGGGCTCGGGCGCACGTTTCATCGCGCGGGCCTATGATATCGCCAAGCAACTCTCCGATGTGCTGGTCGCCGCCTATAATCACAAGGGCGCGGCCTTCGTGGAGATTTTCCAGAACTGCATCGTCTATAACAAGGATGTGTTCGCCGACTTTACCGAGAAGAAGAATGCGGATGAAGGGCAGCTGTGGGTCGAGCATGGCAAGCCGATGCTGTTCGCCAGGGGCGCCAAGGGCATTGCGCTGGATCGCGAGGCGCTGGCGCTCAAGGTGGTCGATGTCGTCGATGGCGACTGGCAAGGGGCGGACGTGATCGTCCATGACGTCGCCAACCGCTCGGTCGCCCATATGCTGGTCGAGATGCCGCTGGGCCCGTTCCCGATGGCGCTGGGCGTCATTTATGACGATCCGGCCGTGAGCTTCGAGCAGGCGGTGATGGCGCAGAATGAACATGGCGCGCGCGGCAAGACGCCGGACCTGCAAAAGCTGGTCAGCCAGGGTCAGACCTGGACGGTGAAGGGCGACGAGGCGGCGGGGCCGGACCTCTAAGCGCTCTTCGGCAGCCGTTTCGCAATAAGAAGGGCGTCCTTGCAGGGGCGCCCTTCTTATTGGTGGCCGGCCGCTGCGAGTGCCGCCGTGATCCGGATCAGCAGGTGGCCCGGAATTGGCTTCCGGGCCACCTCTGTTCTTATGCTGTGGCTGAACGCCTTTTTACTGACAGGCGAGGCACTCGTCATAGTCGGTGCTGGGCAGCTCGATCTTCTTCATCTCGGGCGTGTTGTCCGCCTCGACGCCGCCGGCGAACCCAGCGCGCTGGATCGACTTGGAGCGCAGATAATAGAGCGACTTCACGCCCAGTTCCCATGCGCGGAAGTGGAGCATCAGCAGATCCCACTTCTCGACATCCGCCGGGATGAACAGGTTGAGCGACTGTGCCTGATCGATGAACGGCGTGCGGTCGGCGGCCAGTTCGATGAGCCAGCGCTGGTCGATCTCGAAGCTCGTCTTGAAGGTGTCCTTCTCCTCCTGGCTGAGGAAATCGAGATGCTGCACCGATCCGCCCTTTTCGAGGATCGAATTCCAGACATTCGTCGAATCCTTCGATTTCCCTTGCAGGATCTTTTCGAGATACGGGTTCTTCACGATGAAGCTGCCGGACAGCGTCTTGTGCGTGTAGATATTCGCCGGGATCGGCTCGATGCAGGCCGAGGTGCCGCCGCAGATGATGCTGATCGACGCGGTCGGCGCGATCGCCATCTTGCAGGAGAAACGCTCCATCACACCCTGATCGGCGGCGTCCGGGCAGGGCCCGCGCTCGATCGCCAGCGCCATCGAGGCCTCATTGGCCTGCGCGGAGATATGCTTGAACATCCGCAAGTTCCAGCTCTTGGCCATCGCGCTTTCAAACGGGATGCCACGCGCCTGCATGAAGCTGTGGAAGCCCATGACACCGAGGCCCACCGAGCGCTCGCGCCCGGCGCTATATTTGGCGCGCGCCATTTCGTCCGGCGCGCGGTCGATATAGTCCTGCAGCACATTGTCGAGGAACCGCATGATATCCTCGATGAAGCCTTTTTCGCCGTTCCACTGGTCCCATGTTTCCAGATTGACGCTGGAGAGGCAGCAGACGGCGGTGCGGTCGTTGCCCAGATGGTCGCGGCCGGTCGGCAGGGTGATTTCCGAGCACAGGTTCGAGGTCGAGACCTTGAGGCCCAGATCGCGGTGATGCTTGGGCATCATGCGGTTCACCGTGTCGTTGAACACGATATAGGGCTCGCCGGTGGCCAGGCGCGTCTCGACCAGCTTCTGGAACAGGCTGCGGGCATCGACGGTGGCGCGCACGCTGCCATCCTTGGGCGACCGCAGATCGAAGTCGGCGCCGTCACGCACCGCTTCCATGAACTCATCGGTGAGCAGCACGCCATGATGGAGGTTGAGCGCCTTGCGGTTGAAGTCGCCCGACGGCTTGCGGATCTCCAGAAACTCTTCGATCTCGGGGTGCGAGACATCAAGGTAACAGGCCGCCGAGCCGCGCCGCAGCGAGCCCTGCGAAATAGCCAGTGTGAGCGAATCCATCACCCGCACGAAGGGGATGATGCCGCTGGTCTTGCCATTGAGGCCGACCGGCTCGCCAATGCCACGCACATTGCCCCAATAGGTGCCGATGCCGCCGCCCCGCGAGGCCAGCCAGACATTCTCGTTCCAGGTGTTGACGATGCCTTCCAGGCTGTCATCCACGCTGTTGAGATAGCAGCTGATCGGCAGGCCGCGCCCGGTGCCGCCATTGGAAAGCACGGGCGTTGCCGGCATGAACCACAGGCGCGAAATATAATCATAGAGCCGCTGGGCGTGCGCCTGATCGTCCGCATAGGCCGAGGCGACGCGGGCGAACAAATCCTGATAGCTCTCGTCCGGCAGCAGATAGCGGTCCTGCAGCGTTTCCTTGCCGAACTCGGTCAGCAGCGCATCGCGCGTCGGGTCCGTGACAACATCGAACCGGCGCGCATCGACGGTGTTCGAGCCGCCGCCTGCCTTGCGCTTTACGGACGGCTCTGTCGCTGCCGCATTGTCACGGGCGCTGTCGATGACAGCCTCGCCGGTCAGAGTGGCGTCCGCCGCTGCTTCCGCGTGCAAATCCCGAAACTCCATAGCTCAAGCCCCCACAAATTTGAAACTCGTTCACATTGGCCAAACCCCGCCTCATCTGGTGCAAAAGGGTCGAAAAACCCTGCGCCGCAGCGATTGCTGTAGCGTTGTGGCACAAGTGGTTGCGTCGCTTGCCATGTCTGAACACCAGCGATTGTGCCACAGCCGGCTGGCGATGCAAGGAACAATTGGACCGTGAAGGTTTCATTTCATCGATAAAACGCCTCGATTCATGGTCGTGCGACCGGCCCGATCGCCGCGACGCGTGGAGTTTCGCGGCGTTCCCGGAACGCAAGCCCGTAAACATATATGGGAAAATTTTCCTGTGGATGAAGGGGTGGCGAACGGTGGCGCCATTGCGTGTTGAAGAAAGACGGAGCGCCGCTTATGCTCGGGCGCCTTGCGGGCGGGCGCCGCCTGGCCGCATTCCGCGCCGACACCGTCACGAGGAACGTCCCCATGGGAAGCACCCCTGTCATCCTGATTCTTGTCGCTCTTGTCGTTGCCTTTCTGGTCATCTGGCTGCTGCGCTCGCGCCGCGCGGATCGCCCGGCGGGGCATCATGTCGACAGTTCAGTCACGGCGATCGGCGCAGCGAGCGAGGCGATCCGCAACAAGGCGGAGGAAGTCGCGCAGACGGTCGAGGATGCGATGGCGGCCGATGTGGCGGCAAGTGGCGCGGCGCCCGGCGACGTGCGGGCCGTGGAGCGCAACAGCGCCGCACTGATGGCGAGCGGCAGTGCCGCGGCGGGCGGCATCGCCTTTACCGATATCGGCGTTCCGGCGGCAGCTGGCGAGCCGGATGACCTGCGCCGGATCAAGGGGCTGGGGCCGAAGCTCAATGGCCTGCTCGCCGGGCTTGGCATCACCCGTTATGACCAGATTGCCGGCTGGGGTGATCGTGAAATCGCGCTGGTCGATGCGCAACTGGGCAATTTCAAGGGCCGGATCGTCCGCGATAACTGGGTCGAACAGGCGAAATTTCTTGCCAGTGGCGATGCCGACGGGTTCGAGGCGAAATTCGGCAAGCTCGATAAGCCCGGTCAGGCATAGGAGCCATTTCTGCCCAAAGCATTGCGTCCTGACGGCCCGCTGGCCGAAGCCGGCGGCCTTGCGCCGTCATCCGTCGCGTCCGTCGTCGTGACGAGCGCGGGTGGCGACCGGCTGCCGCGTTCGCTGCTGTTTCTCGTCGCGGCGCTGACCGCGATTCTGCCCATGTCGATCGAAGGCATGTCGCCGCTGCTGCCGGCGCTGGGAAGCGATCTTGCCATTCCCCGTGTCGATGTGGCGGTGGCGATGAGTGCGTTCGTCATCGCTTTTGCCGCGGCGCAGCTGTTCTGCGGCATGCTGGCGGATGCGGTGGGGCGCCGGCCTGTCATTTATGGCGGTCTCGTCCTGTATATCGCAGCGAGCCTGCTGGGCGGAGCGGCGAGCGATTTCGCCTTGGTGGTGATTGCCCGGGCCTTGCAGGGGCTGGGCTGCGCGGCGGTGGTGCTGCTGGCGCGGACGATCGTGCGCGATCTGCTCGACCGGACGGACGCGGCACGCACGCTGGCACTGGTCGGTGCGCTCTACGGCCCGGTGCCGATGCTGGCGCCCTTGCTGAGCGGTGGGCTGGTCATGCTGTTCGGCTGGCGCGCGCCGCTCTTCGGCATGGGCCTGGTCGTCGCCATCATCATGCTGCTCAGCCTGCGCACCCTGCCCGAGACGCTGCCCCGTGCGCATCGCTTGCCGCTCCATCCGGGCAAGGTCGCGGCATCGCTGGGCGCGCTGGCACGATCGAAAGCGCTGCTGGCCTTCGTGTTCGGCAATGCCTTTGCCTATAGCGGGCTGTTTGTTTTTTCCTCGGTTGCGCCGCAGGTGATTGTCGGGCGGTTCGGGGAAAGCGCGGGTCATTATGCGATCATGCTGGCGCTCTCGACCATCGGATTCATCTTCGGCAGCATCGCCTCCAACCGGATGATCCGCACCCATTCGCTGGAAGCGACGGTGCGGATCGGCACGCTTATCCAATTGGGGGCGGTCACGGCGATGATCATCGCGACCTGGCTGGCGCCGGGCGCCTGGGCGGCGCTGGTGATCCCGGAGATCATCTATACGCTCGGCTGGGGCGTGGTGCAGCCGCAGATGCAGGCCGGCGCTCTCTCGCTCCATCCGCGCGCGCTCGGGCAGACCTCGGCGCTGCTCGGCTTCGGCCAGCTGGCCATTGCCGGGATCATCGTGGCGGTCTTCGCCCAGTTCAGCACGGGCAGTTCGTTGTCGCTGGCCTGCGGCATCGCCTTTTGCGGGGCGATGGGCATGATCTGCACCTGGGCATTTATCGGCCGGGTCCGCGACTAGGCGACCCCGCGCCGGTCCACCCGCAGAGGAGGGAATGATGATCGAGCTGGAGAGAGTGACCGACGCATTGTTGTTTCCCGAGGGGCCGGTCGCGATGGCGGATGGCTCGGTGTTGGTCGTGGAGATGGCGCGCCAGACGCTGACGCGGGTGAAGCCGGACGGCACGCTGGCGATCGTCGCGGAGCTTGGCGGCGGTCCCAATGGCGTGGCGATCGGCCCGGACGGCGCGGCCTATGTCGTCAATAATGGCGGCGCGCTGACCTTTCCGGACGGGTGGCAGGCGGAAGGCAAGCTTGGCCTGCCGGATCATTATGCGGGTGGCTCCATCCAGCGGGTTGACCTGACTACCGGCGCGGTCTCGACGCTGTATGACCATTGCGATGGCAAGCCGCTCAATGCGCCCAATGATATCGTGTTCGATCGGCAGGGCGGCATGTGGATCACCTGCTTCGGCTTTTCGGATGGGGAGAACCGGCGGCTTGGCGGCATCTATCATGCCCGGCCGGATGGCTCGCGGATCAGGCGGCTGCGCGCGGAGCAGATTTCGCCCAACGGTATCGGCCTCTCGCCGGATGAGAAGACGCTCTATTGGGCGGACTCGCTGCTGCAGCGGCTTTGGGCGCTCGATCTCACCGCGCCGGGCGAAGCACCTGCCCAACAGGGGCATGAGAGCGGCCGGGTGGCGGTCAATCTGCCGGGCATGCAGTGGTTCGACAGCCTTGCGGTGGAGGCGGATGGTCGGGTGGCGGTAGCGACCCTGTTCAACGGCGGCATCACCGTGATCGATCCAATGAGCGGGGCTTATGAGCATGTTCCGGTGGCTGATCCGATCACCACCAATATCTGCTTTGGCGGGCCGGATATGCGCACGGCGTGGATCACCGGATCGGCGACCGGGACGCTGTTCAAGTGCCGCTGGCCCCGGCCGGGCTTACGGCTGAACTTCCAGCAATATTAGAGGCAGTGGCGCGGTCCTAAATCGGCTGGAAGGCGAGCTGGTCCGGCAGGCCGTCCGTCATGCGCGCGATCATCGGATCATCCTGCCGCTGATCATAGACATGGCGATAAATATCGTCGAGCCACGCCTGGAGCGTGGTGCGCTCGACCAGGGCACGATCGGTGAGCACCAGCAGGTCCATGGGCGGAGGGGCCTGTGGGCCGACCGGCGGCATGACATAGGCGAGGTGGGCAAGCTGCCGGCAGCCCTGCCGTGCATAGAAGCGCTTGCGCCGGATGCGCTGATCGATGTCCGGCGCGTCGGTCTCGCGGTCGGTCTCCACTTCGATCAACAGCGTGCGGCCGGCCGAGAGCTCGGCGATGCGCGCGAACAGCTGCGCGCCAAGGCCGCCGCTGCGGGCATTGGCGGCGACACCGAGATATTCGAGCAGCGCGATCGGCTGAGCCCGCGCGCGGTAGAGTATAAGGAAACCCACCGCCACGCCGTCCAGCTCCGCCAGTTCGAGCACGCCATCGTCGCGCTCGGCTTGCACCAATATGTCGTCATCGGCCTTGCGCTCGCTGGGCGGCAGCGCCTCATGATAGATTGCGAAGAACGCCGCGCGCTGGGCCGGCGAGGCTGCCGTCAGCGGCGTGAAGCGGAGCGCGGACGCCCCGCCTCCCTCGCTGCCGGGCGTCCCCTGGGGCGCGGCGGTGGCGGTCATGCCTTTTCCAGCAACCCTTCGCGCGCGATCTTCTCGCGCCAGACCAGCGGGGCGAGATGGTGGACATTCTCGCCCTGCGCATCGACCGCGACGGTGACAGGGAAATCCTGCACCTCGAACTCGTAGATCGCTTCCATGCCGAGGTCCGCAAAGCCGACGACCTTGCTGCCCTTGATCGCGCGGGACACGAGATAGGCCGCCCCGCCGACCGCCATCAGATAAGCGCTTTGATGATCGCGGATCGCATCGACCGCTTGTCCGCCGCGCTCGGCCTTGCCGACCATGGCGAGCAGGCCCTGCTCCAGCATCATCCTGGTGAACTGGTCCATGCGCGTCGCCGTGGTTGGGCCGGCAGGGCCGACAATCTCCTCGCCCACCGGATCGACCGGGCCGACATAATAGATGACCCGGCCCTTGAACTCGACGGGCAGCTCCTCGCCCCTGGCCAGCATGTCCTGAATGCGCTTGTGGGCGGCATCGCGGCCGGTGAGCATCTTGCCGCTCAGCAATAGCCGGTCGCCCTGCTTCCAGCTCTGCACCATGGCGGGCGTGAGCGCGTCCAGATCGACGCGGATCGCGCTACTGTCCGGCGCCCAGTCGACCTTGGGCCAAGCGGTGAGGTCCGGCGCTTCCAGATAGGCCGGGCCGGAGCCGTCCAGCGTCACATGCGCATGGCGGGTGGCGGCGCAATTGGGGATCATCGCGACCGGCTTGCCGGCGGCGTGGCAGGGCGCGTCCAGGATCTTGACGTCGAGAATGGTGGAGAGGCCGCCCAGCCCCTGCGCGCCGATGCCCAGCGCATTGACCGCATCGAAAATCTCGATGCGCAGCGCCTCGATGTCGTTTTGTGGTCCGCGCGCCTTGAGCGGCCCCATGTCGATCGGCTCCATCAGCGCCTGCTTGGCGAGCAGCATGCAATGCTCCGCCGTGCCGCCAATGCCGATACCGAGCATGCCGGGCGGGCACCAGCCCGCGCCCATCTGCGGGATCATCTCCAGCACCCATGCAACGATATTGTCGCTGGGGTTCATCATCTTGAATTTGGACTTGTTCTCGCTGCCGCCGCCCTTGGCCGCGACGTCGATGCTCACCGTGGCGCCCGGCACCATCTCGACATGCAGCACGCTGGGCGTGTTGTCCTTGGTGTTGCGGCGGGTGAAGGCGGGGTCCGCGAGGACCGAGGCGCGAAGCTTGTTCTCCGGGTGGAGATAGGCGCGGCGCACGCCCTCATCGACCAGCTGTTGCAGCGAGCGCGAGGTGTCGTCGAGCCGGCAGTCCATGCCCCATTTGACGAACACATTGACGATACCGGTATCCTGACAAATCGGCCGGTGGCCCTCCGCGCACATGCGGCTGTTGGTCAGAATCTGCGCGATCGCATCGCGCGCGGCGGGGGACTGCTCGGCTTCATAGGCTTCGCCCAGCGCGCGGATATAATCCATCGGGTGGTAATAGCTGATGAACTGGAGCGCGTCGGCGACGCTTTCGATCAGGTCTGCGGTGCGGATGGTCACGGTCATGGGTCGGGGTTCCTGTTGCTGGCGCTGCGATAAGCCGCGCGGGAACAGGGTTCAAGGGTATCGCGTGTGTCCGGCCTGCCCGATGCGTTCAAACGCTCCGTCCGACATGGGCGGCAGCGGCGCGCCACCCTCAGCGCCCGAATTTGCGCTGTGTCTTGCCGTAGCGCATTTTCCGCGTGCCCGGTTTGCCCTCGGTCGAGCGGCCCTGATAGCGACCGGCGCTGGCGGTGACCTGCTCGTCGGCGGGCAGGCCCAGTTCCTCGGCCTCGAGCTTGCGGATTTCGTCGCGCAGGCGCCCGGCTTCCTCGAATTCGAGATCGGCGGCGGCGGCACGCATCTTCTTCTCCAGTTCCTCGATATAGGCGCGCAGATTATGGCCGACCATGTGCGGCCGCTCCTCATCGCCCGTCTCGATCAGCACGCTGTCCTTGTTGGAGACATGGGCGATGATGTCGCCGATGTTGCGCCTGATCGTCGTCGGCGTGATGCCATGTGCGAGATTATACGCTTCCTGCTTCTCGCGCCGCCGTCCGGTTTCGCTCAGCGCACGCTCCATGCTGCCGGTGATGCGGTCGGCGTATAGAATTACCCGCCCGTCGACATTGCGCGCGGCGCGGCCAATGGTCTGGATGAGGCTGGTCTCCGAGCGCAGGAAGCCCTCCTTGTCCGCATCGAGAATGCCGACAAGGCCGCATTCCGGAATATCCAGCCCCTCGCGCAGCAGGTTGATGCCGACCAGCACGTCATAAACGCCCAGCCGCAGGTCGCGGATCAGTTCGATGCGCTCCAGTGTCTCGACGTCGCTGTGCATGTAGCGCACCTTGAGGCCGGCCTCGTGCATGAACTCGGTCAGATCCTCCGCCATGCGCTTGGTGAGCGTGGTCACCAATGTCCGATAGCCGGCGGCCGCCGTGATCCGGGCCTCGTTGATGAGGTCGTCCACCTGATCCTCGACCGGCTTGATCTCGACCGGCGGGTCGATGAGCCCGGTGGGGCGGATCACCTGCTCGGCAAAGACGCCGCCGGTCTGCTCCATCTCCCACGGGCCGGGCGTGGCCGAGACGCTGACCGTCTGCGGGCGCATCGCGTCCCATTCGTTGAAGCGCAGCGGCCGGTTGTCGATGCAACTGGGCAGGCGGAAGCCATATTCGGCGAGCGTCACTTTGCGGCGATGGTCGCCGCGCGCCATCGCGCTGATCTGCGGCACCGTCTGGTGACTCTCGTCAACGAACAAGATCGCGTTTTCCGGCAGATATTCGAACAGGGTCGGCGGCGGCTCGCCGGGCAGGCGGCCGGTGAGGAACCGGCTGTAATTTTCGATGCCCGCGCAACTGCCCGTCGCCGCGATCATCTCCAGATCGAAATTGGTGCGCTGCTCCAGCCGCTGGGCTTCGAGCAGCTTGCCTTCCTCGACCAGCTCCTTGAGCCGCTCGGTCAGCTCGTGGCGGATCGCCTCCATCGCCTGCTTGAGGGTGGGGCCGGGCGTGACGTGGTGGCTGTTGGGGAAGACCTTCACATAATCGAGGCTGGCGGCCTTCTTGCCGCTCAGCGGATCGAACTCGACAATCTCCTCGATCTCGTCGCCGAAGAAGCTCACCCGCCAGGCGTTATCCTCATAGTGGCTGGGGAAAATCTCCAGATTATCGCCGCGCACGCGGAAGTTGCCGCGCGCGAAAGCCATGTCGTTGCGCTTATATTGCAGCGCAACGAGCTTGCGGATGATCTCGCGCTGATCGACCATCTCGCCCTTCTTGAGGCTGAAGGTCATCGCCGAATAGGTCTCGACCGAGCCGATGCCGTAGAGGCAGGAGACGGAAGCGACGATGATGACGTCATCGCGCTCCAGCAGCGCGCGGGTGGCCGAGTGGCGCATCCGGTCGATCGCCTCGTTTACCGAGCTTTCCTTCTCGATATAGGTGTCCGAGCGGGCGACATAGGCCTCGGGCTGGTAATAATCATAATAGCTGACGAAATATTCGACCGCATTGTCCGGGAAGAAGCTCTTGAACTCGCCATAGAGTTGCGCCGCAAGAATCTTGTTGGGCGCGAGGATCAGCGCGGGGCGCTGCACCGCCTCGATCACCTTGGCCATGGTGAAGGTCTTGCCCGATCCGGTGACGCCGAGCAGCACCTGATCGCGCTCGCCGGCCAGCGCGCTTTCGACCAGTTCGGCAATGGCCGTCGGCTGGTCGCCGGCCGGCTCATAATCGGATATGAGCTGAAACGGCCGCCCGCCTTCCGCCTTGTCCGGCCGGGCAGGGCGGTGGGGAATGAAGGATGTGCCGGTTTCAGGCTCTGCGAGATTGGTGCGGATCTGGATCGCCATGGGCCGGATATGGCGATGATGATGGCAGGCGGCAATGGGGCGTGCGGGATTGGCGAAGGCATCGGCGTAACCCGCCTTTACCTGTTATCCGCTTTTGTATCGCAGAGCGTGCACTGATAGAAAGCGCACTTGCATGAGGGACGCGACCGACAATGGCGATTCTGACACCGACGGAACAGGATGACTATATCTCTTTCGACGACGAGGCGAGCAAGGCAGCCGGTGCCGCGCTGGCCGAGCGTTATCAGAATGCCGCACCGTTCCCGCACATCGTGATGGACGATTTCCTGCCGGTCGACTTTCTGCGCGGGCTGCTCGGTGACTTTCCGGACAGCGCGGGCAAGACCTGTTTCGACCGCGATCAGGAGCGTCTTAAATATCAGTATCCGCCCCGGGACATTCCGGGGCGTCGGCTGCGCAATCTCGTCACCGAACTGAACAGTCCGGCTGTCCTGCGCTTCCTTCAGGCCATGACCGGGATCAAGGGGCTGATCGCGGACCCCTATTATATGGGCGGCGGGCTGCATGAGACCAAGAGCGGCGGCCATCTGGGCGTGCATGCCGATTTCAATATCCACAAGACCATGAACCTTGAGCGCCGGCTCAACCTGCTCATTTATCTGAACGATGACTGGCCGGAAGACTATGGTGGCGACTTGCAATTGTGGGACCAGAAGATGGAGAATTGCTGCCACCGAATCTTGCCGGTGATCGGTCGGGCCGTCGTGTTCAATACGGCGCTGGACAGCTTCCACGGGCAGCCGGATCCCGTGCGCTGCCCGCCGGATCGCGCACGTCGGTCGATCGCGACCTATTATTACACGGCGCCTGCCGAGGGAGTGGCCCGGCTCCCCGAGCGGACGACGGTATTCAAGGTCCGGCCGGAGACCGGCGACAAGGCCGATCGTCGAGTGCAGATGAACCATTTTCTGCGTGATTGGATGCCGCCGAGGCTGTATCGCTACGCCGCCCGGCTGAACCGTTTCAAGTAGCGGCGTCGGTCGGATCGGAGCGCTATCCATGATCGGTTATACGACAGTGGGAACCAACGATCTGCCAAGGGCGCTGGCTTTCTATGATGCGCTGTTTGGCAGCGTGGGCCTCACCCGCCTGATCGAGTTGCCACATTTGGCCGGCTGGGGGCGCAGCTGGAGCAAACCAATTTTCGGGGTGGCGAAGCCGGCCGATGGCGCACCGGCCACGCCCGGCAACGGCGTGATGATCGCCATCGGCCAGCGCACCCGCGCCAGAGTGCGCGCGCTCCATGCCAAAGCGCTGGAATTGGGCGGCGCAGACGAGGGCGCCCCCGGCGTGCGCGGTGCGCCGGGCAGTCAGGCTTTCTACGCGGCCTATATGCGCGATCTCGACGGCAACAAGCTCTGCTTCTATTGCGTTGGGCCGGGCGCGGACGAGTAGCCGGACCTTGCGCCGGTGTCCGCTTGCGATTGAGGGCGGCGGTGTGACATGCCAGTGCGATGCACATCATGAATCGATCCGATCAGCTGTCCGCCTATCTTCACCGCATTGGCCTTGATCGCGCACCGAGCGCGGATCCGGCGGGGCTGGCATGCGTTCAGGCGGCGCATCGGCGCATGATCGGGTTTGAAAATCTCGATATTCGCCTCGGACGTCCTATCCGTATCGATACGGACTCGGTCTTCGACAAGCTGGTGACGCGCGGGCGCGGCGGCTATTGTTTCGAGCAGAACCAGCTGTTCGGCGAGATGCTCGCTGCCCTTGGCCTGACCAATCGGCCGTTGCTGGCGCGGGTGCGGCTGGGCGCTGCGCCCGGCCTGACGCCGCCGCGCACCCATATGCTGCTGCTTGTCGATTTGGCTGGCGAGCCGTGGATCGCTGATGCCGGCTTTGGGGGCAGCTATGTGCCGCCGCTGCCGCTCATCGATGGCGCGACTGCGCGGACCGAAGATGGCGCGGCGCACCGGTTGCGGCGGACCGGCATGGTTGGCGACCTGGCCGGGCAATGGCTGCTCGAACGGGCGGCTCCCGCCAGAGTGATGGCGAGCGGCGCGGTGGCGGACGACGACTGGCAGCCCCAATATGGCTTCGATCTCGCGCCGGTCGCGCCGATCGATCTGGAACAGTGCAATCACTGGACCTCGACCCGGCCGGACACCCGCTTCATCATGTCCTCGATCGTCAGCATCGCGCTGCGCGATGGTTTTGCGGCGATGACGGACGGCGCGTTGACGATCTATCGCGGCGGGGCGGCAGAGACCCGGACAATCGGCTCCCTGGCCGACTATCATGATGTGCTGACCGGCCTGTTCCGCCTGAACATTAGCTGGGACGAGGTCGCCGCATTGCCGCTATGGTCCGGCCCTGTGCGCTTGCCGTAGCCGGCATACAGGGCCGTGCAATAGTCGGTGTCAGATCAGGCCGACCAGAAAGATCAGGACGATACCGCCAATCACCGAGCCGATCAGGCCGGCCGGCTCGAATGGAGTCGTCTCGCCACGGCTGATGAGGCGCGAGAGGAAGCCGCCCACGAACGAGCCGCCAATGCCCAGCAGGATCGTGCCGATCACGCCAAGCGGCACCGGGCCGGGGTAGAAGAAGCGCGCGAGAATGCCGACGATCAGGCCGACGACGATGAAGCTGATGATTTGACCCATGGTTTCAGACTCCCCTTCCGGTTGCGGGATCAACGTGCACCGGGTCGACCGGTTCCCGTGGTCGCGCGTTTCGATCCTGCCATGAATATGCGCGGCATACCATGCCGCTGTGCAGGGTAAGCATGATATCGTCACAGCAGAAGGGCCCCGGAGGATGCACGATGACCGGCCTGTGTGCGTCATGGGGGCGCTGATTACTTGCCTGCCGGACGGCCCACCTTGCGCCATGATTGTAAAAATGGCGGATAACGGCAGTTCTTTGCAGAATTGAAATGATTTGACAGTAGCGGGCATGGCCCGGCAAAGCGCCACCCGCCGCATGATTGCCCGTCGGCGCGCGAGGGATGATAGGACGGGCCCTTTGCTTCAGGGCTGGTTCATGGCGAATGCCGTGTCATCACGCGGTCGCCGTAACAGGCTAGCGGTGTGGGATTGCAGCTCGATTGCGCATGGGAGGATGGTCCGAATCCGACTTGCTGCAAGTGATTTATTCGGATAATACAGCTCGGGCGCCGGAAGGTGCCCTTCGGCCAGGGTGGCGAAGCTCATGAACTATGAAAGCAACATGAATTACGACACGCTGGCCACTGACCAGACGATCAATGACGAGACGAGGCGCAAGCGTCGTCGCTTGCTGATCGGCGTTGCGATTCTGGTGCTGCTGGCGCTGGCGGCATCGACGGCCTACCGCATGTTCGGTGGCGGCAAGGATCGCGGCGCGAATGTCAGTCAGGTCCCTCTGGTCACCGTGGCGATTCCCGGACAGGAAGCGGTGACGCGCCTGGCCAATGCCACCGGGTCGCTCGCCGCGCGTGTCGACATGCCGGTTGGCGTGGTGGGCGAGGGCGGGCGGGTCGTCGCCGTCAATGTCCAGCCGGGCGACTGGGTGAGCAAGGGCCAGATCCTGGCGACCGTCGAGCGCTCGGTGCAGACCCAGCAACTCGCGCAGCTCGCCGCCTCGGTCGAGGTCGCCAGGGCCGACGCGCAACTGGCCCAGAATAATCTGGATCGGGCGAAGGCGCTGGTCAGCGACGGATTTGTCTCCAAGGCCGATATCGACCAGAAGACCGCGACACGCGATGCTGCCGCGGCGCGGGTCAATGTGGCGATCGCGCAGCTCAACCAGCAGCGCGCCCAGATCGGCCGGCTTGATATTCGCGCGCCCGAGGCCGGGCTGGTGCTCACGCGCGCGGTCGAGCCGGGGCAGGTGGTGAGCGCTGGTGGCACCGCGCTGTTCCGCATCGCGCGCGGCGGCGAGATGGAAATGCGAGCCCTGCTCTCCGAAAATGAGTTGGCCGGCCTCAAGGAAGGCACGGCTGCGCAGGTCACGCCTGTGGGCATGACGCAGAGTTTTGAAGGGCATGTCTGGCAGATTGCGCCGGTGATCGACCAGACCAACCGGCAAGGCATCGTGCGGATTGCCGTGCCCTATAATGTGGCGCTGCGCCCCGGCGGCTTTGCCAACGCACAGATTGCGATGGAAAAGGTGCAGGCGGCGGTGCTGCCGGAATCGGCGGTGCAGAGCGATCAGCGGGGCAGCTATGTCTATATCGTCGGCAAGAATGACAAGGTCGAGCGGCGGGACGTGAAGACCGGTGCCGTCACGGCCCGTGGGCTGGCGATCACGCAAGGGCTCAAGGGTGATGAGAAGGTCGTGCTTTATGCGGGAGGCTTCCTCAACCCCGGTGAGACCGTGAAAGCCAAGATCGAGAAGAGCGACAGTTAAGCGTCGCCGGCCGCCGGGACCGATGGCCGGGTGCTGAGGTAAAGCAGGACAGACAGAGCAGATGCGCAATATTTCCGCCTGGAGCATCCGCAATCCGGTGCCGCCGCTTGTCATTTTCATTGCGCTGATGCTTGCCGGCATCGTTGCGTTCAACAAGATGGCGATTGTCGACAATCCCGATATCGACTTTCCGGCCGCCCAGATTTCGATCACCCAGCCGGGCGCGGCGCCGACCGAGATCGAGACGCAGATCACGCAGCGCGTCGAGGCGGCGGTGCGGGCGATCAACGGCGTTGACGAGATCACCTCGACCGCGCGCGAGGGCGGCAGCGATACATTCGTGCAGTTCCAGATCGGCATCGATCCCAATGTCGCCGTTCAGGAAGTGAAGAATGCGGTCGATCAGATTCGCAGCGATCTGCCGGACGGTATCCTTGAGCCCTTCGTCCAGAAGGTCGATGTCAGTGGCTCGGAAATCGCCTTTTTCGCCGTGCAGGCGACCGACATGACCATCGAGCAGTTGAGCTGGTATGTCGATGATACCGTCGCCAAGCGGCTGCTCGGCATTCCCGGCATGGCGCGGGTGAGCCGCGGTGGCGGCGTGGATCGCGAGATCCGCGTCATTCTGGACCCGGCGCGCATGCAGTCGCTGGGCGTCACCGCCTCGCAGGTCAACCAGACGCTGCGGCAGGTCAATATTAATGCGGCCGGCGGTCAGGCGGAGATTGCCGGATCGCGCCAGTCGGTGCGCGTGCTGGGTAATGCCAGGGACGCCTATGATCTGGGCCAGACGCAGATTTCGCTCGGGAATGGCCATTCGGTACTGCTGTCCGAAATCGCCACGGTGCGTGATGGCTATGGCGAACAGACCCGGCTCTCCAAGGCCAATGGCAAGCAGGTTGTCACCTTCTCGCTGGAGCGCGCCAAGGGTGCCTCGGACGTGAGCGTCTATGATGAAGCGATCAAGACGCTGGACAAGCTGCATCAGGAAAATCCGGATATCCAGTTTCGCCAGCTGTTCACCAGCGTGAACTATACCAAGGCGCAATATTCCAGCTCGATGCATGCGATCGTCGAGGGGGCTGTGCTCGCGGTCATCGTGGTCTTCATCTTCCTGCGCGACTGGCGCGCAACCGCGATCAGCGCGCTGGCCATCCCGCTGGCGGCGATCCCGACCTTTTTCTTCATGGATCTGATGGGGTTCAACCTCAATTCGCTCTCGTTGCTGGCGCTCGGCCTCGTGGCCGGCGTGCTGGTGGACGATGCGATCGTGGAGATCGAGAATATCGTGCGCCATATGCGCATGGGCAAGACAGCCTATCAGGCGTCCATCGACGCGGCCGACGAGATCGGGCTGGCGGTCGTCGCGACCACCTTCTCGATTGTCGCGGTGTTCCTGCCGGTCGGCCTCATGCCGGGCATTTCCGGGCAGTTCTTCAAGAATTTCGGCTTCACCGTCGTGATTTCCGTGCTCATCAGCCTGGCTGTGGCGCGCATGATCACGCCGCTGGTCGCCGCCTATTTCCTGGAGCATCATGGCGAGCAGAAGCATGGCGAAGGCTGGCTGATGGATCGCTATATGGGGCTGTTGCGCTGGTCGCTCGGCCACCGGCTCTGGATGATGCTGATCGGCCTGGCCGCCTTTGGGCTGACCGTTCTCCTGCTCGTGACGATGCCGCAGCAGTTCCAGCCGAATCAGGATAATGACTTCAGCCGCATCAATATCGAGATGGTGCCCGGCACCACGCTCCGGCAGACCGAGGCGGTGGCCGATAGCGTTGGCGCGCTCATTGCGAGTCAGCCGGATGTCGACATGGCGATGGAGACGGTGCAGGAAGGCAATGCCCGCATTTTCATCACGCTGAAGCCGGACCGCAAGCGCTCCAGCATCGAGTTTGAGCGGGCGCTGGCTCCCCGGCTCGCCACCTTCCCGGATGCGCGGGTAAGCTTTGCCTCGCAGCAGGGCGGGGCAGGGACGGGGCGCGATATTTCGGTCATGCTGTCCGGTTCCGATCCGGTGGTATTGGAGCAGACGGCCGCCAAGCTTGCCGAGGAAATGAAGACGCTGCCGGATGTGGTGGCACCGCGCGTGAATGCCGATATGCAGCGGCCCGAACTGATCATCCGGCCGCGGCTGGAGCTGGCCGCGCAGCTCGGTGTGACGACATCCGCGCTCAGCCAGACGATCCGCATCGCGACGCTGGGCGACATCAACCAGAACAGCGCGAAATTCTCGCTCTCCGACCGGCAGGTGCCGATCCGCGTGATGCTGCCCGAATCCTCCCGTCGCGATATCTCGACGATCGAGAATTTGCCGGTGCAGACGTCGGCCGGCGGTTCCGTGCCGCTCAGCCGCGTGGCCGAGATCAGCTTTGGCGCGGGGCCGACGACCATCCAGCGTTATGCGCAGCAGCGCCGCATTTTCGTCGGGGCCGATCTCGCCAAGGGGGCGATCAAGGGGCCGGTGATGAAGGATATCCAGAAGCTTCCGACGATGAAGAACCTGCCCACCGGCGTGACCAATGCGGCCGTTGGCAGTGATCGCTGGCAGCAGGAGTTGATCGTCAACTTCATCATCGCCGTGGGCTCGGGCGTGCTGCTCGTCTTCGCGGTGCTGGTGCTGCTCTACAAGCGCTTCATCTCGCCATTGGTGAACATGTGCTCGCTGGCGCTGGCGCCATTGGGTGGGCTGCTATTCCTGCTGCTGCTTGGCCAGCCCATCTCGCTGCCCGTGTATATCGGGCTGCTGATGCTGCTCGGCATTGTTGCCAAAAACTCCATTCTGCTCATCGATTTCGCGCTGGAGGAAATGGACCGCGGGGTGCCCAAGTTCGAGGCGATCATGGATGCCGGGCACAAGCGCGCCCAGCCGATCGTGATGACCACCGTGGCGATGACCGCGGGCATGGTGCCGACGGCACTCTCCCTGAGCGGCGACAGCGCCTGGCGCTCGCCCATGGGCGTGACGGTGATCGGCGGCCTCGTGCTCTCGACGCTGCTGACGCTGGCGATCGTGCCGGCGGCGTTCAGCCTTGCCGATGGCATGGAGAAGCGCCTCGGGCCGTGGTTGCGGCGCAAGGTGCTGACCTATGACGGCAAGGGCGAGGAAAGCGCGACCCTGCCCGCCGAATAGCGACATTGGCAAACGCGCAGGACGGGCCGCCGCGGGCCGGTCCTGCCGCGTTGCGCGGACCTCCGGAACCAAAGCGGCCGTTCAGCCCTTGTCCCTCATATATTGTGTTGGCGTCGCTCCGGCGGCATGACGGGCAGACCATGAGCGACGACAGGCAGCGATGAACGGTTTGGCGGTAAACGGCGCGCGACGCATGCGGATCGTCGCAACCGGCCTGCTGGTGGTCATGGCGGCGCTCTACATTGCCGCGCGCAGCACGGAAGGCATGCACCCCGCAATCGGCTTTGTGCGCGCCTTTGCCGAAGCCGCGATGGTCGGCGGGCTGGCCGATTGGTTCGCGGTGACGGCGCTGTTCCGCCATCCGCTCGGCCTGCCGATCCCGCACACCGCGATCATCCCGCGCAACAAGGATCGCATTGGCGATACGCTGGCGAGCTTCCTGCGCGATAATTTCCTCACTCCAGCCGTGGTCGCGCGGCGGATGGCGCGGCTGGATGTCGCGGGGGCGGCGGGCCGGCTTCTGGCCGCGCCCTCGGGCGGGGATGACCGGTTGCGACGGGGTGCCTCGCGATTGCTGGCGGACAGTCTGGAAGCGCTTGATGACGAGCGGCTGGGCGGCATGGTCAAGAGCGCGCTCGTCCAGCGGATCGGCCAGATCAACATCGCGCCGATGCTGGGGCAGGTGCTGGATACCGCGATGAAGGATGGCCGCCACCAGCCGGTGATGGATGCTCTCATCCGCTGGGGTGCGCGCACGCTGGAAGCGAACAGCGCGCTCATTCAGCAGATGGTGCATGAGCGGGCAGGCGCGATCATGCGCTTTACTGGCCTGGATGCCACGCTGGCGACCAAGATCATCGAGGGGCTGGACAAGCTGTTGCAGGAAGCGGCGGACGATCCTGGGCACAGTGTGCGCATCAAGATCGAGGAAGGGCTGGCCGCGCTGGCTTTTGATCTCCAGAACAGTCCGGAGATGCAGGCGCGGGTCGAGCGGGTGCGCGATGAGATGCTCGCCAATCCTGCGATCCAGCATTGGCTGGACGGGCTCTGGCAGGCGGCGCGCGCCGGATTGCTCCGTGCCGCGCGTGATCCTGATGCAATGCTGGCCGGCCGGCTGGGCGACGCCACGCGCCAGATTGGCGAGATGCTGCGTGACGATCCCGCGCTCAAGAGCCTCGTCAACCGTTTTGCCCGCCGCGTGGCGGCCGGCACGGCGGCGCGCTATGGCAGTGGCATCGTCACTCTGGTGTCCGAGACGGTGCGCGGATGGGACGCGCGAACGGTGACCGACCGGCTGGAAAATGCGGTGGGTCGCGATCTCCAATATATCCGCATCAACGGCACATTGGTCGGCGGGCTGGTCGGTGTGACGTTGCACGTCATTGCGCTGTGGTTCTGATGGGCAGGGCGGCCGAACCGAGCTAGTTTGGCGTTTGAAGGGGAGCGCCTACCGCACGCGCCGGACGAACAGCGCACCTTTGTCCCGCCGCTCGGTGGTGAAATTGGGCAGCGATTCCACCAGATCGGACAAGCGCGAAAACCCGAAGCTGCGCGCATCGAAGGAGGAGCGGTTGGCGACACGCTGGCCCATCTCGGCAAGGCTGGCGAAGCCGCGGTCATCGCGTTTCGAGGCTTTCCAGGCATCGGCGAACAGGGCGACCAGCTCGGTATCGACCGGCAGTGGCGGCTGGGCCGTGTCGGTGCGCTCGGTCGCGGCTTCCAGCGCGGACACGTCGATGAAGCGGGTGCAGGCCTGCCGGAACCCCTCTGGCGTCCGGTCCGTGCCGAAGCCATAGACAGGCAGGCCATTCTGGCGGATGCGGGTGGCGATGGCCATGAAATCGCTGTCGCTCGACATGATGCCGAAGCCGTCGACATGGCCCGCATAAAGCAGATCCATGGCGTCGATCGTCATCTTCATGTCGGTCGCATTCTTGCCTTTGGTGATGTCGAACTGCTGTTGCGGCTCGATGGCGTGGCGGAGCACGATGGCGGACCAGCCGGAGAGGCCGGGCTTCTTCCAGTTGCCATAGGCCCGACGGACATTGACCGTGCCGAGGTCGCCCAAAATGGTCAGCACCGCATCGAGATCGGCCGGACGCGCATTATCCGCGTCGATTAGCAAGGCAATATTAGGGCTGTGCCGCACGCCTGAATCCGCCACGTTGGTCTCCTTCATGCTTGATGTTCCACAAGCGGGCCGTGGCCGCAAGCGGCGGCGACGTGGCTTATATCGCGACGATCTCTGCGAGAATGCCATCGAGCAGCAGCATCCCCGCCGCTGTCACCGCGATCCGTTCGCCCGTGCGATGCAGCAGGCCGCCCGCAACGAGGCGGGCTATGGCGACTTCGTCGACCAGTGCATCGCGGGGCGCGCCGGTGCGGGCGGCAAGATCGGTCAGGTCCACGCCCTGGGCCAGCCGCAGCCCCATCATCAGGGCTTCGCCGGCGCGCTCCGCAGGCGCAAGATCGCGCTCTTCACTCAGCCCGTGGCCGTTGCGGGCGAGGGCGGCCAGCCAGTTTTCCGGCTTCTTGTGGCGCACCGTGGCGACGCCGCCGCGCCGGCCATGGGCACCGGGACCGACGCCGGCATAATCGGCATAGCGCCAGTAAGCGAGGTTATGGCGGCTCTCCTGCCCCGGTGAGGCATGATTGGAGATTTCATAGGCAGGGCGCCGCGCCATGCCCGTCATCGCCTGGGTCAGCTCGTAGAGATCGGCGGCATGGTTCGGGTCGGCGGGGATGAAATTGCCGCGCCGAACGTCGGTTTCGAACCGCGTGCCGGGTTCGATGGTGAGCTGGTAGAGCGAGAGGTGGCCGGTGCCGAAAGCCAGCGCACGGCGCAGCTCGGCCTCCCAGGCGGCGAGGCTTTGATCCGGCCGCGCATAGATGAGGTCGATGCTCACCCGGTCGACACTGCGCTGGGCAGCATCCAGCGCGGCGAGGCCTTCGCGCACATCATGCGCGCGACCGAGGAAGCGCAGCGCGGCATCGTCGAGCGCCTGCAAGCCAAGCGAGAGGCGGTTGACCCCGGCGGCGGCGGCTTGCGCGAAGCGGGCGGCCTCGGCGCTGTTGGGGTTGGCCTCCATGCTGATCTCGATATCGGGCGCGAAGGCCCAGTGCCCGGCGGCCGCGTCGATCAGCGCGGCGATGGTGGCCGGCGGCATCAGCGACGGGGTGCCGCCACCAAAGAAGATCGAGCCCAGCGCCCGCCCCGGCAGCAGCCCGGCCTCATGGGCAAGATCGGCCAGCAGGGCGGCGCGCCACTGGTCCTGATCGACTGTTTCGCGGACATGGCTGTTAAAATCGCAATAAGGGCATTTGGCGACGCAGAAGGGCCAGTGAATATAAAGTGCAAGAGGCTGGGGCGGGATCATCCCCGCGCTATAGCGCCCCGCGCGAAAAAGTCAGCCGGTCAACCTGCGCCGGGACCGACCTGTGCGCCGGGGCGTGGCGAGGCGGTCGGGGCGAGCAATTGACGCGCCGGCAGATGAAGATGCCGCTCCTCGCGTGCGAACATGGCTTGCATGTGCGCGGCCACATGAATCGCAGCGGCTACATAGCCGGACCAGTCGGCGCTGATCGCCTGCGGCGTCCATTGACCGACATGGCGGGAATAGACTGTGCGCAGCTCGCGGACCTCGGCCAGCACGGCGGCGCCGCCGGGCAGATCGTCGAG
The DNA here is from genome assembly GCA_035555575.1 of Sphingobium sp. GTDB lineage: Bacteria > Pseudomonadota > Alphaproteobacteria > Sphingomonadales > Sphingomonadaceae > Sphingobium. The sequence goes on from DATMGL010000017.1 coordinate 34,700, forward strand.
TCGGCCGCTGGCCAGGAGGGGCCCGATGATCAGGGCTTCCTCATTGTGCATATGACGCAGCAGCAAGCTGCCGATATGGGCGCGTAATGCACTGACCTCATCCATGGCGGGTCGCGGCTCCCGGCGCACAAGGGCGAGCAGCTTGTTGACCGCCGAAAGGATCTCGCGATGTTCGTTGAGCAAGCTGGTCGGCATGATGATCTGTCCCCTGGCGTGCGACGCACGTTACAGCAGGTGACATGCCAGTCGGTTAACGACGGGAAGATTTGTGATGAGAAAGCGCGCGCCGCCCGGCTAGAACAGTGCGGCGACGAACACCTCGAATGCGCGTGCCCGATGGCTGATCGCATGCTTTTCAGCCGGTGGCATTTCCGCGAAAGTAAGCGCGGCGCCCAGCGGCTGGAAGACCGGATCATAGCCAAAACCCAGCGACCCGCGTGGAGGCCAGACCAGCGTGCCCTCGACGCGCCCCTCGAACAGAACGGTTTCGCCATCCGGCCAGGCGAGGCAGAGGGTGCAGACGAAGGCGGCCGATCGGTCCGCATCCGGCCCGATCTGCGCGAGCAGGCCCTCGACCTTGCCCATCGCCAGATACCAGTCGCGCCCCTTGGGGCCCTCGAACCATTGCCGCTCGGCCCAATCCGCCGAGTAGACGCCCGGCCGTCCGCCCAGCGCCGCCACTTCCAGTCCGCTATCGTCCGCAAGTGCGGGCAGGCCGGTGGCGGTGGCAGAGGCCAGTGCCTTGATCCGGGCATTTTCGGCGAACGTCGTGCCGGTTTCGGCCGGCTCCGGCAGGTCGAGGGAGCCGGCCGAGACCGGCACCATGCCATAGGGGCCAAGCAGCGCCGTGATCTCGCGCACCTTGCCCTCATTGTGGCTGGCGATCACGAGACGGCCGGGAGTGAGCGGGCGGGTCAAGACGAACTCCTCGCGCTTATGGGGTCAGCGCCCCGTGGCCTGATCCTGCGCGGCGAAGATGGTCGTGCAGCCGATACGGGCGAGGCGGAGCAGGCGCAGCAGCGCTTCCTCGTCATAGGTTGCGCCCTCCGCCGTGGCCTGCACTTCGGCGATGTTCCCATCCGAGAGCAGCACGAAGTTCGCGTCGGCATGGGCGTTGCTGTCCTCGATATAATCGAGGTCGAGCACCGGTGTGCCCTCGTAGATGCCGCAGGAGACGGCGGCGACCTTGGCCTTGATCGGATCGTTGGTGAGTTGGCCCGATGCGAGCAGCTTGTCGATGGCGATGCGCAGCGCCACCCAGGCGCCCGAGATGCTGGCCGTGCGCGTGCCGCCATCGGCCTGGATTACGTCGCAGTCGATGGTGATCTGGCGCTCGCCCAGCAGTTTCATATCGACCACCGTGCGCAGCGAGCGACCGATCAGCCGCTGGATTTCCTGCGTGCGGCCGGATTGCTTGCCCTTGGCTGCTTCACGGCTGCTGCGCGTGTGGGTGGCGCGGGGAAGCATGCCATATTCAGCCGTTACCCAGCCCTCACCCTTGCCGCGCAGGAAGGGTGGCACGCGCTCTTCCACGCTGGCGGTGCAGAGCACCCGCGTCTCGCCGAAGGAGACCAGGCAACTCCCCTCGGCATGCACGGTGAAGCCCGGTGCCATATCAATAGCGCGCATTTCGTCGGGAGCACGGCCGGATGGACGCATGATGGGGTGAGCCTTTCTAGAGGGAATATGCACCGCCTCTAGGAGATAACGCGCTCTGCGTGCAAGGCATTCTCATGGCTGTCAGCTTGTGGCTGGGCAGCTAGGCGTTGCACCGATTTTTGCTGTTTCCTTTGATCGCCCCAGGCCGCGACCAAAAAAGAGGGAAACAGGACGGCGGCAACGCTTAGGAGGTAGCCTGCAAAGCCCAGCGAGCCGAAGCCCAGGGTTGCAAGATAGATGAACAGCATACTGGCGGCGAAGACATTGAGGCTATTCCGTCCCAGACTCGCCAGAAGGCGAAAGGGCCAGCGTTGCAGGTGCGGGCTAAGCCAGGTCACAAGGCCGATATAGGCACCCAGAACCAGCAGGGAATGGGTCACCCAGATCGGTGAATTAAGCGGGCGGTTGATGAGATAGTAAAAGCCCGGCAGGATGCGTTCCACATGAAGTTCATGAGCTATTGCACCGATTGCGAGCAATCCCCACAGCGCCACCACAGCCTTGAGGTGCTGCTCAAACCATTTGAATATCGGCTCGTGCAGCTTCGCCTTGCCGGCGATCATCGGCAGGAAGAACGTCAGTTGCCATGCAAGCACATTGAGAGAATGGCCATTGCTCAGTGGCGCGCCCTCCGGCGAAAGAAGCACTCCCGCTATCTGCATGACCGCCCAAAGTCCGATCGAGCAGGCGGCAAGAAGAGCTGGGGAACGCAGGATGATGAGGATGGCAATCGAGGCTAACAGCATCAGCGCGACATAAAGTTGGAGAATATCGGTGAAAGCCGGTGCATCCAGAAGGGTCAGGAATTTGATGATGCTTGTATAAGGCGGCTCTATCATCGGCCGTAATCCCCAGAAGCTGTCATTGGCAGGTGGGGACAGATAGGCGAATGCGACCAATGTGCAGAGAAGGCTGATGTTGATAAGGTAGAGTTGCCAGGCGCGAGCCAGAATAGATCGGATAGGGTTGGGGCGCCTCAAATAGATCATTCCGACCATATATCCGGACATGGCAACGAAAATGGAAGCGGCGGACGAATATCCATATTCTGTTAGGGTCGGAATAACAGGTCCATTATAGAAGTAAATTTCACGAAGCGGTATGGCTGTGTGATTCAGCAGAATAGTCAGCATGGCTACTCCGCGAATGATATCTATGCGAGTTTCGCGCTTCTTCATCACGCCTCTTCCGGGATGCATTTGTCGGGAAGAAAGTTCCAGCAATTGCGGCAATAGACTACCAGTGGAGCCCGACTATGGCTATCTGCATCAGACATCGCAAAAGCCTTGGGGCGCTGGTCGCCATTGAGGAAAGGCGGTTCAGGCCCTATTTTAGTGAAACCATGTCCCAACCGGCGCTGTATGAACTGAGCGATCGCGCGCGCGAAATCTTCCGGCTTGTCGTCCAGTCCTATCTGGATGACGGCGTGCCGGTGGGGTCGCGCACGATCAGCCGGTTGCCGGGGCTCAATCTCTCGCCAGCCTCCATTCGCAACGTCATGCAGGATCTGGAGGAAGCCGGACTACTGGCCGCGCCTCATACGTCGGCCGGGCGGATGCCGACCGACAGCGGTCTGCGCCTGTTTGTCGATGCGATGATGCAGGCGAGCGAGCCGCTGGACGAGGACAAACGCGCGATCGAACGACAGCTGACGGGCGAGGGGCCGATCGAAAACGCCCTCAGCACGGCGACGGCGTTGCTGTCCGGCCTGTCCGCCTGCGCGGGGCTGGTGATGGTTCCTCACCGCGATGTCGTGCTCAAGCAGTTTGGTTTCGTGCCGCTTTCCAGCACGCAGGCGCTCGCGGTGCTGGTCGGGGTGGATGGCAGTGTCGAAAATCGGGTGATCGACCTGCCGCCGGGGGCCACAACCTCGATGTTGATCGAGGCGGCCAATTATCTGTCTGTCCATGCCGCCGGGCGCACGCTGGTCGAGGCGCAGCAATTGCTCGCCCGGCAGATTGCCGATGGCCACGATGCGCTGGACGCCGCCGCGCGCAGTCTTGTCGCGAGCGGTCTTGCCGCCTGGAGCCGCGATCCGGAGAATCGCCCGGTGCTGATCGTGCGCGGGCAGGCCAATCTCATTGATGCGCATGCCGCCGAGGATCTGGAGCGCGTGCGGCAGTTGCTGGAAGAGATCGAGGGCAAGGGCGAGATCGCCCGGCTGCTCGACAGCGCACGGGACGGGGCGGCGACCAAGATATTCATCGGATCGGAGAACAAGCTCTTTTCCCTCAGCGGTTCTTCGGTCATAGCCGCCCCTTACCGGGGGCCGGGCGGCCGCGTGGTCGGCGTGGTCGGCGTAATCGGCCCGGTTCGGTTGAACTATGCGCGGATCGTCCCCATGGTGGACTTCACGGCGCAAACCCTTTCCAAATTGATGCAATGACGGAAGAACATGACTGACGAGAACCACGACGAGAACCAGACCCCGGCCCCCGATCAGGCAGAGGCCGTGATCGACGAGCAGGCTGCTGGCACCGATGAGGCCGCCGCGCGCATCATGGCGCTTGAGGAGCAACTCGCCGCCGCGCAGCAGGAGCGCCTCTACGCACTGGCGGACACGCAGAATGTGCGCCGCCGCCTTGAGAAGGAGCTGGCCGATGCGCGGACCTATGCCGCGACCGGTTTTGCGCGGGATATCCTTTCCGTCGCCGATAATCTGACGCGGGCACTGGAGTCGATCCCCGCCGATCAGCGCGAGAGCGAACCGATGAAGAGCCTGGTGGTCGGCATCGAGGCGACCGGCAAGGAACTGGAAAGCGTGTTCCGCAACAATGGCATCGAGAAGCTGGTGTCGCTCGGCGAACCGCTCGATCCCAATCGGCATCAGGCGATGATCGAGATCCCCACCAGGGAGGCCGAGCCGGGCATCATCGTGCAGGAAATGCAGGCCGGCTATATGATCAAGGACCGGCTGTTGCGTCCGGCTCTGGTCGGGGTGGCCAAGGCGGGCTGATTCGGCCGGCAAGGGTGGGGCAGCGGTTCACAAGATCCGCTGCCACCAGCCTACATCGCGCCAGCTGCCCATTTTCCAGCCGACTTCGCGGTAGAGGCCCAGCAGAGCGAAGCCCATTGCTTCATGAAGGGCGATGCTGCCGGGATTGGGCAGGGCAATGCCTGCAAACGCCGCATGCGCTCCCTTCGCGGCAAGGCGGGGCAGGAAGTCCGCGTAAAGGGCCCGGCCGATGCCCCGGCGGGCGTGCGCCGGGTCGACATAGATGGCGACGTCGACCGAGGTGGCATAGGCCGCCCTGTCCCGGTGCGGGCTGCCATAAGCATAGCCGAGCACTGCGCCGTCCTCCTGCGCCACCAGCCATGCGTGACTATCGCCATAGCAGGCGATCCGCCGCGCCATCTCGCGTGAATCAGGCGCCTGTGTTTCGAAACTCACCCAATTGTCAGTGACGAACGGCCGGTAGATGTCGGCGCAGCGGGCCGCGTCGGACGGGATCGCCGGGCGCAGGGTGACAGCCATGCCGGGCCTGCCGATCAGCCCCGCCCGATGAAGGGCATTTTGGTAGGCATCACCGTCAGCTCGAAGATATTGGCGTCAAGCGGCAGGCTGTCCATATAGGCCACCGCGTCGCCCACCAGCGAGGCGTCCATCACCGGCTCGGGGACCAGTCTTCCGTCGGCCTGCGGCACGCCGCGCGCGAAATGCTCGGAGAAGGCGCTGGCGGCATTGCCGATGTCGATCTGGCCGGCCGCAATGTCATATTTGCGCCCTTCCAGAGAGGCCGCCTTGGTGAGGCCGGAAACACCATGTTTGCTCGCGCAATAGGCGGCCGTATCCGGGCGCGGGCTGTAGGCGGAGATGGAGCCGTTGTTGATGATCCGCCCGCCTTGGGGCTGCTGGGCCTTCATCACACGGAAGGCGGCCTGCAGGCAGAGGAACACGCCGGTCAGATTGACGTCGACCACCTGCCGGAACTGTGCGGGGTCCATATCCTCGATCTGAAAGCGCCCGCCATTGAGACCGGCATTGTTGAACAGCAGGTCGACCCGGCCGAACTGGGCCACCGCGCGCGCGAACAAGGCGGCGACGGAGGCCGCGTCGGTCACGTCGGTGGGTACGCAGAGCGCGGGCTCGCCGCCGGTCGCAAGCGCGGCACTTTCCTCCAGCGCGTCGGCGCGGCGGCCGGCGAGGACCAGCCGATAGCCTCGGGCGGCAAGGGTGATGGCGACGGCGCGGCCAATGCCGCTGCCCGCGCCGGTGATGATGGCGATGCGTCCCGTCATCGCTCAGGCCGCGACAATCAGCAGGGCGTCATGGGCGCCGAGATGCTTTCTCGGCTGGCTGCCGGTCCAGGGTTGATCCGTCATCCGCTTTCCTCTCACTGCAACGAGTCATTGGCGTCTATCCGCCCGAGCTCCTCATGTCGAAGGATATGGCGCCTGGCGCTGATTGGACCGCGTTGCGGTTCAGGCGGCTCCGCGGCCGAAGCGCGCTCCAAGGCCGGGCCGAAAATGATCGACGTAACCGGCTTTTATAGCGCATAATGGCAACGGACTTCACCTGCCAAGCCTGTGCGAGGGAGTGACGCCGATGTCTCTGGGAGATTTGTTGTTTGCCGGCACGGAGTGGTTGCGCTCCACGCCGCTGAGCGAGATCGCACTGGGGATCGCCGCGACGTCGCCCAGCCTGTGGATCGGCACGCATTTCTGGGTCATCCCGATCATTCAGACGCTGCATATTCTCGCGCTGGCCGCCGCTTTCGGCGCGGTGCTGATGATCAACCTGCGCATTCTTGGTCTCAGCGGCCAGAGCCGGACGTTCACGCAGACGCTCAGGCGTTTCCAGCCATGGGTCTGGTGGGCCGTGCTGGTGCTGGCCGTTTCCGGCATTGGCATGGTCGTGGGCGAGCCGCCGCGCACGCTGATCAACGCGGTGTTCTGGCTCAAGCTTGGTCTGGTGCTGCTGCTAGTGCTGTTCAGCTACTGGTATCAGGCGGCCGTGTGGCGGCATATCGCCCAGTGGGACGGGACGCTGCGCGTGAGTGCGGGGTTCCGCATTGGCGCTGCGTTGCTCATCATCCTGTGGTGCATCGTCATGCTGGCCGGGCGCTGGATCGCCTACGCGCCGGTTTAGGTGAGTGTGGCAGGGGCTGCCGGGCCCGGTCCGTTGAGCGGATGGCGGCAGCAGCCCCCGTCACCGGGTCAAAGCATCCCGAGCGCGGCCATATAGGTTTCCAGAATCGCTTCCTCTTCCTGGAAATCTTCTTTCTTCTTCTTGCGAATCTGCATGATCTTGCGAATCGCCTTGGTGTCGAAGCCGCGCGATTTGGCCTCGGCCATCACGTCCTTGATGTCGTCGGCAATGCCCTTCTTCTCTTCTTCGAGACGCTCGGCGCGCTCAATGAGCAGTCGCAGCTCATCCGCCGTCACATTCCCCTTGCCGCCCATCGAGTCCGATTCAGTCATGTTCAAAAGCTCCTGTCCAGATATTGCTGCGGCTGCACGGCCCGAAGCAGCGGGCCGCATGCAGCCGGTGAAAAAATGATGGTCAGATCCCTTTCAGGGAGGTCTGCTCGTCCGCCTCGGGGTCCGTGCTATGGTCTTGAAGGGCGGCGATAGCGAGCCGGCCGGGGGGCTGTCTAGACCGGAGCGACGGGCTTGGCCTGCGATTTTTTCCATTCATGTCACATTGCGGCGCACTCGCTCGTCTTGTCTGGACCAATCACAGGAAGGACGATGACCATGACCGCCAAACTCGACCCCTTTGCCGCCGCGCCGCACCTCATGAAAAGCTGGATGGGGCTCTCCATCGCGGTGGATGGCAGCCTGGAGCGCAGCCTCGTGGAACTGGTGAAAACCCGCTCGTCGCTGATCAACGGCTGCGCCAGTTGCATCAACATGCACAATATCGAGGCGCGCGGGCACGGCGAGACCGAACAGCGCCTCTATCTGTTGTCGGCCTGGCGGGAGGCGCCATGCTATACGGATCGCGAACGGGCGGCGCTGGGCTGGACGGATGCGTTGACGCGGCTGTCCGAAGCCCATGCCAGCGAGGCGGACCGCGCGGCGCTCCGGGCGCATTTCAGTGAGGAGGAGCAGGTGAAGCTCACATTGCTCATCAATGTCATCAACGGGTGGAACCGCATCATGACCGGTTTTGGCCTCTGGAACGAAACGCCGGCAAAGGCGGCCGCCTGATGGACGGGCGCGGGCAGGGGGATGCGGCGGCGAGCTTCGACCCGCTGCGCCCCCGGCTCGTGCGCGTCGCCTATCGCATGCTCGGGTCGGTGGCCGATGCCGAGGATGCGGTGCAGGAGGCGTTCATCCGCTGGATGGGCGCCGACCGGGCGGCGGTGCGCGAACCGGAAGCATTCCTGCGCCGCACGGTGACGCGGCTGTGCCTCGATCACCTCAAGTCCGCGCGGGCGCGGCGCGAGACCTATGTGGGCCCATGGCTACCCGATCCCGTCCTCGATGATGACGAGGCGGCGGCGGAGGATGTGACGCTGCCGTTGATGCTGGCGCTGGAGCGGCTTTCGCCGCTGGAGCGGGCGGCGTTCCTTCTTCATGACGTCTTCGCCCTGAGCTTCGATGAAGTGGCGACGACGATCGACCGCGACGTGGGGGCCTGTCGTCAGTTGGCGGCGCGGGCGCGAAGCCATGTGCGCGATGCCCGGCCGCGCTTCCGGCTGGAACAACAGCGCGGCATGGAGATTGCCAGCGCCTTCTTCACGGCTTCGCGCAGCGGCGACATGAGCGCGCTGGGCGCACTGCTGGCGGAAGATGTCAGCATGCATGCCGATGGCGGCGGTAAGCGCCCGGCCGCCCCGCAGCCGGTGATCGGCCTGCGCCGGATATTGCAGCTCCATAAAGCGCTGGGCGTGCTGTATCGCAAACATGGTTCCCAGCTTGTGCGCCGCTGCCTGGTGAACGGCTTGCCCGGCTTCGTCACGCTGGAGGCCGATGGCGAGTTGCAGACCACGGCCTTCGAGATTGCCGATGACCGGATCGGCGCGATTTACATCATGCGCAATCCCGACAAGCTGCGGCATCTGCACTGAGGGGGCGGATAAGGTGGCTGTGGGTGATCCCGCCCGGGAACCGGATGTAGCCCTGCACAGGCAGGCGCGCTGATGGCGGGCGGCGCTCCGATGAGCGTCGCCCGCCATCAAAAGATCATGCGCGGCCGCAGAGAACTTCGGCGATCTGCACCGCGTTGAGCGCGGCGCCCTTGCGCAGATTGTCGCTCGCTATGAACAGCGCGAGGCCGTGCGGCACCGTCGGGTCCGGGCGGACGCGGCCGACGAACACCGGGTCGGCGCCGGTCGCCTCCAGCGGGTTGGGCACGGCGCTCACCACCACGCCGGGCGCCTGGCCGAGCAGCTCGAGCGCGGTCGTCACGTCGATCGGCCGTTCGAACTCGGCATTGATCGAGAGCGAGTGGCCGGTGAAGACGGGCACGCGCACGCAAGTGCCCGAGACGGGCAGGCCGGGAATGTCGAGGATGCGGCGCGACTCATCGCGCAGCTTCAGCTCCTCTTCGGTATAGCCATCCTCATCCAGCACATAGTTGAGCGGCACGACGTTGTTGGTGATCGGCACCGCCCACTTCTCCGCTGCCGGCACGCAGGCCGCGCCGCCATCGAACGCCAGCTCGCGGCTGGAGGCGCCGACGGCCTCGATCTGCCGCGCCAGCACGTCGATGCCCTCAAGCCCGCCGCCCGAGACGGCCTGATAGGTCGACACGGTGAGGCGCTTGAGGCCGGCTTGCGCGTGCAGCGGCTTGAGCACCGGCATGGCGGCCATGGTGGTGCAATTGGGGTTGGCGATGATGCCCTTGGGCAGATTGGCCAGCGCCTCCGGGTTCACTTCGGACACGACCAGCGGCACCTCCGGATCGGCGCGCCAGGCGGAGCTGTTGTCGATCACGACTGCGCCGGCCGCCGCCGCCTTGGGAGCGAGCGCCTTGGACGTCGACCCGCCCGCCGAGAAGAAGACGATGTCCAGCCCGGCGAAATCGGCCGTCGCAGCATCCTCGATGGTGATCTGCCCGCCCTGCCAGTCGACCGTCTTGCCGGCCGAGCGGGCGGACGCGAACAGGCGCAGCGTGCCGATCGGGAAATTCCGATCGGCGAGCAACTGGCGCATCATCGTGCCGACAAGGCCGGTGGCGCCGACGAGGCCGACATTGACGTGCGCGTCAGGGGAAAAACGTGAAACCATCGAAATACGTCTCCTTCCAGTGTGCGGAAAGACGCGGTGGTCAGCTTTCGGTTTGAAAGTCGGCCCCGCGCTTCGCAGGGCTTGTGATCCAGATACTCGGGCCGTCAGGCCGTGCGCGCACCCAGAACCGCCCCGCAAACGCAGGTCGGTTTAATGGTAATCGGCGTGGCGATCATCGTGGACATCGGGCGGCCCACTAGCCGAGCCGGGATGTTTTGTAAATGGGCAACATCGCCCCGCTCACGGTGCATTGCGCGCCACGCTTTCCTTCATGCGGGCGAGTTGCTCGGGTGTCGCCTCGGTCTGGTGCGCATCCTTCCACGCCGCATACGGCATGCCATAGATGATCTCGCGCGCGGTTTCGCGGTCCATCTGGCCGTCGGCTTGCGCGACCCAGTCGGCGAGGCAATTGCGGCAGAAACCGGCGAGGCCCATCAGATCGACATTCTGGGCGTCGGCGCGGTGGCGCAAATGGCGGACCAGATGGCGGAAAGCATCAGCCGCGGTCTTGTCATCAAGCGCCTCTATCGTCATTGAATGTTTCTCCTGTCTCTGCCCCATGCGGGCCGTCCCGGCCGATGCAGATGTGGGTATGGTCGCCGTCATCTCAAGAGGTCGCTTCCGCATATGAAGAAGTTCGCGCCCCGCTCCCGCAAGGTTCGCATCCTCGCCACTTTGGGGCCTGCCAGCAGCAGCAAGGAGATGATCAGCAAGCTGTTCCTCGCCGGTGCCGACGCCTTCCGGCTGAACATGAGCCATGGCGTGCATGAAGGCCACGCCGCCAATATCGCGATCATCCGCGCGCTGGAAAAGGAATATAGCCGGCCGACCACGATCCTGGCCGATTTGCAGGGGCCCAAGCTGCGGGTCGGCAGCTTTGCCGCCGGGCCGGTGATGCTGGAGGTGGGCGCTGCCTTCCGGCTCGATCGCAATACCGATGCGGGGGACGAGACGCGGGTCTGCCTGCCGCATCCCGAGATTTTCGCGGCGCTGCATGAGGGAAGCCGCCTGCTGCTCGACGATGGCAAGCTGGTGCTGCGCGTGCAGGCAGTGAGCGACGATGTGATCGAGACGATTGTCGAGGTCGGCGGGGTCCTGTCCGAGCGCAAGGGCGTCAACGTGCCCGATGCGGTGCTGCCGATGGCGGCGCTGACCGACAAGGACCGGCGGGATCTGGCCTTTGCGATCGACGCCGGATGCGACTGGATCGCGCTCTCCTTTGTCCAGCGGCCGGAGGACCTCTCCGAGGCGCGCCGGCTGATGGGCGGTCACGGCCAGTTGCTGGCGAAGATCGAGAAGCCGGCGGCCGTCGCGCGACTCGACGAGATTTTGGAGATGGCGGACGCGGTGATGGTCGCGCGCGGCGATCTGGGCGTCGAGCTGCCGCCGCAGGCGGTGCCGCCGCTCCAGAAGCAGATTGTCGAAACCGCCCGGCGCCTCGGCAAACCGGTAGTGGTGGCGACGCAGATGCTCGAATCCATGATCAAGTCGCCTACGCCGACCCGCGCCGAAGTGTCGGACGTGGCGACGGCGGTCTATGATGGCGCGGATGCGGTGATGCTCTCGGCCGAGACGGCGGCGGGCGACTGGCCCGAGCAGGCGGTGGCGATGATGGACAGCATCGCCCACAGCGTGGAGCATGATCCGGGCTATCTCGACCGGCTGCACTTCACCAAGACCATGCCCGATCCCACGACCGCCGATGCGCTGGCGGAGGCGTGCAACAGCGTGGCGACCACGGTGTCGGCCAAGGCGATCGTGTGCTTCACCGCATCGGGAAGCACGGTGCGCCGGATCGCGCGCGAGCGGCCCTCGGTGCCGATTCTCGCGCTGACCCCGCGCGGAATCACGGCCCGGCGGATGGGCTTCATGTGGGGCGTCCATGCGGTGCGAACCAAGGATATTGGTAGCTTCGAGGAGATGATCGGCAAGGCCAAGCGCATGGCGTTGCGCACCGGTGTGGCGGCGGGCGGCGACAAGATCATCATCCTTGCCGGCGTTCCCTTCGGTACGCCGGGGTCGACCAACGTGCTCCACGTCTCCACGGTGCATGGTGACGAGCTGAAGGCCCATGGCGAGTGACCATCGGGTCATGGCCGGATGGCTGACCGGCGGCTGATCCGGCTCGCCGTCGTCGCCTGTCTGCCGGGCGGGTGCCTCCGCCCGCGTCGCTCTTGAGAGTGTCTGAACAGGCGCCCTCAAACCGCTGCCGGCCCGGGTTGAGCCCGGCAGCGGTTCATGTGGTCCGGGTCAGGCGGCTGTCGTCTCGGCTTCATAGACCCAGAAATTCTCGCCGAAACGGTCGTGAAGCTGGCCGAGCAGTTCCTTCTGGATGGCCTGAACGCGAGCCGGCGTGGTCAGTTCGCTCTCGTCCACTTCTTCCCATTTGAGGCTCGTCTTGTCCTCATAGAGATGCTCACCGGCCAGTTTGGCATTGCTGTCATAGGGCCAGATGAACGCCTGTCGGCTCTGGACATGGTAGAATTTATGCGGGTCCGGCACATTATAGCCGATCGCCTGCATGATGGCGCCCAGGCCGAGCAGGTTGAAGGTCAGCTCATCGGCCACACCCCAGTCGGCCACCGCGATCCGGTCATCCGAATTCCACAGCACGACATCGCCGACGCTGTTGTAAAAGGCCAGCACCGCATCGCGCCCTTCCAGCACGGCCGGATTGGCGCCCCATGTGACGCGATAGACCGGGTGGGCGACCATCATGTCGTCGCGGCAAATCTGGTCGTAAAGCCCGGCGCCTTCCAGGTGCACATGCCGCCAGAAGTTGAGCAGGATTTTCCTGTGCAGCTTGTTGGTGGTTTGCGCCAGCAGCGCTTCTGTTGGCTTCATGCAGTCATAGACGGCCTGTTCGAACCGGTTCATCATCCTTGCTCCCTTCCATATCGGCGATGGCGGCCGTCCTGGCGCGGGTAAGGCCCGCCGTTTCGCCATCGCGCAGGCAGTCTGCCGCAAAATCCGGTGGGAGGCGAGAGGCGCGCACGGCTATTTGCCAACGGCCTGGATGGCACGGTGATTTCAGGCGACAGACGCTGGCATGACAGGCGCTGGCATTGCCGCGCGGCGGCGCCTCGTCTGCCAACCGATTGGCAGGGGAGGCCAATCGCGCGAGTCGCTGAGTCGGGTTGGCTGGCACGCATTCCCGATGAAGCGAGCGCTGCAAAATCGCGCGGCATCCGTCTGCGCACGGGTAAGGGCTTCAGGCGGGGTGGGGGCGGCGCGACTGACTTACCGGCTGCTGTCCGGGCCGGACGGCAGGGGGGAGGCCGACGGAATCAACAATCCCCGCCAATGTTGCACGCAGAGACAGGCCCGCCCAACCGTAGGTGTCATGAGCGATCGGCGCGTGCTGGTGGATTTTGACGTAACGCCAAAAACGCCCAGTCAGGCGTTGACCGGGCGTTTTCTATGTCGTCGGTCGAGCGTTGCCGCTCGCCCTGCGTGCTCAGCCCTGACGGGCCTTGAAGCGACGCTGGGTCTTGTTGATCACATAGGTGCGCCCACGGCGGCGAATCACGCGGTTATCCCGGTGGCGTTCCTTGAGTGACTTGAGCGAATTGCGGATCTTCATGATCGAGCGTCCAAAAAAACATGTTGGTTATGGAAAACCGGAGCCGCGCGTCTATGGGGGCGGGCCTGCAAAGTCAAGGCGGGGCAGGCTCTTTGTGGCGGCGCCATTGCCGGATCGCGAAAAAATAACGTCATCCTGCCAAGGCCGCTCATGGGGCCTGGAGGCCGATCGATTCGCGGCGGATCGGACAAATCGCGAGTCGGAGATGGCGGATATTGCCGCAAGGGCGTGGGCGCTGATATCGTTCCTGTTCATCGCGCGTGCATCTGTCCGGCGCAGTCTGGGCATATGGAAGGCAGCCGGTTCGGCAGGGTGGTTGTTCAAGGGAGTCGGAGTGTCATGAAACGGTCAATCCCCATGCGGCTTGCCATGGCGGGCGCCTTGCTCTTGCTCGCGGGTGGCTGCGCGACGGCCATCGCCCCGGTGGACGTGACGCGCTTCCACGGCGATGCAGTGACGCGGCAGGGGAGTGTCGCGATCGTCCCGGCAAATAAGGCGGATGCCGACAGTCTTGAATTTCGCACCACTGCCAATGCGGTGAGCGCCGCGCTGGCCCGCACCGGCTTCACCGTGCGCGAGCGTGGCGCGGGCGCGCTGGAGGCGGTCATCGGCATCGAGCGACAGGTCTATCTGCCCGGGGAGCAGCGCCGCTCGCCCGTGAGTGTGGGGGTCGGCGGATCGACCGGCAGCTATGGCAGCGGGCTGGGCCTTGGCATCGGGATCAACCTGTCTGGCAAACCCAAATCCGTGGTGGCGACAAGCCTGCAGGTCCAGTTGCGCCGGTCTGATGACAGCGTCGCGATCTGGGAAGGCCGGGCCGAGACGCAGGCGAAGGAAGGCACGCCCGCGGCGCAGCCGGGCCTGGCCGCCGGCAAGCTCGCCGATGCGCTGTTCAGGGACTTTCCCGGACCCTCCGGCGTGACTATCACAGTCAAATGACAGATCAGAGCCAGGGCAGCGCGGCGGCGCTTGCGATCACCAGTGCCTTTGACAGCGGCAATATCGTTGTTGAGGCGATTGCCGGCGCGAGCGCCACCCTCTCGATCCGCAAGGATCATGAGAGCGATTTTTTCCAGTGGTTCCATTTCCGCGCGACCGCGCCCGCCGGCACGGTGCTGACGCTCCGCATCACCGGGCTTGGCGCATCGGCCTATCCGGGCGGCTGGACGGACTATGAGGCGTGTGTTTCGGAGGATCGCGAACATTGGCGGCGCGCGCCCTCCCATTATGATCCGCAGGCCGATGGGGGCACGCTGACCATCCGCTACACGCTGCACGGAAATGCGGCCTGGTTCGCCTATTTCGCGCCTTATTCGCTGGAGCGGCACCATGATCTGGTGGCGCAGGCGGCGACGTCCGCGGGCGTGACCCTGCGCCAGCTTGGTCTCAGCCTCGACGGGCGGCCGATCGACTGTCTGGAAATCGGCGCGGGCGACAAGCCGGTCTGGCTCATCGCGCGGCAGCATCCCGGCGAGAGCATGGCGGAATGGTGGATGGAGGGCGCGCTCGACATGCTTACCGACCCGACCAATCCCCATGCCCGCAAGCTGCTGGCCGCCTGCCGGTTCCATATCGTTCCGAATATGAACCCGGACGGGTCGTTCCGTGGGCATTTGCGGACCAATGCGGCCGGTATCAACCTCAATCGCGAATGGCATGCGCCCAGTGCGGAGCGCTCGCCGGAGGTCCTGTGCGTGCGGGACCGAATGGACGAGACGGGCGTGGCCTTCGCGATGGACGTGCATGGCGACGAGGCGATCCCGGCGGTGTTCCTTGCCGGTTTCGAGGGCATCCCGGGCCTGACCGAGGCGCAGCTCGCGCTGTTCCGCCGCTACCGTGATACGCTGGCGATCCGCACGCCGGATTTCCAGACCCGGCTTGGCTATCCCGAGGGGCAGCCGGGCAAGGCCAATCTCTCGATGGCGACGGCGCAGATTGCTGAGCGCTTCGGCGCGGTGGCGATGACGCTGGAGATGCCGTTCAAGGACAATGCCGATCTGCGCGACCCGGAGCAGGGCTGGAGTCCCGAGCGCTCGATCCAGCTGGCGCGCGACTGTCTCGCGATGCTGGCGGAGATGGTGGACGATATCTAGGCGCTAACCTGGCGGCCGGGCGCGGTGCGTCCGGCGAGCCGGGCATCCGGACACCCCCAGTCACGCTGCGGAATGGTCTCGCACGGTCCAGCCGGGTCAGGGCTTTCTACGGAGAGAAGCCGGCCGCCCGTCCGCTCCCCGCCGCGCGACCAGATCGCGAAAGTCGCGTCCGATCGCCGGCATTGCTGGAAGCGGTCGGTGGTCAGCCCAGCGCATCTGCCAGAAAATCTGTCATCGCACGCCAGCTGCGTCGGTCGGTATCGGGCTGGAAGCCGAAGTTGCGATCGGCATTGAGCGGTGTCTCGTTGGCGGTGAAGGCGTGACCCGTGCGGCCATAGCTCACGAATTGCCAATCGACATCCGCCTCGGTCAGCTCCTTGCACAGCGCGACCTTGGCGTCCGGCGGGCAGATCGTGTCGTTCCAGCCATCGCAGATCAACAGGCTGGCGGTGATCGGCGCGTTGGGGAAGGGCGGGGCGTCATAGACGCCGTGGAAGCTGACGCCGGCCTTGATCTCACCGCCGGCGCGGGCGAGATCGAGCACGCATTTGCCGCCGGCGCAAAAGCCGATTGCGCCGAGCCGGGCTGGCGCCACCCCCGGCTGTGCTTTCAGTTCGGCGAGCGCGTCGAGCAGGCGCTGCTTCACCGCCGCGCGGTCGGCCATGAAAGCATGCAGCAGCTTGCCGGACGATTCCATGTCATGGCCGCGCTTGCCCTGCCCATAATAGTCGACGACCAGCACCTTATAGCCGAGTGCGGCAAGGGTCTCCGCCTTGGCGAAGTCCCATTCCTTGGCGCCGAAAAAGTTCGGGAAGAGCAGAATACCGGGCTGCGCGCCGGCTGCCGCATCGCCGACGAACATGGATTCAAACGGGCCGCCGGGGCCATCATGGATGTGGATGCGTCTGGTGATTGCCATGGACCGTCTCCCTTGCAAGCTGATGGGCGCTTCAATGGCGGATCGGCCCAGCTTTCACAAGTCGGCGACCGGACGCGGCGATGCGCGATGAATGAGTGGATCGCGCATCCATGCCAAGAGAGCGGCGGAGCGGTGGCCGCCTTGCCTGATGAGAATTCGCGGGGCTCGCGCTTGCTCCACGCTGAAGTGCGACCGATTCGCTTGCAGATACGCCAAGAACGACGATCGGCGAGAACGATGGCCAGCGCAGCGTCACAGAGCGTATGCAGGCCCAGGAGATTGCACGGGCGGAAAATGGCGCTATCAGACGCTCAGTCGATCATAGCCCGGGAGCCTTTCATTCCATGCCGACGCTCGTTCTCATCCGCCATGGCCAGTCCACCTGGAATCTGGAAAATCGCTTCACCGGCTGGTGGGATGTCGACATGACGGAAAAGGGCGCTGCCGAGGCGGTGGCGGCGGGCCAGTTGCTGAAGGCGAAAGGGCTGGATTTCGACCAGTGCTACACCTCGCTGCAAACCCGTGCGATCAAGACGCTCAATCTGGCGCTGGAGGCGATGGAGCGGCTGTGGTTGCCGGTCGAGAAGGACTGGCGGCTCAACGAGCGGCATTATGGCGGCCTGACCGGCCTCAACAAGGCGGAGACAGCGGCCGAGCATGGCGATGATCAGGTGAAGATCTGGCGTCGCAGCTTTGATGTGCCGCCTCCGCCGCTGGCGGCAGGCAGCGCGTTCGATCTGGCGGGCGACCGGCGCTATGCCGGCATCCCGGTGCCGGCGACCGAGAGCCTCAAGGACACGATCGCGCGCGTGCTGCCTTATTGGGAGGGCCGGATCGCGCCCGACCTGCGCGCCGGCAAGCGGGTGTTGATTTCCGCCCATGGCAACTCGCTGCGCGCGCTGGTGAAGCATCTCTCGAACATTCCCGATGACGAGATTACCGCGCTTGAAATCCCGACCGGCCAGCCGATCGTCTATGATCTGGCGGACGACCTGACGGCGCGCGATCGCTATTATCTCTCGGAGCGTTGACGGGCAGCGGGACGCCTCAGTCGTCCGCCAGCAGATCGCGCATGGCGGGGTGCCGGCGGATATAGGCGGCAACGAAACCGCATTGCGGCACGACTTTCATGCCTTGTGCGCGCACTTCATCGAGCAGCGCTTTGACCAGTGCCGCGCCGACGCCCCGGCCCCGTAGCGCATCGGGCACTTGCGTGTAGGGGATGATCAAGATGTCGCCTTGCCGGATATAGTCGGCAAAGGCGGTGCCCCCTTCGACCGGATACTCATAGCGCCCTTCGGCGGGGCCGGCGCGCAAATCGTTCGGCATTGCTCTGATCCTTTTCGTTTGCGCGCAATGTCCCTGCTGACGCGCCCAATTGGGTAGCGGACATTAGCGGTCTATTGAATGGCGTAAATTGGCATCGGCCGGTGCGACGTGGATTGAGCGCAATGGCGGTCGCTTTGGTTGATGGCATGGGCTTTTATTATTTATTATCAATGAGATAGATGGTTTTATTGCCGTCAGGGCGAGTTGGCCGCCGCCAGCCCGGTCGTCGTCTCCAGTCGCCGTTTGGCCGCATACATGGCGACATCGGCGCGGGCAATCGGCGCGAAATCGCTGTCTCCCACACGCAACGCGGTGCAGCCGAACGAGGCGGAGAGGGGGAGAAGGTCATCGCCGAAGCGGCATTCGGTCTCGCTGAT
Source organism: Sphingobium sp. (assembly GCA_035555575.1). Classification (GTDB taxonomy): domain Bacteria; phylum Pseudomonadota; class Alphaproteobacteria; order Sphingomonadales; family Sphingomonadaceae; genus Sphingobium. The sequence goes on from DATMGL010000017.1 coordinate 52,838, forward strand.
CAGGGTGGAGAGCAGCGCGGCCTTCTGGGAGGCCTCCGGTTCGCTGAGGCCATCGAGCAGGAGGGCGAACTCGTCCCCGCCGATTCGTGCCGCAATGTCGGTCGTGCGGATCGCGCTCGCCAGCAGTCGAGCCATGTGCAGCAGCGCATAATCGCCGGCGGCATGGCCGAATGTGTCGTTGATCTGCTTGAGGCCGTCGAGGTCGATGAACAGCAGGGCGGCCGGTGTCCCGTAGCGCTCCAGCCGGTTCAGCCGCTCGGTCAGGCAGGCCATGAAGTGCCGCCGGTTGAACAGCGGCGTGAGCGTGTCGCGCACGACCAGCCGCTCAAGCTCGGCATTGGCAAGCTGGAGCAGCCGCACTTCCTTGCGGAGCGCGATCAGTTCTTCTTCCAGTGCCGAAACGTCCGTGCCGAATTCGTCGCGCGTGACGTCCCGGGTAGTTGCTCGTGTCAAGCTCTACCTCCCTTGCGCGACCGTTGGAGACCCCTTTATGGCCGGGCTTATACGGCCAAGTTGGCGGATGTGCAGCCCCAAAAACGCTGGCAGGCTCTGGATGACCCGCTTTGCCCGGTTGTGCCGTGATTGCGTCATCTCTATTGGCGGTGAGCTTAAAGAATGGTTTCAACGCGGGCGATCGGGGTCGATCTTTGCTGAAAATGAGCGGACGGGGTGGGCGCAGGCCATGGTGAAAGTTGGAGTGATCATGGGCTCGCAGTCCGACTGGGACACGATGCGACATGCCGCCGAAATACTGGAAGTGCTTGAAATCGAGCATGAATGTCGCGTGGTTTCGGCGCACCGCACACCGGATCGGCTGGTGACTTATGCCAGGGAAGCGGCCGGACGCGGCGTGCAGGTGATTATCGCCGGGGCGGGCGGCGCGGCGCATCTGCCGGGCATGGTCGCGGCGATGACGCGGCTGCCGGTGCTCGGCGTGCCGGTGCAATCGGCCGCTTTGTCGGGCATGGATAGCCTGCTTTCCATCGTGCAGATGCCGGGTGGAATCCCGGTCGGCACGCTGGCGATCGGCAAGGCGGGCGCCAAAAACGCCGGACTGCTGGCCGCCGCGATTCTCGCCAATGGCGATTCGGCGCTGGCCGGACGGCTGGAGGCGTGGCGCGCGGCGCAGACCGAGGACGTGGCGGACAGTCCGGTATGAAGATGATCCCACCCGGGTCCACCATCGGCATTGTCGGTGGTGGCCAGCTTGGCCGGATGCTCGCCATCGCGGCGGCGCAACTGGGTTATCGCAGCCATATCTTCGCGCCCGAGCCGAGCGGTCCGGCGGCCGATGTGGCGAGCGGCTGGATGCAGGCGGCCTATGATGACGGCGCCGCGCTCGGGCGATTCGCGCAGGCGGTCGATGTCATCACCTATGAATTCGAGAATGTGCCGAGCGACGCGGTGGCGCTGCTCGCCGGCCTCGGCCATGTGCAGCCCAATGCCCGCGCGCTCGGCATCGCGCAGGACCGGCTGGCGGAAAAAGCCTTCGTTACCGATCTGGGCGGCCGCACCGCGCCTTATGCGGCGGTGGATGACCGCGCCGGGCTGACGGCGGCCATCGCGCAGGTCGGCGCGCCGGCGATCCTCAAGACCACGCGCTTTGGCTATGATGGCAAGGGGCAGGCGCGGATCATGGATGCCACGCCCGCGGCGCTGGACCGGGCGTGGGCGGAGATTGCCGGGCAGAGCGCGGTGCTGGAAGGCTTTGTGCGTTTCGATCACGAGTTTTCCGTGATCCTCGTGCGCGGGCATGATGGCACGGTGCGCTTCTGGGACGCGCCGCATAATGTGCATGTGGAGGGCATATTGGCGGTCTCCACCGTGCCGGCGCCGGCTGCTATTCTGGCGCAGGTGCCCGCTGCGCAGGCGATCGCCGCGAAAGTGGCCGAGGCGCTCGATTATGTCGGCGTGCTGACGCTGGAATTTTTTGCAAGCGCCGATGGCCCGATCTTCAACGAGATGGCACCGCGTGTGCATAATAGTGGCCACTGGACCATCGAGGGGGCGATCGCCAGCCAGTTCGAGAATCACATCCGGGCGATTTGCGGTCTGCCGCTGGGCGCTACGGGTCTGGCGGCAACGGGGGCGACGATGGACAATCTGATCGGCGATCAGGCCAATGACTGGGCCGGAATCCTTGCCGACGAGACCGCGCACCTCCATCTTTATGGCAAGAATGAAGCGCGCCCCGGCCGCAAGATGGGCCATGTGACGCGGCTGCATTTCGCCGGGCAGGGCTGAGCGGATGACGCGCGCGGGCCCCGAGATCGTGCTGCTGCTGGCGGCGGCCGATAATGGCGTGATTGGCGCGGATGGCGTGATCCCCTGGCATATCCCCGGCGAGCAGAAGCGCTTCAAGGCGATGACCATGGGCACGCCGATGGTGATGGGTCGCAGGACGTTCGACAGCCTGCCGGGCCTGCTGCCGGGCCGCCGCCATATCGTGCTGACCCGCGATCGCGCATGGACGGCGGCGGGGGCCGAGATCGTGCATGATGTCGAGGCGGCAGTCGCGGCGGCGGACGGGCCGGTGCTCTCGGTGATTGGCGGCGCGGAAATCTATCGGCTGTTCGAGCCGGTGGCGGACCGGATCGAGTTGACGCAGGTGCATCTCACGCCCGCCGGGGATGCCCATATTGCACTGCCCGATCCGGCCCGCTGGCGCGAGGCGGCGCGGGAAGACATGGCGGCGCAGGGGGATGTGCCAGCCTATAGCTATGTCACGCTGGTGCGGCCGTGACGCGCATCGCGATCAGCGGGGCTGGCGCCGCGCCCGCGCGCTGCCTATAGCCGCCCGCCATGGATCGGATCACGAGCGATGAACCCATGCCGGCGCATCTGCGCGGGGCGATCATTGCATTGGGTAATTTCGATGGCTTTCATGCCGGGCATCAGGCCGTGGCGGGCGAGGCCATCGCCTGGGCGCGGCGCGAGGGCCGCCCGGCGATCATCGCCACCTTCGATCCGCATCCCGTGCGCCTGTTCGTGCCGGATGCCGCGCCATTTCGGCTGACCACGCTCGATCAGCGCGAACAGCTGTTCGCGGCGGCGGGGGCGGACGCGATGCTGGTCTTCCACTTCACGCATGAACTGGCCGCGCACAGCGCCGAGGATTTCGTCCATATGCTGGTCGCGCAATATGGCGCGCGCGCGGTGGTGACGGGCGGGGACTTCACCTTCGGCCGCGGGCGGGCCGGCACCGTGGCGCTGCTGGAGCAGCTCGGGCGGCCGCTCGGGCTGGACACGCTGGCCGTTGCGCCGGTGATCGACGAGACGGGCGAGGCGATTTCCTCCAGCCGCATACGCGATGCACTGGTCGCGGGGGATTGCGCCACGGCGGCGCGGCTGCTCACCCGGCCCTTCGCCATCGCCGGCGAGGTCATCCATGGTGACAAGCGCGGCCGGGAGATCGGCTTCCCCACCGCCAATATGGAGATGGGCTCCTATCTGCGCCCGGCCTATGGCATCTACGCGATCCGCGCGCGCCTGCCCGATGGCCGGCTGCTGGATGGCGCGGCCAATCTCGGCATCCGCCCGACCTTCGACCCGCCGCGGGAGCTGCTGGAAAGCTATTTGTTCGATTTCTCCGAGAGCCTCTATGGCCAGACGATCGAGGTCGAACTGATCGAGCGGCTGCGCGCCGAGGCGAAGTTCGACAGCCTTGAGGCGCTGGTGACGCAGATGGACGCCGATGTGATCCGTGCGCGGGCGATCCTGCACGCATAGCGCGCGCGGCGATACGGCCGACACGGCGCCCCGGCCGGTCCGGGCATGGCCGGTGATGGACATTTCGTTGCCCAGCGCGCAAAATCGGACGTTGCCATGGCAGGCAGCGTCAAACGGAGGTTTCATGGCAAGCGCTTTCCCCCATGGCACTGTCCACGAAGCCGGAGAAGATCTTCAGGCCGCCTTGCAAGCGGACCCGCAAATCCTGGGGCTTTGGGAAGGGCTGACCCCGCTCGGTCGCAATGAGTTCATCTGCTGGGTTGAGGACGCGAAGCAGGCCGCGACGCGCCAGCGCCGCATTGCGCGCACCTGTGAGGAGCTGCTGGAGGGGCGCAAGCGGCCCTGCTGCTGGGCTGGCTGTATCCACCGCACCGACAAGGCGCCCGGGCGATGGCAGCAGGCGGTGCTGATCGATCAGAAGGCAAAAACGAGCGGATAGGCGGCGCGACCGGTCGTGGCTGTCAGGGCGCGCTGAATTTGTCCATGCGTGCTGGCAGACAAGCGCGGCCATTGCCTGTAGCACCCGGTTTCATTCATGGATCGGAGCCCGAATATGTTGCCCGCGCGTACCTTCTCTGTCTCGATCGCCATGGACTGGCAGGCGCTGTACGAGCGCATCTGGCAGCCGGCATTCTTCCCGACTTGGGCGGCGGGGCTTTCGGACGTCGATTTGCGGCCGGATGGCGATAGCTGGCTGGCCACGGGGCCGGAGGGCGCGGTGCGCATCCATTTCACGCCGCACAACATCTTCGGCGTGATGGACCATTGCGTCGATACCGGCGCGGGTGAGCTGGTCTATGTGCCGCTGCGCGTGGTCGCCAATGGCGAGGGCGCCGAGGTGGTGCTGACGCTCTATCGCCAGCCCGACATGACCGACGAGCGGTTCGCGGCCGATATCAAGCTGGTCAATCGGGATATGAAGGCGCTCAAGCAGCTGGTCGAGGGGCAGGGGTGATCGCCGTGACGTCCAATCCTTGCGCCGATGCTCGCGCTCGCGTAGGGGCGGACGCTTGTTTTCCCACCCGTTTCGCGTTGAGTAGGGACTGAGCCTGGCCAAAATCCGCATCGAAGGGACGCCCTGTCCGTCGATCCGTGGCTTTTGCGTTCGCGCAGCGGCTACTCAGGGCGGACGGTCTTTGCTAGACGCCAGCACCTATGACCGATCAGCCTGACTATAAGTCCACCGTCTTCCTGCCGCAGACCGACTTTCCGATGAAGGCCGGCCTTGCGCAGAAGGAGCCCACCATCCTCGCGCGCTGGGAGGAGATGGACCTTTACGGCAAGCTGCGCGCGGCGCGGGCGGGGCGCGAGCGCTTCATCCTGCATGATGGGCCGCCCTATGCGAATGGCGACCTGCATATGGGTCACGCCATGAACAAGGTGCTCAAGGACATCATCGTGCGCAGCCAGAGCCTGCTGGGCAAAGATGCGCCCTATGTGCCGGGCTGGGATTGCCATGGCCTCCCGATCGAATGGAAGATCGAGGAGGAATATCGCAAGAAGAAGCTGAACAAGGACGAGGTCCCGCCGCAGGAATTCCGCGCCCAGTGCCGGGCCTATGCGACTCGCTGGGTCGATGTGCAGCGCGCGCAGTTCAAGCGGCTGGGCATCATGGGCGATTGGGAAGACCCCTATCTCACCATGAAATTCGAGGCCGAGGCGGCGATCGTCAAGGAATTGCTGACCTTTGCCGAGACGGGGCAGCTCTATCGCGGCGCCAAGCCGGTGATGTGGTCGCCGGTCGAGAAGACCGCGCTGGCCGAGGCCGAGGTCGAATATGAGGATGTGATCTCGACCCAGATTGATCTGGCGTTCGAGATTGTCGAGGCGCCGGGTGCGCCCGAGCTGGTCGGCGCCCATGCGGTGATCTGGACGACGACCCCGTGGACGATCCCGGTCAATCAGGCGATCGCTTATGGGGCGGAGATTGAGTATGTGGTGGCCCAGCTGGACGGGCGGCGTTTTCTTGTCGCCAAGGAACTGGTCGAGGCATTTGGTCAGCGCCTGAAGGACGAACTGAGCGTGACAGGGGGCACGATTACAGGCACCCAGCTCGCCGGCACCATCGCCCGCCATCCGATGCATCATCTTGGCGGCTTTTTTGCGCGCCCGCGGCCGTTCATCGCGGCCGAGCATGTCACCATCGATGCCGGCACGGGGCTTGTCCACATGGCGCCGGACCATGGCGAGGAAGACTTCATCGCGTGCAAGGCAGTGGGGATCGACCCCGTCTTCGCCGTCACCGATGATGGCCGCTATCGCGACGACTGGCTGTGGCTGGGCGGGCAGGGCAGCGTCATCAATGTGAAGTTCAATGGCCCGGAAGGCCCGATCCTGACCGACCTGAGCGCGGCCGGGGCGCTGCTTTCAGCCGGTGAGCTCAAGCATAGCTACCCGCACTCGTGGCGCTCCAAGGCGCGGATCATCTATCGCTGCACACCGCAATGGTTCATCCCGATGGACCGGCAGCGCGCGGATGTCGCACCGCTGGCCGTGGTCGAGGCGGGGGCGGAAGGCGATACGCGCGGCCATGCGCAGGGCAATGGCGCGACGCTGCGCCAGATCGCGCTCGACGCCATCGAGCATACACGCTGGGTGCCGGCGCGCGCGCGCAACCGCATTCACGCCATGGTGGCGGATCGCCCGGACTGGGTGATCTCCCGCCAGCGCGCGTGGGGCGTGCCGATCGCGCTCTATGTCGAGCGCAAGACGGGGCAATATCTCAACGATCCGGCGGTGAATGCGCGGATCATCGATGCGTTCAGGCTGGGCGGGGCGGATGCCTGGTTCGGCGCGGATCATCAGGCGCTGCTGGGGCCGGATTACGCCCTTGCGGACTATGAGGTCGTCAACGATATTCTCGACGTGTGGTTCGACAGCGGCTCGACGCACAGCTTCGTGGTCGAGGCGCGCTATGGCGAGGGCGTGCGCGCCGATCTCTACATCGAGGGTTCCGATCAGCATCGCGGCTGGTTCCAGTCCTCGCTGCTGGAGAGCTGCGGCACGCGTGGCCGGGCGCCTTATGAGGCGGTGCTGACCCATGGCTTCGCGCTCGACGGGCAGGGCAGGAAGATGTCCAAGAGCCTCGGCAATGTCGTCGATCCCTTGAAGGTGCTGGGCGAGAGCGGCGCGGATATATTGCGCATGTGGGTCGCCTCGACCGACTATTTCGACGATGTGCGGATCGGCAAGGAAGTGCTGGCGGGCAGCTCGGACGCCTATCGCAAGCTGCGCAACACCTTCCGCTATATGCTGGGCGCGCTGGCTGATTTCCGCGCGGAAGACCGGGTGCCGGTCGCCGCGATGCCGGAGCTGGAGCGCGCCATGCTGCACAAGCTGGCGCAGCTGGATGCCGAGCTGCGCGCGATCGTGGACAAGGGCGAGGGCAGCGAGATCTGGCTGGAGTTTGGGCGCTACACCCGCGCGCTCAACGACTTCGCCAATAACGACCTGTCGGCCTTCTACTTCGATATCCGCAAGGACTGCCTCTATTGCGACGTCAATCCGGGGACGGGCCGCGAGACGGAGAAGCGCCGGGCCTATCGCACCGTGCTGGATCATCTCTTCCACGCGCTGGTGCGCTATGCCGCGCCGATCATTCCGTTCACCGCGGAAGAGGTGTGGCAGGCGCGCTATCCGGATGAGGATGCCTCCGTGCATATGCTCGAATGGCCCGAGGTGGACGCCGGCTGGCGTGACGATGCGCTGGGCGAGCGCTGGGCGACGATCCGTTCATCGCGCGATCAGGTGACGCAGGCCATTGAGCCGCTGCGGCGCGAGAAGATCGTGCGGTCCAGTCTGGAGGCGGATGTGCGCATGGCCGACGTGCCCGCCAATGTCGATTTCGCGGAGGTGAGCATCGTGGCGAGCGTGACGCAGGAGGATGGTCTGGCGATGCCCGCCGTCACCCCCACCGCGCATCACAAATGCGGGCGCTGCTGGCGCCACCTGCCCGATGTGGCGCAGGACGGCGCATTGTGCGGCCGTTGCGAGACGATTTTGGCATGAGCGATATGGCGGATATGGATACGGCCTCGGCCCCGGCGGATATCGGCGCGGTCCCCCGGCATTTTCATCGCCGGCTGGGCTTCGTCATTGCCGGTGGCATCCTGATCTTTGATCAGCTCTTCAAGTATCTCGTGACCTACCCGCTCCAGCTGGCGTCCCATGGGCGTCATGGCATCGAGATCACGTCCTTCTTCAACCTCACATGGACGGAGAATCGCGGCGTTTCGATGGGCTTCTTCTACGCCGAGACGGACGTGATGCGCTGGGTGCTGGTGGCGATGACCCTGGGAATCGCCACGTTCGTCGGCTTCTGGCTGTGGCGCGAGCGCGCCCGCGACGACGCCATCGCGCTCGCCCTCGTGCTTGGCGGCGCGATCGGTAATATTATCGACCGCGCGCGCCTGGGCTATGTCATTGATTATGCCGATCTTCACATCGGAGAATGGCGGCCCTTCCTGATTTTCAACCTCGCCGACGCCGCAATCACCATTGGCGTCCTCATCCTGCTTGCGCGGGCGCTGTTGCTGCGCGAAAAGACCGCAGCCAAGGAGTCACGTTAAGATGCGTTCACCCACCCGCCTTCCGCTGGCGCTTGTCGGCATCGCGATGCTCTCGGCCTGCGGCAGCGCCAATCTGTTCAACCGCGATCGGCCGGACGAGATGGCCGTTTCCCGTCAGCCGCCGCTGGTCATCCCGCCCGATTTCGCGCTGGTGCCGCCCATGCCGGGCACGGCGGCGGCCACCGCCCAGCAGAGCACGCTCCAGAAGGATGCGCTGGAAGCCATGTTCGGCGGCCCCGCGCAGCGCAGCGCCAGCGAGACCTCGGCGCTCAGTCAGGCCGGGCGGTCGGTGGCCGATCCGGGCATTCGCTCGTCGGTGAGTGACCCGAAGACGGAGATCGTCGACAAGGGCAAGACCACGCAGGACATCATCGCCGCACCGGAAGGCGATGGCGAGACAGCGCGCGTGGCACCGGGGCAGTAAGCCACCGGAGCCTCGTGCGGCTGCGGGCGTCGGTTGGCGCACGCTTTATCCGGTAGCAGGCAACCGCTCCGCCAGGGCCGTTGCCGCCGCCGGATTATGCACCTTTGCGCCGCTGATAAAATAGGCGAAGACGTCACGCGGCTTGCCGTCTGCCGGTGTGTCGGCGATGTAGGGGAGGCCGTCCGGCTGCTTGCCCTCGGCCCATTGCTGCATGATGGCGGCCCAATGATCCAGCCCGGCATCATCATAGCCGGTGGGGACGTCTGCGCGGCTCTGCATCAGCCGCGCATAGATGAAATCGGCGGTGGGGTCCGCGATCATCGGGTGTGTCGGGTGATCGGCGACGACGATGCCGACGCCATGCGCGCGGGCGAGACTGACGAAGGCCGGGCAGGCGAAGCTCTCATGGCGCACTTCGATCACATGCCGCAGCGCGACGCCATCGAGGCGGTCGGGCAGCATGGCGAGAAAGGCGGCGATGTCATCCGGGTCGAAGTGCCGCGTCTCCATGAATTGCCAGAGGATCGGGCCGAGCGTGTCACCCAGTTCGGTAAGGCCCGAGTGGAGGAAGCGGGCGATCGACTCGTCCGCCTCGGCCAGCTTCTTCTTCATCACCGCATAGCGCAGCGCCTTGACGGCATAGACGAAGCCCGGCGGCGCCGCGGCGCGCCATTTGGCGAAGGTTGCCGGGCTTTGCGTGCGATAATAGGTGCCGTTGATCTCGATCGTGCCGAGATGGCGGACGGCATAGTCCAGTTCCTGCGCCTTGGGCAGGTCGGCCGGGTAGAAGGGGCCGCGCCATGGCTCGAAGGTCCAGCCACCAATGCCGGTGCGGATGGTGCCGGTCATGATATGCGCCGCTCTGACATATGTGGGCATCGCTGCGTGAGGACAGTCGCGAGCGAGGCCGGTGTCATCCCTGCATCATCCGGGAGCCTCTCCAGCTTGCGAATTGTGGGGCGGGGGACAAGCTCATCCACAACATTCTCCATCTCTTCAGGTCGAGGCCGTCGTCCTTCATCCTGTCATATGCGTTCGGCGCGGCCGGCTGAGGCGATCCACCGCAATATCGGCGTCCACGCCATCATTCGCCAGCGCAACGCCGCACGCATCGCGCGACCTTGCCGGTCGGGAGGCTGGCAGCCGCTGGACGTTGCGGCAGGCCCAGCCACCAGCGAGGTGCAATCCATCCGGTGAGCGCCACGCCCGCAAAGGCAGGCGCCCATGGCGCTCACGCCCGCGCGCCGGCCTCGTCCATGCCCGTGCTGTTGTGACGCAGGGCGGCAAGGACCGTCTCGACGATATGCGGCGCGTTGAGGCGCGCCTCGTCATATTGCTTGTCGGGCTTGTTCTGATCCTGAAACATATCCGGCAGGCGCATGGTGCGCAGCTTGAGGCCACCGTCGATCAGCCCTTCATCGCTGGCGAGCGTGAGGACATGGGCGCCCAGGCCGCCAATCGCGCCTTCCTCGATGGTCACCGCCACCTCATGGGTGGTGAGCAGCTTGCGGATCAGCGCCTGATCGAGAGGCTTGGCGAAGCGCAGGTCGGCAACGGTGGTGGAGAGGCCGCGCGCATCGAGCGCATCGGCGGCCTTGAGCGCTTCCTCCAGCCGCGTGCCGAGCGAGAGAATGGCGACCTTCTTGCCCTCGCGCACGATACGGCCCTTGCCGATCGCCAGCCGCTCCGGCGTGGCCGGCAGGGCGAGGCCCAGGCCGTTGCCGCGCGGATAGCGCAGCGCGATCGGCCCCTCGTCATGGCAGGCGGCGGTGTGGACCATATGGACGAGTTCCGCTTCGTCCGCGGCCGCCATCACCACCATGTTGGGCAGGGTGGCGAGATAGGTGATATCGAAACTGCCGGCATGGGTCGCGCCATCCGCGCCGACAAGGCCGGCACGGTCGATGGCGAAGCGGACGGGCAGATTCTGGATCGCCACATCATGCACGACCTGATCATAGGCGCGTTGCAGGAAGGTGGAATAAATGGCGCAAAACGGCCGCATCCCCTGCGCGGCCAGACCCGCTGCAAAGGTGACGGCATGCTGCTCGGCAATGCCGACATCGAAGCTGCGCTCGGGATAGGCGCTGGCGAATTTGTCGAGGCCGGTGCCGGATGGCATGGCGGCGGTGATCGCGACGATCTTGTCGTCCTGCGCGGCCTCGGCGATCAGCGCGCCGGCGAACACGTTCGTGTAGCTGGGCGGACCGGCCGGCGCCTTGGCCTGCTCGCCGGTGATGACGTTGAACTGTTGCACGCCATGATATTTGTCGGCGGCCGCCTCGGCCGGGGCATAGCCCTTGCCCTTCTGCGTGACGACATGGACGAGCACGGGGCCGTCCGCCATGTCGCGGACATTTTCGAGCACGGGGATCAGCTGGTCGAGATTATGGCCGTCGACCGGGCCGACATAATAGAAGCCCAGCTCCTCGAATAGCGTGCCGCCCATCGCCATGCCGCGTGCGAACTCGTCGGTCTTGCGGGCGGCGTGGTGGAGCGGACGGGGGAGCTTGCGGGCGACGCGCCGCAGCATGTCGCGCAGGCCGAGAAACTCGCGGCTGGAGACGAGCCGGGCGAGATAGGCCGACAGCCCGCCCACCGGGGGCGCGATCGACATGTCATTATCGTTGAGGATGACGATCAGGCGGTTGCCGGCGGCTTCCGCATTGTTCATCGCCTCATAGGCCATGCCGGCGGACATGGCGCCATCGCCGATCACCGCGATCGCCTTGCCCGGCTGGTCGGCCAGCTTGTTGGCGATGGCGAAGCCGACCGCCGCGCTGATCGAGGTGGAGCTGTGTGCCGCGCCGAACGGGTCATACTCGCTTTCCGCGCGCCGGGTGAAACCGGACAGGCCGCCGGGCGCCCGCAGCGTGCGGATGCGGTCGCGCCGGCCGGTGAGGATCTTGTGCGGGTAGCATTGATGCCCCACGTCCCAGACCAGCTTGTCCTGCGGCGTGTCGAACACATAATGAATCGCGGTGGTCAGCTCGACCACGCCAAGGCCGGAGCCGAGATGGCCGCCGGTGACGCCGACGGCGGAAATGACCTCGGCGCGCAGTTCGTCGGCAAGTTGGCGGAGCTGGTCTGGTGCGAGCTTGCGCAGTTCGGCTGGATCGCGCACCTGGTCGAGCAGGGGCGTTTCGGGCTGGTCCATCATGTCCTGAACCTAATGTGCTTCCCGGCAAATGTCGAACAAACTTCGTCCGTTGCCGCCATGAAATGGCGCTCATTCGGGCGGTCGGGATCAATGACCGGGGGCATCGGCCTTATGATGAACGGAGATTGTGCGTGAAGGGACGGCGCAGATGACATGGTTCCAGCAATCCAAGCTGGCGCTGGCGGCCCATACGCATCTCGCCAGGGACGCGCTGCACATCCATGTCGCGCTGATCCTGTTCTTTGGGGCCATGCTGCTGTTTCGCTGGCGGGCAACCCAATGGAAACCATGGCTGGTGGTGCTGGCGGTCGTCCTTTTGGGCGAGGCCTGGGATGTGCGCGATACGCTTGCCCGGCACGGCACCGTCCACTGGCCCGCGCACTGGCAGGATATCTGGAACGCGATGGCCTGGCCCAGCGTCATCCTGCTGCTTGCCCGCTACACGCGGATTTTCGGCAAAGGGCGCTAGCGACCGGTCAGGCGCATTTGGCGCAGGTGCCGAGCACCTCGATGATCGGCCGGTCGGCGGTGAAATGCTGTTGCCGGGCAATGTCCCGCACCTGACCGGTCAGGGCGTCGTCATCGATATGGGTGGCCTCACCGCAGGTCTTGCAGACCAGAAAAATACAGTCATGCATGCAGCCGGGATGCGCGTTGGCGATATAGGCATTGGCGCTTTCGACCCGTTGCGCGATGTTGTTCGTCACGAACAGGTCGAGAATGCGGTAGACGCTGTTCGGCGCCACGCGCTTGCCGCGCCGCTGCGAGACCTTGTCGGCGATATCATAGGCCGAGGTCGGCTTGTCTTCCGCGGCGAGCACCGCGAAAATGTCGCTGCGCATGTCGGTCCACTGTTCGCCGGCGCCCTCCAGCGCGCTCCGGGCGGCGTGGGCGAGCTGGGAGCCGGTGGGCTCATGATGTTTATGAGAATGCGGGACGGACTGGGCCATGGCATCAATCTAGGCGCTGGCGGGCGGGGGAACAAGCCTTGGCACGGATGAGACAAGCTGTGGCTCCGGCAAGCTCCGGCAAGGCTGGCCCGACTGCACTTGGCAAGGCGGTTCGGGCTCCGTAAGGTTGGTTGACAAAGTCTATAGGGGGGCGCCGGTGCGAGTCGTTGAAGGGGGGGAATCCAGTCGCCATTCGCTCTTCACCGCAGACGCGGACGGCGGTGGCCGCATCCCCCTCTCTCGTTCGCGCGGCGTGTCGCCGGATGAGATAAAAGAAATAAAATCAGGAGGATGTATCTGATGCCCGTCTTGCAACATATTGGGCGGCTCGCCACCGGGCTGGTCGCGGCCGGCCTGATGGCAGCGGCGCCGGCTCAGGCCGCCGGCGAGGCCCTGCTGGAAAAGATCGCGGTCCATTCACCGTCGATGGAAGGCAATCTGGAAGGCAACAGCGCCGATCGCGACGTGCTGGTGTTCCTGCCGCCCAATTACAAGTCGGCTCCGAACAAGCGCTATCCGGTCGTCTATTTCCTCCACGGCTATTTCTTCGATGTCGTGCAATATGACACCTATGCCAAGTTTGGCGAGGCGGTGACGGATGCCGCCGCCAAGGGCAATGAGCTGATCCTCGTGGTGCCGGATGCCGGCAAGACGAAATTTTCGGGCGGCATGTGGTCCAGTTCGCCGACTTCGGGCGATTTCGAGGGCTTCGTCACGAAGGATCTCGTCAGCTATATCGACTCCCATTACCGCACACTGGCCAAGCCGGCCTCGCGCGGGCTGGCCGGTCACTCCATGGGTGGCTACGGCACGTTGCGCATCGCGATGAAATATCCGGGCCTCTATTCCAGCATCTATGCGCTCAGCCCCTGCTGCCTGTCGGCACGGCAGGTCGATCCGGTGCAGGACGCGAAGATTGAGGCGATGTCGATGGAGGAGCGGCTGAAGTCCGACTTCGGCACGCGCGCCGCGCTGGCATCCGCCGCGGCCTGGTCGCCCAATCCGCAAAATCCGCCTTATTATTTCGACTGGCTGACCAAGGATGGCGTCGCCCAGCCTGAGGTGGTGGCGGAGTGGGCCGCCAACGCGCCCAATGCGATGGTGGCGCAATATGTCCCGGCGCTGAAGAGCTATCAGGCGATCGGTCTCGAAGTCGGCGACAAGGACGGGCTGATCAAGGACGATACCGAGATGCACCAACTGCTCGATCGCTTCGGCATCAAGCATGACTGGGCCGTGTTCGATGGCGGCCATGCGGACAAGGTCGCCATGCGTATCCGTGATGTCACCTTGCCTTTCTTCGGCAGGCATCTCGCGAGGCAATAAGGCGCATGCTCTAAGGGGGGCGCGGGCGTTCGGAAGGAAACTTCCGGGCGTCCGCGCGATGTTTGGCGCCGTCATATAGTAGGGGCTCTGTCGGGCGTGACGAGCGCCCCCATGCCCGTCATGTCTCCGTGACCGCGCCGCAACCGGCAAGCTCTACTCCCCGCCGCTGTTCCGCGATACAGTCTGGCGAACGGAACCGGAGAGCATGGCATGGCGGACTATCGCGCACCGATTGACGAGCAGTTGTTTGCGCTGGAGACCGTTGCCGATCTGGCGGCGTTGCCGGAGTTTGCGGATCTGACGCCCGAGCTGGCCGGGCAGATTCTCGCGGAATCCGCGCGGCTGGCCGAGCAGGGCTTTGCGCCGCTCGATGCGGTGGGTGACCGGGACGGCGCGCGGCTGTGCGATGGCAAGGTGACGCTGCCGGCCGGCTTTGCCGAGGTTTATCGCGATTATGTGGCGGCGGGGTGGAACGGCCTTGCCGCCGACCCGGCCCATGGGGGGCAAGGCCTGCCCTTCCTGCTCTCGGTGGCGGTGCAGGAGCAGTTTACGGCCGCCAACATGGCTTTCTCGCTCTGCCCGATGCTGAGCCTGAGCGCGATCGAAGCCTTGCAGGCACATGGCGATGCGGCGATGAAGGCGCGCTATCTGCCGCAGCTGGTGTCTGGCCAGTGGACCGGCACGATGCTCCTCACCGAGCCGCAGGCGGGGTCTGACGTGGGCGCGCTGCGGACCAGCGCAATGCCGGCGGGAGACGGCAGCTACCGCCTGCGCGGGCAGAAGATCTTCATCACCTGGGGCGAGCATGATCTGGCGGAGAATATTCTCCATTTCGTGCTCGCACGGCTGCCGGATGCGCCGGCGGGGTCGAAGGGGATCAGTCTGTTTCTGGTGCCCAAATATCTGCTCGATGCGGCCGGAAGGCCCGGTCCGCGCAACGATATTCACTGCGTGGCGATCGAGCATAAGATGGGCATCCATGCCTCGCCCACCTGCACTATGGCGCTGGGCGAGGCGGGGGCGTGCATCGGCTGGCTCGTCGGCGAGCCGCATGGCGGGCTCGCGGCGATGTTCACCATGATGAACCATGCCCGCATCAATGTCGGCGTGCAGGGCGTCGCCATGGCCGAGCGGGCCTGGCAGGCGGCGCGGGCCTATGCTGCCGAGCGCATCCAGTCAGGGCCGATCGTGGCGCATCCCGATGTGCGTCGCATGCTGATGACGATGGCGGCCCTCACGCAAGCGGCGCGGGCGCTCGTCTATGCCAACGCCGCCGCCGTCGACCGCGCGCACCGGGCGCCGGATGCCGTCCGGCGCGCTTATTGGCAGCGGCGGGCGGATCTGCTGACGCCGATCAGCAAGGCATGGGCCACCGACATCGGCATCGAGGTGACGAGCCTTGCCATTCAGGTGCATGGCGGTGCGGGTTATATCGAGGAAACCGGGGTGGCCCGCCATTATCGCGATGCGCGGATCGCGGCCATTTATGAGGGCACCAACGGCATTCAGGCAATGGATCTGGCCGGCCGCAAGCTGCGTCTCGACAAGGGCGCGGCGATGGCGGCGCTGGAGGCGGAGATGGCGCAGGATGTCGCGGGCTGGCGCGAGAGCCCGGCACGCGCGGCCATGATGGTGGCGCTGGATCGACTCGGGCAGGCGCGCGTGGCCATGCTCGCGCATGATCAGGCCGGGCTGGGGGCGGCGGCGAGCCCGTTTCTGGCCCTGTGTGGCGGCGTGGTGGGCGGCTGGCTGCTGGGGTTGCAGGCCGAGCGTGCCGATATGGCGCTGGCAGCGGGCGACGGCCGGCCGCATTTGCGCGCCAGACGGGTGGTTGCGAATTATTTCCTGACCCAGCGCCTGCCGCTTGCGCTGGCGCAGATCGACGCGGTGACGGCCGATCCGGCCGCGATCATGAACGACGCGGAGCTGCTCGAACCTTGACCGCACGGTCGACGTGGCAAACATGTATCAGGGTGCAAAGGAAACGCGACATGAGTGGAAGGCGCATTGGGTTGCGCTTGTAATAAACTAGCATGGTAGTTAATTATCGGGCGCCCGCTTTCCGGATGGATGCATGGTTCATGCAGCCCCGAGAATAGACGATAGAACATGGGTTCTGTCCGGTCGAGTTGGTCTGGTCGCACCAGGTGTCTGACTTGATAGGGAGAGAGACGATGTCCTTGAAACCATGCCCTAACGGCGTGCGCGCAATCCTTGCCTGCTCCAGTGCGTTAACTGTCATGATGTTCGTTCCTGCCGCTGCCCAGGCGCAAGGCAATGCGTCGCAGGCCTCGACCGATCAGGAGCAGACGATTGTCGTCACCGGCTCGCGTATCGCGCGGCCGGATTATGAAGCGAACAGCCCGATCGTCACGGCCGGGCAAGACCTGCTGCAAAATTCGTCGACGTCCGCGATCGAGACCAACCTCAATAAACTGCCAGCCTTCACGCCGGTGCAGACGCCGGCGCTGGGCGGCGATATCCAACCGACCGCGACCAGCACGCCGGGCGCCGCGACCGTCTCGCTGCGCAATCTGGGGACCAACCGCAATCTCGTGCTGGTCGATGGCCGCCGGGCAACGCCCGCCAACGCGCTGGGCGTGGTGGATATCAACACCATTCCCGCTGCCGTGGTTGAGCGTGTGGAGATCATCACCGGCGGTGCCTCGGCCACTTACGGCGCGGATGCCGTGGGCGGCGTGGTGAACTTCATCCTGAAGAAGAATTTTCAGGGCCTGCAGCTCGATGGCCAGATCGGCATTTCGCAGCGGGGTGATGGCCGCGAATTCACGCTGAGCGGCATCATGGGCACGAACTTCGCGGATGATCGTGGTAACATCACCATCGGTGTCGCGATGAATGACCGGCAGAGCGCCTTGCGGATCGACCGGCCATGGTTCCGTGAATCCTGGAAAGACCCGCGCTTTGTGGGCACGGAATTCTTCCCGGACTTCTCGGGATTCCAGCCTTTTGGCAACATCAATCCCAGCCAGGCGTCGATGGACGCGTTGTTCGGCGCGGGCGCCGTGGCGACGGGGAACCGCCTGTATTTCAATACGGACGGCACGGCCTTCACCGGCTTCTTTCAAAGTCCGCCCGGTGGCGTCTCGCGTTTCAATGAGGATCTGACCGGCCTCAAGTGGAAGAAGCTGGTGGACGGCACGCTGGCGCAGAACTTCCTCGACGATCTCGTGACCTTGCCGCTCAATCGCTACAATATCTATGCGCGCGGCAATTATGAAATCAACGACTGGATCGGCGCCTTTGCGCAGGCGACGTTCACGCGGGTGCAGACGAGAACGGTCCAGCAGCCGTCGCCTTCGGTGAACGGCTGGGCGGCGATCGTCCCGGCATCCAATCCGGTGCCGCCGGAGTTGCGAGCGATACTGGACAGCCGGGTCATCCCAGTCGGCAGCACGCCGGATCTGCTCGATACGCTGCACTGCGACCCCAATGCCGTGCCGGGGGCCGCGGGATCGGGCGCAACCTGCGACTGGCAGCTCACTTATTATATGAACTATGCCAACCGCGAAGCGCGCACGGACGTGTTCACCTATAATGTGGTGGCGGGTTTCCAGGGCAAAGTGCCCGGCACGGACTGGACGTGGGAAGTCTATGGATCGCAAGGCGAATCCGAGACCAGCGCGCTCATCACCGGCACTGCCTCGCTCGAACGCTTCCGGGCAGTGGTTTCCAGCCCTGATTGGGGGGCCGGCTTCCAGGCGCAGGGCAACCCGCTGTTCGGCGGCTTCGGTGCGGCGCAGGCGTCCTGCACGAGCGGTTTCAATCCGTTCGACAAGGCCGCGCCAATTTCGCAGGATTGTATCGACGCGGTATCCGCGGACCTGAAAAACCGCGCGGTCATGCAGCAGACCGTCTTTGAGGGGAACGCGCAGGGCGCCTTGCTGGATCTGCCCGCCGGGCAGCTTCGCGCCTCTGTCGGCGCCAGCCACCGCCAGAATCGCTACGAGTTCCTCAACGACACGCTGACCAGTCAGGGACGGTCCTTCCTCGACCAGACGATCGGCATCTACCCCAGCGGCGATTCAGATGGTCTGATCAAGGTCGACGAATTTTACGGGGAATTGCTGATCCCGCTGCTGCGTGACCTGCCCTTCGTGAAGCGGCTTGAGCTGAACGTCGGCGCGCGCACGTCGCACTACAACACGACCGGAAACAGCTTTACCTGGAAGGCGATGGGCGATTGGCAGATGACCGATTGGCTGCGCATCCGGGGTGGCTTCAACAAGGCGGTGCGGGCGCCCAATATCGCCGAACTCTACCTCGCGCCGCAGCAGACCTTTACCGCCGCCGGCGGCGGTGACGTCTGCCGCACCAACAACGCGCTGGGCTGGTCGGCAAACCCGGCCGCCAACTCGAACGCGGCGAACGTGCTCGCGGTCTGCCGTATCCTCATGGACAAGCAGATCGCCAACACGGCGGACATCTTCTATTCCAACCCGCAATTCTATGCGGCGGAAGGTCCGGCATTCGCCTTCCCGACGCTGGTCGGCAACAGCAATGTGAAGCCGGAGAAGGCGAAGACATGGACGTTGGGCGCGGTGATCAGTTCACCGTCGTCGAGCGATCTGTTCCGCCGTCTGCAACTGTCGGTCGACTATTATAACATCAAGGTGGATGATGCGATCGGTCCGCTCACGCTCGATACGGCGCAGCGGGAATGCTTCGACCCAACGTTCAACCCGGCCATCACCACGGACCCGACGACCGCGGCCGCATCGCCATTCTGCCAGGCGATCGGCCGTGTCGCCGGGGATGGCGCGCTCGGCAATGTGGAGGTGACGTTCCTCAACAATGGCCGCTTCCGCACCGAGGGCATCGACGTGCAGCTTGACTGGGCCTTCCCGGCCGGGCCGGGCACGTTCAGCCTGAACACGGTCTTCAACTATCTGCTCACGCTGAAATCCGCTCCGTTGCCGGCCTCGGCCGGTGCTGCGGGGCAACTGGTCGAATATGCCGGAACCCTTGGCCCGGCCGGCAATGGCGCTATCGCCGAAAATGGGCTCAATCCCGGCTCATTCCGGTGGAAGATGTTGAATACATTTGGCTATTCTCTCGGCCCGGTAACGGTGTCGCTGCAATGGCAGCACCTGCCATCGGCCAAGTCGATCGCCTATCCATCGACACCCACGACGCCGTTCATCGGTGCGCCCGCTTATGATCTGTTCAACCTGAGCGGCTCGTTTGCGATCACGCAGGATGCCACGATTCGCTGGGGTGTCGACAATCTGTTCGATAAAGCCCCGCCGATCACCGAGTATAATCCCACCCCCGGCGGGCTGGCGAATGGCGTGGGCGCCAATCCGTTCAACGCCTATTTCTATGATCTGAACGGGCGCCGTTTTTACATGGGCGCCACGTTCAAATTCTGACCCGGAAAACGGACGGGATCGGGGACTGCTCCTGGCGAGCGGTCCCCTTTTCTTCCGGTGACAATCCTGCGACTGATAGTGATGATGACGAGCTGCGCCCGCGAGGGCCGAAAAAAATGCGCATAGGAGGCTGAGAGGATGAGGAAACAGGCTGCGGGGTTCGCAATCACGGCGCTGGGCGCGCTGGCACTGGTCGGTTGCGGCGCGGGCAAGGAGGAGACAAGCCCGCAGGGAGTCGCGCAGGTCGACCAGGCCCGCCTCGACAATGCGGCGAGCGATCAGGACAACTGGCTGGCCTATGGCCGGACCTATGCCGAGCAACGCTACTCCGACCTGACCCAGATCAACGACGGCAATGTCGGCCAGCTGAGCCTCGCCTGGGCGGTCGAACTGGATACGTCGCGCGGGCAGGAAGCCACGCCGATCGTGGTCGATGGCGTCATGTATACCTCCACCGCCTGGTCCAAGGTGATCGCGGTGGATGCGGCGACGGGCAAGGTCCTGTGGCAGTTCGACCCGAACAATGACGGCTCCAAGGGCGTTCATGCCTGCTGCGATGTCGTCAATCGCGGTGTCGCCGTGTGGAAAGGCCGTGTCTATGTCGGCACGATCGACGGCCGGCTGATCGCGCTCGATGCGCGCAATGGCGACAAGGTCTGGGAGGTCGTCACCGTCGACCAGAAGCAGCCCTATACCATCACCATGGCGCCGCGCGTGGTGCGCGACAAGGTCATCATCGGCAATAGCGGCGCGGAACTGGGCGTGCGCGGCTATGTCTCGGCCTATGATGCCAACACCGGCAAGCTGGTGTGGCGCTTCTATACCGTGCCCGGCAATCCGGCCGCCGGACCGGACGGCGCGGCCTCCGACGAGCCGTTGGAGAAGATCGCGCGCAAGACATGGTTCGGCAATAAATATTGGGAGCTGGGCGGCGGCGGCACCGTCTGGGATTCGGTGGTTTACGATCAGGAACTGAACCAGCTGCTCATCGGCGTGGGCAATGGCTCACCCTGGAACCAGAAGCGCCGTTCGGAAGGGAAGGGCGATAATCTCTTCCTGTCCTCGATTGTCTCGGTCGATCCCGATACGGGCAAATATAAGTGGCATTATCAGGTCAATCCCGGTGAGACATGGGACTTTACCGCCACGCAGCAGATCATGCTGGCAGACCTGACGATCGACGGAAAACCCCGCAAGGTGCTGATGCAGGCGCCGAAAAACGCCTTTTTCTATGTGATCGACCGGACCAACGGCAAGCTCATCTCCGCCAAGCCCTATGCGCCGCAAAACTGGGCGGAAGGCATTGACCTGAAGACCGGCCGGCCGATCGAGAAGCCCAATGCCCGCTTCACCGATGGCCCGGCGCTTATCTACCCATCCGGCATCGGGGCGCATGCGTGGATGCCGATGAGCTACTCGCCCAAGACCGGGCTCGTCTATATTCCAGCCATGGTCCATGCCATCGCCTATGCCGATCAGACCCCTTACGAGGTGCATCCGGGCCGTTGGAACACCGGCGTCTCCTTCCTCGATCCGCCGGCCATGCCGGGCCTGCCGGATACGGTGGAGGGGCGCCGCAAGGCGCTCGCTGCGATGATCAAGGGCAATCTGGTCGCCTATGATCCCGTTGCGCAGAAAATCGTCTGGGAAGTGAAGCGGGATTGGCCATGGAATGGCGGCACGCTGGCAACCGGCGGCAATCTCGTCTTCGAGGGCACGGCGCATGGCGATTTCGAGGCCTATAGCGCTGACAAGGGCAAGAAGCTGTGGTCCTTCCAGACCCATCGCGGCATCATGGCCGGGCCGATCACCTACCGCGTCAAGGGCGAGCAATATGTCGCCGTGATGGCCGGCTATGGCGGCTCGATGGGCATGGCGACGGAATCCCCGTGGGAAAAGCGCAAGATGCCCAACGGGCTGATCGTGGCCTTCAAGATTGGCGGCAAGGGACAGCTGCCGCCTTATACGCCGGTGCCGCTGGCCAAGCCGGACCCGAGCAATGAGCGGTTCACGCCCGCGCAGATCGCGACCGGCAATAAATATTATTATATGTATTGCACGATCTGCCACAACGGCCCGGTCAATCCGGACCTGCGACGCTCGGCGCTGCTCAAGGATAAGGATGGCTGGCAGCAGGTGGTCATGAAGGGCGCTCTGGCCCAGAATGGCATGGCGAGCTTCGCGGATTATCTGAAACCGGAAGAAGCCGAAGGCATCCGCGCCTTCGTCAACCAGCAGGCAAAGGATCTGCTCAAGGCAGAGGGGGGCGAATAGCGCTCGCCGGACGATCCGCTCGCCCGGCCGATTGCTGCACCGCAGGATCGGCTGGGCGCGACCCGTGCCCGCCGGCGCCATCCGGGCCGCATGGCTCGCCGCGCGGCGTCGGGCGCGCGCAGGCGTATAACGTCGCGATAGCGGGCGAACGGCATGAATATATGGGCTAAAATTTCCAGCAGCACGCGTGAGAAACAGCATCTGATCGTTAAAAGCGATCATTGGGGCCGGTTTAATCAATTTTGACAATGTGGCCATAGGGGCTATGTGCAGTGCGTCAATCAACGCAGGAGCAGATATGAGCCTTGTTAACACCCCTATGAAGCCGTTTTCCGCCACTGCCTATAAGCAGGGCAAGTTCGTCGACGTGACCGACGCCGATGTGAAGGGCAAGTGGGCGGTCTTCTTCTTCTACCCCGCCGACTTCACCTTTGTTTGCCCGACCGAGCTTGAGGATCTGGCCGACATCTACCCGACGCTCCAGAAGATGGGCGTGGAAGTCTATTCGGTCTCCACCGACACGCATTTCAGCCACAAGGCCTGGCATGACACGTCGGCCGCCATCGGCAAGATCAATTACTACATGCTGGGCGACCAGAACCACAGCATCTCGAACAATTTCGAGATCCTGCGTGAAGGCGTCGGCCTGGCCGATCGCGGCACGTTCGTGGTCGATCCGGACGGCGTCATCCAGCTGGTCGAGATCACGCCGGAAGGCGTTGGCCGCAACGCTGCCGAGCTGCTGCGCAAGATCAAGGCGCTGCAGTACTGGGTGAGCCACCCCGGCGAGGTTTGCCCCGCCAAGTGGGAAGAAGGCGAGAAGACCCTCGCGCCTTCGCTCGACCTGGTCGGCAAGATCTAAGCGATCTCCCGCGGTTCCGGGGCCCTTCGGGGCTCCGGGACTTCCCCGCCCGACCCTTTTTCCTGTCCCTCAACGGAGCCCTTCATGCTGGATAACAATATCAAGACCCAGTTGCAGGCCTATATGGCCAATATCAGGCAGCCGATCGAACTGGTGCCGTCGCTCGACGATAGCGCCAAGGGTTCGGAGCTGCGCCAGCTTCTGGAGGAAATTGCGGGCTTGAGCGACCTGGTGACGCTCGCCCCGGACGCGGACGATGCCCGCCGCCCGAGTTTCCTCATCCGCCGCACCGGCACCGAGATCGGCGTGCGCTTTGCCGGCATTCCGCTCGGCCATGAATTCACCTCGCTCGTGCTTGCGCTGTTGCAGGTCGGTGGCCATCCGCCCAAGGTGGATGACGACGTGATCGCGCAGATCAAGGCGCTCGACGGCGATTACACTTTCGAGACCTATTTCTCGCTGAGCTGCCAGAATTGCCCGGATGTGGTGCAGGCGCTCAACCTGATGAGCGTGATCAATCCGCGCATCCGCCACGTGTCGATTGACGGCGCCCTATTCAAGGACGAGGTCGAGGCACGTGGGGTGATGGCCGTGCCGTCCGTCTATCTGAACGGCGAGCCGTTCGAATCGGGCCGCATGGATGTCGAGCAGATCCTCGCCAAGCTGGACACCGGCGCAGTGGCGCGGGCCGCCGAGAAGATCGCCGCCAAGGAGCCGTTCGACGTGCTCGTGGTCGGCGGTGGGCCGGCGGGCGCGGCGGCGGCGATCTATGCCGCGCGCAAGGGCATCCGCACCGGCGTGGTCGCCGAGCGGTTCGGCGGGCAGGTGCTCGATACGATGAGCATCGAGAATTTCATCTCCGTATCGCACACCGAAGGGCCCAAGCTGGCCGCGGCGCTGGAACAGCATGTGAAGGATTATGATGTCGACATCATGAACCTCCAGCGGGCGAGCAAGCTGGTGCCGGCCGCGCAGCCGGGCGGCTATGCGCAGGTCGAGCTGGAAAGCGGCGCGACGCTGCGGGCAAAGTCCGTGATCCTCGCGACCGGCGCGCGCTGGCGGCAGATGAACGTGCCGGGCGAGGAGCAGTATCGCAACAAGGGCGTGGCTTATTGCCCGCACTGCGATGGCCCCTTGTTCAAGGGCAAGCGCGTGGCGGTGATCGGCGGCGGCAATAGCGGCGTCGAGGCGGCGATCGATCTGGCGGGGCTGGTGAGCCATGTCACGCTGATCGAATATGACAGCCAGATGCGCGCCGACGAAGTGCTCCAGCGCAAGCTGCGCAGCCTGCCCAACGTCACCATCATCACCTCGGCCCTGACGAGCGAAGTGCATGGCGACGGCGAGAAGGTGACCGGCCTGACCTACAAGGACCGCAACAGTGATGAAGCGCATCGGGTCGAGCTGGAAGGCGTGTTCGTGCAGATTGGCCTCGTGCCCAACACCGAGTGGCTGACCGACGCGATTACGCTGAGTGCGCGCGGTGAGATCGAGGTGGATGCGCGGGCGCAGACGACCCAGCCGGGCATCTTTGCCGCCGGGGATTGCACGACCGTGCCGTATAAGCAGATCGTGATCTCGATGGGGCAGGGCTCGACAGCCGCATTGTCCGCCTTCGATTATATGATCCGCCTTGCGCCTGCCGAGGCGCAGGCGGAAGCGGCCTGACCTTTCAACAAGCCGCCCCCTCCGGCCATCGCTGGAGGGGGCGGTTTTCTATTCGGGCCGGCGCCAGAGCCATGTGCCGAAGACCAGCGCGGCGGCGATGGTGGCGAGCGGCCATGGCCATGGCGCGAGGATCAGCGAGAGCGCGATGCTGAAGGCGAACGCGAGCGTGGCGGCCCGCTTGCCCCGCCGGCTGATCGCCCCGCGCGTGCGCCATGACATGATGGCCGGGCCGAAGCGGGGGGAGGCGAGCAATTTGCGCTCCAGCGCCGGGCTGCTGCGCGCGAAGCAAAAGGCCGCGAGGATGAAGAAGGGCACGGTCGGCAGCAGCGGCAACGCGATGCCGATGACGCCCAGCAGAACGGCCAGCACCCCGGCGGCGAAATAGAGCGGTTTGAGCATGGACCATCCCTATCGCGCCGGGGCGGGGCTGAGTCAAAGAGGCGGGGCGTCAGGTTGCCGCCCGTCTGCGGGGCTCCCAACGGCCGTTGGTGTCCAGAGAGGTTGAGACACGCCGCGCTCCATGTCTCGACGTCGCTCGACATGAAAGGGGACGGTGGTGGAAGGCTGGCACGGCGGCTGAGCCAGTCAGTGGGCGGAAGGGCCCTGCCGTGCTGTCCGCTCGATCAGGCCGAGCGCCGGGCTGCTTCGGCCGCGTCGCTCGCCAGCTGGTCGGCGCGTTCATTGTCCGCGTGGCCGCTATGGCCCTTCACCCATTTCCACTCGATGCTGTGGGCCTTGGTGGCGGCGAGCAGATCCTGCCAGAGATCGGCATTCTTGACCGGCTTCTTGTCCGCCGTGCGCCAGCCATTGCGCTGCCAGCCGAAAATCCACTTGGTGATGCCGTCCTTCACATAATTGCTGTCGGTCGACAGGACGACCTGGCTGGGACGGGTGATGGCCTTGAGGCCCTCGATAGCGGCCATCAGCTCCATGCGGTTGTTGGTGGTGTGCGCCTCGCCACCGGACAGTTCCTTTTCATGGCCCTTGAAGCGCAGGAGCGCGCCCCAGCCGCCGGGGCCGGGATTGCCCTTGCAGGCGCCATCGGTGAAGAGTTCGATCTTGTCCGGGCCTGTCATGCGGGCGGTCCGAACAGCGCGTGCGGCGCGGCGGTGGCATAGGCCTCCAGCCGGCGCAGATAGGCGAGCGGGTCCTTGCGGGTGACCAATGCGGTGGCCGGCGTATTGATCCAGTCATAGGCGCGGGTGAGCAGGAAGCGCAGCGCCGCGCCACGGGCGAGAATGGGGAGCGCTTCATATTCCGCGTCGGTCAGGCCGTGATGGGCGCGGTAGCCGGCGACGAGGGCATGGCCGACATCATCGTGAAACTCCACGCCATCGGGCGAGAAGCACCATGCGCCATGGGTGATGGCGACATCATAGGCGCGGATATCCGTGCAACTGAAATAGAAGTCGATGAGGCCGCCGACGCTGTCGCCCTGCATCAGCACATTGTCCGGGAACAGATCGGCATGGATGACGCTGTGATCGAGCGTGGTGGGCCAGTGCGCATCCAGAAACGCCAGCTCCTGCCGCACGCGGGCATGCAGGCCGGGGGCGATGCTGTCCAGACTGTCGCCGCAGGCATCCGCGAGGCGGTGCCAGCCATCCGGGCCAAGCGCATTGGGGCGGGTGCCGGAGAAGTCTTCCACCGCGCGGTGGAGATCGCCCAGCGCGCCGCCGGCGGCATGGGCCTGCGCGGGGGTGGGGCGGGTGACCGAGACGCCACTCAGAAACTCGATGAGGCAGGCGGGGCGATCGCACAATGTTTGCAGGCACTGCCCTTGCCGATCCGGAATGAAGCGGGGCACCGGGCAGCCGCGCTCGCCGACATGATCGAGCAGCGCCATGAAGAAGGGCAGGTCCGCCACATCGACGCGCTTTTCATAGAGGGTGAGGATGAAGCGCGCGCCCTTGCCGTCCGCGCCGGTCGTGTCGACCAGATAATTGCTGTTCTCGACGCCCTCGGCGATGCCCTTGGCCGCGAGCAGCGTGCCGACATCATAACGTTCGAGGAAGGCCGCCAGTATCTCGGCCGGTACCTGGGTATAGACTGCCATGGATGTTCAGACCGTCTCCAGCCCGCGGGGGAGCTTGAAGGACATGACCTCGGTCGCCGTGGTGACGGCTTCCTCCGTCACGGTGAAGCGCTGGGCGAGCTTGTCCATCACGCCGCGCACGAGAATTTCCGGCGCGCTGGCACCGGCGGTGACGCCGAGGGTGGTGACGCCGTCCAGCCAGTCAAAGTCGATTTCCGCAGCGGTCTGGATGAGCTGGGCCCGCGTGCCGGCGCGCTCGGCGACCTCGACGAGGCGCAGCGAGTTGGAGCTGTTGGGCGCGCCGATGACGAGCACGGCGTCGGCGCGGGCGGCAATCGCCTTGGCGGCTTCCTGCCGGTTGGAGGTGGCATAGCAGATATCGTCGGTGCGCGGCGCGGTGATGTCCGGGAAGCGGCGCTGGAGGATCGCCACCATCGCGGCGGTATCATCGACAGACAGGGTGGTCTGGGTGAGGAAGGCGAGCGTCTGGCCGGCGGCTGGCTCGTAGCTCTCCGCATCCGCCTCGGTCTGGAGCAGGGTCATTGCGCCATCGGGCACCTGGCCGAAGGTGCCGATCACCTCGGGATGATTGGCATGGCCGATGAAGAGGATATGCCGCCCGGCGAGCACCAGCCGCTCGGCCTGCCGGTGGACCTTGGAGACGAGCGGGCAGGTCGCGTCCAGATAATCGAGGCCGCGCGCCTGCGCATTGGCGGGCACCAGCTTGGGCACGCCATGGGCGGAGAAGACGACCGGCCGCCCGTCCGGAACTTCGTCCAGTTCATCGACGAACACCGCGCCCTTGTCGCGCAGATTGTCCACCACGAAGCGGTTGTGGACGATCTCGTGGCGCACATAAACCGGCGCGCCATATTTCTGGAGCGCCCGTTCCACGATGGTGATCGCACGGTCCACGCCCGCGCAAAAACCACGCGGGGCGGCGATGAGCACATGCAGCGGGCGCCGGCTGGCGGGGTGCGCGCTGTTGCTGTCGGTCGTTAGGGAAGCGGCCATGCCCAGTCCTTTAGGGCGATGAGGCCGCGAGGGAAAGGCGCTTCCTTTCGGTTGCGCCTCCGCAGCGCGATGACTAAGAAGCGCGGACTGATATAAAGCCGGGTGCCCCGCAGGTGCCCGATACGGAAGGATCGGGACTATCGTGCGGATTGCCGCTGCGCCAAAAATTGCCGTCCTGGGAGCCGTGCTGGCTCTGGTCGCGGGCTGCGCCAAGCGCGGCGATATCGATGCGGCGGGGCAGGGGATCATCCAGTTCCGCTCGGCTTGCCCCAGTGTCGGCGTGCCCGCCCAGACCGGGGACGTCACCCTGTTCGATCCGGCATCCAGCCACACGGCGGACGCGATCGACATCGTTGCGACCCTGACCGACGTGCGCTCGACCTGCCAGACGATGGACAAGGACATCTTCACGCAGGTGACCTACACGGTGAACGCGTTGCGCCGCGATGCGGGCGCTGCACGTGAGGTTGATCTGCCGGTCTTCTCGACGGTGGTGCGCGGCGCCACGCAAGTGGTCGCCAAGCGTGTGGCCACGGTGCGGCTCGTCTTTGCCGAGGGCGCCTTGCGCGCCCATGCCCAGGGCTCGGCCTCGGCCTATGTGGATCGGGCCGCTGCAACCTTGCCGCGCGATGTCGAGCAGATGATCACCCGCCCGCGCAAGTCCGGCGATGCCGACGCCGCGCTCGATCCGCTCGCCCGGCCGGAGGTCAAGGAAGCGATCCAGCGAAGCAGCTTCGAGCTGCTCGTGGGGTTCAACCTGACCAACGACCAGTTGCGCTACAACATCACCCGCTGAAGCACCCCGTTTCCGGCGGCCGGACGACCGCAGCCCTCTTGTCGCCGGGCCGCCGACGATGACAGGATAGCAGTCCCATGAGTATTTTCGCATTCATTGCCGCCGCCCTTGACGGCCTGCTGGACGATATGGAGCAGGCCGGCGAACTGCCGGCCGGGCTCGATCGCCGGTCCGTCACCGTCGAGCCGCCGCGCGACGCCAGCCATGGCGACATGGCCACCAACGCCGCGATGGTGCTCGCCAGGCCGGCCCGCACCAACCCGCGCGCGCTGGCCGAGGGCATCGCCTCGCGCCTGCGCGAAATGCCGGAAGTCGCGACGGTCGAGATTGCCGGGCCCGGCTTCCTCAACATGCGGCTGGTGCCTCACTCATGGGAAGGCGAACTGCGCGCGGTGCATGTGCAGGGCGCGGATTATGGCCGCTCCGCCACGGGGGCGGGCCGCCGGGTGAATGTCGAATATGTCTCGGCCAACCCGACCGGCCCCATGCATATGGGCCATTGCCGGGGCGCGGTGGTGGGCGACGCGCTGGCGACGCTGCTGGAATTTGGCGGTTATGCCGTCACCCGCGAATATTATATCAACGACGCCGGCGCGCAGGTGCAGACGCTCGCCCGCTCGGTCCAGCTGCGCTACCGCGAGGCGCTGGGCGAGGCCATCGGCGAGATTCCCGAGGGCTTTTATCCCGGCGATTATCTGGTGCCGATCGGGCAGGCGCTGGCTGCAGAATTTGGCGATCGTTATGTGGGCGCGCCGGAGAGTGACTGGCTCGACCTGTTCCGCGAGAAGGCGGTCGCCGCGATGATGGACATGATCCGCGCCGATCTGGCGCTGCTCGGCATCCATCATGACGTGTTCGCCTCCGAGGCGGCGGTGCAGCGCGAGGGCAAGGTCGATGCCGCGCTCGCCCGGCTGGAGGCGGAAGGGCTGATCTATCAGGGCACGCTGGAGCCGCCCAAGGGCGAGCTGCCGGATGACTGGGAGCCGACCGAGATGACGCTGTTCCGCGCCACCGCCTTTGGTGACGACAGCGACCGGCCGGTGCGCAAGTCCGATGGTGGGCTGACCTATTTCGGCACCGATCTGGCCTATCATGCGCAGAAGGCGCAGAGCGCGGACATGCTCATCGACATCTGGGGCGCGGACCATGCCGGCACGGTCAAGCGCATCAAGGCGGCCGTCGCCGCGCTGACGGGCGGCACCATGCCCTTCGACGTCAAGCTGGTGCAGATGGTGCGGCTGCTGCGCGACGGCGAGCCGGTGAAGATGAGCAAGCGCTCGGGCAATTTCGTGACGCTGGCCGATGTGGTGGAGGAGGTCGGCAAGGATGTCGTGCGCTTCACCATGCTGACGCGCAAGGCCGATGCGCAGATGGATTTCGACTTCGCCAAGGTCGTCGAGGCATCGAAGGATAATCCGGTCTTCTATGTGCAATATGCCCATGCGCGGATTGCCTCGCTCGGCCGGCGCGCGGCGGAGCATTTCCCCGACGGGCTGCCCGAGCCGGATCTCTCGCGACTGGGCGCCGAGGAACTGGCGCTCATCCGTCAGCTGGCGAACTTCCCGCGCATCGTCGAGGCGGCGGCGAGCGCGCGCGAGCCGCACCGCATCGCCTTCTTCCTCTATGATCTGGCGGCGGATTTCCATGGCTGGTGGAATATCGGCAATGATCATCCCGACCGCCGCGTGATCGTGCCGGGCGATGCCGCCGCGACATCGGCGCGACTTTTCTTGAGCGCGGGAATCGGGCAGGTTATCAGGAATGGCCTGGCACTGATGGGGGTGGCCGCGCTGGAGGAGATGAACTGATGGCGGGGCAGCAGAGCGACGGCTTCAATCTGGACGATGACGATCGCCTGCCATGGCTGGAACCGGCCAGCGACGAGGGCGAAGCCGAGGGCGTGCCGCTGGCCCGGCTCTTGCTCCTCATCCTGCTCGGGCTGGTGCTGCTCGGCGTGGTCGTTGGCGGCGGTTATTGGCTCAAGAGCAATGATGCCGGCGGCGATGGCAGCGAGGCAAGGCTGATCGCGGCGGACGGCCCGGACTATAAGGTGCCGGCCACCGCCGCCGACGCCAAGGCGTTTGACGGCGAGGGTGACGCCGCGTTCGATGCGAGCGAGGGCCGGGAGGCGGTGAGCCGGATCGATGCCAGTCAGGTGCCTGAAGCGCCGCGCACCGATCTCACGCCCGCGACCGTGAAGGCGGCCGAGGCGCCGAAACCGGCAGCGGCCAAGCCGACGGTGGTGGCGGCGGTGAAGACCGTCGCGGCCGAACCGCGCAAGGTGGTGGCGGCAGCGGCGCCGGTGGCGAGCGAGGGGCCGCGCATCCAGCTCGGCGCGTTCGGATCGAAGGCGCTGGCGGAGAGCGTGTGGAAGAAATCCTCCGCCCGGTTCGATTATCTGGCGCCGCTCAGCCATTATGTCGAGCCGGTCGAGACCGGCGGCAAGACGCTGTTTCGCCTGCGGGTGATCGTGGCCTCGGCGGCCGATGCCGGCGAGACCTGCGGCAAGCTGCGGGTGGCCGGCGAAAGCTGCATGGTGGTGCGCTGAGCCTGCCATGAAACCCGTGATCTTCGGTCTGGCTGGCGAGACGGTGAGCGACGAGGAGCGCGCGCTGCTGCGCGCCTGCGATCCGGCGGGCTATATCCTCTTCGGCCGCAACATCCGCGATCCGGCGCAGCTGCGGGCGTTGACCGATAGCCTGCGCGAGATCGCCGGGCGGGACGATCTGTTCATCATGATCGATCAGGAAGGCGGCCGGGTCGCGCGGATGCGCCCGCCGCACTGGCCGGCCTTTCCGGCGGCGGGGCAGTTCGCCGCGCTGTATGACACCGCGCCCTCCAGCATGATCGAGGCGGCGCGCTGCAATGCCCGGGCGCTGGGCGCGATGCTGGCGCAGGTGGGGATCACCGCCAATGCCGCGCCGGTGCTGGACGTGCAACAGGCAGGCGCAAGCGATATCGTCGGCGACCGGGCCTATGGCGATGAGCCGATGCGGGTCGCCGCGCTGGGCCGGGCGACGCTGGACGGGCTGCGCGATGGCGGTGTGGTCGGCATCGTCAAGCATATGCCGGGCCATGGCCGCGCGCTGGTCGACAGCCACCATGCATTGCCCACCGTGACGGCGAGCGCAGAGGAGCTGGCGCTGGATATCGCGCCATTCCGCACGCTCCGCCGGGCGCCGGTCGGCATGACCGCGCATATTGTCTATACCGCCTGGGATGCCGAGCGCCCCGCCAGCCTCTCGCCGCGGGTGATCGGGGATATCATCCGGGGGGAGATCGGCTTTGATGGTCTGCTCATGTCCGATGATCTCGACATGAAGGCGCTTCATGGCGCGGCGGATGAGCTGGCGGCCGGCGTGGTCGCGGCGGGCTGCGATCTGGCGCTCAATTGCTGGGGGCGGATGGACGAGATGACCGCCATTGCCGCGCGCCTGCCGGAGATGAACGCGGCCTCGCGCGAGCGGCTCGACCGGGCGATGGCGACGATCAGCGCCGGGCCGGACGCCGAATGGCCGATCGAGCGGGCGCTGGCGACCCGCGATGCGCTGCTGGCCAGAGCCGTGGCATGAGCAACGGCCTGCGCCAGGCCGCCGGGATCGGCGAGGCGCGCGAGGCCGAACAGATGCTGCTGGCCGACGACTGGGCCGCGCCGGTGCGCCGCGTGCCGGACGAGGCGATCCTCACCGTGCAGGTGGAGAGCTGGGAAGGGCCGCTCGATCTGTTGCTTGCGCTGGCCCGCAGCCAGAAAGTCGATTTGCGGGAAATCTCCATCCTCGCGCTGGTCGAGCAATATCTGCGCTTCATCGAGGAAGCGGCCGAATTGCGGCTGGAACTGGCGGCCGATTACCTCGTGATGGCGGCATGGCTGGCCTATCTCAAGTCCGGCCTGTTGCTGCCCAAGGAGGCGCAGCCCGATCCCTCGCCCGAGGAACTGGCGCTGCGGCTGCATCTGCGCCTGCAACGGCTGGAGGCGATGCGCGAGGCGGGCGCGCGGCTGCTGGCGCGCGACCGGCTCGGGCGGGATGTATTCGTGCGCCCTGCGCCGGAGGGTTTGCACCGCCCGCGCGCGATTGCATGGCAGGTGAGCCTGTTCGAGCTGATCGCGGCCTATGGCCAGATGAAGGCGCGCACCGCGCCGCGCTTTCATGTCGTGCAGCGCCGGGCGGTGATGACGCTGGATGAGGCGATCGAGCGGGTCGCCCGGTTGATCGGTGCGCAGATCGACTGGGCGGAACTGCGTAGCTTCCTGCCGGACCATGCCGATCCGCATTTGCGCCGCTCGGCGCTGGCAAGCAGCTTCGTCGCGGCGCTGGAACTGGCGCGGCAGGGGCGGGTAGAGTTGAGCCAGGAGGCGATCTTTGCGCCCCTCTATCTGCGCGCGGGGAGCGGGCGATGACCCCGGACGCCCCGGACGCCCCGGAGCGGCTGGTCGAGGCGGTGCTGTTTGCCGCCGAGGGGCCGCTGACGCCGGAGCAGATCGCCCGCCATGCCGGGCTGGAGGGAGGCGTGATGGCGCATCTGGCAGCGCTGGCGGAGCGTTATGCCGGGCGCGGCATCGAGCTGGTCCAGCGCGGGGGGCGCTGGCATTTCCAGACCGCGGGCGATCTGGCCCATATCCTGCGCCGGGAGCGCGAGGAGCCGCGCAAACTCTCCCGCGCCGGGGTCGAGACGCTGGCGATCATCGCCTATCACGAGCCGGTGAGCCGCGCCGAGATCGAGGCGATTCGCGGCGTGCAGGTGGCGCGCGGCACGCTCGACGTGCTGATGGAAGCGGGCTGGGTGCGCCCCGCCGGCCGACGCGAGGTGCCGGGGCGGCCGCTCATCTATGCGACGACGCCCGATTTTCTCAGCCATTTCGGCCTTGCCAGCCGGCGCGACCTGCCCGGCATCGACGATTTGCGCGCCGCCGGGCTTCTTGAGCCGATTGATCTGGCCATGGAAGCCCATGATGCGCAGACGCTGCTGGCGCTGGCGGACGAGCCGGAAGACGATGAGGAAGACAGCGCGTGAGCGGCGTCCGTGGCGGTCGCGTCATATTAATGTAAGCTTGGTCGTTATAGGGCTTCGCGAGGGGCGGCGCGATCGCGCCGCCGGCAGAAATTGCTTCCGCATGCCATTGCGGAATCGATGCACTGAGCCTAGTTAGACAAGGCTTACAGGAGAGTTTTCAAATGGGTTTCGGTTCCCCAATCCACTGGGTCCTGCTGGTCCTGGTCATTGTGCTCTTGTTCGGCGGTGGCCGCATCTCCGGATTGATGGGCGATGTCGCCAAGGGTATCAAGAGCTTCAAGAAGGGGCTCGCCGAGGATGACGACGATGTTGCGACGGCGGCCAAGCCGGCCCAGCGCATCGAGCAGCGCCCCGGTCAGGTGCCCGAGCAAAGCGCGACGCGCGATGAACAGAAGCTTGAAGGCTGAGGACTATCCGGCTGAAAAAGCGGACGGCTGACAAGACGGGTGGCGCGAGATGTTTGATGTAGGTCCCTCGGAGCTACTGCTGATTGTGGTGGTGGCGGTTGTCGTCATTGGCCCGAAGGATTTGCCACGCGCGCTCTACAAGATCGGCCAGGTGATCGGGAAGGCGAAGGGCATGGCCCGGCATTTCCGCACCGGCGTGGACGCGATGATCCGCGAGGCCGAGCTTGAAGAGCTGCAGAAACAGTGGGCCAGGGAAAATGAGCGGATCATGGCGGCCACGGCGCTTCCGGAGCTGGACGGCGTGATGACGCCGCTGACCGATGAGACGGGCCAGCCGATCGCGGCGGCCGCGCCATCGCCCTCGCCCGAGGGGGAGCCATCGGTTGATGGCGTAGCGACGGACGCGCTTGCGGATGCGGCGCCCATGTCTGCATCATCTGAGGAGATCGGGAGCACGGCCGCCAGAACGGATCAGCCGAGCCTGCCGCTTGATGGGGCGCCGGATGAGGCGCGAGGGGGCTCGTCCGGTTCATGAGGGATATTGACGAATCCAAGGCGCCGCTGCTCGACCATCTGATCGAACTGCGCAGAAGGCTGCTGATCTCGGTCGCCGCGCTGCTGGTGTCGGGCGCCGTCTGCTTCTATTTTGCGGATGTGATCCTCGGGTTCCTTGTCGAGCCGCTGAAGAAAGGCTTTGGCGATGTGCCGGGCCGGCTCGTCTATACCAAGCTTTACGAGGCGTTTTTCGTGCAGCTCAAGGTGGCCATGTTCGGCGCCTTCTTCATCTCCTTCCCGATCACCGCCAACCAGCTCTGGGCCTTCATCGCGCCGGGTCTCTACTCCAAGGAGAAGAAGGCGCTGCTGCCCTTCCTGCTTGCCACCCCGGTGCTGTTCGTGAGCGGCGCGGCCTTTGCCTATTATCTGGTGATGCCGACGGCATTTCACTTCTTCCTGAATTTTCAGGGCTATACGGGCGGCGTGGAAGTGGAGGCGCTGCCGAGCATCGACAGCTATCTGGGGCTGGTCATGCAGTTCATCCTCGCCTTTGGCGTCAGCTTCCTGCTGCCGGTGCTGGTGATGCTGCTCAACCGCGCGGGCATTGTCAGCCGCACGCAACTCGTCAATGCGCGGCGCTATGTCATTGTGGGCGCGGTGGCGGTGGCGGCCGTGCTCACGCCCCCGGATGTGATTTCGCAGCTCATGCTCGCCATTCCGCTGTGCCTGCTTTACGAATTGTCGCTGATCGCCATCTGGTTCACGGATCGGCGCGCCGCGCGTGAAAAGGCGCTGGTCAAGGCGGACTGAGGGACCAGGGCGGGCCGGGCCGTCTGGCGGCGGGGCATCGCATGTAGCGCAATCTGCGCTTTATCCTCTGCTTATATCTCCTTGCTTGCCGTTCTGCCCGCAGCGTCCTAGGTCTTGTGATCATGACCGTTCATAGCAATACGCTCTCGTTGATCGGGAACACTCCCATGGTTCGCCTTGCGGGCCCGTCCCAGGCCAGCGGCGCAGAAATCTTCGCCAAGTGCGAATTCACCAATCCCGGCGCATCGGTGAAGGATCGCGCGGCGCTCTACATTGTGGAGGATGCCGAGGCGAAGGGGCTGCTCCAGCCGGGCGGCACCATCGTGGAAGGCACGGCGGGCAATACCGGCATCGGCATCGCGCTCGTCGCCAACGCGAAGGGCTATAAGTCCATCATCGTGATGCCCGAGACGCAGAGCCGCGAGAAGATGGACACGCTGCGCGCCCTAGGCGCGGAACTGGTGACGGTGCCGGCAGCGCCCTTCTCCAATCCCGGTCATTTCGTGCACACGTCGCGGCGGATCGCGGAAGAAACGCCCAATGCCATCTGGGCCAACCAGTTCGACAATATCGCCAATCGCCGCGCGCATATTCTGGGCACGGCGGAAGAGATCTGGGCGCAGATGGAAGGCCGGATCGACGGCTTCACCTGCGCGGCGGGCACCGGCGGCACCATTGCCGGCGTGGGGCTTGGCCTCAAGCAGAAGGACGAGAGCGTCACCATCGCGCTGACCGATCCGTTTGGCGCGGCGCTTTATAATTATTATGCCCATGGCGAGCTCAAGGCGGAGGGCAGTTCCGTCGCGGAAGGAATCGGCCAGAACCGCATCACCGCCAATCTTGATGGCGCGCCGATCGATACGCAGTTCCGCATCTCGGACGCCGAGGGGCTGCACTGGGTCGAGCGGCTGCTGGGCGAGGAGGGGCTGTGCCTGGGGCTCTCCAGTGGCAT
Organism: Sphingobium sp.; assembly: GCA_035555575.1. Lineage (GTDB taxonomy): Bacteria > Pseudomonadota > Alphaproteobacteria > Sphingomonadales > Sphingomonadaceae > Sphingobium. Next base: position 88,714 of record DATMGL010000017.1, read on the forward strand.
TAACGTCGCCGGTGCGGTGGCGCTGGGCAAGCATCTGGGGCCGGGCAGCCGGGTCGTCACCATTCTGGCCGATACGGGTCTGCGCTATCTTTCCACCCTGTATAATCGCGACTGGCTTGTCTCCAAGGGCTTGACGCCTCTGCCCTGGCTGGCAAACTAGTGCCGCACCGGTCCGCAGCGTTGCGGGCGGCAAGGAGACGGACGACGGCCCGGAAAACCGACTTGCGAACGCATCGCGAAGGGTTGCAGCGCATCCAGATCGGTCTGGTCGGGCTGGCGACCGTGCTGCTTGTGGTCACCCTTGCCAATCTCGTGATCGACAGCGCCCGCAAGGATTCCGCCAGCGAGGCGACGGCGGCCGCGATCGAGCAGGGCATTGCCGGCGTCACCAATGCGACGGCCACCGCTCTTCCGGCAACGACGAACGAGCCGCTTGCCGATCTTGGTGTGACGCCGACGGCAGACAGCGCGGCGCCGGTCGCGCCCCCTTCCGTGCCCGATCTCGAACCTGATCCGCGGCTGCGCCAGCGGATGGATCAGGATCGGGATGGCCAGCAAGTCTCGCCGGCGCCCTGATCATTGTCCGGTTAAGGATGGCTCGACATGAGACCGGCATGCGCTCGCCGGCCGGTGCGGCTGCCTGCGCGCCTCGCAAGAACAAGGCCCGCTGAATGAGGGGGCGGTCATCGGCTCCGGCGCGCGGCGCCGCTGCGGGGCGTGTCCTGCGATCATCCATGGTCCAATTGCTTGTTGCCGGCGCGGCGTTGCTGCTCGGACTGGCGGGCACGCCCTTGCATACGGGCTGGATTGATCCGCTCGACTGGATGCTGCCCGGTGCAGTGGCGATCGTCCTGATCCTGCTGCTGGCATCACGACGCGGCGGGCCGGCACGGAGGCTCGAGATCGTCCTGTGCTGGGCGCTTGCGGCCATGCCGGCCATGGTCTTTTGCCTGCTCGCCGGACCCGGGCGGCCGTGGCTGGCGACCGCATTGCTCGGTGCCGGGCTGGCGCTGGTGACGGTCGGCAGCGCTCAGGCGCTGTCGCTGCGGCCAACGGCGCGCGGGCTGGCGATGGTCGCGTTGCTGGGCGGGGCGGCGCTGGCGCCCCATGGCATGACGGCATGGTCTGGCGTGAAGAACGCGCCGATGGACCGGCCGGCGATCGGGGTCATGGCGGCGATACCGTTGCAGGGCGTGCCGCTGGGCGCTGCGCAGGGGCTGGCGCCGGCCGAGGCGATCGGGCTGCGCTCGCCGCTCTGGCAGATGCTGGAGGCGCGTTTCCGTCCCATGGCTCTCGATGCGCTGGATGCGGGCGGCCTCAGCGGTCTGGATGCCCTGCTGCTTATCCAGCCGCGCCGGCTCGCGCCGGTGGAACTGGTCGCGCTGGATGGCTGGGTGCGCGGTGGCGGGCGCGCGGTGATCCTGGCCGATCCGCTGCTTCACTGGCCGGATCATCGCCCGCTCGCGCATCCGGCGCGGGCGCCCCTGACCAGCCTGCTCGATCCATTGCTGAGCCATTGGGGGCTGCGCCTGGAGCCGGCGGGGCCGGCGAGCGGCGATGATGCGGTCGAGCGCCGGTGGCTCTCGACCGGTGGGCTGATGCAGCTTTCCGGCGCTTCGCGCTTCACGGCGCAAACGGGCGGCGACGAGGCGGCGGCCTGCGTGTTGCGCGACGAGGGGCTGGTTGCGCATTGCCGGGTTGGACGGGGCATGGCGCTGCTCGTGGCCGATGCCGACTGGATTGCCGATCCGCTCTGGACGCTTGATCCACAGGACCCGGAAAATCGCGGCGCGTGGACCAGCGATTCCGTGGACCTGCTCGATGGCTGGCTGCGCGGCGTGCTTCCTCGATTCGCCTGGCACGGCACATGGCTGGCAGATCGCGCCGCCCTGCTTCAAAGTCTGCGCTTCGCGCTTGCGCTGTTGCTTGCGCTGGCGATGGTCGCGGGGCTGGTGGCGCGCCGTCCCACACCATCCCGGTCAAATTTCGAAACGAAACAGGATCAAAAGAGAAACAAGTCTGAAACTAAAGTGGATCTGGCCTAAACTTCCCAAGCCTGTCCCATCTTTCCCCACTTTTCCCAAACTTGGCCCTTTGCGGAACAGGCGCTTGATGGTAACACTGCGCGCTTGATGGGGCGCTCGTATCCGCTGCGAGGCAAACAGCCGGTGAGCATGTGCTTATCGGAGCGCGGGAGGCGTGCGCCCAGGGCAGGGAGCCTGGTTGGTGTCGTCGGCTGTGTTCATGGGGCATGGAGCAAGCGCCCTTGATGGCAAGGGGCGCTTTGCGTTGCCCATTGCCTTCCGCTCCGTGCTCGACAAGCACTGCTCCGACCCCGGCCAGATGATGATCCGCGCCGATTCCGACCGCAAATATGTCTCGCTGTTCGGTGGCCAGCAGGTCGAATATTTCCAGCGCAAATTCGATGAGAAATCGCGCATCGCGATGGAGCGCGGCGAGGATTTCGACGAGGAAGAGGCCGATGGCGACTTCTGGGGCTCGATCCAGCCCGCCTCCATCGATTCCGGCGGCCGCTTCACCCTGCCGCCGGCCTATCGCCGCATTTACGGGATCAGCGACGGCATCTTCATGATCGGCGCCGGGCGGCTGGTGCAGCTGTGGGATCCGGCGCGCTATCTGGCGGAGAACAAGAAAAACCTCGTCGCCATCGAGGCATGCGAGGCGTTTCTCGAAGATCTCAAGGTCAAGCGGGAGGGCAAGGCATGAGCGCCGCGCCCGTCTCATCCACGTCGCCCGTCGAGCCGCACCGCCCCGTGCTGCTCGCCGAGGTGCTGGATGCCCTGGCCATCGCGCCGGATGAGCGTCATGTCGACGGGACGTTTGGCGCCGGCGGCTACAGCCGGGCCATGGCGGCGGCCGGCGCGCGCGTTTTCGCGATCGATCAGGACCCCGATGCGATCAGCGAAGGGCAGGCGGTGGTGGCCGCCAGCAACGGCGCGATCACGCTGGTGCGCGGCAATTTCGGCGAGATGGACACGCTGCTGGCGGCGGCCGGCATCGATCAGGTGGACGGGGTGGCGCTGGATATCGGCGTCTCGTCCATGCATCTCGACCGGCCCCGGCGCGGCTTTGCCTTCCGCTTCCCCGATGCGCCGCTCGATATGCGGATGAGCCAGAGCGGCGAGACCGCAGCCGAGCTGCTCAACCGGATCGACGAAGGCGAACTGGCGGATATTCTCTATATTTATGGCGAGGAGCGTCAGTCCCGCCGGGTGGCGCGCGCGATCGTGGCGGCGCGGCCGCTGGTGACGACGGGCGATCTGGTCGGCGCGGTGCATCGTGCGCTGGGCAAGCGGCCGGGCGACAAGACCGATCCGGCGACGCGCACCTTCCAGGCGATCCGCATCTATCTGAACGGCGAGCTGGACGCGCTGACCCGCGGGCTGAACGCGGCGCAGGCCGTGCTGCGGCCGGGCGGACGGCTCGCGGTGGTGACGTTCCACAGCCTTGAGGATCGCATCGTCAAGAATTTCCTGCGGGCGCGCAGCGGTCAGGAGGCGGGCGGATCACGCCACCGCCCCGATGCCGGGCCGCGCGTGGTGCCGACATTTCACAAGCCCGCCCGCGCCGTCCGCCCCGGCGACGCGGAGATCGGGCTTAATCCGCGCGCGCGCTCGGCAACCCTGCGCAGCGCCGTGCGCACCGACGCCGTCGCCTCGGCCTTTCATGTGGGAGAGCGGTCATGATCGCCATCAAGCGGCTGCAAAGCATCATGTGGATCCTGCTCGTCGCGACTGGCGCGCTGCTGGCCTATCTCATCAGCCTGCGCGTGGCGACGGAACGCAACGAGGTGCGGCATCTCATCGACCAGATCCGCTGGACGCGCTCGGATATCCGTTATCTGGAGGCGGAGTTCGGCGCCCGTGCCAGCATGCGCCAGCTCGCCGCGTGGAACCAGAGCGACCTGCGGCTCTATGTGCCCGCGCCGGATCAATATCTCCCCAATGAGCGGGCGCTGGCGAATCTCGACCGCATCGCCCCGGCGGGTGCCGGCTATGCGCCGCCGCCGGTGATGACCGCGATGGCGACGCCGACGGTGCCCACCGCCGTTGCGGCCGCCGCGTCCGCTGACGGAGAAAACACGACCCCGGCGGCGCGGGAAAATTCCGAATTTGCGCTCATCCGCACGGCGTCGGCAGCAGAGCCGGCGCCGGGTTCCGCTACGGTTTCGGTGCCTATCGCCGCACCGCTCACAGCCAGCACGACAAAGGACGTCACCGCCAGGGCGAGCAGCGCCGAGAAGCGCGCAGCGCCGGTGCGTGAACCGGTTACGACGGACCGAAAAACGGCTCGTCTCGCACAGCTTGACGAAAAGCTTCTGGGAGGCTCAGGCGCGGGCAACTCCGCGCCGGGCGGCAAGGTGATCGGCAGCGACGGCAAGGGACGTTAATGGCAACCATCATTGCGCGGCCGGAACCGCGGAACAGTAGCAAGGAGCCGGTTGATCTGGTCACGATCGCCCATGGCCGGGTCATGCTCTTGTTGCTGATTTTCGTGGCAGTCTCGGTCGCGATGGCGAGCCGGATGATCTGGATGGGCGTCGCGGCCGGCGCGCAGAGCGTGCGCTCCGCCAGCCCCATGCCGGTGCCCCATCGCGCGGATATCTTCGATCGCAACGGCATTCCGCTGGCCCGCAATATCGAGGGCTATGCCATCGCCGTGCGGCGCGACCGGCTGCTGGGCGATCCGCAGGAGTTGGCCACCAAACTGCACGAGATTTTCCCGGACGAGCCGGCGGCGGCCTTCTACAAGAAGCTGACGTCCGGCCCGCAATGGGCCTATCTGCGCGTTCGCGCCGTGCCGCGTGAAGTGGCGGCGGTGAATGCGCTGGGCGAGATCGGCATCGAGTTCCCGCGCGAGCCCGAGCGGCTCTATCCGCAGCGCACGCTGGCGGCGCACCTTCTCGGCTTTACCAATCGCGATGGTCATGGCGCGATGGGTGTGGAGCGCGCGTTTGACGAGCGGCTGCTCGACGAGTCGATGCGCGGCACGCCGCTCGAACTTTCCATCGATGCGCGCGTGCAGGGCGCGCTGGAGGATGAACTGGCGCGCGGCATGGCGGAGCAGAACGCCAAGGGCGCGGTCGGTCTGCTGCTCGACTCGCAGACCGGTGAAGTGATTGCGATGGCCTCGCTGCCGACCTTCAATCCTAACCGGCTGGAGCCCGTCCCCGCGCCACCGCCCGTGCAGGGGCGCGATGGCAAATGGCGGCCGGGCCAGATCACCTGCGACATGTCGCCGCGCTGCAACCGCGTGGTGCAGGCGCGCTATGAGCTGGGCTCGGCGTTCAAGCCGCTGTCCTTCGCCATCGCCATGGATGCTGGCGTCATCACCAGCATGAGCAAGCGCTATGACGCGACGGCGCCGCTCGCGGTAGGCGGCTTCACCATTCGCGATGATCACGCACTTGGCCGCTGGCTGACCGTGCCGGAAGCGCTCTTGCACAGCAGCAATATCGTCACCGCGCGCATTGCCGATGAAATGGGCGCGGAGCCGCTCAAAAAATTCTATCGCGCGCTGGAGTTTGACCGGCCGGCGAGCATCGAGCTGCGCGAGCAGGCGGGCACCTTGTTTCCGCGCACCTGGTATCGCACCACGGTGATGACGACGGCCTATGGCCATGGCATCGCGGTGACGCCGATGCATCTGGCCAGCGCTTATGCCGCGCTCGTCAATGGCGGGGTGTGGCATCCCGCGACGGTGCTCAAGCGCAAGCCGGGCGAGACGATCGAATCGCGCCGCGTCTTCACCGAGGCGACGAGCGCGCGGATGCGCCAGCTGCTGCGGATGATCGTGACGACGGGCACCGGGCGCAACGCGAATTCGGAAGGCTACCGGGTCGGCGGCAAGACCGGGACGGCGGAAAAGCCCAAGGATGGCGGCTATGCCCGCCGCTCGCTGGTCTCCACCTTCGCCTCGGCCTTCCCGATGGAGAATCCGCGTTATGTGCTGATCGTGATGATGGACGAGCCGCAGGGCAGCGCGCGCTATCCCGGCATCCGCACGGCCGCCTATACCGCCGCGCCGGTGGTCAAGGCGTTCATCTCGCGCGTGGGGCCGCTGCTTGGCGTCTATCCCGAGGCCAATCGGGATGTCGACATTTCCGAACTGACGGGGCTGCTGCCGGTGAATGAGGAGACGGAATGATGCGTCTTTCCGCGCTCGCCCCGGCCGCCATGCGCATGGGCGATGATCCGGCCGTGACCGGCTTTGCCATTGATCACCGCAAGGTCGCGCCGGGCACCATCTTCGGCGCGTTCGAGGGGCTGCGGGTGAATGGCGAGGATTATATCCCCGCCGCCATCGCCGCCGGCGCCATCGCGGTGGTGGCCCGGCCCGGCGCCACGGTCGCGGGCGCGGTGCATATCGCCAGCGAGGAGCCGCGCCGGACATTCGCCCAGCTCGCCGCGCGCTATTATGCGCCCTTCCCGCCGACGGTGGTGGCGGTGACCGGCACCAACGGCAAGACCTCCACCGTCGAGCTGACGCGCCAGCTGTGGCGGATGATGGGCGAAAATTCCGCCTCCATCGGCACGCTGGGGGTCACCACATCGGTCGATCAGGTCTCGACCGGCCTGACCAGCCCGGACATTGTGACGTTCCTGTCCAACATGGCGGGTCTGGCCAAAGAGGGGGTGACCCACGTCGCCTATGAGGCCTCCAGCCATGGCCTTGCGCAATATCGCAGCGAGGGGCTGCCGGTCGTGGCGGGTGCGTTCACCAATCTGTCACGCGACCATCTCGATTATCACGGCACGATGGAGCTATATTTCACCGCCAAGATGCGGCTCTTTTCCGAAGTGGTGGCGAGCGATGGCGCGGCGGTCGTCTGGGCGGACGATGCGCGCTCGGGCGATGTGATCGAGCTGGCGCTGCTGCGCGGGCTCAAGGTGCTGAGCGTGGGCGAACAAGGCGAGACGCTGCGCCTCGTCGCGCGCACGCCGACCCAGCTCGGCCAGACGCTGGTGGTCGAAGCGGCGGGCACGGCTCATAAGGTGGAACTGCCGCTGATCGGCGCCTATCAGGCCGCCAATGCGCTGATGGCCGCTGCGCTGGTGCTGGCGACGGGCGGTGCGATCGAGCGCGTCCTCGGGCTGCTGGGGCGGGTGCAGCCGGTGCGCGGGCGGCTCGAGCGGGCCGTCATCACGCGGACCGGGGCGCCGGTCTATGTCGATTATGCGCATACGCCGGACGGGCTGCGTGCCGCCATCGAGGCGTTGCGGCCGCATACGCAGGGGCGCCTCATCACCATGTTCGGCGCGGGGGGCGATCGTGATACCGGCAAGCGCCCGCTGATGGGGCAGGTCGCCAGTGAACTGAGCGATCTGGTGATCGTGACCGATGATAATCCGCGCAGTGAAGATCCGGCGGGCATCCGCGCCGCGATCATGGCTGGCGCATCCGGCGCCCGGGAGATTGGCGGACGGCGCGATGCCATCGCCGCCGCGATTGCCGAGGCCGGGCCGGACGATATCGTGTTGCTCGCCGGCAAGGGGCATGAGCAGGGTCAGATCATCGGCGACCGGGTGCTGCCGTTTGACGACGTCACCGTGGCGCGGGACTGCGCCGCATGACGCCGCTGTGGACCTCCGACGCGATTGCGCAGGCCACAGGCGGGGTGGCATCGATGCCCTTCGACGCGAGCGGCGTGGCGTTTGACAGCCGGGAAGTGCTGCCGGGCGACCTGTTCATCGCCTTGCGTGGCGAGCGGTCGGACGGGCATGATTTCATTCCCCGCGCGCTCGCCGCCGGGGCAGCGGGCATCATCGCCGAGCGCGACGTCGACGGGCCGGTCATCCGCGTGGCGGACAGCATGAAGGCGCTGGAGGATCTCGGTGCGGCGGCGCGGGCGCGCACGAGCGGGCGGATCATCGGCGTCACCGGATCGGCCGGCAAGACCGGCACCAAGGAAGCCTTGTTCAAGGTGTTCAACCGGATGAGCTTCGGCGCGGCGCACCGTTCGCTCAAAAGCTATAACAATCATGTCGGCGTGCCGCTCAGCCTCGCACGGATGCCGGCGGCCACGCGCTACGGCATCTTCGAGATGGGCATGAACCATGAGGGCGAACTGCGCGCGCTCACGCATCTGGTGCGCCCGCATGTCGCCGTCATCACCACCATCGCGCCGGCGCATATCGAATATTTCGGCAGCGAAGCGAAGATCGCGGAAGCCAAGGCGGAGATTTTCGAGGGGCTGACCGAGGGCGGCGTGGCGATCATTCCCTATGACTCGCCGCATTTTCCGCTGCTGCGTGATGCCGCGTGCCGCCATGCCGGCGAGGTCATCTCCTTCGGCCTTGGCGAAGGCGCGGATGTGCGCATCATCGAGGAAGGCGTGGGGACGGGCGGCCGCCCATTGCTCACGGCGCAACTGACCCATGCGCGGCTCGGCTTCACGCTGGGCCTGCCGGGGCGGCACTGGGTCAGCAATGCGCTGGCCGTGCTGGCGAGCGTTGAGGCGGTGGGCGGCGATGTCGCGCAAGCCGGGCTCGCGCTGGCGGAGATGACCGGCCTGCCCGGGCGCGGTGCACGCCGCCGCATCCGCACGGGCGATGGTGGCAAGGCGCTGCTGATCGACGAGGCCTATAATGCCAACCCCGCCTCCATGGCCGCGACGCTGGCGCAGCTGGGCGAGGAGCCGGGCCGCCGCAAGATCGCGGTGCTGGGTGCGATGAAGGAACTGGGCGCTCTGTCGGACAGTCTGCATGGCGGGCTGGCGGGCGCGGTGAAGGCCGCCGGGGTCGCGCTCGCGATCCTGGTCGGCGAGGAAATGGCGCCGCTGGCCGATGCGCTGGCTGGAGAGGTGAGCGTGGAACGAGTGAAGGATGTGAACGACGTGCTGGACCTCGTGCCGGATCGCCTGGCTGATGGCGATGTCATATTGGTCAAGGGATCGAACAGCATCGGCTTGTCGAAGCTGGTCGATCGGCTGGCGACGGACGAGGTGGTCTGATGCTGTACTGGCTTGCCGAGCAGCTCAATTTTCCGGGCGTGCTGAACCTGTTCCGCTATCTCACCTTCCGGGCGGGCGCGGCGATCATCACGGCGCTGGTCATCGGCCTCGTCATCGGGCCGAGATTCATCGGCTGGCTGCGCGTGCGGCAGGGCCGGGGGCAGCCGATCCGCGAGGACGGGCCCAAGACCCACCTCGCCAAGCGCGGCACGCCGACCATGGGCGGCCTCATGATCCTGACCGCGCTGATGATCTCCGTGCTGCTGTGGATGAACCTGGCGTCCATCTATCTGTGGGCCTGCCTCATCGTGACGCTGGGTTTCGGCGCGATCGGCTTCATGGACGATTATGACAAGGTGACCAAGGCGAGCCACAAGGGGCTCTCCGCCCGCATGCGCCTGCTGGTCGAATTCGCCATTGCCGGCTTCGCCACCTGGCTCATCGTCAGCCATAATGGCACCTTGCTCTATCTGCCGTTCTGGAGCGGCGGCGCGCTCGATCTGGGGCCGCTCTATTATCTCTTCGGCGCGTTCGTGATCGTCGCCTTCGGCAACTCGGTGAACCTGACCGACGGGCTCGACGGCCTGGCCTCCATGCCCGTGATCATCGCCTGCATGACCTTCATGGCGTTCGCCTATCTGGTGGGGCGCGCGGACTATGCGACCTATCTGGGCATTCCCCATGTGCCCGGCGCGGGCGATCTCATCATCCTGTGCGGGGCGATCGTCGGCGCCTGTCTGGCCTTCCTCTGGTATAATGCGCCGCCGGCCGCCGTGTTCATGGGCGATACCGGCAGCCTCGCGCTGGGCGGCACCATCGGCGTGATCGCCGTGGCGACGCATCATGAGATCGTGCTGGCGGTGGTCGGCGGGCTGTTCGTGGTCGAGGCGCTGTCCGTCATCATCCAGGTGTTCTTCTACAAGCGCACCGGCAAGCGGGTGTTCAAGATGGCGCCGATCCACCATCATTTCGAGCAATTGGGCTGGGCGGAGTCGACGGTGGTCATCCGCTTCTGGATCATCAGCTTCGTGCTCGCGCTGGCCGGTCTGGCGACGTTGAAGCTGCGATGATCGTCTCGGACGCCTTTGCCGGTAAACGTTATGCGGTGCTGGGGCTCGCCCGCTCCGGTCTCGCCACGGTGGAGACGCTCAGCGCGAGCGGCGCCCATGTGATCGCGTGGGACCAGCGCGAGGATGCGCGGGCCAAGGTCGCCGGCAAGGCCGTGCTGGGCGATCCGCTGGAGATCGACCTTGCCGGGCTGGACGCGATCATCGTCTCGCCGGGCGTGCCCCTGAACCGCCACCCCATTGCCGCGCGGGCGCGGGCGGCGGGCGTGCCGATCATTGGCGATATCGAGCTGTTCGCGCTCGCGCGGCCGACCCTGCCGCCGCACCGGGTGATCGGCATCACCGGCACCAATGGCAAATCGACGACCACGGCGCTGATCCACCATATGATCGAGGTGGCTGGCCTGCCGACGCGCATGGGCGGCAATATCGGCCTGCCGATCCTCGGGCAGGAGCCGCTGCCGGCGGGCGGCGTCTATGTGCTGGAACTCTCCAGCTACCAGATCGACCTCACTTTCAGCCTCGATTGCGACGTGGCGGTGCTGCTCAACATCACGCCGGACCATCTGGACCGCTATGACGGGTTCGAGGGCTATGTCGCCTCCAAGGCGCGGCTGTTCGCGATGCAGTCGCCCGCCCATGCCGCCGTGATCGCCATGGACGACGCGGTGACGCGCGGTATCGCGGCGCAGCTGCCCCACGCACGGCTGGTCTCGGCCCGCTCGGTCGATCCCGCCGCGCAGGCGCGTTGGCCGGCGCTGCCCGGGCCGCATAATGCGCAGAATGTTGCCGTCGCGCGCGCCGTGGCCGAGGCGCTGGGCATCGCGCCGGCCAGCGTCGAGGCGGCGCTGGCGAGCTATGCCAGCCTGCCGCACCGCATGCAGGCGGTGGGCGAGCATGAGGGCGTGCTCTATGTGAACGACAGCAAGGCGACCAACGCCGCCTCGACCGCGCCGGCGCTGGCCGCATGGCCGCCGGTGGACGGGCGGCCGCGCATCCACTGGATTTTGGGCGGACTGCCCAAGGCCGACAATCTGGACGAATGCGCCTCCGGCTTCGCCAATATCGCCCATGCCTACACGATTGGGGAGGCCGGGCCGCTATTTGCGCGGCTGCTGGGGAAAGCGGGCGTGCCGGTCAGCGAATCCGAACTGCTCGTCACCGCCGTGTCGCAAGCGGCGGCGAATGCGCGACCGGGGGATGTCGTGCTGTTCTCGCCGGCCTGCGCCTCCTTCGACCAGTTTCGCGATTTCGAGGCGCGCGGTGAGGCGTTCACGGCGGCGGTGGCGGCGCTGCGCAACCCGGACTGGGCGGGAGAGGGCATATGACCGGCGATGGCGAGAATGACATCACGCTGATCGACGGTGGCGCGCCGCCACCGGTCAAGCCGGACCCGCTGCTGGACATGGCGCTCTCGCCGCTGCGCGCGCGCGCGCGCAAGCCGATGCCGCGCGAGCGGACGGCGCTGGCCATCTGGTTCTGGGAAATCGACCGGGTGCTGCTCGGCCTGATCGTGGTGCTGATCGCCATCGGCCTGGTTGCCGTGGCGGCGGCCTCGCCGGTGGCGGCGGCCAAGCTCTCCAGCACCGACCAGACGCTGACCCCGCTTTATTATTTCTACCGCCAGCTGATGTGGATCGCGCTGGGCATTCCGGTGATGATCGTCGTCAGCATGTTGCCGCGCGTGCAGGCGCGCCGGCTCGCGGTGGCGCTGGCGATCCTCTTCTCGCTGCTGCTGGTGCTCGTCCCGATGATCGGCACCAGCGTCAACGGCGCGACGCGCTGGCTGGGGGTCGGCTGGTTCCGCTTCCAGCCGTCCGAATTTCTCAAGCCGGCCTTCGTGGTGAGCATCGCCTGGCTGCTCTCGCTGCGCGCGCGCGATGCCTCGCTGCCGGTGATCCCGCTCACCGCGATGCTGACGGGCATTGTCGCGCTGCTGCTCATGCGCCAGCCGGATTTCGGCCAGACGGTGATTTTCTGCGCCTGCTGGGCGGGGTTGCTGCTGGTCGGCGGCGCCTCGATCCGCGTGCTCTCGGCGGTGTTCGTGGCGGTGCTCGGGCTGTTCGTGCTGATGTATCTCTTCTACGAGAACGGGCGCGACCGGATCGATGCCTTCCTGTTCCCGGTGCGCGATGTGGCGGAGGGGCCGGATCAGGTGCAACTGGCGCTGTCCACCATCACCCATGGCGGCCTCACCGGCGTGGGGCCGGGCGGCGGCACCGCCAAGTTCAACCTGCCCGAGGCGCATACCGACTATATCTTCTCGGTGATCGGCGAGGAATTCGGCCTCATCGCGTGCGTCGCCATCGCCATGGTCTATCTGGCCATCGTGGTGCGCGTGCTGTTGCGGCTGCTGGATGAGGATGATCCATTTGTCATCCTCGCCACCTCCGGCCTCGTCATGGCGATGGGCTTTCAGGCGATCATCAATATCGGCGTGAACATCCATATCTTCCCCTCCAAGGGCATGACATTGCCGTTCATCAGCTATGGCGGCTCCTCGATGATCGCGCTGTGCGGCGGGGTCGGGCTGCTGCTGGCGTTCACCCGGCGCAACCCCTATATGGCGCGATCTCCCTATGTGGTGACGTGGAGCGGTCGATGAGCATTTTCCGGCACTATGTGCTGGCAGCAGGCGGAACGGGCGGGCACATGGTGCCGGCCCATGCCGTCGCGCAGGAATTGATGGCGCGCGGCCACCGCGTCGCGCTGGTCACGGATGAGCGGGGGATGAAAATCCCCGGCCTGTTCGAGGATGTGCAGACCCATGTGCTGCCCGCCGGCCGGCTGACCGGCGGCGTGCGCGGCTGGATGAAGGGCATCAAGGCGATCCGCGAGGGGCGGGCGATGGCGCGGCGGCTTTATGAGACGTTCGAGCCTTCCGCCGTGGTCGGTTTTGGCGGCTATCCGGCGCTGCCGGCCTTGCTTGGCGCCTTTGCCGAGAAGATCCCGACCGTCATCCACGAGCAGAATGCCGTGCTGGGGCGGGTCAATCGCCTCGTCGCCGGGCGCGTCTCGGCCATCGCCACCGCTTATGCCGATGTGCGCCGGCTCCCGCCGCGCCATCTGGAGAAGGTCCATCTCATCGGCAATCCGGTGCGGGAAAGCGTGCTGGCGCTGCGCGACGAGCCGTTTCCGGTGTTTTCCGACGAGAGCGTGCTGCGGCTGCTGGTGACCGGCGGGTCGCTGGGGGCGAGCGTGCTCTCGCAAGTGGTGCCGCAGGGGCTGGCCGCATTGCCGGTCAGCTTGCGCCGCCGCTTGCAGGTGACGCAGCAATGCCGCCCGGAGGATATCGAGCAGGTGCGGGCTTTCTATGCGGACATGGAAATCCCGGCCGACCTTGCCACCTATATCGAGGATATGCCGACCAAGCTGGGCTGGTCTCACCTCGTCATCGCGCGCGCCGGCGCCTCGACCATTGCGGAGCTGACTGTCGCCGGGCGGCCCGCCATCCTCGTGCCGCTGCCCATCGCGACCGATGACCACCAGACCTGGAATGCGCGCGACATGGCCAGGAACGGCGGCGCGCGGATGATCCCACAACCCAATTTCACGCCCTCGGAGCTTGCCAAGCAGATGCAGAAACTCGCCATGGAACCCGGCGCCCTCCAGAATGCGGCGGCGCGCGCCAGAGCGGGCGGGTTCCCCGATGCCGCGCGGGACATGGCCGACCTGATCGAGAGCTTCGGCCCCGCGCCGCAGACCATCGACACGGTGCGGGTGCGGCGTGATGTGCCGCTCTCCGGCCTGGCGGGAGCCGGCGCATGAGGGGCGTTGCGACCGATATCGGCACGATCCACTTCATCGGCATTGGCGGCATCGGCATGTCCGGCATCGCCGAGGTGATGCATAATATGGGCTATAGCGTGCAGGGATCGGACATGGCCGAGGGCTATGTCATCCAGCATCTGCGCGATCTGGGCATCAAGGTGATGATCGGCCACCGGCCGGAGAATCTGGGCGATGCCGCGGTGGTCGTCACCTCCACCGCGATCCGGCGCGGCAATCCCGAGGTCGATCTGGCGCTGGAGCGGCGCGTGCCGGTGATCCGCCGCGCCGAGATGCTGGCCGAGCTGATGCGGCTCAAATCCACCGTCGCGGTGGCGGGCACGCATGGCAAGACGACGACGACCTCGATGGTCGCCGCGCTGCTCGATGCAGGCGGGATCGACCCGACCGTGATCAATGGCGGCATCATCAACAGCTATGGCTCCAACGCGCGGCTGGGCAGCAGCGACTGGATGGTGGTGGAGGCCGACGAGAGCGACGGCAGCTTCCTGCGGCTCGACGGCACGCTGGCGGTGGTCACCAATATCGACCCCGAGCATCTTGAACATTATGGCTCGTTCGACCGGGTGAAGGACGCCTTTGTCGAGTTCGTGGAGAATGTGCCTTTCTATGGCGCGGCGATGCTCTGCCTCGACCATCCCGAGGTGCAGGCGATCCTGCCGCGCGTGCAGGACCGGCGGATTGTGACCTATGGCTTCTCCGCGCAGGCCGATATTCGCGGCGAGAATGTCCGGCCGATCCCCGGCGGCAATCGCTTCGACGTGCAGATCCGCGAGCGGGACGGCTCGGTGCGCCGGATCGAGGGCATCACCATGCCGATGCCGGGGCGGCACAATGTGCTCAATGCCATGGCGGCGATCGGCGTGGCGCTGAACATGGGCATCCCGGATGCCACCATCCAGTCCGGCTTTGCCAGCTTTGGCGGCGTCAAGCGGCGCTTCACCAGAGTGGGCGAGATTGCGGTGGATGGCGGCCATGCGACGATCATCGACGATTATGGCCATCATCCCGTCGAGATCCGCGCCGTGCTGGCGGCCGCGCGGGAAGGGGTGAAGGGGCGGGTGATCGCCGTCGTCCAGCCGCATCGCTTCACCCGGCTGCGCGACCTGATGGATGATTTCCAGCAGGCCTTCAATGATGCGGACGAGGTCTATGTCGCGCCGGTCTATGCCGCGGGCGAGGCGCCGATCGAGGGCGTGGACGCCGCCGCGCTGGTCGCGGGCCTCAAGCGCCGGGGCCACCGCGCCGCGCAGACGATATCCGGGCCCGATGCGCTGGCGACTGCGCTTGCCGCCGATATCCGCGCTGATGACATGATCGTCTGCCTTGGCGCGGGCGATATCACCAAATGGGCGGCGGGCCTTGCCGATGGCATTGCCGCCGTGACGCCAGCCGGGGAGACCGTGCAATGTGGGAATTGATGCACATTGGCCTTGAGATGCAGGAGCGCATGATCAAGGCGCAGGGCAAGGGCGTCGACATGGCCCGCTCGATGCTCGATGCCGCCAGCCGGCAGGCCGATATCGGCCAGGCCGCGCTGGACATGGGCGAGGCCGTCAACCGTGCCGGCAAGGCGCAGGCGGACATGATGGACCGCTGGTTCAAATATTGGAGCGGGCGGTCCTGATGAACGTGCCGACCGACAAGGATGGTTTCATGGATATGGCGATGCCGCCGGTGCGCGGCCGGCTGACGGCGGGTGCACCGCTGGCGCCGCTCGTCTGGTTCAAGACCGGCGGCGCGGCGGACTGGCTGTTCGAGCCGCGCGATGCCGATGATCTGGCGGACTTTCTCGCCGCGCTGGACCCCGCCGTGCCGGTGATGGCGCTGGGGCTGGGCTCCAACCTGATCGTGCGCGATGGCGGCGTGCCGGGTGTGGTCGTGCGGCTCGGCAAGGCATTTGCGCAGGTCGAGCCGGTGGATGAGGTGACGCTGCGCTGCGGCGGCGGCGCGTCGGGCATTCTCGTCTCCTCCGCGGCGCGCGATGCGGGCATTGGCGGGCTGGAGTTTCTGCGCTCGATCCCCGGCACGGTCGGCGGGTTCGTGCGCATGAACGGCGGCGCCTATGGCCGCGAGGTGAAGGATATTTTCGTCGAGGCGGATATCGTGCTGCGCTCGGGCGAGCGGGTACGCCAGCCGCTGACGGCGCTGGGCTTTGCCTATCGCCACTCGATGCTGCCGGAAGGCGCGGTGGTCGTCTCGGCGACGTTTCGCGGTTATCCGCAGGCGCCCGAGACGATCCAGGTCGAGATGGACCGCATCTCCGCCGAGCGCGAGGCGAGCCAGCCGCTGCGCAGCAAGACCGGCGGCTCCACCTTCCAGAATCCGCCGGGCGAAAAGGCCTGGGCGCTGGTCGATGGCGCGGGTTGCCGGGGGCTGGCGCTGGGCGGCGCGCAGGTGAGCGAGAAGCACACCAATTTCGTCATCAACAATGGGGACGCCACCAGTGCCGATATCGAGGCGCTAGGCGAGGAAGTGCGCCGGCGGGTGAAGGCGCATAGCGGCATCACGCTGGAGTGGGAAATCCGCCGGGTCGGGCGCCCGGCCGCCGATCCTCAGGCCGAGGGAGCCGGGGCATGAGCGCGGGGCCGTGGCGCGTCGCCGTGCTGATGGGCGGCTGGTCGGCCGAGCGCTCCGTCTCGCTCTCGAGCGGCGCGGGCATCGTGCAGGCGCTGGAAGCGCGCGGGCATGTCGCCATTCCCGTCGATCTGGGGGCGACGGCGGCGCAGGGGCGCGATCTGCCGGCCAAGCTGATCGCCGCCGCGCCGGATGTGGTGTTCAATGCGCTGCACGGTGTGCCGGGCGAGGATGGCACGGTGCAGGGGCTGATGGACATCATGGGCTTCCCCTATACCCATAGTGGCCTCGCCACCTCGGTCATCGCGATCGACAAGCAGCTGACCAAGCAGCATCTCGTGCCCCATGGCATCCCGATGCCGGGCGGGCGGATGGTGCGATCCGAAACGCTGTTTGCCGCCGATCCGCTGCCGCGCCCCTATGTGCTCAAGCCGGTGAATGAGGGCTCGTCGGTGGGCGTCGCCATCGTCACGGCGGAGGGCAATTATGGCCATCCCATTGGTCGCGACGTGGTGGGGCCATGGCAGTTGTTTGACGAACTGCTTGCCGAGCCTTTCATTCGCGGGCGCGAGCTGACCGTTGCCGTGCTGGGCGACCGGGCGCTGGCGGTGACCGAACTCAAGCCCAAGAGCGGCTTTTACGATTTCGACGCCAAATATACCGACGGCATGACCGACCATATCTGCCCGGCCGATGTGCCGGCGGAGATTGCCGAAGCGATGATGGCCATCGCGCTGGAGGCGCACCGGCTGCTCGGCTGCAAGGGCACGTCGCGATCCGACTTCCGCTGGGATGACGAGCAGGGGCGCGACGGCCTGTTTCTGCTCGAGGTGAACACCCAGCCGGGGATGACCCCGCTCAGCCTCGTGCCCGAACAGGCAAAATATCTCGGGATGAGCTATGGTGAGCTGGTCGAGACGATCATCGCGGACGCCCTGGCGGCACGCGGTGTGCAAAAAGGGGCAGCGGCATGAGTTCGGCAACGATCAAGCGCGGGTCCGGGCGGGGCAGCCGCATGGACGTGGGCGGTGCGCGGCGGCGCAAGGCGCGGCGGCGCGGCCTGCTCGACCGGCTGCTCGATCATGTGCCGCTCAGCCCGGCACAAATCTCGGCGCTGCTGACGTGGATCATCGCGTTCATCGTCATCGCTCTGGTCTGGCTGGCGGCGCGCTTCTTCGGCCTGCCGGCCATGGTCGGCGCGGAGGTCAGCCAGCTCGCCGGCCGTGCGGGCTTTCAGGTCGCCCGGATCGAGGTGCTGGGGCTGGAGCGCATGGACGAGATGCCGGTCTCCAGCATCGCGGTGCGCTATGTCGATCGCTCGATGCTCTCGGTCGATCTTGCCAGGCTGCGCGCCGATGTGATGACGCTCGGCTGGGTGAAGGAGGCGCGGGTTTCGCGCCGCCTGCCCGATACGCTGGTGGTCGATGTCGTCGAGCGGCAGCCGGCAGCGGTGTGGCAGCATGATGGCATGCTCAGCCTGGTCGATGCCGGCGGGGTGGAGCTGGGCCCGATCGCGGCGGACAATCTGCCCGATCTGCCGCTGGTGGTGGGGCCGGACGCCAATCGCCAGACCCATGCGCTCTCCCGCCTGATGGATGCCGCGCCGGCGCTCAAGCCGATGCTGGCCGGCGCGACATGGGTCGGCAGTCGCCGCTGGGATCTGCGCTTCCAGTCCGGTGAGCAATTGCTGCTGCCGGAGGGCGAGGCGGAAGCGGCGGCCGCGCTCGTCAATTTCGCGCGGATGGATGGCGTCGACCGGCTGCTCGGCCGGGGCGTGCTGCGGTTCGACATGCGCGATCCGAGCCGGTTCGTGCTGCGCCTGCCGCCGGGACAAGGGCAGGGCAATGCGCCGACGGTGAGCGCGGCGACCGTCCAGACCGTGGTGACCACGGATGCGCCCAAGCCCGCCGCCAGCCCCGCGACGGAAGGCTGAGCCCATGGCAGCAGGGCGCACGGACGGTCTCATTACCGCCATCGACATTGGCAGCTGGAAAGTCTCCGCCCTCATCGCGCGGCGGCAGGAGGATGGCACGCTCGCCGTGCTCGGCACCGGCCAGCGCGAGAGCCGGGGCGTGCGGCGCGGTTTCGTCATCGACATGGAGCGCACCGAACTAGCCGTGCGCGAGACGGTGGAGCAGGCCGAGAAAGTGGCCGGCACCAATATCGAGAAGGTGGTGCTCAGCTTCTCGGGCGGCAGCATCGAGAGCAAGGTCGAGCCGGTCGAGATGAGCATTGGCGGCCGGCGCATCGAGCAGGCCGATGTCGATGCGCTGTATGACCGCGCGCGCGAGCGGATCGATCCGGAAGGGCGGGTGATCCTGCAGGCCCACCCGACGCTCTATACCATTGACGGCATGCGCGGCGTGGCCCGGCCGCTCGGCCTCCATGCCGATCAGCTGGGTGTGGATATCCATGTCGTGCTGGCCGATGGCGCGCCGCTGCGCAATCTGGAGACGAGCGTGCGCGGCGCCTATCTCGACGTGCACACCATTGTCGCCGCGCCGGTTGCGACCGCGATTTCCTGCCTCTCCGACGAGGAGCGTGATCTGGGCGTGGCGCTGGTCGAACTGGGCGCGGGCGTGACCAATGTCTCGCTGCATATCGGCGGCTCGCTGGTCGGGCTGCGCTCGATCCCCATCGGCGCTGCGGATATTACCGACGATATCGCCTCGGCCTTCGGCATCCGCCGCAGCCAGGCCGAGCGGATGAAGTGCTTTTACGGCTCGGCGATGCAGTCGCGCCGCGATTTCCGCGAGATTATCGAGATTGCGCCGGCGGCCAGCGGCGCGGAGCAGGCCGAGACGCGGCGGGTCACGCGGGCCGAACTGGTCGGCGTGATCTGCGAGCGGCTCAACCGGCTGATGAGCGAAGTGTCCAAAGCGCTGGACGAGATGGGCTTCCACTCGCCCGTCGGCCGGCAGGTGGTGCTGACCGGCGGCGGCGCCGAACTCAAGGGCATGGCCGACTATGCGCAGACGGCGCTCGGCCGGGCGGTGCGCATCGGTCGCCCGCGCGTGCTGGAGGCGCTGCCCGAGGCGCATCGCGGCCCCGCCTTTGCGACATTGACCGGGCTGGCGCTCTATGCCGCGCAGGCGCGGGAGGATTTGCTGGTGCGGCCGATGGGCGAGCAGAGCGTGCATCGCGCGCGCGGTTCGGCCATGGTTCAGCGGTTGATCGCCGCTTTGCGCACAGGTTACTAGTCGGGACGCGACATATTGTGGATGAACGGTTAAAAAGAGCGTGAACTGGCCGAATAACTGGTGCATGAATCGCTCAGATGATGGCGCTGCGCTGCGCCCGGAGGAGATTTGTTGATGAGCATTGAAATCGGTCCGCCCCATGTGGACGAACTGAGGCCGCGTATTACCGTCATCGGGGTCGGGGGCGCCGGCGGCAATGCCATCGCGAACATGATCCATGCATCTGTCGGGGGCGTCGATTTCGTCGTCGCCAATACGGATGCGCAGGCGCTCAACGCCTCGCCTGCCGAGCTGCGCATCCAGCTTGGCCCGCGCATCACCGAGGGGCTGGGCGCAGGCTCGCGGCCTGATATCGGCCGTGCAGCGGCGGAAGAGACGATCGCCGAAGTGCAGGAAGCGCTGGAAGGCGTGCATATGTGCTTCATCGCTGCCGGCATGGGCGGCGGCACGGGCACGGGCGCGGCGCCGGTGATCGCCAAGGCCGCGCGCGACAAGGGCATCCTCACCGTCGGCGTGGTGACCAAGCCGTTTACCTTCGAGGGATCGCGGCGCATGCGCTCGGCCGATAGCGGCATCGAGGAACTGCAAAAGCATGTCGATACGCTGATCGTCATCCCCAACCAGAATCTGTTCCTGATCGCCAACCCGAACACGACCTTCAAGGAAGCGTTCGAGATGGCCGACGAGGTGCTCCAGCAGGGCGTGCGCGGCATCACCGACCTGATGGTCATGCCCGGCCTCATCAACCTCGACTTTGCCGACGTGCGCTCCGTGATGGGCGAGATGGGCAAGGCGATGATGGGCACCGGCGAGGCGGACGGTGATGGCCGGGCGCTGCAGGCGGCCGAGAAGGCGATCGCCAATCCGCTGCTCGACGGTGTCTCGATGCGCGGCGCCAAGGGCGTCATCGTCTCGATCGTCGGCGGCGAGGATATGCGCCTGATGGAAGTGGACGAGGCTGCCAATCACATTCGCGAACTGGTCGATCCGGACGCGAACATCATCTGGGGCTCGGCGTTCAACGAGCATCTCAATGGCAAGATTCGCGTTTCGGTCGTCGCCACCGGCATCGATATCGAGAGCAGCGCCAGCCAGCCCGCGAGCCAGCCGTTCCGGCTTGGTGAGATGGGCGCGGGTGTGGCGCGTCCGGCGACGGTAACGGCGCCGGCGAGCCTGTCGCAGTCCGCGCCAGCGGCCGCGCCGCGTATGGCCGACACGCTGGACCTTGGTGCGCAGGATGCCGGCGTGCAGCCGGTGCCGCCGCTGGTCGTGCCAGCGCCCGAACCGGCAGCGTCGCCGGCTCCATCTTATGATCCGGCGCGTTTCGCCGCTCGGTTTGATGACCTTGCCGGCGAGGATGAGCTGGTGCTCGACAATGCGGTGACGCCGGAGCCGCCGCTCGTGGTCGAGCCGCCCGAGCCGGTGGCCGAGCAGGCCAAGGCGGGCGGGGGCACGCTGTTCGAGCGCATGTCGCAGCTCGCCCGCGGTCAGGCGCGCAATGAAGAAGAGGAAGATGACGCCGGGCGTGGCCGTAGCGGCTTTGAAGTGCCGCGCTTCCTCAATCGCCAGAATAATCAGTAATTGTTGAGCCGGGCGGGCGCCATCCTGGCGCTCGCCGGCCAAAAGGGTAGTAAGTTGATCAAACGGACGCGCTGGATTCTGGCCTTCTCGCTGGCCATGGCCATGGCTGCGACCGCTCCGGCCCAGACCCGGCCGGGCGAAGTGGTGCAGGCGACACCGTCCGCCGCTGCGGTCGATTCGCTCAACCGCAATCTGGCGTTGCTCTCGCGCAATCCGCGTGATGCCAATGCCTTGCTCGGCGCCGGGCAGGCGGCGCTCGATCTGGGCGATGTGCAGGCGGCCAACGGCTTTTATACCCGCGCCAATCTGGTCAATCCCAATCTTGGCAAGGCCAAGCTCGGCCTCGCCATCGTGCAGATCGCGCTCAAGCAGCCGGCCGAGGCGGCGGTGAATTTCGATGCCGCGCAGGCGCTGGGCGAATCCGCGCAGGGCCATCTGGCCGAGCGGGGCCTCGCTTATGATCTGACCGGGCAGCAGGCCAAGGCGCAACGTGATTATCTCGCGGCGCTGGCGGCCGATCCGAACGATCAGCAGGCGCGGCTGCGCTATGCCACCTCGCTGGGTATTTCGGGCAACGTCAATGAAGCGGAGAGCCAGCTCCAGCCGGTGCTGACGGGAGGAGATCGCGAGGCATGGCGGTTGCGCGCGTTCATCTTCGCGATGAACGGCCGCATGGACGATGCGCGCAAGATCACCCAGACGGTCATGCCCAAGGGCCTCGCCGATGCGCTCGATCCCTATATGCAGCGCCTGCCGCTGCTCACCGCGGCGCAGAAGGCCGCCGCTGCCCATTATGGCGAGTTTCCAAGCAATGTGCTGCGGCTCGCGGCGCCTGACCCGGCGCGGCAGCCACGCGAGGTCCAGGTCGCGGCGGTGAAGGAAGAGCGCGAGCCCAGCCGTAACAGCCGATCGACCCGCAATAGCCGGACCAAGGCCGCGCCGCGCCAGCCAAAGGCGGCGCGCGGAGCAGCGGCTGTCGCGACTGCGGCCAGTCAGCCAGCGCCTGCCGTTGCAGCGCCCGCCACGCTCGCCGCGAGCGTGCCCGCGCCGCCGGCGGCTCAGCCGGCGCAACCACCGCTACGGCAACCCGTGGTGCAGCCGGTGCCGGCCGCTCCCGCACCGGCGCCGGCCGTTCCCGTGCCGCCCCCTGCGGCGCGCGCGCCGGCGACCAGCCCCGCGCCGGTCGCTGCGCCGCCGCCGGCCGCGTCAGTGCCGGCATCCGATCCGCCCGCCGCGCCGGTGCCCCCGCCTCCACCGCCGCCTTCGCTGGCCGATCGGTTGTCCGGCTTGAGCGTGCCCGCGCAGGAGCGCCAGAACGCCGCCGTGGTGGCTGATATGGCGGCGGTCGCCCGTATTCAGGAACAGCGACGCAAGGCGACGGAAGTCGCCGCCGCCAAGGCAAAAGAGGAGGCGGAAGCCAAGGCGAAGGCCGAGGCCGCGCGCAAGGCCGAGGCCGAACGCAAGGCGAAGCTGGCCGCCAATCCGGCGCGCATCTGGGTGCAGATCGCCACGGGCAAGAATGTCGACGCGCTGGCCTTCGACCTGCGTCGCCTGCGCCGCAGCTACAGCGATGCGATCAGCGACGAGACCGGCTGGACGGCCGAGTGGGGCGCGACGCGGCGCCTGCTGGTCGGCCCCTACAAGAAGATCGAGGATGCACGCGCAGCGGTGAGCAAGATCGCCAAGGCCGGTGGCGACGCATTCGTCTGGCAGAGCGAGGCGGGCGAGGAAATCGCGAAGATCGGCGGCAAGTGAGCGCGCTCGCCTCTTATGCCTGTCACCCGGCGCAGAGCCGGGGGCGGCTCCATGTCGAGGGGCGGGGCGAAGTGCGCGGGCCGCGCAACATCTTCCAGCGTGATCGCGACCGGATCATCCACTCGATCAGCTTCCGGCGGCTGCGCCACAAGACGCAGGTGTTCGTGGCGCCGGACGGCGACCATTATCGCGTGCGCCTGACCCACAGCCTGGAAGTCGCGCAGATCGGCCGCACCATCGCGCGGGAACTGGGCCTCAACGAGGATCTGACCGAGGCGCTGTGTCTCGCCCATGATATCGGCCATCCGCCGTTTGGCCATGCCGGCGAGGATGCGCTGCAAGCGGCGATGGCGGCGCATGGCGGGTTTGATCACAATGCCCATTGCCTGCGCACGCTGACCCGGCTTGAAATCGCTTACCCGACCTTTCCCGGTCTCAATCTCAGCTGGGAGATGCTGGAGGGGCTGGCCAAACATAATGGCCCGGTCACCGCGCCCAACTGGGCGATGCGGGCCGTGGACGCAGCCTTCCCGCTGGATCTCGCGAGTTGGGCGTCGCTGGAGGCGCAGGTCGCCGCGCTGGCGGACGATATCGCCTATGACAATCATGATATCGACGATGGGCTGCGCGCCGGCATCCTGACGCTGGAGCAGATATTGGAGGTCCCCCTTGTGCGGCGTTGCTGGGAGCGGGTGCGCACGCGCTATCCCGATGTGCCCGCGGCGCGGCTGATGCGCGAACTGGTGCGCGAGCAGATCGGCGTCATGGTCAATGATCTGCTGGCGACGACGCGCGCCAATCTGGCGGCGTTGGGGCTGGAACAGGCCGAGGTGAGCGCCATCCGCGCGGCCGGGCAGGCGGTCTGCGCCTTCTCCGCACCGATGCGGGACGAGGAGCGGGCGCTCAAGCGCTTCATGTATGCCAATCTCTATCATCACCCGTTGCAGCTGGCTGCGGCGGAGCGAGCGCATATCATCGTGAGCGATTTGTTCGCGGCCTATCGGGACGATATCGGCCTGATGGATGCGGGGTGGGATGCTGACTGCCCGGTCGAGGAACCCGGTCGCAGTCGCCATATTGCGGACTATATTGCCGGCATGACCGACCGCTTCGCCGAGCAGGCGCATCGCCGGATTTTCGGCGGGCGGCTGGATGATGGTTCGGGACGTCCGGCCTGATAGACTGGCCGGACATGCCCACAAATGCGGGAGCCCCGGCCGTGAACAGGCGTTATCCCGGCGGACACAGGAGATGACCCGGATGGCTCAGGCAAATGCGACGATGGCGGTGCAAACGGGCGACGCGACGTGACGGACGGCCCCCGGCCATGGCTGCCCGGCGAGGCCCCGGGCGAGCAGGACAAGCGCCATGCCCCGGCGACGGTGCGCAATCGCGAGGCCATCCTCGCGGTGCTGCGCGCGGAGTTGCCGCCTGCCGGCATGGTGTTGGAGATTGCCAGCGGATCGGGCGAGCATGTGGTCCATTTCGCGCGCGCGCTGCCGGCCCTGCGCTGGCTGCCGAGCGATCCCGATCCTGCCGCGTTGCGCTCCATCACCATGTGGGCGGATGAGGCGAGGCTGGACAATCTCGCGCCGCCGCTGCGGATCGATGCGGCCGAGCCCGATGCCTGGCCGATCAGCAAGGCGGATGCGGTGCTGTGCATCAACATGGTGCATATCAGCCCCTGGGCGGCAACGCTGGGCTTGTTGCGCGGCGCGGCGCGGCTGCTGCCGGCGGGGGCGCCGCTGTGCCTCTATGGGCCGTTTCTGCGTGAGGGGATGCTGACCGCACCGAGCAACAGCGCCTTTGACGAGTCGCTGCGGGCCCGCGATCCGGACTGGGGCCTGCGCTGGGTGCATGATGTGGCGGGCGCGGCGCAATCGGAAGGGCTTGCACTGGCGCGAATCGTCGACATGCCCGCCAATAATCTCAGCCTGATCTTCCGGCGCGATCCTCTTCCGGGCTGACCATCACGGCGCCGCGCCGCAGATGCTCGCGCCAGGCGATGTAAAGGCCGCTCAACGCGATCAGCGCGGCACCGGCCCAGGTGGAAGGCTGCGGCCAGCTGGCCCAGAGCAGCCAGCCCGCCCAGATCGCCCAGATCATCTGGCTGTAGTCCATGGGGATGACGATCGACACCGGTCCCCATTTGAGCGAGGCGGTCATCAGCAATTGCGCGGCGCCGCCCGAGGCGCCCAGACCAATCAGCAGCAGCCAGCTTACCAGATCATGTGGCTGTGCGAACCAGAGCATGAGCAGGCCCATGGGCGGCAGCGAGAGCAGGGTGAACCAGAAGACGATGACCGGCGCGTCGTCGATCCGGCCCAGATCGCGCAGCACGATGGCGACCAGCGCGGTGATGAACGCCCCGGTCAGCGCGACGAGCAGACCGAGGGAGGCGAAATTGGCGCTGTCCGGCCGCGCCATGATGACGACGCCGACAAAGCCGAGGATCACCGCGCCCCAGCGATGGATGCCGGTGCGTTCCTTGAGCAGCAGCGCGGAGAGGATGGTGGCGAAAATCGGCATGGTGAAGCCGATCGAGGTCGCCTCGGCCAGCGGCAGCAGCGCGACCGCGCCGAAATTGAACACCATGCCGACCAGGCCCAGCGTGGTGCGGGTCGCGTGGGTGCGCAGCGGTGCGCGGGGCATGATCGCGAGACCGATAGTGGCCAGCGCACCGATCGCCGCGATGGGGAAGGCGAAGAGCTGCCGGTAGAAGAGGATCTCTACCAGATTGGCGCCGCGATCGATCAGCAGCTTGCCGATGGCATAGGT
This sequence comes from Sphingobium sp., assembly GCA_035555575.1. Classification (GTDB taxonomy): domain Bacteria; phylum Pseudomonadota; class Alphaproteobacteria; order Sphingomonadales; family Sphingomonadaceae; genus Sphingobium. The sequence continues at coordinate 114,435 of DATMGL010000017.1, forward strand.
CGTCGCCAGCATCATCATGGCGAGCAGCCGCAGCATGATGGCGTAGAGCGGCCGATCGGCATGGCGCCGGGGCGTGGAGGAGGCGGGGATGGCGGGGCTGGTCACGGGGGGATTGGTCACCCGTGGGCCTTTAGAGGCTTTTGCGACCGGAGGGAAATCCCGCGCGCGCCGGTGCTCACGGGCGGGCGGAGCGGCGCCCGCGCAGGCTGTCCCAAACGAACAGGGCGAGGGCGACCCAGATCAGCATGAAGCTGGCCCAGCGCTCCGGGCTGAGCGTCTCGTGATAGAGCAGGATGCCGATGAAGAACTGAATGGACGGCGCGATATATTGCATGACGCCCAGCGTGATGAGGGTCAGCGACCGAGCGGCGCGGGCGAAGAGCATCAGCGGGACCGAGGTGATGGCGCCGGTGCCGATGAGGCCCAGCGTGAGCAGCCAGCCATGGCCGAACATCAGCGTGCCCTGATCGGACAGCCAGTAGAGATAGGCCAGTGCCGGCAGGGCGAGGATGACGGTCTCGACGGCAAGGCCGACGGCGGGGTCGACGGGCGTCACTTTGCGGATCAGGCCGTAAAAGCCGAAACTCACCGCAAGGGTGAGGCTGATCCACAATGTCTGCCATTCCCCCGCCGCGAGGATGGCGACCCCGGCTCCGGCGATCAGCACCGCGATGAACTGGCCGCGCCGCAGCGTCTCCTTGAGGATCAGAGTGCCCAGCAGCACATTGACCAGCGGGTTGAGGAAATAGCCCAGGCTGCCGGCGAGAATATGGTCGCTCTCGATCGCCCACATATAGACGGTCCAGTTCGCCGCGATGAACAGCGAGCTGAGTGCCAGCGCCCCGATAAGGCGCGGTTGGCGGCAGGCTCGCAGGAGGGCGGGCCAAAGCCGGTAGCCAGCCAGCACGAAAACGAGGAACAGGACCGACCAGACGATGCGGTGCGCGACCAGTTCCAGCGCGGAAACGCCGCCAAGCAGCTTGAAATAGATCGGCAGCAGGCCCCACAGGGCATAGGCGCCGAGCCCCGCAAGCAGCCCGGCGCGCTGCTGGGCCGCAGCGGCGTCCACCGGGCTTGCGGCGGGGGCGCGGCTCAAATGAAGCCGCCACCTAGCCAGAGCCGCGCCATGGCCAGCGCCGCGACGATGAAGCAGAAGTTCCGCGCGCCCTTGCCCTGTGCGAACTGGCCGACCAGTGCGCCACACAGCGCGATCGGCACGACCAGCCAGTTGGCCCAGCCGAGAAGCGGGATGAAGGCCGGGATTGCGAGCAGCAGCGCGACGCAACCGATCAGGATCGAGATAAGCGAGAGCATGGCACCGACATGACGGCAGCTATCCGGCTTGGCAAGAGGTGGCGGCGCGGGAGGCCGGTATCGCGTTGACGGATCGCACCGGGCGAGGTGGATACGGTGCAGGATTAGCGCTGGGAAAGGGCTGGCCTGTGCGCATGGTGACGCCGGATCAAACGCCGTGATCCCGGGCAGGCTGATAGCCGGCAAGGGCCCGATGATGGCGATGACGGGCGTCCGCTCCCCGATGGCGATCGAGCTCGGCAACCCGGATGCCGCCGCATCATCCATGGCTTGCTCGCACCAGCGACCGGCAAGCGGGCACTTTGCTCCAGCCGATCAGGCCGCGGCCAGCGCCAGTTCCAGATCGGCGATCAGATCGTCCACATGCTCGATGCCGATCGAGAGGCGAATGGTGGAGGACAGCACGCCGATCCGCTCGCGCACATCGGCTGCCACGCCGCTGTGGGTTGTCGTCGCCGGATGACTGGCGAGCGACTCCGTGCCGCCAAGGCTCACCGCCAGCTTGACGATGCGCAGCGCGTTGAGGAAGCGGAAGGCGGCCGGCTCGCCTCCCGCAATATCGAACGAGAAGGTCGATCCCGCGCCGGTGCATTGCGCGTGATAGGTGCGGCAGGTCGGGCTGTCCGGCTCGCTGAACGGCAGATAATGCACGGCCGTCACCTTGGGATGGTCGCGCAGCCAGGCGCAGATGGCGGCGGCATTGGCATTGGCGCGCTCCATGCGCAGGGCGAGCGTTTCAAGGCTGCGGCCGAGCATCCAGCAGCTGTTCGCATCAAGCTGGGTGCCGATGGCGCTGCGCAGCGCGCGGACCGGGCGCATCAGTTCGCGCGCGCCGAGCGCGGCCCCGGCGATCAGGTCCGAATGGCCGCCGACATATTTGGTGAGCGAATAGAGCGCGATATCCGCGCCATGGGCGAGCGGGCGCTGGAAGATCGGGCCGAGCAACGTGTTGTCGCACAGGATCAGCGGGCGCTCGCCGCCCTGCGTTTCCCCGATCGCCTCGGCCACCTGCCGGATGAGCGCGATGTCGACAATGCCGTTGGTGGGGTTGGCCGGCGTTTCGATGAGGATGACGCGCACCTTGCCCTGCGCCTGCGCGATGTCGGCGGCTGCCTCGATGCTCGCCCGGTCGACGCCGTTGGTGAAGCCGACCGAGGCGATGCCGAAGCCGGAGAGGGTGTTGCCGAGCAGCGTCTCGGTGCCGCCATAGAGCGGCTGGGAGTGCAGCACGACATCGCCGGGGCGCAGATAGGCCAGCAGGCTGGTGGTGATCGCCGCCATGCCGGAGCCGAACAGCACGCAGGCCTCGGCCTGTTCATAGACCGCCAGCCGATCCTCGACGATCTCGCTGTTGGGATGGTTGAAGCGCGAATAGACGAGGCCGGATTCCTGGCCCGCCGGCGGCACCTTGCGGCCCGAGACATAATCGAAGAAGTCGCGCCCCTCCTCGGCCGAGGTGAAGACGAAGGTGGAGGTGAGAAACACCGGCGGCTTGACCGCGCCTTCCGAGAGGGCGGGATCATAGCCATAGTTGAGCATCTGCGTCTCGGGATGCAGCGCATGGGGGCCGATATGGGTCTTGCGGGAGGATGAGACGGTCATGGCGCGCTTCCGGTGCGGAGGAGGAATGGCGCATCATAGACCGGTTTGGCGACAAAGCACCTGTTGTCGGGATCGGAAGAAGCAGGCTCAGGCGTTCAGCCGCTCTGGTTGTGCTCGTCGTCATAGGCTTTTGCCGCGCTGACGAGGGCTGCAAGATCGTCGGCACAGAGCAACATTTTCAAGGCTTCGAACTTGGCCGTGTCCCATTGGTAGATACCCAATGACAACAGCCCCTCTGTCGTGGCGTCGGAGAAGCGCTTGCGAACGGGCGCCGCCGGGTTGCCCGCCACGATGGTATAGGGTGGAACATTTTTCGTGACGATCGCGCCCGATGCGACAATCGCCCCTTCGCCAATTGTCACGCCGGGCAGGATCATGGCTCGCAAACCGATCCATGCACCGTCCCCGATGACCGTGTCGCCCTTGCCGACATAGGCATCGACCATGACCTCGGGGAATGGGTAAAGACTGAACCAGTCCGTCCGGTGCGTGTGGTTGCCGCCCATCAGGATAACGGCTTCGGCGCCGATGCAGACTTGATCGCCGATATAGAGCTGGTCGATGGGCCACTGCGGCTTCCATGCGCCAAGGCTATAGGCGTCGCCATAATGATAGCGCACGACGCTGTCCTCGAACGAGCCGGTCCAGGCGTTGCTATAATAGCTGCGTGTGCCGCGAATATGGATGTTCGGGTTTGTGACGGTCTCGTGTAGCAGCTCGACGTTGGACCAATGCTTGCGCTTTGGGTCGAAACCGGTGAGGGCGGTGCTCACTTACCCGTCGCTATCCCGCTCGATATCCGCGCCCACGGCCGAGAGCTTCTCTTCCAGCCGCTCGTAACCCCGATCGAGGTGGTAGACGCGGTTGACCACCGTCTCGCCCTTGGCGGCCAGACCAGCGAGGATGAGGCTCATCGAGGCGCGCAGGTCCGTGGCCATCACCGGGGCGCCGGTCAGCTCCCTGACGCCGCGCACGACGGCGGTGCGGCCGTTCACCGTGATGTCCGCGCCCATGCGGGCCAGTTCGGGTACGTGCATGTAGCGATTCTCGAAGATCGTCTCGGTGAGCACGCTCGCGCCGTCCGCCAGCGCCAGCATCGCCATGAACTGCGCCTGCATGTCGGTGGGGAAGCCGGGGTGCGGCGCGGTCGAGAGGGTGAGGGGCTTGAGCTTGCCGTTGGCGGCGATCTTGATGCCCTGCTTCGTCGGCTCGATATGGACGCCGGCCTCGCGCAGACCCTTGAGGATGACGTGCATGTCGTCCGCGTCCGCGCCGATCAGCTCCAGTTCGCCGCCGGTGATCGCCGCCGCGCAGGCGTAGCTGCCGGCCTCGATGCGGTCGGACATCACCTTGTAGGTGGCGCCGTAGAGACGCTCCTTGCCGTGGATGACCAGCCGGTCGGTGCCGATGCCCTCAATCTCGCTGCCCATCTCGGTGAGCAGGTTGCACAGGTCGACAATCTCCGGCTCGCGCGCGGCGTTCTCGATGATCGTCTCGCCCCGCGCGAGGGAGGCGGCCATGAGGGCGTTTTCGGTGGCGCCGACAGACGGGAAGGGGAAAGCGATGAGCGCACCTTTGAGGCCGCCGTCCGGCGCCAGCGCGCGGACATAGCCATTGCTCATCTCGATCGTGGCGCCCAGCGTCTGGAAGGCCTGCAGATGGAAGTCGATCGGCCGGTTGCCGATGGCGCAGCCGCCGGGCAGCGAGACGGTCGCCTCACCCGCGCGGGCGAGCAGCGGGCCGAGCACGACGATGGAGGCGCGCATCTTGCGGACGATGTCATAAGGCGCGGTGGTGGAGGTGACGCGGCTGGCGCGCAGGGTCATCACCCGGCCGAAATCCTCCTGCCGCGAGCCCTCCGTCATGGTCGAGACGCCGAGCTGGTTGAGCAGATGGCCGAAACTGTCGACATCGGCCAGCCGCGGCAGGTTGCGCAGCGTGACGGGTTCCTCCGTCAGCAGCGTGCACGGCAGCAGCGTCAGCGCCGCGTTCTTGGCGCCGGAGATGGGGAGTTTGCCGGAGAGCGGCTTGCCGCCGCGAATGACGATGCGATCCATCGGCGGGTTATTAGCGGGTGACGCGGCGCGCGCAAGGGGCGCGCATCGCATCAGGCGAGCAGTTCGACGTCCCAGTAGAGCCAGTCGCGCCAGCTTTCATGGAGATGGTTGGGCGGGAAGGCGCGGCCGCGATCCTGCAACTGCCAGGTTGTGGGGCGGATCGGCTGCTCGCGCAGGGGCATGTTGGCCTCTCGCGGCGTGCGGCCGCCCTTGCGCAGGTTGCACGGCGCGCAGGCGGTGGCGACATTCTCCCACGTCGTGCGCCCGCCCGAACGGCGCGGGACGACATGATCGAAGGTGAGATCTTTCAGGGAGCCGCAATAGAGGCAGGTGAACTTATCGCGCAGGAACAGGTTGAAGCGGGTGAAGGCGGGGTGCTCGCTGGGCCGCACATATTGTTTGAGCGCGATGACCGAGGGAATGCGCATCTGCATGCTGGGCGAATGCACCTCCCGATCATAGCATTCGACAATGTCGACTCGCTCGAGAAACACGGCCTTGATGGCCGTCTGCCACGGCCAGAGGCTCAGGGGATAATAGGATAGCGGCGTATAATCGGCATTTAAGACCAGTGCCGGGCAGTTATCCACGTGACGAATAAGATCGGGATGATACATGACGTTGGTCGGCCCCTCACGGTTCCGCCGCGATCCATCGGATAGAACCGTGACGTTGCTATGACACCGGATTGATGGGACCGCGTCAAGAACCCTATGAGCCAGATGGCCGCCACACCGCATCTTGTGACCCGCTTTGCCCCCAGTCCGACCGGGCGGCTGCATGTCGGCCATGGCTATAGCGCGCTCCTGTCCCATGATCTGGCGCGCAACCATGGCGGGCGCTTCCTGCTGCGGATCGAGGATACGGACGCCGCCCGCTGCCGGGCGGCGTTTACCGAGGGCATTTACGAGGATCTGCGCTGGCTTGGCATCAGCTGGGACGGGCTACTCATCCAGTCGCAGCGGCAACCGGCCTATCAGGCGGCGCTGGCGCAGCTCCAGGCGCTCGGCATGGCCTATCCCTGCTTCTGCACGCGTGGCGACATCTCGCGGGAGATCGCCGCGAGCCTGCATGCGCCCCATGGCGTGGACGGGCCGCTCTATCCGGGCACCTGTCGCGCCCTCTCGCCGGATGAGCGGGCGGACCGACTCGCGCAGGGGTTGCTGCCGAGCTGGCGGCTGGATATGGCCGCGGCGCTCGCCCGCACCGGGCCGCTGGTCTGGCGGGATGAGACGGCGGGCACCGTGCCGGTCGACCCGCTGGCGCTGGGCGACCTCATCATCAAGGGGCGCGACCGGCCGGCCAGCTATCATCTCGCCGTTGTGGTCGACGATGCCGCGCAGGGCGTGACCGACGTGGTGCGTGGGCGGGACATGATCGCCTCCACCCACGCGCACCGCACCTTGCAGGCGCTGCTCGGCCTGCCGACGCCGCATTACCGGCATCATGCCCTGGTGGTTGACGGGGCGGGCCAGCGGCTGGCGAAGCGTGCGGCCGGGCTCGCTCTGGCCGAGCTGCGGGCGCACGGCGTCGCTGGCCCGCAACTGGCCGATGATCTGCGCGCTGGCCGCTTTCCGGTTGGCATCGGGCCTGGCTGAGCCTACATCGCGGCAAAGCCCGTATCGCTGCCAAAAGGAGTTCCCGCCATGGGCACTGTCATTCTCGCCATTCTCTGTGTCGCCGCCGCGATCGGCGCTGCCGTCTATCTGGTGCGCGGCATCGTCATGTTCCTCAAGGCCACCGAGGAAGATTTGAAGAGCGGCACCAATGGTCCCAGCCAGTCCAGCCTGAAGCAGAACAAGATGATGATGGGCCGCATCATGATGCAGGCGCTGGCGATCCTGATCGTGGCGGTGCTGCTGTTGATGCACGGCAGCAAATAAGCGGGCGGCCGGGCCATGGTCCGTCTCAACCGCATCTATACCCGCACCGGCGATGACGGCACCACCGGCCTGGTCGATGGCGCGCGCCTGCCAAAAGATCATCCGCGCATGGTCGCGATTGGCGACGTTGACGAGCTGAACAGCCTGCTCGGCCTTGCGGTCGCCGCGATGGCGGAGCGCGAGGAAGCCCGGCTGCTCCAGACGATCCAGAATGATCTGTTCGATCTGGGCGCCGATCTGGCAACGCCGGGCGCGGATTTCACGCCTTCGCAGATGGTCCTGCGCATCGTGCCGGCGCAGGTCGCGCGGCTGGAGGCGACCATCGACGCGCTCAACGAGCCGATCCCGCCGCTGCGCAGCTTCATCCTGCCGGGCGGAAGCGAGGCGGCAGCGCGCGTCCATGTCGCGCGTGCGGCCGCCCGCCGGGCGGAGCGCGCAGCCATCACCGCCAGTGGCATGGTGACGATCAATCCGGCGGCACTGTCCTATCTCAACCGGCTCTCCGACCTGTTGTTCGTGCTGGCTCGCGCGCTCAATGGCAATGGCGCGGATGATATCCTGTGGGTGCCCGGCGCCCAGCGCGCCGGATAAGCGGCCCGGCAGCGGGGGCAGCGCACGCCCTGCCCATGGCCGGGCGAACCGTCGATGGCCAGCAGGCGCTTTGTCGCAGGCGCTTTGTCTCGATCGGCTGCCCGGCTCCGTGCGCCGCCGATGCTTGGACGCTGTGGGGGCCTGACGCTAGTTCGGGCAGCGCACGCGGCTCGTCTTGCCGATCGTCAGTCTGTTGCCGCCCTCACTGAGCGCCAGCGTGGCGCTGTCCGACCAGTGATCGCCCTCGCCATTATAATCCGCCGTGATGTGGATGCGGTCATCGCCCAGTTTCTGCATGGCGGTGACCTGCCCGACGCTCTCATAATAAATGAGGCTGTCGCCCTGCACGGCGAGCCGCATATCATCGCCCGGCTTGCCGCAACTGGCGCGCGAGGCCGACCAATTGCCCTGGAATGCGGCGGGAATGCGCGCGGCGGCGGTCCCGGCGCCTTCGCGCGCGATTTGCACTGTGCCAAGCGGCTGCAAATCGGCAGCGGCGATCAGCCAGGGCGTCTGGCCCGGCTCGCCCTTCTGGCCGGCGGGATTTCGCGCCAGCGTCATCATGCCGGAGAGGTTGAACGGCTTGCCGCCCTCGCGCAGCCGCCCGTAAAGCTGGACGGGGACGCGCGCCGTCTGCGTGCCGCCGGTTTGTGGCCGGCCGACCAGCACGCGAATATCCGCATAACGGCGGTAGGTTTCCACGAACTGCGCTTCGGTCATGCCGCTTTGCCGGCCATGATCGCGCCAGAGCCGATAGGCGTCGCCATAGCGCCCTTCGCCCAGCGCCTGCCCCCAGCGCTCGATCGTCGCGCCGGAGGCCTCGACGCTGGCCGGATCACGCGCGGCGCTTTCATTGAGCGGGGTGCGGTCATCAGGGAGGCCGCCGGGCTCGCCCGGCGCGGGTGGGACGAGCGTGCCCTCATATTGCGGATCGATGGTGGCGCTGTCGTCGACGGCGTTGAGTGCCGCATCAAGCGCTGCATCGGCCTCATTCTCGGTCATCCGGCCCTGATTGTCCGGGGCGGGTTCGCTGTTGCAGGCGGTCAGGACGAGGGCCAGCAGCAGGGGGGCAAGGCGGATATATCCGGGGGTCATGGCGTGTCTCCGGTGTGATCGGTCAAAATTGGAAACGCCCTGTGGCGCGATCGGGTTGCCGGCATTTGCCTGTCTCACGGCCCATGCTATGGGATTCGTCCCTCGCGCGACAGGACCGATTTTTCGATGAACGACCTAACCCAAACGCCGGAGATGCTGATTGCCACCATGGGCGGGCGTGCGCGCCGTGCCGCGGCGGAGATGGCGCTGGTGCCAAGCGAGCGCAAGGCCGAGGCGCTGCTCGCAGCCGCTGCGGCGCTGCGCGAGGGGGCGGACAAGATCATCGCCGCCAATCGCGCCGATATGGAGCGCGGCGCCGCCAATGGCCTGTCCACCGCCATGCTCGACCGGTTGCGGCTGGACGAAGCGCGCATCGCGGCGGTGGCCGATGCGGTGGCGCAGGTGGCGACGCTCGCGGACCCGGTCGGCCAGATCATCGACGAGTCGGCGCGGCCCAACGGCCTCAAGCTCCAGCGGGTGCGGGTGCCGCTCGGCGTGATCGGCATCATCTATGAGAGCCGGCCCAATGTGACGGCGGATGCCGCCGCGCTCGGCCTGCGCTCGGGCAATGCGGTGATCCTGCGTGGCGGCTCGGAGGCGATCGAGAGCAACCGCGCGATCCATGCCGCGATGGTGCGCGGCATCACGCAGGCCGGGCTGCCGGCCGATGCCGTGCAACTCGTGCCGGTGACGGACCGCGCTGCCGTGGGTGCCATGCTGCGCGCGGTGGGGCTGATCGACATCATCATCCCGCGTGGCGGTAAGGGCCTGGTGGCGCGGGTTCAGGAAGAGGCGCGGGTGCCCGTGCTCGCCCATCTGGACGGCATCTGCCACAGCTATGTCCATGCCGCTGCCGATGCGCAGATGGCGCGCGATATCGTGGTCAACGCCAAGATGCGCCGCACCGGCATTTGCGGCGCGACCGAGACGCTGCTGATCGACCGGGGCTATGCCGCGCCGCAGGCGCTGGTGGAGGCGCTGCTCGATGCGGATTGCGAGGTGCGCGGCGATACCGCCGTGATGGCGCTCGACCCGCGTGTCGAGCCGGCGCAGGCGAGCGACTGGGATACCGAATATCTCGATGCGATCGTGGCGGTGCGCGTCGTCGACGGGCTGGATGACGCGCTGGCGCATATCGCGGCGCATAGCAGCCACCATACCGACGCGATCATCACACAGGATGCCGCAGCGGCCGAGCATTTCCTCAACCAGTGCGACAGCGCCATCGTCATGTGGAATGCATCAACCCAGTTCGCCGATGGCGGCGAGTTCGGCCTGGGCGCCGAGATCGGCATTTCGACCGGTCGCCTGCACGCGCGCGGCCCGGTCGCGCTGGAGGGGCTGACGACCTATAAATGGGTTGTGCGCGGAACCGGCCAGACGCGGCCTTGAGCATGACCCGGACGAACAAGGGCGCGCCGGCAAGGGCGGGGTTGGGTCCCGTTGCGGCTGTGTCGCTTTTGGCGCTGCTCGCGCTGGCCGGCTGTCAGGCCGTGCCGCGCGTGGAGCCGCCGGCACCCGCGCCAGTGCCCGCACCGCCACCGCCGCCCGCGCCGCCACCGGTGGTGCCTGATCAATCCTGGGAGGAAGCGCCCGCCGCGCCCGGCGACTGGAGCTATGGTCCGTCCGGCGGGGACAGCATCGCGCGCTTCGGCGTTGCGGGGCGTGCGCCGCTGCTGACCATGCGCTGCGCAGCCGCGACACGCCGGATCACGCTGCAAGGGGCGGGGCTGGGCACCGGTTCGGCTCTGACGATCCGCACGAGCTATGGCGCGCTGCAATGGGCCGCCGATGCACAGGTGGCGGGGGCCGCCCTGTCTGTCACCCGTCCGGCCAGCGATCCCGGCTTTGACTGGATCGCCTATTCGCGGGGGCGGATCTCGCTCGAAACGGCGGGCGCCCCCCGGCTGATCGTGCCCGTCTGGGCTGAACTGGTGCGCGTGATCGAGGATTGCCGGGGCTAGGCTTCGAGGCTGCCCTGCACGACGCAGGCCGGCTGTGAGCGCGGCATGGATGGGCCGCAGCAACATCCGGGCAGGCGCGCTGCGTCCTCCTGTTCGCGACCGCGCTATGGCCGGGTCGTGGGCGCGGCGCTCCGGCGGGTCGCGTCTGTGTGGAGCGAGCAGTGGGGCGTCGCTATCTGCCTGAAGCCGGGCAAGGGGCGGGAACAGCTGCGTTTACCAGTGCCTGGATCGTCATGCCGAAGGAAATTTCTCCGGTTGATGAGGGTGCGCCTGTTTTGGGCGGACGCAGGAGTATGATTCCAAAAAAGAAAATTACAAGTCTTGTTCCTGCGCGCGGAATGGCTGACAGTCCCCATGTCGCCGGGAAAGGCTTTGAGCCACCAGCTGGCGAAGTTGTTTCAACGCAAGCGAAAGGAGGTGATCCGATGTCTCATGGTTCAGCAATGGGGTCGGTCAAGTCCGTTCGGGGAGCCTGTCACTAAGATCGGGTGGCGGGTCGCGCGGGGCCTCTCATGAATGAGAGGCGGGACGCGGCGTAAATCCTCGGGTGGCGGCATTTCCGGCCGCTGACCATGTTTGATGGGCCGCACGGCGCCTTCGGGGGCCGGGCGGCCCCTCTCATGTCTGGCTCAGCTGATTTTGGCGCAGGCGGCCGCAGGCCGCCACGGCTGGCTTGTTCCGGGAGCCTTATCCGCCCTTTTCGTCGCCATCCGCCTGATGATAGAGGATTTCGTTGCGGATATGGATGACGCGCGAGCCCAGCCGCGTTTCGATCAGGAAGATGGCGAAACCGGCGCCGATCGACAGCATCGAGCCCATGAACAGCAGCGCGACCAATGTGCCGAGATTCACTTCCGCCAGATAGGAGGCGAACAGCAGCACCACCACGGCGCTGGTCAGCAAGGCAGCCAGCACCGAGAGGAAGATCGCCCAGTTCACCACCGCGATCCGCTTGTCCAGGATGCGCAGTTCGTCGATCAGCCGCTCATGCTCGGCGCCGTGAGACTGGGGGACCAGCTTTTCCAGCACGCGGGCGCGGTCGATCACCCGCGCGAGGCGCCCGGCGCACACATTGAGAAAGGCGCCGATGCCCGCAAGCAGGAACACCGGCGCCACGGCCAGCTGGATGGTGTGCGCGACGAGGCTGAGTTCTGTATCCGCCAGCGCGCCGAGCGGATTCACGCCACGCCTTTGGTCACCGGCGTGTTGACGCCCATTGACTGGAGGTAACGCTTCACGTTGCGCGCGGCCTGCCGCAGGCGCTGCTCATTCTCCACCATGGCGATGCGGACATAGCCCTCGCCATCCTCGCCATAGCCAACGCCGGGGGCGACCGCGACCTTGGCATGGGTGAGCAATTGCTTGGAGAATTCGAGGCTGCCCATCTCCTTGAGCGCGGGCGGCAGCGGCGCCCAGGCGAACATGCTCGCCTTGGGGGCGGGAATCTCCCAGCCCGCCCGGCCGAAGCTCTCGACCAGCACGTCGCGGCGCTTGTGATAGAGTTCGCGATTCTGCGCGACGATATCCTGCGGGCCGTTGAGGGCGGCGCAGGCGGCGGCCTGAATGGGCGTGAAAGCGCCGTAATCGAGGTAGCTCTTCACCCGCGTCAGCGCCGCGATCAGCTTCTTGTTGCCGACCGCGAAGCCGATGCGCCAGCCGGCCATCGAATAGGTTTTGGAGAGCGAGGTGAACTCGACGGCGACATCCTTGGCGCCGGGCACCTGCAGGATGGAGGGCGTCGGGTTGCCGTCATAATAAAGCTCGGAATAGGCGAGGTCGGAGAGGACCCACACCTGATTTTCCTTCGCCCAGGCGACCAGTCGTTCGTAGAAGGCCAGGTCCACCGTCTCGGCGGTCGGGTTGCTCGGATAGCCGACGACCAGCACGCTCGGGCGCGGCACGGTGAAGGCCATCGCCCGATCGAGCGATGCCCAATAATGCTCGTCCGGCGTCGTCGGCACGGAGCGGATGGTCGCCCCGGCGATGATGAAGCCGAACATGTGGATGGGGTAGCTCGGATTGGGCGCGAGCACGACATCGCCCGGCGCGGTGATCGCGGTGGCGAGGCTGGCGAGGCCTTCCTTGCTGCCCATGGTGACGACCACTTCCGTCTCCGGGTCGACATCGACTCCGAAGCGGCGGCCATAATAGTTGGCCTGGGCCTTGCGCAGGCCGGGAATGCCCTTGGACTGGGAATAGCCATGGGCTTCGGGCTTCATCGCCACTTCGCACAATTTGTCGATGACATGCTGGGGAGGGGGCAGATCGGGATTGCCCATGCCGAGATCGATAATGTCCTCGCCTGCCGCTCGCGCCGCTGCCCGCATGCCGTTGACTTCGGCGATGACATAGGGCGGCAGTCGCTTCATGCGGTAGAATTCATCGGACATTCTGAAGTCGGTCTCCTTCGTTTCGGGGCGGCGCGAGGATGGCATTGGATCGCGCGGTTATGCCGCATATAACGGGCAGCAGGCCATGGTGCCACCAAAACCAGCGTGGGGCGCAGGAGTTGCAATGAACCAGCCATTTTCCACCGAGATGCTCTCGATGTGGCCCGGCCTCGCGCACATGCAGCACTGGACCCGGGTGATCGGCCTTGCCCAGCAGATGATGCTGGAGCGCGGGGCGACATTTGCGGCGCGGGTTCCCGATCCCGGCGTGATCGGCCCGGTGCGCAACATGGAACGAATCATGGAGATCCAGGCGGCCATGGTCGGTCGCGGGCTGGAGATGTGGGAAGAGGTGCTGGCGCGATCCGAGACGCCCGGGCAGGCGGCAGGATCACCAGCCGATTTCGACCGGCGCTTCGCGGACCCCAAATGGCGGGACAGCCCGGTGTTCGACCTCATCCGGCAAATCTATCTGCTGGCCTCCGACACGCTGCTGCAACTGGCCGATACGGTCGATGGTCTTGATGCGCATGAGAAGGAGCGGCTGCGCTTCATGACCCAGCGCTTCGTGGAGGCGGCCTCGCCCAGCAACTCGCCCTTCACCAATCCGCAGGTGATCGAGAAGACCATCGAGACGCAGGGCGCGAATCTGCTCACCGGCCTGGAAAACCTGCTCGCCGATCTCGATCGCGGACAGCTCACCCACACCGATGGCTCGGCCTTCGAGGTCGGACGCAACGTCGCGACCACGCCGGGCAAGGTGATCCATGAGACGCCGCTCTACCAGCTGATCCAATATGCGCCGGTGACGGAGACGGTGCATGCCACGCCGCTCATCATCTTTCCGCCCTGGATCAACCGCTTCTATATTCTCGATCTCAATCCGCGCAAAAGCCTCGTCAAATGGGCGGTGGAGCAGGGCTTCACCCTGTTCATGGTGAGCTGGAAATCGGCCGATGCGAGCATGGCCGATGTCGGCCTCGATGATTATGTGCGCGGCCAGATCGAGGCGATGGACGTGGTGCGCGATCTGCTCGACGTGCCCGCCGTCCATGCGGTCGGCTATTGCGTGGCGGGCAGTGTGCTGGCGGCCACGCTGGCGCTGCTGGCGGCGCGGGGCGAGGCGGGCAAGGTGGCGAGCGCGACCTTCTTCACCACGCAGGTGGATTTCTCCGAGGCGGGGGATCTCAAGCTGTTCGTCGATGACGACCAGCTCGCGCTGATCGATAGCCTGGTGACCGATGGCTATCTGGACGGGCGCTATCTGGCCGCCACGTTCAACCTGCTGCGCGGGCAGGAGCTGATCTGGAATTATGTGGTCGACAATTATCTGCTGGGCAAAGCCTATCCGCAGTTCGACCTGCTCTACTGGAATGGCGACACCACCAACCTGCCGGCGAAATGGCACCGCGCCTATCTGGCGGATTTCTACCGCGACAACCGGCTGGCCCAGCCCGGCGGCCTGACCGTCGACGGCACCGCGATCGATCTGCGCAAGGTGGTGACGCCGGCCTATGTGCAGGCGGGGGTCGACGACCATATCGCGCCGGCGCGCAGCGTGTGGAAGCTGATGAACCACCTCGCCGGGCCGCGCCGCTTCGTGCTGGCCGGGTCGGGCCATATTGCCGGGGTGGTGAACCCGCCGGCGGCCGGCAAATATCAATATTGGACCAATGCCGGCGCGCCGGCCGATTTCGCTGCGTTTCGCGCCTCGGCGCATGAGACGAAGGGCAGCTGGTGGCCGGACTGGAACGACTGGCTTGGCGCGTTCCCCGGCGGGCGGGTCCCGGCCAGCGGGGCGCGCCGGCCGGGCGAGGGCAAGCGCCCGGCGATCGAGGATGCACCGGGGCGCTATGTGCGCAGCCGCTGAGGCATCGGGATGAATCCGGCCTATTGAAACGACCTTCCGGACGCGCGGCGACATTTTGTTGCAGTGCATCATTTTCACTTGCGCGCGGGTCGCGGAAGCGTTATGTTGCAACGCAGCAAAAGACTCGGGAGATTGTTGTGACCACATCATCCAGCCGGTCATCACACAAGGCGGCCAAGCGCGGCTCACCCCCGGCGCCCAAGGTGGCTGTCGAGGGAAAGGCGGCCCCCGTGCCCCGGCCGGGCGCCGCGGCGCCTGACGCCGCACCCGCCGTGGCAGCCCCGGCCCCCATGCCGGATCCGGTGCCGGCCGCGATGTCCGCTCCGGCGCCGGCTGAAACCAGCCCTGCCGCCGCCCCGGCCCCGGCCGAAACCAGTTTCGCCGCCAGCGAAAATACCATGAAAGGTAAGCCCGTCATGACCGATACCATCGACACCGCCAAGACCTATGCCGAGGAAGCCGGCGCCCGTTTCCAGAGTGCTTTTTCGGACGTCAATGACAAGACCCGGACGGCGCTGGACAAGTCGTCCAGGGCGTTTGCCGAGATTGGCGAGTTGACCAAGGGCAATGTGGAAGCCGTGGTCGAATCCTCCAAGATCGCGGCCAAGGGCCTTGAGGCGCTGGGCCAGAACGCGGCCGAGTTCAGCCGCAAGTCGTTCGAGAAGACCAATGCGACGCTCAAGAGCTTCGCGTCGGTCAAGTCGCCGGCCGAGTTCTTCCAGCTCCAGAGCGAATTGCTGAGCAGCACGCTCGATTCGTTCGTGTCGGAAACGTCGCGCAATAGCGAGACGCTGCTCAAGCTGGCGAGCGAGATCAACCAGCCGATCAGCAACCGCGTGTCGGTGGTGACCGAGAAGCTCAAGGCGATTGCCGCCTGATCTTCGGCCTTATCAAGGTTAACAGGAGGCGGCCCGGCCATTCGGGCCGCCTTTTTTGTCACCTGATGCCCCGCAGCCCTTGCCAGCAGGGGTGGGCCTACCCTATTTTTGAAACCATGCAGAGCATCGACGCCTCGACGCGACGGCCAGTGATGGCCGGGCGCCAGGATGAGGAAGGCCCGGACGGGCCCGGCCTCGGTATCGCCACGCGTGCCCGCGCACGCACCAAGAAGCCGACGCCCTACAAGGTGCTGATGCTCAATGACGATTATACGCCGATGGAATTCGTCGTGGATGTGTTGCAGCGCTTCTTCCGCATGGACCTGGAGCAGGCGACACGGGTCATGCTCCACGTCCACCAGCGCGGCGTGGGCGTGTGCGGCGTGTTCAGCTATGAGGTGGCCGAGACCAAGGTCAATCAGGTGATGGATTATGCCCGGCAGAACCAGCACCCGCTCCAGTGCACGCTGGAGCATGCCTGAGCGGGCAGGGCGCGGCTGAGCTGTCGCGCGCGGCGATTGTCAGGCCGGGGTTGGCGCAATCAGCGCTAGCCCGGACCACAAGCGACCTGCAAGGCAGGCGGCGGACGGGTCGCAGGCGCTGAACCGGAACATCATCCGGCAGCGGGCCGTTGAAGAGCATCCTCCTCCTCCTCCTCCTAATCATCATCGTCATCACCAGCAGCGGCGGCAACGCCTCAGCCATCCCGTGAGGGGCATGCGCGCGCTCCCGGTGCGGAGCGTGGCCGGCCCGAGCGACGGGGGCGGCACCGACAGGATCGTCGCTCTGCGGTCCCGCTCGCCGAGGGGCGATGGTCGCGCGATCACGCGGGCCGGTGTTCGGGGTGGGCGTTGGGGTGTTCCGGCCATGGCGGGCCGGTTGCAATCAGCCGCGCGGGGACGATCCCCCCTTGACCCGGCTCATGGTGCGATGCAGCTTCACGCCATGGCATCGACCCGGTCGCCCATCACGCAAAATCCCGACATTCGCTATCTGGGGCGGCTGCTTGGCGATGTGATCCGCCGTTATGGCGGGGAGCGCCTGTTCCGGCAGACCGAATATATTCGCGCGGCCTCCGTCGATCGCGCGCGCGGCGTGGCCTCGGCGGAGGGGGTGGAGATGGGCCTCTCCGCGCTGACGCTGGATGATACGCTGGCTTTCACGCGCGGCTTCATGCTGTTCTCCATGCTCGCCAATCTGGCCGAGGACCGGCAGGGCGTGGCGGCCGAACCGGGGGCCGATGTGGCCAGCGCGGTGGCGCGGCTGGGCGAGCGCGGCGTGGACGCCGAGGCGATCACGGCGCTGCTGGAGCATGCGCTGGTCGTGCCGGTGCTGACCGCGCACCCGACGGAGGTGCGCCGCAAGAGCATCATCGATCATCGCAACGTCATCGCGGACCTCATGGCGCTGCGCGATTCGGGGGCTGTCGAGACGGCGGATGGCGACCTGCTCGATGATGCGATCCTGCGCCAGATCGCCTTGCTCTGGCAGACCCGGCCGCTGCGCCGCGAGCGGCTCTATGTGGCCGACGAAATCGACAATGCGCTGGCCTATTTCCGCGATATCTTCATGCCGGTGCTGCCCGCCCTCTATGCGCGCTGGGACCGGGTGCTGGGCCAGCGCGTGCCCGGTTTCCTGCGGCTGGGTAGCTGGATCGGCGGGGATCGCGATGGCAATCCGTTCGTGCAGGCCGAGCAATTGCGCCTTGCGCTCGGGCGAGCGAATGCGGTGGCGCTGCATGTCTATCTCGATGCGCTGCACGAGCTGGGGGCGCAGCTTTCCATCTCCAACGAACTGGCGGAGGTGCCGGCGGCCGTGCGCGAACTGGCGGCGGCGAGCGGCGATGAGGCGCCGAGCCGGCGGGACGAGCCCTATCGCCGGGCGATCACCGGCATCTATGCGCGGCTGGCGGCGACCTATGAGGCGCTGGTCGGCCATCCGCCGCCGCGACCCTCGCGGCTCCATGGCGCAGCGTATCGGAATGCGGGCGAACTGCGCGCCGATCTGGCGGTGCTGGCCAGCGGCCTGGCGGTGGACGGCGAGGAGGAGGGGCTGCTCGCGCGAGGTGGCGGGCTGGCCCGGCTGATCCGCGCGGTCGACCTGTTCGGCTTCCACCTTGCCACGCTCGACATGCGGCAGAACAGCGCGGTTCACGAGCGTGTCGTCGCGGAGCTGCTGAAGGTGGCGGGCACCGAGCCGGACTATCTCGCGCTCGACGAAACGGCGCGGGTAGCGCTGCTGCGGCGCGAGCTGGCGGGCAACCGGCCGCTGAGCGCGCGGACCATGACCTATAGCGAGGAGACCGCCAGCGAACTGGCCATCGTGCAGGCGGCGGCGGAGATGCACGCCCGCTACGGCCCGGCCGCGATCACCCATTATCTCATCTCCAAGGCCGAGAGCGTGTCGGACATGCTGGAGGTCGACATCCTGCTCAAGGAGGCCGGGCTGTGGCGCGCGGGCGCGGGCGATGCGCCGCCGCAGGCCGCGATCATGGCGGTGCCCCTGTTCGAGACCATTGCCGATCTGGAGCGCGCGCCCGGCATCATGGCGGCCTATTTCGCGCTGCCGGAGATTGGCGCGCTGGTCCGCGCGCGCGGTTATCAGGAAGTGATGATCGGCTATTCCGACAGCAACAAGGATGGCGGCTATCTCACCTCCATCTGGAGCCTGCACGAGGCGAGCGCGGCGCTGGCGCCGGTGTTCGCCCGGACGGGCGTGGCGATGCAGCTCTTCCATGGCCGGGGCGGCGCGGTGGGGCGCGGCGGCGGCTCGTCCTTCGACGCGATCCAGGCGCAGCCGCCCGGCACCGTGCAGGGCCGCATCCGCATCACCGAACAGGGCGAGGTGATCGCCGCCAAATATGGCACGCAGGAGAGTGCGCGAATCAACCTGGAGGCGGTGACGAGCGCGGCGCTGCTCGCCAGCCTGGAGCCGGCGCATCTCTCGGCGGCGGATGAGGCGCGGTTTCGCGCGGCGATGGAGACGATCTCCGCCAGCGCCTTCCGCGCCTATCGCGATCTGGTGTATGAGACGCTGGCGTTTCAGGATTTTTTCCGCGAACTGACGCCGATTCAGGAGATTAGCGGCCTCAAGATCGGATCACGGCCGGCCAGCCGGGTGCGGAGCAACCGCATCGAGGATCTGCGCGCCATCCCCTGGGTGTTCAGCTGGACGCAGGCCCGCGTGATGCTGCCGGGCTGGTATGGCGTGGGGCAGGCGCTGGCGGAGTTTGGCGATGCGGCGCTGCTGCGCGATATGGCGCAGGCATGGCCCTTCTTCAGCAGCGGCCTGGCCAATATGGAGATGGTGCTGGCCAAATCCGACCTGACGATCGCCAGCCATTATCTGCCGCTGGTCAGGGACAGGGCGGCGGGACAGGCGATTTTCGGGCGGATCCGCGAGGGCTGGGCGCTGGCGCATGACCAGCTGCTGATCGCGACCGGGCAATCCCATTTGCTGGCCGACAATCCGGTGCTGGATGCGTCCATCCGGTTGCGGTTGCCCTATATCGAGCCGCTCAATCATCTGCAGGTCGAGCTGCTCAAGCGCCATCGCGCGGGGGAGGATGATCCGCGCATCAGCGAGGGCATCGAGCTGTCGATCAACGCCATCGCCACGGCGCTGCGCAACAGCGGCTAGCCATGGCCCGCGTTGCGCCGGGGCGGGGGCCGGCGCGTCAATCCCCTCTGTTCATCGCTCGGCAGGCCCGATAAGGGCGCTGCCATGCGCGTTGATCTCTTTGATTTCGAGTTGCCGCCCGAGCGGATCGCCCTGCGGCCGGCGAGCCCGCGAGATGCGGCGCGGATGCTGGTGCTCGATGGGGCGGCCGATCCGCGCGATGGCGTGGTGAGCGACCTGCCCGCCCGGTTGCGCGCCGGCGATTGCCTCGTCTTCAACGATACGCGCGTCATCCCCGCGCAGCTTGAGGGCCGGCGGGGCGAGGCGCGGATCGGCATCACCCTGCACAAGCGGCTGGGGCCGCGCGACTGGCAGGTCTTTGTGCGCAACGCCAGGCGCGTGCGGCCGGGCGATGTCATCGCCTTTGCCGCCGGCGTGGAGGCGCAGGCCGGCGCGCGCGATGACGATGGCGGCATGACGCTCGCTTTTCTCGGGGACGAGCCGGTCGAGCTGCTGCTGGAGCGGGCCGGGCAGATGCCGCTGCCGCCCTATATCGCCAGCAAGCGCCCCACCGACGCGCGTGACCGGGACGATTACCAGACCATGTTCGCGCGCGAGCCGGGCGCCGTGGCGGCGCCGACCGCCGCGCTGCACTTCACGCCCGGCCTGCTGGCGGCGCTCGAGGCGGCCGGGATCGGCCACGAGACGCTGACGCTGCATGTCGGCGCCGGCACCTTCCTGCCGGTGAAGGCGCAGGATACGACCGAGCACCGCATGCACGCCGAATGGGGCCGGATCGACACCGCGACGGCCGACCGCCTCAACGCCGTGCGCGCGGCGGGCGGGCGGGTGATCGCGGTGGGCACGACCAGCCTGCGACTGCTGGAAAGCGCCGCGGGCGAGGACGGGATCATCCGCGCGCATGAGGATGAGACGCGCATCTTCATCACGCCGGGTTACCGGTTCCGCGCGATTGACGGGCTGATGACCAATTTCCACCTGCCGCGCTCCACATTGTTCATGCTGGTCTGCGCGCTGATGGGCACCGGACGGATGCAGGCCGCCTATGCCCATGCGATCGATACGGGCTATCGCTTCTACAGCTATGGCGATGCCAGCCTGCTGCTGCCGGCGCGATAGACCGGGCGGAGGAAAACCGCCGGCCATGGTGGCCGACGGTTCCATTCAGGCGGCGCGAAAGGCCGCGCTGCGTGTCAGGCCAGCGCCAGCCGCGCCCGCGCCCGCGTGCGTGTGCGTGTGCGCAGGCTGAAGCCGACAAGGCCGAACCCCCCGATCATCAGCGCCCAGGCGGCGGGCTCGGGCACCGCGACACTCGGCGCATAGCCCGTCACCGAGGCATGCGACTGGCCCAGGATGATGTCGCCGCTGAGCAGGTGGCCGCTGAACAGATAATCCGTCAGGCTGATGTGGACGGCATTGGTCGTCATGAAGATGCTGTCGTCCGTCTGGTTCGTCAGCTGCTCGTTGAAGATGATCTTCAGGCCCAGAGCCGCCAGCCCCACCGTGTTGGGCAGCGGGTCGACGAACGTCCCGAGACTGACCCCGAGAATGTTGAGCAGCGAGCCGCTGAGCGCCAGATTGGTGATGGACGAGGCGCCGGTGGCGAACAGTCCGGTGTCATTGATGCCCGCCACCGAGGTGGAACTGATCGCATCCGCTGTCAGGGCCAGCGTGGCCAGCGGAAGCGCATTCAGCACGCTCGTATACAGGCCCGCCTGCGCATTGGCGATATTGGCCGACGCCATGGCGGAGTTGGGCGACGATGACTGGGCGAGGGTGCTCACGATGCCCGACTTCACGCCGGCATGACCGGACAGGAGCAGATCGGTGAAGATATTGGCGCCCAGATTGATGGATAGCAGCCCGGCATGGTTGTCATAATCCGGCGAGGTCGTGCCGGAAACCGGGGCCAGAACGGCATCTGCCTTAATGACATTTTTGACTTGTAAATTAACCGACGCCGCATTGGCTGAGCTGGAAAAGACGGGGGCGGACATGGCCGATGACGAGAATGTCGCCATGGCCACGCCTAAAGCAAGAAATGACATGGACTTCAACATGATACCTCTCCCACAGAGTATTGATCCCACGATAGAGCAATGGCCGGCCCCGGCTTTTCCAGCCGTGTTGCCGCCCATCAAGTTGATCACCCAACCGGTGATTCTGGCAACATCGTTAACCATGATAGATCGTTAATTGATTCCTATATGGTTTTTCCGGAATGGTTCTCCGGAATATCGTAAATCCATATTGGTTCATTTTATTTCGTAAATTACATATTATCGCGACGGCGAGCGCGGCCTGATGGGGCCATTGGCGCGCCGCCCCGGCTTAATCCGACCCGGGGCGGGGCATTGTCCGTAAATTGCGTGTTTCGAGGCCGCGCGGTCTTGAAGGCCGTTAAGGACGGCTCCCGATCCGGTCGTCAGGATGGTGCGCCGGATTTATGGCGATAATATCCGGCCAGGATCGGCCGAGCTGTCCCCACAATGCCGCGGCCGCGATGCCGGTTGCCGATCTTTTCCGGAAGAAAAGCGCGACCTGTCGGGCGAGTCGCGGCGCCGTGCCTCGTTACAACAGGCCGAGTTTGCCCAGTTCCGCCGCCATGGCGCCGGGCAGTGCTTCGCCGTCCACGCTGCCGGCCAGATCCGCCGGGGCATCCTCGTCGGCCAGATAGCGCCACCCCTGATGGGCGCGCTTGGGGCGCGGAACGACGGCGATGAGCGTGGGGGCGAGGCGAATCCAGTGCTTGCCGTCCGGCCGCTGCGCAAAGCCCAGCAGTGGACTGCGGCCGACAAGCTGATGCGCGTGAACCCAGTAGAGCGAGCCGCCGGCCATCTCCTCATGGCGCTTGGGCAGATAGCGGGTGACCAAGCGCGCCTCGCCGGCGTCATCATGGCTCTCCAGCCACGCGCGCAGGTCATCGGCGCTCTCGGCCTGAAAGGCGATCTTGGTCATATGAAGCGGCATGGCGCCTCTCCTAGCGCTGCCCGGCTCGCAGGGGAACCGTGCGACTCGCGAGGCATGGCAGGGCCGATGAGGGGCGGACTCGTCGTGCCCGTCACGCCCGCGCCGCCCGTGACGTTCGCTCTGCCTGCCAAGGCCGTCACGCCCGCGTTGCTCGTCGCGCCAGGGCGGATCGCCATTCCGCCCTGACGGCCTGCCAATGGCGTCTGTCCGCACGCCCGGTGCTTGCTGTCAGCTCGGCTTTGGTGGCGCGCAGGGAGGCGGCCTGCGCCCGGCCCCGGCCTCATGTGTCGTTCGCACGCTGCGCGCCGGGTCACGAAAATCCACCATTGGCGGCACGTCATCTTCTGAATGGCGATCGACGCTGGGGCGGATCGCCATTCAGCGCAGCAGATCATGGTAACGGCGAGATGAACGACGCCCTGACGTGGACGAGGCGCCTGCCGTATCGCCTAGCAAAGCGGCAAACATGTTTGAGGCGTCCGAAGCACCGCTCGATCTGGTTACGCTGCTTGTCGATGGCGGTGTCGTGGGAGATGCATATCTTGCGGTTTCGCTTTGAAGGGATATCGGCTTGCGCCTCCATGTCCGTGATGGACGCTCGTCAGTCATGGCTGTCACAGGCTTTGTCGGCGAGGACGGCCCCAGCGCCTTGTCCGCTCAGACGCTCCGGCGCGGCGGTGATGTCGCTGGACTGTCCCGGTGTGACGATGGCGCGCAGCGGCGACCAAACCTATCCGCCAGCATGTGGATTATGGTCGTCAATCCACCTCGGGAACGCCCGTTGGGAAGCCTGAATGGCGATCTGCCCTGGGTCAGGGGCCTAGCGCGACGGGCGGGCAGGGCGGCGGCATCTGGACCGGCAGCCATGGCGCGAATGCTGGTTTTGGTTTCTCCGGATGGCGATGGCTGACCTTGGCGACTGGTCGCGCGTCGTAGGCCGGACCGCGGCGGCGGCCTTGGCAATGCCGGGCAGGCTTTTGTGTCGATCGACCGTCCGCTCCGGCGAGCCGGGGCCCGGTGCGGCGTGGGCAACGAAGGTCTCGCGGCCCCGCCGGCTTGCCTGGAGCGTGAAGTCTTGAGCGCGAGGCCGCGTGCGCTGGAGGCGGCGCGCTGCCACGCGGCTGTCTGTCGGCGCGGGCCTAGCCCGTGAGCCCGACCATTGTCGCGAGGCCGAGAAAGGCGAGGAAGCCCATCGAATCGGTGATCATGGTGACGAAGATGGACGAGGCGATGGCGGGATCGATGCGGAAGCGTTCGAACATCAGCGGCACGGCGACCCCGGCAATGCCGGCGATGACGATATTGGTCATCATCGCCGCCGCGATGACGCCGCCGAGCTGGACATTGCCGAAGAACAGCGAGACGCCGGTGCCGATCACCGCCGCCACCGTCGAGCCGTTGAGCACCGCCACGCGCAGTTCGCGCATGATTGTGCGCCAGGTGTTGGAGGCGGTGATCTGGTTGGTGGCGAGCGCGCGCACCGTCACCGCCATGGTCTGGCTGCCGGCATTGCCGCCGACCCCGGCGACGATCGGCATCAGCGTCGCCAGCGCGACCATGCGCTCGATCGTGCCCTCGAAATGCGCGATGACGGTGGAGGCGACCAGCGCGGTCAGCAGGTTGGAGAGCAGCCAGCGGACCCGCGCCTTGTAGCTCTCCACCACCGGCTCGTTGATGTCGCCCTCGCCGCCGGCGCCGGACAGGCGCAGGATATCCTCGCCGGCCTCTTCCTGAATGATGTGGACCACGTCATCGACGGTGATCATGCCGACGAGCCGATTGGCCGGATCGACCACCGCGGCGGAAATCAGCGCATATTTCTGGAAGCGCAGCGCGACTTCCTCCTGATCCATGTCGACCGGGATCAGCGTCTGCTCGCGCTGCATCAGGTCGCTCATGGCGACGGTGCGCGAGCAGCGCATCACCCAGCTCAGCTTGCAGGTGCCGACCGGCCGATGCGCGGCATCGACGACGAAAATCTCCCAGAAATCCGAGGTGAGATCGACCGTCTCGCGCAGATAGTCGATGGTCTGGCCCACCGTCCAATGCTCCGGCACCGCGACCAGATCGCGCTGCATCAGGCGGCCGGCGGTCTCCTCGCCATAGGAAAGCGCGCTCTCGATGGCGGCGCGGTCCTCCGGCTCCATGGCCTCGAGGACGGCCTGCTGCTCCTCGCGGTCGAGATCCTCGATGATCGCGACGGCATCATCGGTATCCAGCTCGGATGCGAACTCGGCGAGCTGCTCGGGCGCCAGCGCCTCGACCAGCGCCTCGCGCACATAGTCATTCAGCTCGGAGAGCACCTCGGCGCCGACCAGATCGCCCAGCGCGGCGGCGACATCCGCGCGGCGGTCTTCCGGCGTCAGTTCGAGCAGGTCGGCGATATCGGCCGGGTGCAGCGGCTCGACCAGCGCGCGCGCCGTCTCGTCATCCTCCGCCTCGACCGCGGCCAGCACGGCGGTGACGAATGCCGGTTTCAGTCGATCATCTTCATCGAGATTGGTTTCGAGCGGCAGATCGGCGCCCTGCGGAACGGAATCGTCATGCGGCCTGGCGGTCTCGGTCTCGCTCATGCAGCGCCTGCCTTTCCCCGCGCCGCCACCATGGCCACGCCATTTGCGCCCCCTTTTGCGCATGCGCCTCGCGATTGCAACCAATCGCCGGGCTTTCAATGCGGGCCGCAGCCATTATAGGAGCGCGGGACCGTCACCGCGCCAATCCCATCCGCGGCGGCGAGACAAGGAGTAGTTCATGGCCGACCAGACCCTCACCCTGTCGCTCGATTCCGGCGGCGATGTCGTCATCCAGCTCCGCCCGGACCTGGCCCCCAAGCATGTCGAGCAGATCACGACGCTGGCCAGGCAGGGCTTTTACGATGGCGTGGTGTTCCACCGCGTGATCCCCGGCTTCATGGCGCAGGGCGGCGACCCGACCGGCACCGGCATGGGCGGCTCCGAGCTGCCCGACATCAAGGCCGAGTTCAACGCGCAGCCGCATGTGCGCGGCGTGTGCTCGATGGCACGCAGCAGCAATCCGAACAGCGCCAACAGCCAGTTCTTCATCTGTTTCGACGATGCCACCTTCCTCGACCGGCAATATACGGTGTGGGGCGAGGTGACGTCCGGCATGGAGCATGTCGACGCGCTGCCCAAGGGCGAGCCGCCGGCAACGCCGGGCAAGATCATCAAGGCAACGGTGAACTGATAAAATAACACGCCGAATTGCAGGAACCGCAAGTTATTGCGCGGGTCCCAATAATAACTGAACTCGAAATGAACGATCTCGCTGTGTATCCTAAAGGTCACAGCGGGATCGTGCCGCTTTTGCGCCACAATTCATTCGGGAACGGTTCAGCCGGGAGAGGTATTTTAAACCTAGCGATCGGCAAAGTCGGTCGTGAATGCAGGGCAATGGCCCGCATCCAATTAAACAGAAGGTTCAGCATCATGAAAGCTCTCTCCCTCACCACCCTGGCGCTCGCGCTTTCGGCCGCGGCCGCCGTGCCCGCCATGGCGCAGGACAGCGCGCGCAGCAGCATCGAGCCCTATGTCGGCGTGATGGGCGGCCTGCATGATTTCGACAACGACCAGTATAAGGGCGCGCCGCCGAGCGGCTATCGCGGCTGGCTCGTCGAAGGCGTCGCGGGCGTCAACTATAACGCCGGTCCGCTCGTGCTCGGCGTGGAAGGCAACGTCGCCAAGGGCATCGATAAGGACATCAACTGGGAATATGGCGCCGCGGGCCGTGCCGGCGTGCGCGCTGGCAAGGACAGCATCTTCTTCGCCAAGGTCGGCTACCAGTGGACCAAGTTTGCCGGTTCGGCAGTCCCGGCTGTGAGCACCAAGCGCCACTATGACGGCGTGACCTACGGCTTCGGCACCGAAGTGTCGCTGGCGGATCTGGGCTCCTCGGCCGAGCGCAGCAACATCCGTCTGCGTGCGCAGATCGACACGCGCGGCAACTTCCACTCCTTCCGTCCGATGATGGGTGTGGTTGCCAAGTTCTGATCGCTCACCAGCGACCTGACTGATGCGCGGCCGGGGCCTTCGGGCTCCGGCCGTTTGCATTTGGGCGCGGCGGGAAAGGTCCGGGGCGCGCCGGTGATGGCCCGCCATCGCGCCGGCGCTTCCGGGCCGTCCGGCCCGACCGGGGCGCAGCCATGGTCGGCTGAATGGCGGTGGCAGGTGGCCGGCGCTTTTTCAATCTCGCCAGAGGGCCGTGCCCGCGCGGCGGCGGCGGGAAACTGATCTCCCGCACCTCGACCCTCATGCCCGAATGGGCGTGAGCGGGCTGCCTCAGCTCGTGGGGGAGGGGCTGGTTGCCGGCGCGGCGGCGGTCTGGCCATCGCCCTCGATATAGGCGCGGACGATTCGGGTCGGGTTCGCCGGCGGCTCGCCCTTGCTGATGGCGTCGACGCCGGCCATGCCATCGATCACGCGGCCGAAGACGGTATATTGATGGTCAAGCTGCATGCGCGGCATCAGCATGATGTAGAACTGGCTGTTGGCGCTGTCCTCGCCCGCGGCGCGGGCCATCGAGACGGTGCCGCGCATGTGCGGCAGCCAGTTGAACTCCTGCTTGAGGTCCGGCAGCTCGGAGCCGCCGGTGCCATCGCCCTTGGGGTCCCCGCCCTGGGCCATGAAGCCGGGGATCACGCGGTGAAATTCCAGACCGTTATAAAAGCCTTCCCGCGTCAGCGCCTTGATCCGCGCGACATGGCCGGGGGCGACATCCGGACGCAGCTGGATGCGGACATGGCCGCCATCCGACAGGTCGAGCACCCAGATATTGTCCGGTGTCGTTGGAACGGTGGCCTGCAGCGGCTGGACGGCGGCGTGCTCGGCCTCGACGCGCAGGGCGTCGGCATCCTTCTTGGCGCGGGCCGCCATATCCGCTTCCCTGGTGGCGTCTTCCGGCTTGCGCTGGGCATGGGCCGGCGCGATGCTTCCCAGCATCAGGGCGAAAGCCATGCCATGGCCGATCAGTCGGTGAACGCGCATCATTTGATCCTTCGCTTGGGCGTATCGCGGCGCATGGCTGAACCGGAGCTGACCCGTCAAGCTTGCTGCGCGGCGATCCGCGCCAGAACATCCTCGCGCACGGCGGGGGAGACGAACTTGCTGATATCCCCCCCCAGCCGCGCAATTTCCTTGACCAGCCTGGAGGCGATGGGCTGCAACGCCACATCCGCCATCAGGAACACCGTCTCGATCCGGGAATCGAGATATTGGTTCATGCCAGCCATCTGATACTCATATTCGAAATCCGCCACCGCACGCAAACCGCGCAGGATCACCGATGCGCCGACGAGGCGCGCATAGTCGATGAGCAGCGTGTCGAAGGCAAGCACGTCGATCTGCGCATCGATGCTCGCACATTCCCGCCGCAGCATCGCCAGCCGCTCGTCCACGTCGAACATGGGGGATTTGCTGGGGTTGGTGGTGACGCCGATGACCAGCCGGTCGACCAGTTTCGCGCCGCGCCGGATGATATCCATATGGCCGCGCGTCACCGGGTCGAACGTGCCTGGATAGAGCCCGATGCGTTCCGTCATGGTCGTTTCAATGCCTCCGGCGAATCGCGAAATCGGCGATGTCGCGCAGCAGATCTGCCTCGCCGCCGAAGCTGTGGAGATGGGCCTTGGCCTGGGTGACGAGCAGTTCGGCCTGCTCGCGCGCCTGCTGGCGGCCCATGAGCGAGACGAAGGTGGCCTTGCCGGCGGCGGCGTCCTTGCCCACCGCCTTGCCGGTCACGTCCGCATCGCCTTCCACGTCGAGCAGGTCGTCGGTGATCTGGAAGGCCAGCCCGACATCGCGCGCATAGCCGCGCAGCCCGACGCGCCGATCCTCCGGCACGCGCGCCAGGATGGCGCCGGCCTCGGCGGAAAAGGCGATCAGCGCCCCGGTCTTGAGCTGCTGCATGCGGGTGACGGTGGCGAGGTCGAAACGGGCGGTCTGCGCGGCCAGGTCCATCATCTGCCCGCCCGCCATGCCGGCCGGGCCGCTCGCCAGCGCCAGCGCCCGGACCAGCTCGCAGCGGGCAAAGGGGTCCGGGTGGGTCTGTTCGTCGACGAGGACGGAGAAGGCGAGATCATGCAGGCAGTCACCCGCGAGAATGGCGGTCGCCTCGTCAAAGGCGCGGTGGACGGTTGGCTTGCCGCGCCGCAGATCGTCATCATCCATGGCCGGCAGATCATCATGGATCAGCGAATAGACATGGATGCACTCGACAGCGAGGCCGGTGCGCAGCGCGCTTTCGGCGCCGACGTTGAACAGGTCGCAGCTCGCCTTGACGATCAGCGGCCGCATCCGCTTGCCGCCGCCGATGGCGGCGTGGCGCATGGCGGCGTAAAGCTGCGCGCGCTGCTCGTCCGGGCTGGCGAGCAGCGTTTCAAACTGGCGATCGATGGCATCGGCGATCATCGCCATGGCATCGTCCAGCCGAGTCGGGGCGTCGATGCGCATCGCGGTCAGTCCGCCGGGTAGGGGGCGGTCTTGGTCGCGCTGCCGTCGGCGCTGCTGACGATCTGCTGGATGCGGGCCTCGGCCGCGGCGAGTCGCGCCTGGCACTGCGCGCGCAGCTTGTCGCCCTCCGCATAGAGAGTGATGGATTGCTCGAGCGGAACGTCGCCCCGCTCAAGCTGCTGGACGATCGCTTCCAGGCGCCGAAGCGCCTCCTCGAAGCTGAGTGTGTCGGTATCGGCAGGGTCGGCCATGCTGCTGCATTGACCCGCCGCCCGCACGGGGTCAAGCGCGCAGTCGGCGTGCAGGGCGGAAAATTACCGTTTGTTCACCAATAATGCGTTGACGGCGCGAAAAGCAGGCGAGATAGGGAGCGCGCTATGAAATATTCCAACCGCATCATAACTTCGCTCGCGCTCGGCGCTGTCACGCTCGCCCTCGCGGCGTGCAAGTCCGGGCCGGAAACCTTCAACACCGGCACCAACGATCCGATGGACGCCGAACTGGCCAACGCCGCAGCCGTGGAGCTTCCGCCCATGCTGAAGTCCAGCCATGCCTATCGCTGCAAGGACAACAGCCTGATCTTCGTCGACTTCATGACGGACGACAAGTCGGCCAACTTCAAGGCGGACAAGGACGCCCCGTTCATCGCGCTCAAGGCGCCGGCGGCTGGCGAGGCCTATGTGTCCGCCGATGGCGGGACGACGGTCACCAACCAGGGCGCCGATACGGTGACGTATAACGGGCAGAGCTGCAAAGCCTGATCGCCGCCCCACGGGGTAATCATGGACGTTCAAACAAGGGTCGGCCTTTAGCGCCGGCCCTTTTCATGTCAGGCGCGATTCGCGCGGGCCGAAACACGCCGAAAAGCGCCGGAAACAGCATCTGATGCCCTCCATGGTTGTGCCCGTCGACATGCGGCGATAAAGGCCGGTCATGTCCAGCATCACCTCCCCCATCACACCGCAGATCATCGCCGACCACGGCTTCACGCCGGAGGAGTATGACCGCGTCCTCCATGCCCTTGGTCGCGAGCCGAACCTCACGGAACTCGGCATCTTCTCCGTCATGTGGTCGGAGCATTGCTCCTACAAATCCTCGCGAATCCACCTCAAGAAGCTGCCGACCAAGGCGCCCTGGGTGATTTGCGGCCCCGGCGAGAATGCCGGCGTGATCGACATTGGCGACGGGCAGGCGGCGATCTTCAAGATGGAGAGCCACAACCACCCCAGCTATATCGAGCCCTATCAGGGCGCGGCGACCGGCGTGGGCGGCATTTTGCGCGACGTGTTCACCATGGGCGCGCGGCCGGTGGCCAACCTGAACGCGCTGCGATTCGGGCGGCCCGATCATCCCAAGATGAAGCATCTCATCAGCGGCGTGGTGCGCGGCATTGGCGGCTACGGCAATTGCGTGGGCGTGCCGACCGTGGGCGGCGAAGTGAATTTCCACGAATCCTATGACGGCAACATCCTCGTCAACGCGATGTCCGTGGGCACGGCGGATCAGGACAAGATCTTCTATTCGGCGGCCTCGGGCGTTGGGAACCCCATCGTCTATGTCGGCTCCAAGACCGGGCGCGACGGCATCCACGGCGCGACCATGGCCTCGGGCGATTTCGCCGAGGATAGCGACGAGAAGCGCCCGACCGTGCAGGTGGGCGATCCGTTCACCGAGAAGCTGCTGATCGAGGCCTGCCTTGAGCTGATGGCCTCCGACGCGATCGTCGCCATTCAGGACATGGGCGCGGCGGGGCTGACCAGCTCGTCCGTCGAGATGGCGAGCAAGGGCGGCGTCGGCATCCGGCTCGACATGGACAAGGTGCCGCAGCGCGAAGAGGGCATGACCGCCTATGAGATGATGCTCTCGGAGAGCCAGGAGCGGATGCTCATGGTGCTCAAGCCCGGCAAGGAAGCCTTTGCCGAGGCGATCTTCCACAAGTGGGAGCTGGATTTCGCGGTGATCGGCGAAGTGACCGAGGCTGGTCCCGATGGCGGCCGCATGGTCCTCGTCCATCATGGCGAGACGGTGTGCGACATTCCGCTGGGCCCGCTCGCCGATGACGCGCCGCTCTATGATCGCCCGCATGTGCCGACGCCCCCTTGCGCGCCGCTGGCGAGCGTGCCGGCGGTCAAGGATCTCGCGGCCGAGCTGATCACCCTGATGGGGTCGCCCGACATCGCCAGCCGCCGGTGGATCTGGGAGCAATATGACCATATGGTCGGCGGTGACACGGTGCAGCGCCCGGGTGGCGACGCGGCCGTGGTGCGTGTGCATGGCACCAACAAGGGCCTCGCGATGAGCACGGACAGCACGCCGCGCTATTGCTTTGCCGACCCGGTCGAGGGCGGCAAGCAGGCGATTGCGGAATGCTGGCGCAACATCACCGCGGTCGGCGCCACGCCGCTCGCCACCACGGACTGCATGAACTTCGCCAACCCGCAGCGGCCCGAGATCATGGGGCAGTTTGTCGGCTGCATCGAGGGCATGGCGGAGGCCTGCACCGCGCTCGACTTCCCGATCGTCTCGGGCAATGTCAGCCTCTATAATGAGAGCAAGGCGACCGGGGGCGGCAGCGCCATCCTGCCGACGCCGGCGATCGGCGGCGTGGGCCTGCTGACCGATATCGACCGGATGTGCACCATCGCCTTCAAGGGCACGGGCGACATCATCCTGCTGATCGGCGAGCGCAAGGGCGACCTTGGCCAGTCGCTCTGGCTGCGCGAATGCCATGGCATCGAGGGGCGTGAGGCGGGCCCGCCGCCGCGTGTCGATCTGGCCAGCGAGCGCCTGACCGGCGACTTCGTGCGCGAGGCGATCCATTGCGGCGCGATCACCGCCTGCCATGACGTGTCGGACGGCGGCGTACTCGTCGCGGTGGCCGAGATGGCGCTGGCCGGCAATATCGGCGCGATGCTCGACCAGCCGCTGCACGGCACGCCGGCGCAGAGCTATTTCGCGGAAGATCAGGGGCTGTATGTCGTCACCGTGCGCGACGCGGCGCTGATGGAACTGCTCAGCCATGCCGAAGCCAAGGGCGTGGAAGTGTCGCGCCTCGGCCGCACCGTCGCCAACCGGTTGATCGTGGAGCTGCCGGACAGCGACCATGCCATCGCGCTCAGCGACCTGCGCGAGGCGCATGAGGGCTTCTTCCCCAAGCTGATGGACAGCGAACTTTAAGATAGAAGCACGGTCCCGGGCCTTCCGGCTCGGGGCCGGTCCTCAATCGCGGCGGAAGATATATTCCTCGTCGCGATGATCGCCGACCATGAAGTGATACTCGCCGACCTTGCGGAAGCCCGCGCCGGCATAGACCGCCTGCGCGCGCGCATTGTGCGACCAGACGCCGATCCAGAGCGGACCGGGATAGGTGGTGGCGAGCCAGTCCAGCGCGGTGGCGAGAAGCTGCCGGCCCAGCCCCATGCCCTGCGCGGCCCGGCTGACATAGAGCTGATACAGCTCGCCCGAGCGCGGCGTGACATCGGGATGGGGGAGCTTGCACGGGCCGGCATGGGCATAGGCGAGCAGCGTGCCGTCCGGGGCTTCGCACACCCAGCTATGATGCGCCGGGTCCGCAAGCTCGGCGGCGATTCGTGCTTCGCCATAGGTCTCGGCCTCGAACCGGGCGAGGTCGTGCGCGGGATAGGGAATGGCGAATTCCTCCAGAAAGGTCTGGCGGAATGTGGTCAGCTTGAGCGCAGCCAGCGCGGCGACGTCCTGCGCGGTTGCCGCGCGCAGGCTGGTGGGCGGGCCGGGCTCAGCCATGGCTGATGCGGCCATATAGCACATGATAGGCCGTCTCGCCGCCGCCGGCATCGAACCGGGCGATGACCTTGCGCAGCGCGGTGGGGCCGAGCGGGCGATAGCCGGGGCGCGGCACATGGGCGCCGATCGCGCGGAAGTGACGCAGCAGCGCCTGCCCGCCGCGCAACGGCAGGGGATGCTGCTCGTCGCACGCGAAAGCATCGCCAAAGCCGGCGAGCAGGGTGCGCAGCTGCGCGAGGGTGGGATAGGTCGGCAGGCCCGGTTCCACGCCGAGCCTGGCATGGGCATCCCGCCAGCTGGCGAAACTGTCCGCGCCCATCGTCGCGAAATAGAGGCTGCCGCCGGGGCGCAGCAGGCCATGCAGGCGGACAAGGGCGCCCGGCAGATCCTCGAACCACTGGAAGGTGAGGCTGGAGAGAATGAGATCGAACCACGGGCCGTCAAAGACCGGCGCCTCGCCGTCCATGGCGAGCAGGCGGACGCCAAGATCGTGGCGCGCCGTGGCGTCGATCATCGCGGGAGCGAGGTCTGTCGCGGTGAGGGTGGCCTCCGGCCAGCGGCGGCGGATCTCACGCGTGAGCAGGCCGGTGCCGCAGCCGATTTCCAGAATCTGCCCGCGCGGGGTCAGCCGTTCGCGGCCCGCCATGGCGGCAAGATGCCGGGCGACGGTGCGCTGCACATCCGCGCTCTCATCATAGAAGTCGACCGCGGCGGCGAACGCCGCGCCGATCTGCGCCTTGCGTGCCGATCCCATGGCGCGGCGCATGCCACGGCAGGGGGTGGACGTCACGCCAAAAGACGATAGGACACGCCATGGCCGATGAAAGCTTCCGGATCGACGGGCTCGACTTCCTGCGGGGTCTAGCCGTGATGGGGATTTTGCTCCCCAATATCATCATGTTCGCGCTGCCCTATCCGGCGGTGCTCAATCCCTTCACCATTGGCACGGGCGGCATGGCGGACCTGATGGTCTGGCTGGGCAGCTTCCTGCTGTTCGATGGCAAGATGCGGGCGCTGTTCGCCATCCTGTTCGGCGCAGCGATGCTGCTCGTGATGGAATCGGCGGAAATGAACGGGCGTGACGGCGGGCAGGCGCATCGCCGGCGGATGCTCTGGCTGCTGCCGATCGGCCTGGCGCATTATGTCCTGCTCTGGTCGGGCGATATCCTGCTGTTGCTGGCGCTGTGCGGCCTTATCGCCACGCGCTTCGTGCGGCTCGAGGCGCTCAGCCTCATCAAGCTCGCGCTGGTGCTGCTGCTGGTGCAGTGGCTGATCAACCTGGCCGTGGTGCTGCCGCCTTACTGGCTGCGCGCGGCGGCGCAGGCCCCGGGCGCGACGGCCTCGACCATGGCGGCATGGCGCGATTATGCCGACCAGCTCGGCATGGGGGCGAGCACGGCCGTGGCGGCCGATATGGCGCGCTATCATCTGGGTTATCTCGATATCCTGCAGTTGCGGGTGGCGGATGCGCTGGGCGATGCCGTCAACCAGCTGCTCCATGGCCTGGCGGAGTTGCTGGCCTTCATGGCGCTGGGCATGGCCATGCTCAAGGGCGGTTTCCTCGCCGGCCAGTGGCGCCCCGAGCAATATCGCGCAACATGGCGGCGCGCGCTGCTGGTCGGCCTTGTGCCGATGCTGGGGCTGGGCCTCTGGGTGCTGCTCTCGCGTGATCCGCTGACGGCGCAGGCCGCGATATTCGGTTGGTCCATGCCGTTGCGGTTGCCGATCGCGGTGGGTCTGGCGGCGCTGGCGATGGAGATCGCCGCGCGTGGCCCCGGCGGCGGTCTGGTCCATGCGGTGCGCGCCGTCGGGCGGCTGGCGCTCTCCAACTATCTGCTGTGCAGCCTCGTCATGACGAGCATTTTCTATGGCTATGGGCTCGGCCTCTACGGCGCGGTCGACCGGGCGATGCTGGTGCCGATCATGCTCGCCATGTGGGGCGTGATGCTGGGCTGGTCGGCGCTGTGGCGCAGCCATCTGGGGCAGGGGCCGGCGGAATGGCTCTGGCGCCGGCTGGTGCGCGGCCGGTCCGTCGCCGCGCGCGGCTGAAGGCCCGCCTCCTCGTTCCGTCACGAGGGACGGGGCGGGAGATGATGGCCGCAGATGATAGCGGCAGGCCGGCCATGCGCCACGCATCTGCGATATGGCCTGCCGGTCGCGGCGGCCTTTGCGGCTCTGGCCGGGCGGCGCTGTCTCGCCGGGGAGAAGGGGAGGCAGGTGCAGATCGCCAACGCACATCGGCGCCCGGCCGCAGGTGCGGACGAGCGCCGAAATGAGGGTGGATCATCGCCGCCCGGTCAGGGCCTGTCGGCCATGCCGGGGCGGCGTCGATCGCGCCGGGTCAGCTGAACGCGATGCGCGTGGTCTGCGAGCGGCGCATGGTGAGGCCGACGGCCGCGATGCCAGCGATCATCATCGCCCAGGTGGCTGGCTCGGGCACCGGGGTGACCGTCAGATTGCCGCCATAGCTCGTCCGCTCCAGCGCCTCGCCGGTGAAGACGAGCCGATAGTCGACGCCGCCGGTCAGCAGGATCGGTGCGAGCGAGCCGAACAGCACGCCGCCGTCCAGCATCTCGAAGGTGAAGCTCGAAAGCAGATCGTCGCCACTGTAAAGGCCGCCGGCGAAATCGGCCAGACGGGCACCGGGAACGGAGGTGACCACGGACAGCACCGACGCCATGCCATCGACGGGCACGGTGAAGTTGAAAATATCGTGGATCTCGCCGATCGGCAGCGTCTGGCTGCTGAAGCCATCGCTCAGATTGTCCAGCGTCAGCGTGATGCCGTTAGGGTCCGTCGGCTCGTAAAAGGTGGCGCCGCTTGCCGAGGGGGCCATCGCGAAGGCGGCCAGGGCGGCCGATGTCGCGAGAAGAAATTTTTTCATCATTCAATCCCACAAGAGTAACCTGAGGGAGCGTTAATGACGCTGCCCGTCCGGTGCCAGGCGCGTTAACGATAACATCTGCAATTTCCTCGTAAAAAGCAGCATTTGCGATAAGAATTTACAAGTCGTTGCACAGGGCGTCGGGGTCTGACGGCAGGCGTTAACCTTGATTGTTAACGCCTGCCGTCCTGGTGCGGGTTACCAGATGCGGACCCGGTCCTCCGGGGAGAGGGCCAGTTTCGCGCTCGGCGGGATGGCGAAGGCCCCATACCAGGGATCGAGATTGCGCACGATGGCGGCGCGCTGCTCGGATGGCGCGTGCGGATCGGTGAGCAGCCGCTGCCGGAGATTCTCCTCGCGATAGCTGCGTCGCCACACCTGCGCCCAGCCGAGGTAGAAGCGCTCGTCGCCGCTCGTCCCGGCGATGACCGGCGCCGGCTTGCCCTCCAGCGAGGCGAGATAGGCATCATGGGCGACCATCAGGCCGGCCAGATCGGCGATATTCTCGCCCAGCGTCAGCTTGCCGTTCACATGCTCGCCGGGCAGCGGCTCATAGGCGTCATACTGCTTGATCAGCTTGCCGGTCAGGGCCTCGAAATTGGCGACATCCTGATCGCTCCACCATTGTTTGAGGCGCCCGGTCTCGTCATATTTGGCGCCCTGATCGTCGAAATGATGGCTCAGCTCATGGCCGATGACGGCGCCGATCGCGCCATAATTGACCGCCGCATCGGCATGCGGATCGAAGAAGGGAGGCTGCAGGATGGCGGCCGGGAACACAATCTCGACCATGCCGAAATTGGCATAGGCGTTCACTTCCATCGGCGTCATGAACCATTCCCACCGCCGCATGGGCTGGCCGAGCTTGGCGACGCTGTAATCATGGTCGAACCGGTTGGAACGCAGGGCGTTGCCGAACAGGTCATCCCGCCGGATATCCAGCCCGCTATAATCGCGCCATTGGTCGGGATAGCCGATTTTGGGCGTGAAGGCGGCAAGCTTGGCATGGGCGCGCACCTTGGCGGCGTCACTCATCCAGCTGAGGCCATCGATACGCCGGCCCATGGCCGTGATGATGTTCTGCACCAGCTGATCGGCCGCGGCCTTGGTCTCGGGCGGGAAATAGCGCGCGACATAGACCTTGCCGACCTCCTCGCCGAGGGCGCCCTTGACGAAGGTGACGCCGCGCTTCCAGCGGGGCTCGCGCTCGGGCGTGCCGCTGAGCGTGGTGCCATAAAAGGCGAAGCTTTCGCGCGCGATGGCGTCCGGCAGATAATCGGCAAAGTCGTCGAGGCTACGGATCAGCAACTGGTCCCGCAGCACGCCGAGCGGTGCCCTGGCGATGAGCGCCGCCTCGGCCTTGATGGCGCTGGGCTGCGCGACGATCAGCGTGTCGCTGGTGACGCCGGACGCCTTGAGCATGGCGGCAAAGTCGAAGCCGGGCGCGAGCGCGGCGAGCTGCGCGACGGTCATCTTGTTATAGACCTTGTCGACGTCGCGACTGTCCACGCGGGTCCAGTGTGCCCGGGCGATCTGCGTCTCGAAATCGAGCAACGCGGCGGCCCGCTTCTCGCCATCGCTCTCGCCGGCCAGCGCGAACATCTTCACCAGATGCTGGCGATAGGCGGTGCGCATCGCCGCCATCTTGTCGCCGGTCTGGAGATAATAGTCGCGGTCCGGCATGCCCAGCCCGCTCTGCATCAGCGTGAAGATATAGTGGTCCGGCTCCTTGTCGTCCTGCCCGACATAGCCGGCAAAGGGCGTGGAGGCGCCATTGCGCCATGCTTGCGCGACGATGGCGACATAGTCCGCATGCGATTTTACGGCCTTGATGCTGTCCAGCCACGGCCTGATCGGCGCGAGGCCCTTCGCTTCGACCGCCGCCTCGTCAAGATAGGCGGCATAGGCCGTGCCGATCTTGCTCGCGGGATCATCCTTTGCGGCGTTCAATATGTCCTGCGTGCGCTGTTTCGAGAGGTCGTCGAGCGCCGTGAACATGCCGTAATTGGACTTGTCCGCCGGAATGGGCGTGTTCTTCTCCCATGTGCCATTGGCATATTGATAGAAATTATCGCCCGGCGCGACGCTTTCATCCTTCCCGCTATCGTCAAAGCCATAGACGCCCAGTTCCGGCCCCGGCGTGGTGGTCGAGGCGGGGCGGGACGCAGTTGCAGCAGAATCGGCGGCGGCTGCCGGGGCATCGCTCGCCAGCCGATTCGCGCAGGCGGACAGGCTGACGGACGCTAGGGCAAGCATGAGGAATGAGCGGTCCATGAGGTTCCCTTCAGGTCGTTCGGGCGGCCCGCCAGCGGCAGGCGAATGAGGAATATCTAGCAATTGCTCGCCGTCGACTGAACTCCCTTTTGGCCGGCCGTCCCGGCCGCCGGATGGTTATCCCCGTGGAAATGATTTTCTGGCTCGTCTTGTCCGCTGGAGAGCGTAAAACAGGGCTGGAATCTTTGTCGCGGCTGCGGCATGTTTGTGCGATGCAGCAACAACTTGTGGATCGTTGACCCGCCGTGCGCCGTCTTCCTCCCCTCACCGCGCTTGAAGCCTTCGTCCAGGTTGCGCGCACCGGCTCGGTGAAGGCCGCTGCGGAAGATCTGGCGCTCTCCGCGCCCGCTCTCAGTCGGCGTATCCAGGCGCTGGAGCGGTTCCTCGGCTACAGTCTGTTCGAGCGCAAGCATCAGCAGCTGGAGATCAACCCGCAAGGCGTGGCGCTGCTCGCCGAGATCGCGCCGGCGCTGGACCAGCTGAGCGCCGCCATCGAGGTGGCGACCAGCGGCACGCGCACGCTGCGGGTGCGGCTGGGCATGCTGCCGCTGTTCGCGAGCCAGCGGCTGTTTCCCCGGCTGGGCGATTTCCACCGCCGCCATCCGGACATCCATCTCGATGTGGACACGAGCCCCAACGCGATCGCGCGGCTGGGCGAGGGGCTGGACGCCGCGATCGTGCTGGCGCGCGATGTCGATCCGTCGCTCTATGCGCGCGAACTGGATCGCGACGAGGTCTATCTCATCGCGGCGCGGGCGCTGGTCGAGGGGGCGCAGGCGATCCGCTCGCCACGCGATCTGGTGCGCCAGACCGTGCTCATCCACCGCGACATGCCCTCCACCTTCGATGTGTGGAAAGAGGCGGCCGGCGTGCCGGATCTGATCCCGGCGGCGGTCGACTATTATGATTCCGGCGCCCTGATGCTGGAGGCCGCGGCGCAGGGCATGGGCATTGCCGTGATGCATGGCAGCCATCTCGAACAGGCGCAGGACCCCCGGATCGCGCGGCTGTTCGATCAGCGCATCGAGAGCCCGTATCGCTATTTCTTCGTCTGCCGGCCCAAGGCGCTGGATCGTCGCTCGGTCCGTGTCTTCCACGACTGGCTGATCAACGCCGAAATCTGATGGCGGCAGGCGGCTGCCGGCCGGCGATCCGGCGGGCGGTGCCGCCGGCGCCGGGCAATCCGGGTGAAAATATCCCTGACTCTGCCCTTTTCTTGGCGGCCGCCGCGTTCTACTGAGGTTGCCTCTCCAGTATCGAGTGAGGGGCGATGCCCACCAACGGATCCCTGCTGACCGAACGCCGCAGCAATGCCAGCGATTATCTCAAGTTCCTGCAAGCCTGGATCCGCAAGCCGCGCCAGACCGCGTCGATTGTCCCGAGCAGCCATTATCTGGGCCGGCTGATGGCCGCCCAGATCGATCCGCAGGGCGGCCGCGTGATGGAGTTTGGCGGCGGCACCGGCGCCCTCACGCGCGAAATACTGGCGACGGGCCTGCCGCGCGATGAGCTGGAAGTCGTGGAGATTGACGAAGAGCTGGCGCATAATCTGCGCAGCGGCTTTCCCGGCGTCGCCATCCTGCAGGCCCCGGCCCAGGGCGTGCTGGCGGCCGCGGCCGGCGGCGCGGGTGGCTATCAATGCATCATCAGCGGGCTGCCGCTGCTCGCGATGAGCAAGGCGCTGCAAGAGGCGATCCTTGAGGAAGCCTTCCGCCTGCTGCGCCCGGGCGGCGCGGTGATCCAGTTCACCTATTCGCCGCGCCCTCCCGTGGCCGACCGCGTGGCCCGCAGGCTCGGGCTGCAGGCGGACCGGGTCGGCACGATCGTGCGCAATGTGCCGCCGGCGACGGTGTTTCGATATCGCCGTATCGCCGATATCGCCCAGGATTGATTGGCGGCGGGGCGCGGCCGTCAGGCTCGCGCCGGTCGGGCGTGAGATCAGCATCGCAGCCATGGACGGCCCGGCCGGAGGCTTTTCGCACCGGCCATGGCATTCGCCGTCGCCTTCCGCGCAATTCGTGATTAGAGGTGGGGCATGCAACGCTTCGACGTCATCATTCTCGGCGGCGGCCTTGTTGGCCTGACATTGGCGATCGCGCTCGGGCGGCATGGCGTCCAGTGCGCGGTCGTGGACCCGGCCGAGCCCGCCACCACCATGGCGCCCGGTTTCGACGGGCGCGTCTCGGCCATATCGAGCGCCAGCTGGAAGCTGTTCGAGGCGATCGGCGTGGCGCCGCAACTGGTCGAGAAGGCCTGCCCGATCGACCGCATCTGGGTCAGCGAGGGGCTGAGCGGCGGCGCGCTCGATTTCACCACCGATCCCGATGACGGCGCGATGGGCCGCATGGTCGAGAATCGCGAGCTGCGCCGCGGCATCGACCTGACGGCGCAGGCAACGGACGGGGTGACGCGCTTCCAGCCGGACCAATCCGTCGATGTCACGCGCGATGCCTATGGCGTGACCGTGCGGCTGGCGAGCGGCATCGAGATTGGCGCGAGCCTGCTGGTCGGCGCGGAGGGGCGGGGCAGCCCCACCCGCGCGCTGGCCGGCATCCCGGTCGCGCGCTGGACCTATCCGCAAACCGCGCTGGTCACCGCGATCGACCATGAGGTGCCGCATGGCAACACGGCCTATGAGCTGTTCTATCCCGGCGGGCCGTTCGCGCTGCTGCCGATGCTGCCGGGCAACCGCTCGGCGATCGTGTGGACGGTGCCCAATCATCAGGCCGCCGCGATGCGCAAGCTGCCCGAGCGGGCCTGGCTGGCCGAGGCGGAAAAGCGCATGGGCAATTTCCTCGGCAAGGTCAGCCTCGCCGCGCCGATGCAGAGCTATCCGCTGGGCTATCATCGCGCTGCGCGTATCGTCGACGAGCGGCTGGCGCTGGTGGGCGATGCCGCGCACGCCATCCATCCGATCGCCGGGCAGGGCGTCAATCTGGGCTATCGCGATGCCGCCGCCTTGGCGGAAGTGATCGTCGAAGGGATGCGCGGCGGGCTGGAGCCGGGCGATGCGCAGTTGCTCGCCCGCTACCAGCGCTGGCGGGCGCTTGATTCGCTGAGCGTGACGATCATGATGGACGGGCTTGTGCGGCTGTTCGATGTGCCGGGGCGCCCGGCCTCGCTCGCTCGCAGCCTGGGGCTCGCGGCGGTCCAGCGGTTGCGGCCGCTCAAAACGCGTTTCATGGCCGAAGCGCGCGGCGAAAGCGGGCCGCGCCCCCGGTTGCTGCTGGGCGACATGATCTAGGGGCGGATCGCCTTCAGCCCTGACGGCCTGCAAATGGCGTCCGCACGTCCGGCGTTCCGTTCGCACGCCGCGCGCCGGGTCACGAATCCACCATTGTCGGCACGTCATCTTCTGAAGGTCGATCGGTTCTGGCCCGCCTCGGCTTCCCTCCGGTGAGGGCGGCGGTGCCAGTGCATCAGGGCGCGAGCGTTGGGGGCGCCGCGCCGGAAATTTCTTGCCACCCCCGGCATTGGCGCGGGCCGTGTGCGACAGCCCATGCCGATGGTCCCGGCCGGGCGTCGGCGGTTGCCTGCCGGGCGCGGCCGATGCCTCGGCGGACTTGTGCCCCTTGGTGAAAAATCCCAACTATTGGCGGATGCCGGGCCGCGCGGTTGTCATCCGTTCCGACTGCGTTCATCTAAAAGCACGCAATGGCGCCGCCGCGCGCATTTGGCACGGCTCCTGCACGATCACGGGCAGGCAGGCCTCAGCCGAGCCATGGGAGTTTCTAGATGCAGACCTATCAGCCTTCGCTCATTGCCCGCAGTGATACGCTTCTGGGGGTGTGCGCCGCAATTGGTGAGGATTTCGGGTTCAACCCCATCTGGCTGCGTGCGGGGTTTGCCGTCACGGTGTTCTTCAACCTGTTTCTGGCGATCGGGCTCTATCTCGCGCTCGGGGCGCTCGTGCTGCTCACGCGGCGCCTCTATCCGAGCCCGCGCCGACAGCTGGCGGTTGCGCCCGCGGCGGTGCCCATGCCGGAGGCTGCGCCCGCGCCGGCCGAGCGGATCAGCAGGGACGATCGCCTTCTCATCGACGCCTGAGCCGCGCCTGCTGGCGGGGCCTGTCCGGCCTCCGGCGTCGTTCAGTGCGGGCGGGCGCTGCCCTGCTGCCCGTTTTCACGCCGCATGAACTGCATGAGCTGGATGGCCAGATCGGCGCGCTCGGGCAGATTATCGGCTTCGAGCAGGGCCTGCTTGCCGGCAATGTCGAAGGGCGCGATCTGGGCGATGGCATTGACCAGCGTTTCATCGTCCAGACCATGCACAGCGTCCCATTTGACGGCGTAGCCAAGCGTCTCGGCAAAGATTCGCGATTCGCCCTCCAGCGCGGCCCGCTCGCTGGGGGCAAGAATGGTGCGTTGCCCATCCTCCTGCGCGATCAGCTCCGGCTCGACCTGACGGAACGGGGTGGCGACATCCAGCTCACGCAGGATGCGAAAGCGCGATTCGCCGGTGAGGGTGATGTTGAAGCGGCCATCCTCCAGCGCTTCCACATCGGTGATCCGGCCGATGCAACCGATGGAAAAGAGCGGCGCGGGCTCCCCCGGGCCGCTCGGCTGGATCATGCCGATACGCTGGTCGCGCGCCATCGCGTCGCTCACCATCGCCCGGTAACGCGGCTCGAAAATGTGCAGCGACAATTGCGCGCGCGGCAGCAGAATCGCACCCGCGAGCGGAAATATGGCGAGCCGCCGGCCCATGCTCGTCAGGCGAACAGAATGGCCGAGAGCCGCCGGCGCTGGGCGAGCACCCACGGGTCCTCAAGGCCGACAACCTCGAACAGCGTGAGCAGTTGGTCGCGCGCCTTGCCATCCTCCCAGCCGCGATCCTTCGCGATGATGGCGAGCAGCGCATCGGCCGCACCATCGCGGTCGCCGCTTGCCATCTGGGCGGCGGACAGCTCGAACAGCGCTTCATAATCATCCGGATTGGCGGCCAGCCGCGCCTTGAGCGGCGCGGTGTCCACGCCCGGCGTGGCGGAGCGGGCCAGCGCGATGGCGGCCCGGCCGCGCTCGATGGCGGGGTCTGCGCTCAGCTCGGCGGGCAGGGTGGCGATCAGCGCGTCGGCCTCGTCGGTGCGGCCCAGCGCGGTGAGCGCGCGCAACTGGCCGCCAATCGCCGCGGCATTGTCCGGCGCCATGTCGGCGATCTGGGCAAAGACGCTCAGCGCCCGCTCGGCATCGCCGCTGGCGAGCACATCCTCGCCCATGGCGAGCAGCGGAGCGATATCCTGCGCGCGCTGGCCGGCCTCGCTCTGGATCGGCAGCTGCGCCAGAATCTGGTCGAGCATCTGGCGATACTGGCTTTCCGTGCGCGCCTGCGTGAGGTCGGCGACCGGCTGGCCCTGGAAGACGCCATAGACGGTGGGAATCGACTGGACGCGGAACTGGCTGGCGATGAAGCGATTCTCATCGACGTTGATCTTGACCAGGCGCACGCCGCGATCGGCATATTCGGCCGCGATCTTCTCGATGATGGGCGAGAGTTGCTTGCACGGGCCGCACCATTCCGCCCAGAAATCGACGAGCACGAGGCTGGTCTGCGATGGTTCGACGACATCGCGCCGAAATGCCTCAACGGCTTGTTTGTCACTTTCGCTCAAGCCCAAGGTGGCCATGCGTCTGTCTCCTGCTGCTTGCGCCTGTGAGGCGGCATATGGGGTGGAATGGCGCAGTTTCGCAAGGGCAGAGCGAATTCTTTGCGCTGCATTGCAAAAGAGGCTTGCCGACCCTCGGAGGCGATGCTAGTTGGCCGCCTCACCCAGCCGGTGGACATCCTCCGGCTCGCCAGAGCGGGCGTAGCTCAGGGGTAGAGCACAACCTTGCCAAGGTTGGGGTCGAGGGTTCGAATCCCTTCGCCCGCTCCAGTTTTCCTAGTGAAAATGAGGGTTTAAAGAGGTCGCCGAAAGGCGGCCTTTTTTATTTCCGAGGTGGATTGCCACCGTCACCTCAAACGTCTCGCGCCCCTGTCCGCTCAGGCGGTGACCGTGGCGCAAGATAGCGCGCCGGGCACAGGATCGCCGGTGGTTCGCTTGGCGAGCACCGGGCGAGGGCGGGCGGATCGATGGCCGCGCCGTGCGGGCGGTCCTGTCGGGCAATCGCGGTTGACGCTGCCCGGGAGGCTGCCATAGCTGGTGGGCATGAACAGCAATTTTTCGCCGGCGCGTCAGCGCTATGGGTCAGGACGAGATGATGGACGAAGGGTCTAGTCGCAGGGCCGCGCAGCTTGCTTGCGCGGCCGCTTTCACAATCCGGCAGAATCAATGCCCCCCGGCCTGAGGTCGCTGCACCGGTAAGCGGTTCCGCCTCGACGGCCCGGACGGGCCCGACGGAGGCGTCACATGAATAACAGCATCACCCGGTTGCAGGCCCTGTTTCGCAGTGGCTCGTCCGATGAGATCGTCGCGGGGGTCGCCCATGAGCATCCGGCGGATATCGCCGCGGCGATGGAGGCCTTGCCGCCCGAACAGGCATGGCGCGCGCTGGGGCAGGCCAGCCTGCGCCGCCAAGCCGAGGTGTTCGGCTATCTCGGCCATGATTTCCAGATGTTGCTGGCGACGGTCATCCCGCGCGCGGCGCTGGCCGCTATCGTCATGGGCATGAAGGCGGATGATCGCGCCGATCTCTACCAGGAACTGTCCGAGGAGCAGCGCGAGGCATTGATGCCGGCGCTCGCCCAGGCGCAGCGCGAGGATATCCGCCAGCTGGCTTCCTATGAGGAGGGCACGGCGGGGGCGATCATGACCTCCGAATATGCCGCGCTCCCGCTGGACCTGAGCGCGACAGCGGCGCTGACGGTGTTGCGCCGGGAGGCGCCGGACAAGGAAACCATCTACCGCGCCTATATTGTCGATGAGGACCGCAAGCTG
This sequence comes from Sphingobium sp., assembly GCA_035555575.1. Classification (GTDB taxonomy): domain Bacteria; phylum Pseudomonadota; class Alphaproteobacteria; order Sphingomonadales; family Sphingomonadaceae; genus Sphingobium. The sequence continues at coordinate 158,946 of DATMGL010000017.1, forward strand.
CTCGGCTCCGTGCGATTGCAGGATATCATCACCGCCCCGGCGCGGGCGAAGATCCGCGACATCATGGAAACCAACACCCATGCGATCCGCGTGGATGACGACGAGGAAGACGCGGCCCGCCGGATCGCCCGCTATGACGTGATCGCGCTGCCGGTGGTCGATGCGCAGGACCGGCTTGTCGGCATCATCACCCATGACGATGCGCTCGACGTGATGGAAGCCGAGGCGACGGAGGATTTCCACCGCGTCGCCACCATCACGGCGCTGGATTCCAGCGTGGCCACCGCCAGCGTGCCCAAGCTTTACCGGGCGCGGATTTCATGGCTGATGCTGCTGGTGTTCGGCAATATCTTCTCCGGCGCCGGCATTGCCCATTTCGAGGATACGATCGCCGCGCATCTGGCGCTGATGTTCTTCCTGCCGATCCTGATCGCATCCGGCGGCAATGCCGGCTCGCAATCCTCCACGCTGATGGTGCGCGCGCTCGCGACCGGGGATATCGGCCTGTCCGACTGGGGCCGGGTGTTCGGGCGCGAACTGGCGGTGGCGATCCTGCTCGGCCTGAGCATGGCGGTGGCGATCGCGATGATCGGCGTGTTCCGCGGCGGCTGGGAAATTGCGCTGGTGATCGCGATGTCCATGGTGCTGATCGTGATCGTCGGCAGTCTGATCGGCATGATGCTGCCGTTCATCCTGAGCCGGTTCAAGCTGGACCCGGCCACCGCCAGCACGCCGCTGGTCACCTCGATTGCGGACGCGGCGGGCGTGCTGATCTATTTCAGCATCGCCCGCTCGGTCCTCACAATGGCCTGATCGGGGGAGGGGGCTTGCTGAGGGGCGTTGGATGATCCAGTCTTGGAGGCCGCGCGCTCAGGCCTGTCTCCAGGAGGAAAATGTGTCTATTCGGACGATCGTCGCAGCACTGGCTCTGGAAACGGACGATGACCCGGTGGCGGCGCGCGCGCTGCAGCTGGCGCGCCAGCACGGGGCGAAGCTGGTCTTCATCCATGTGATCGAGAACGGGTTCGGGCAGGCCGAGAGCCTGCCGGCCCCTGCCGACGCCGCGACATTGCAGGCCGCGGTCGAGCAGGCGGCGGGCGCGCGCATCCGGGCGATGATTGGGGAGGCCCGGCCACAGGAGGCGGTGATCATCCTTGAAGCCGGCAAGCCCTATGAGGTCATCGATCATCTCGCGCGGCGCGAGCAGGCCGATCTCTTGCTGATCGGCCCCGGCAAGGCCCGCAATGTGCGCGAGCGGGTGTTCGGCTCGACAGCCGACCGGCTGGTGCGCATCGCGGACCGTCCGGTGCTCGTCGTCCGGGCCGGCGGGGCGGCGTCTTATGCACATATTTCCGTGGCGATGGACTTTTCGGCGTCGTCGCGGGCGGCCTTCGAGGTGGCGGCAGGGCTGGCCGGGGATGCGGCGATGGAGCTTGTCCATATGGTCGAGATCCCGCTGACCTTCGAGCAGGCCATGCTGAAAGCGGGCACGCCGCAACTGGAAATCCGGCGCTATCGACGCGACAAGGCCAATGCCGTGCGCCAGAAACTTGCCGATTTCGTCGCGGAGTCGCGCGATTTTTCGGTCGAGCCCGGCCTGCGGGTTGTGCAGGGGGAGGCCAGCGCCGCGCTGGTGCGCCTGTCTCGCAGCGGCCGCACGGACCTGCTCGCGCTCGGGCTGCACAGCCGCACCATGATGGCGCGGGCGTTGCTGGGCAGCGTCGCCCGGCACGTGCTGCAAGGGGCGGCCTGCGACGTGCTGGTGGTCGGCGCGCGCGCGGGCGCATGAAGGATATCCTGCGGGACTGGCGTGCGGTGCGCGTCGGCGCGGCGGGGAAGCTCGCGGCGACGATCGTCCCTTGAACCGCCGACGATCGGGACTCGGCGGCATTGCGGTCGTTCAGCTCGCCGGCTTCGGCTCCATGCATTTCGAGTGCAGCCAGTGGCCGCTGCCGGCCCGGCCCGGGCTAACGGGGGCAGATGTTCAGGTAGGATCGCCGGCCATATACCCGCTGGTGTTCCGGATCACGATCCCGCGTGCGGTGGTCGCCTTGCCAATGCGGAGCGGCCCACCGCGCCGGCGCCGGACTGAGCCGGCGGGCGCGATGGGCCGCTCCAGTATCGCTATGGTTGGCTGGATCAGCCTTCCATGGTCTTGCGGACGAAGTCCACGGTCTGGCGCGTGGCCGCCGCAAACTCGGTTTCCGTTGCCTTGAATGCGCCGAAATGGGCGAATTCGTCCGGGCGCATGCCCTCGAATTCATAAGCGGCGCGGAAGCTCGGCAGCTTCATCAGCTTGTCGATGCTCTCCTGGCGCGGGGCACGGTCGATCGCCTTGGGATCGAACGGCTCCAACTCGTCCTGCACGGCCATCAGCCCGGCAATGTAACCCGGCGGGCAGGTGTAGACCATGTCGCTGCCGGCAAAGTCCTGAATGTGGCGGCTGACGGTCTTGCCGGTGCGGTCGTCCTTCTCCACGCGCATCGAGCATTGCAGCATCTTGGACGGGTGGTTGTTGTCCTTGCCCCAATGATAGGCGCGCTTGAGGACGGCTTCCTCGCCATCGCGGATTTCCGAGAGGGTCAGCTCGATGCCGCGCGCCTTGGCTTCCGTGCGCCAGTCGCTCAGCTCGCCGAGGCGGGCCGACATGTGGGTGATGACCGAGCGCCAGCGCGAGAGATCGATGCCGGCGGCGCGGGCGCGCTGCAGGCCGGCCGTCACCGCTGCCATGCAGCGCATATATTGCGCGACGGTGAAGCTGGTCGTGTTGTTGGTCGAGATGCCGCGCGCGGTCAGCTCCTCGATGACCTCATAGCCCTCCTTGGAGCCGGGGATCTTGACCATGACGTTCTCGCCCTGCGCGGCGATCGTCAGGCCTTCCTTGAGCATCCGCGCGCCATCGCGCACGAAGCGCGGATCGACCTGCCCCGAGAGCATGCCGTATTTGCCGCCCGATGCCTTGTAGACGGGCAGGATCATCTCGGCGCCCTTGCGGACGAGATCGAGATAGAGCGTCCAGTAAACCGTCTCGACGTCGGCATCCGGGTTCGCCTTGGCGATTTCCCGCACGCGATCCGCCCACACATCCGGCGCGAGCTTGATGGCCTGCAGCACGAGCGGCGGGTTGGTCGTCACGCCGCGAAAGCCCATCTGGCCTTCCGCATTGATCGTGTCGAGGTCGAACAGGCGAGCCAGCTGCGCTGTCCACGCGGCATTGCCGGGCGACTTGGCGAGCGTTTCTTCCTTCCAGCTGGGGTAGATCAGCGGCGAGCTGTCCCACCAGATTTCACTGTCGGGATTGGTGGCGGCGAGGCTTTCGAGAATATGGTCTGTCATAGTGGGAAACCCAATAAGCCGATGGATGAAAAGGTCCAGTCCGTTCGCAGTTATTTTCTGCCTGCGGCAGGCGGATGACACCAGCGCGGGATAAAGGCATTGAAAAGCGTAAAAGAGGGTAAACTTCCTATTTCCCTCGTCTAATCCATGATACCAGCTTGGATGAGGATGCCGATTTGGCAAGCACTGCTAGAGAATAGTTGAGTGGTATGGATAAAACCCGCCCCCTGATGCGCCGATCGAGACCAGCTTGGCTGGTTAAAGGCAAGGCCCGTATTCTGAGCGAGTCGGCGCGTGCGTCGCTATGGGCCCGGGCATTGGGGCGAGCGCGGCTGGTGTCGCCGATTGTTGCCGGGGGATTGCTGGCCACGCTGATCGTGACCCCGTTTGCCATTGGCGAAGGTGGCCGTGCGGCCGTGGCGGCCATCGTGAAGGACCCGGCCTCCCTGCTCGCGCAGCGCTCGCCGGGCGCGCGCGCGCCGGGCGCCATGCACAGCACGAAGCCGCCGCGCCTGGCATCGGCGCGGGCCTTGCCGCTTCCACGGGAGCGCGTGCTCCCCAGCGAGCGCGTGCGGGAGCCGTTGGCCGATGTGCCCGAGACAGGGTTGCCGCTGATCGATGCACCGATCGAGGTGGCGCAAGCCGTGCCGCCGCCCGGCGCCGTGCCGTTCATTGCGCCGCCCTTTGGCCCCGGCATGGTGATTCCAGGGCCCGGTCCCGGCCCCGGGCCGGGTCCTGGGCCTGGCCCCGGCCCCGGACCGGGTCCTGACCCGGAGCCGCCATTGCCGCCGATCCCGGAGCCGGCGACATGGGCCATGCTGCTGGCAGGCTTCTTCGCGATTGGCGCGGTCATGCGTGAGCGTGGGCGCGCTGCGGCGGTGCAGCTGGCCAGCCGGCCGCCGCGCCGCTGAGCGAGGGGCTTATGTCTGGCTGGCCGCGCACATTGCTGCTGTTCACGGCGAGTTGCCTGATCTTCTCGACCGCCGCGCTGGTGATGCGGGACCGGACGGAACGGGCGGCCGAGCAGGACGCCGAAATCGAGACCGTGCTGCGCGCCACCGCCGAGCCGGAGCTGCGCATCCGCTATGATGAGGGGCAATATCCGCAGCTCGATCTGCCCGGCGGCGGGCGCGAGACGGTGCGCAGCGTGCTCAACATCACTCGGCCGATGCGCTATGGCGGCTATGTCTGGGATGAGGAGGGGATTCCGGAAGGGCCGATCCTCATCCGGATCGATCTGGCCCGGCAGCTCCTGTCCATTTTTCGGGACGGGCATGAGATCGGCTCGGCGGTGATTCTCTACGGCACGGACGGCAAGCCGACCCCGACGGGGGATTTCCCGATCCTGCAAAAGGTCGCGGATTATCATTCGCGCACCTATGACGCGCCGATGCCTTATATGCTGCGGCTGACCGATGACGGGGTGGCGATCCACGGCAGTGATGTGCGCACCGGCTTTGCGACCCATGGCTGCATCGGCGTGCCGCTCGCCTTTGCGCGCCGCCTCTTCGAGCAGGCCCACAAGGGCGACAAGGTGATCATCCTGCCGGCCGGGGGCGAAGGCGGCGCTGCGGTGCCGAAGGGCGCGGTCTGACCGCTTGCGCCCAATGCGCAATATTGATGACTGACAAGGTGTTAACCCGATTCATCCACGAGATCGTGATGCGATGATGGGAAAGTCTCCGCGTAAATGCAGGAGATTTTTGACTCATGTCGGCATCCCGGTTGAAAGCGCGTGCCGCCGCTTGTGCGCTCGCTGCGGCCGCGCCTTTCGTTGTCAGCGCGGCCGATCCGCTGGCCAATTTCGACGAACGTCTGCTGTTCGTGCATAATCGCGAGCGCGCCGAACTGGACCTCCCGCCGCTGCAATGGAACGCCACGCTTGAGCGCACCGCGCAGCGCTGGGCGGACTATCTGGCGCAGACTGGCCGGTTCGAGCATGCGCCGGAAAATATGACGGAACCGCAGGGCGAAAATCTGTGGGCCGGGACAAAGGGCTATTATGCCCCCGAGCAGATGGTGGACGCCTGGGCGCGTGAGAAGCGCTATTTCCGCCCCGGCCTGTTCCCGGACAACAGCACCACCGGGCGGCTGGAGGATATCGGCCATTATACCCAGCTTGTCTGGCGCGCCACGCGGCAGGTCGGCTGTGCCCGCGCCACGAGCCAGGAGGAGGATATCCTCGTGTGCCGCTATGCCGAGGCCGGCAACTATACCGGTGAAGAGCCCTTCTGACGCAAGCGCAGGCGCCAAGGGCGCGGCGTTCCTTCCCTCTCGCCGCGTGACGGCCGGGAGGGGCAGCGTCTGTCGGGCCACAGCCGGCAGCGGGGCGGTTAAAACGCTCCGGGCGTCCAGGCATCTGCCGGCATGGCAGCCACCCCCCTTGAGTTGATCGTGACGGCCGGTGGCGGACGATCCTCGATCAAGAGGCGCCCGCCGATGTTGTCGGGCAGGTGATCAGGGCTGGACGGCCGGGCCTTGTTGCTGCGCGGCCTTTTCGGCGGCCTCCTGTGCGGCCTTGTGGCGGGCGGCTTCTTCTTCCTCGGCCTTGGCCTGCGCTTCGATCTGCGCGGATTCGGCGTCGAGATTGCCGAGTCGCTCCTCCCGCGCCTTGGCGACGGCGTCGGCCCAGCTGGCGCTGCCGAGCATCTTCTGGCGCTCTTCCTTCGCCTCCCGTGCGATCTGCGCGAAGCAGCCGGTGAAGCCGCCCGCGCCGGTGGGCGAGCAGCTGTTGATGCCCGCCGCGCCGACCGACTCGATTGCGGTCGCGCGGTTCACCCAGCTTTGCACGGCGGCGGAATTGGGATCGGTGCGCAGTTCCTGCGGGATGCGATAACGCTCATTATTGGGCATGCGCGCGCAGACCACGATCTCGTCGCCAACGCTTGGCGGGCAGGGATCATCGCCATAGACGAAGACCTGCTTCACCTTCTCGGTGTCAGAGGGGCCCACGCCGGAGGCCGGCCGGTCGCCGGCCGGTTGAGCGAAAGCGGCGCTGCCGCACAGGGCGGCGCTCAGGATCAGCGTGAAAATAGGGGCGCGCATGACGAAATCCTCTTCAATAACGGCGCGAAAGCGCAATGGCGGCGCGGCAGCCCAGCCGGATCATGCCAAACAGCAGCGGATAGGCGGGCGCGGATTCGGCCCCGGCCTTGAGCGCCGCCTCGCGATGCTCGACTTCCTCGGCGCGAAAATCCGCGATCGCCTCGGATAGTTCCGGATCGTCATTGCCCAGTTCGTCGAGCTGCTGGCCATAATGATCGTCAATTTCGGTCTCGATGGCGGCGGTGCAGGCCATCGCCGCCTCCGGCCCGATCAGCGCCGTGGCCGCGCCCAGCGCGAAGCCGGCGACATGCCAGAAGGGCTGGAGCAGGGTGGGGCGCACGCCGCGCTGCGCGATCATCGCATCGAAATGGGCGCGATGGCGCTCCTCCTGCGCCGCCATATGACTGATCTCGCGGCTCATCGGGTGGCGATCCCCCAGCACGGCGAGCTGCCCGGCATAGATGCGCACGGCGCCATATTCGCCGGCCTGATCGACCCGCACCATGGACGCGCGATCAGCCGCGCGGCGGCCCGGGCGCGGTGCCTTGTCATGCGGCGATGGTGCGGGGGTCATGGGCGGCTCCATTGGCGAATGAGCGCGAAGATGGCCGCCGCGCCACCCAGCGAGAGGATGGCGTTGAAACCGGCGAGCGAAATGCCCAGCAGCGTCCACGGCGCGACATCGCAGCGCACCAGCGAGGCTTCCATGATCGCCTCCAGCACCGACTTGCCGACCGGCGGACCGGAGGTGGCGCAGGTCGTCAGCCCCTCCCACCAGCCATATTCGACACCGGCATGGAACGCGCCGATGGCGCCGCTGGTGGCGATGGCCAGCGCGGCCAGCAGCGTGAGCACGGCGCTCATGAAGAGATTGCGTCGCAGCAGGATGGCGGCCAGCCCGGCGCCAATGGCGGCGACATGCGGCCAGCGCTGCCACATGCACATCTCGCACGGGAACAGCCCGCCCAGATATTGCGAGGCGAGCGCGCCGCCGAGCAGGAGGGCGGGCAGCAGGACCGCCACCAGCCGGGCGAGGGACAGGGCGCGATCACGCTGCATGGCTATTTCCGCGCCGCCGGCTTCCGGTCCTGCGTGGCGGCCACCTGTTTGGGCGAGGCGAGCCGGTCAAGCGTTTGCAGGGCATAATGGAGCTGGAAATCCTCGATGCCGGCCTTTTCCAGCGCCTCGGCGCTGGCCGAGAAGGCGGGGTCGGTGCCGGTGTCCGCTTCCAGCTCGGTGCGATCAAGCTTGGCCTCGTTGATGAGGTGGCGGCGCAGGTCGCTCTCCCGATAGCGCGGGCGCTTGGCATAATCCGGGTCGGAAATCTGCGGTACGAGGATATCCGGCTCGATGCCGCCCTCCTGCACCGACCGGCCCGAGGGCGTGTAGTAGCGCGCCGTGGTGAGGCGCAGCGCGGTATCCTGCGAGAGCGGCAGCAGCGTCTGCACGCTGCCCTTGCCGAAGCTGCGCTCGCCCATCACCAGCGCGCGGTGCTGATCCTGCAGCGCGCCGGCGACAATTTCCGAAGCGGAAGCCGAGCCGGCGTCGATCAGCACGATGATCGGCAGGCCCTTCGCATCGTCGCCGGGGCGGGCATAATAGGGCCGGTTGTCGCTGGCGGCGCGGCCGCGCTGGGAGACGATCTCGCCCTTGTCGAGAAACGCGTCGGAGACGGTGACGGCCTCGTCCAGCAGGCCGCCGGGATTGGAGCGCAGGTCGAGAATATAGCCGATCGGCTTGTGCCCGATGGACTTGTCGATGCTGCGGATGGCGCTGCGCACATCGTCGCCGGTATGGGCGGAGAAGCTGACGATCTTGATGACGCCGACATCGCCCTTCACTTGCCATTTGACCGGCTTGATATCGATGATCGCGCGGGTGAGGGTCAGGTCGATCGGCTCGTCGCGACCCTGCCGGGCGATGGTGAGCTTGATGTCCGTGCCCGGCGCGCCGCGCATCTTGTCCACCGCCTCATCGAGCGAGGAGCCGTAGATGAGCTTGCCGTCAATATGCGTGATATAGTCGCCGGCCTTGATGCCGGCCTTGGCGGCGGGCGTGTCGTCGGTCGGCGCGATGACCTTGACCACGCCCTCGTCGAGCGTGACCGAGAGGCCAAGGCCGCCATAATTGCCTTCCGTCTGGGTGCGCAAATTGGTGAAATCGCGCGCATCGAGATAGGAGCTGTGCGGATCGAGACTGGCGAGCATGCCGTCGATCGCGCCCTTGATGAGCGAGGCGTCGTCCACCTTCTCGACATAGCTGGCCCGCACCCGCTGGAACACGTCCATGAACAGGTCGAGCTGCTTGTAGGTTTCGCTTTCGCTCTCGGTGACCGCCGAGGTGGAGGCCGGAACCAGCGCAATCGCGCCGAGAATGATGGCGGAGCGGACGAGGAAGCTCTTGCGGGCGCTGTGCATTGCGATGCCTTCGGACAGATACTCGGCCGACCTATAGGCATGATTGCCGGGTCTGCCTAGCGTGGAACCAGTGCATGATGCCGGGTTGCCACGGGCTGAACGGGTTCAGCGCAACAGGGCGGTGACATCGACCGGCCGCTCCTGCCGGCGCAGCTCGACAGTGAGGCGGGGGTCGCGCTGGCCGGTCGCGCCCAGCGGATCGCCCGGCCGCACGGTATCGCCGACCTGCGCGCTCAGCTTGTCGAGCTGGGCGATGAGGGTGGTCCAGCCGCCGCCATGATCGATGATGACGATGCGGCCATAGCCCCGGAACGGCCCGGCAAAGGCGATGCGGCCGGGCGCCGGGGCAACCACGGTGGCGGCCGGCGCGGTGGCGATGGTGAGCCCGCGCGCGCGCAGGCCGCTCTCGCCGGCCTCGCCAAAGCCGGTGACGACATCCCCGACAGCGGGCAGGCGATAGGCAGGCACCGGCGTCTCCGCGGCCGGCGCGGCGGGATCGGCGGGCGGGGGCGCGCTGCCCGGCGCTGCCGGCCGCGGCGCCGGGCCGGGCAGGGTGAGCAGGGCATCGCGCACCGTCGCGGCGCCCTCGATCGATGCCATCAGCTCGCCAATGTCGCGGGCTTCCTCGCCCATGGCGAGCGCGCGCTCCACCTCCAGACTCGCACTGTCCCGCAGCGCACGTGAGGCGAGGCGCTGGCGCTGCTCCAGCATGGCGAGAGTCTGCTGCTGGGCGGTGAGGCCGTCGCGCGTGCGGGCGAGCGCTTGCGTCGCCGCCTCGGCGCTTTCGCGCAGGCCCGTGCTGCGCGTGATGTCCGCCCGCAGCCCGCGCGTGCGAGCCATGACCACGGGCATGATCTGCGCCAGCACGATCCGCCGGTGGACGGCATCGCTCACCGAGCCCGGCTCCACCAGCGCGAGGATGGGCGCACGCCGCGCGATCTGCTGGAGCGCGGCGGTGAGCCGCACGATCGGTTGCTGGCGCTCGGCGAGGCGCCGGGCCTGTGCGCGCTGTTCGCCGGCGATGATGGCGATGCGGGCCTCGCCGGCGCGCTGGTCGGCCTCGCTCTGCTGGATGCGGGCGGCAAGAGCGGCAATCTGGTCGCGGGTCTTGTCCGCCGCGGCATTGGTGGAGCGGGCGCGGGCCTCCAGCGCCTCGCTGCGTTTGCGGGCTTCCTCGCCCTGCGCTTTCGCACGGGTCAGCGCGGCGCGCTGCTGGTCGAGCGAGAGGCGGGCGGGCAAGGGCGTGGCAGGCGGGGCCTGCTGCGCGATCAGGGCGGCGGGGATGGCGCAGGCGGAGAGGAGGAGCGTGACCAGGCGGGTGGTGTTGAAGCCCCGGCCCGTGCGCCTGCGCCGGGTGACCGCCGTCGCCAACGCGCCATCACCCGCGCGCGCCAACGCGCCGGGGCCGCTGGCGAGGCTGGCGTGCAGGGGCGGCGGGCCGGGCATCATGCCTCAGCCTTCGCGGTGATAGGGATGGTTGGCAAGGATGCTGGTGGCGCGCCAGAGCTGTTCGGCGAGCATGGCGCGCGCCATCATGTGCGGCCAGGTCATCGCGCCAAAGGCGATGCGCAGCGTGGCGGCGGCGCGCTCGGCCTCCGAGAAGCCATCCGCCGCGCCGATGAGGAAGCGGCATTCGCGCATCCCGTCATCCCGCCAGCGGCCGAGCTTTTCGGCAAAGGCGAGCGAACCCATCTGCACGCCGGTCTCGTCCAGCATCACGGTGACGGCGGGCGAGGGCAACGGCGGCAGCTTGACGCTGCCCTTGTCCGGCAGTTCGGTGACCTTTGTCGGCAAGGTCACGCGCTTGAGATAGCGCGCGACCAGCTCGGCTTCAGGTGAGCGGCCGATCCGCCCGCGTGCGACGATGTGCAGCAGCACGGTTCGGCTCCCCCCTTGCCCCTTCAGGTCCCGATGCGGACGTCAGCCTTCGCCGCCGGCCACCAGCGGCGCATCGGTAAAGCCCCACATGCGCTCCAGATTATAGAAGCTGCGCACTTCCGGCCGGAAGATGTGGACGATCACGTCGCCCGCATCGATCAGCACCCAGTCGGCGACGGGCAGGCCCTCGATGCGCACGGTGCGGCCCAGCGTCTGCTTGATTCGCTCGGCCAGCTTGTGCGCCATGGAGGCGACCTGACGGGACGAGCGGCCGGACGCGATCACGATATGATCGGCGATGCTGCTCTTCCCGGCGAGCGGAATGCTGACGACATCCTGTGCCTGATCGTCATCCAGCGAGTCGAGCACGAGTTGGTGCAGCGTCTCGACATAGTGATCGGCGGCTTCGGAACGGCCCGCATCATTGGCGGCGCGTGCGTTCCGGGGAGATAGGGGGTCGGGCAATGTCACTCCTTGGTGATGATGAGGCGACCGGTCACGCCGTCGCGCGGCGTGGCGGTAGCGAAGCTGCGGTGCCAAAGGGGGGCCGCCTGCCGAAGCAGGGTGGCCGATCGGGGATCGGGGCGAAAGCGCAGATGCACGAGCGCCGGCAGTCTCCATGTCGTCCAGTGTTTGCACTGGCTTGCGGGCCGGACGAAGCGGCGCAGCCAGGCCATGGCGGGCGAGCCAAGGGCCTCCCGAGTATAGCCCGGCCGCGCAATAACGGCAATGGGCATGCCGCGCGCGATGTCACGCCAGTCTTTCCAGCGGTTGAACTGGGCCAGATTGTCGTCGCCCATCAGCCAGATGAAGCGCAGCCGGGGGTAGCGCCGGCGCAGTTTGCGCAGCGTTTCGACGGTGTAGCGGGTGTGCAATTGCTGCTCGATGGCGGTGACGCGGATCGGCGCGCGCCGCGCGGCGTTGCGGCCGCTGGCCAGGCGCGCGGCGAGCGGCGCCATGCCGGCGCGCGGCTTCAGGGGGTTGCCGGGGGAGACCAGCCACCAGACCTCGTCGAGATCCAGCGCGTCACGCGCGAACAGCGAGATCGCCCGATGCCCGCCATGCGCCGGATTGAACGATCCGCCGAGCAGGCCGATGGTGATCGGGCGGCCGCGTATCATGCCTGCACGTCGCCGTCGGCGGTGATTTCGCGCTCCTGCGCCGCCCGTTGCGCCTCATGCTCGGGATGGAGCGGGGCGAAGCGCAGCAGCGCGAAGCCGGCGAGCGCGGAGAGGCAGGAGCCGGCGAGAATGCCGGCCTTGGCCTGTTCGGCCAGTTCGGGCGCGCCGGGGAAGGCCAGGCCGCCGATGAACAGGCTCATCGTGAAGCCGATGCCGCAGAGCAGGGCAAGGCCATAGATTTGCGGCCAGGTCGCCCCGCGCGGCGGATCGGCGAGGCGCAGGCGCACGCACGCCCATATCGCGCCGAAAATGCCGATCTGCTTGCCGAGGAACAGGCCGAGCGCCACGGCGAGCGGCAGCGGCGCGGCGAGCTGGGCGAGGAGGTCGCCTTCCAGCAGCACGCCGGCATTGGCGAAGCCGAAGACCGGCACGATGAGATAGGCGCTCCACGGGTGGAGCCTGTGCTCAAGCCGGTGCAGCGGGCTGTCCGTGGCGTCCGGCGCACCGGGCGTCGCGCGGATCGGGATGGCGATGGCGGCCAGCACCCCGGCAATGGTGGCATGCACGCCCGAGAGCAGCACGCAATACCACAGCGCGCCGGCCAGCAGCAGATAGACCGGCAGCGCCTTCACGCCCAGGCGATTGAGCAGCAGCATCGCGCCCAGCACGAGCGCGGCGGCCAGCAGCGCCGCGCCGCCGATGCTGGCGGTATAGGCAAGGGCGATGATCGCGACGGCGCCCATATCGTCGACAATGGCGATGGTGGTGAGCAGCAGCTTGAGCGAGAGCGGCGCACGCTGGCCGAGCAGGGCCAGCACGCCGATCGCAAAGGCGATGTCCGTCGCCGCCGGAATGGCCCAGCCGCTGTGCAGATCGGCATGATCCCGCGAGACCGCCAGATAGATCAGCGCCGGCACGATCATCCCGGCCAGCGCGGCGAGGATCGGCAGGCGCCGCTGCTCCCATGTCGCGAGGCGGCCATCCAGCCACTCGCGCTTGATCTCCAGCCCGATGACGAAGAAGAACAGCGCCATCAGCCCGTCGTTGATCCACAGGTGCGGCGTCATCGGGCCGAGTTTGGCCGAGAGCACCGGGCCGGTCGGCCGGTGCAGCAGATGATGGTAAAGGTCGGCCAGCTGCGGCGAGAGGTTGACCGCCGCGATGGCCAGCGCGGCCGCGAGGATCAGCAGCGCGCCGCTGCCCGCTTCACCCGCCAGAAAAGCACGGAGCGCCGAACGCGGCGGCGAGGGAGGGGGCACGGCCATATCCCGCCCTCGCTAGAGAAGGCCGGGCGGAGCGTCAAACCCCGCCGCGATAGGACTTGCCAGAAAAAACAGGGCTGATATCTCGTTAACCGTCTTTATATCAACTGATGCTGCCGCATCGATATGAAGGCGCCTGTGGGGGGAGGACATGGGGGCAGTGGTCGCGGCGCTTGAGCTGCTGCGCAATGAACTGTTGCTGTTCGCGGGCATCGGGCTGCTGATTGGCGGGCTGGATGATCTGCTGGTCGACTTCATCTATGGAACAAGGCGGGCATGGCGAGCGCTGACCGTCTATAGCCGCATTCCCCGCATGACCGCGCGCGATCTGCCGCCGCCGGGCGCGACCGGGCCGGTCGCCGTGTTCGTGCCCGCCTGGGAGGAGGCCGGCGTGATCGGCCGGATGCTGCGCGGCTGTCTCGACAAATGGCGCGGCGATGATGTGCAGATCTTCGTCGGCGTCTATCCCAATGATCGCCCGACGATCGAGGCGGTGGCCGATGTCGTCGCCCGGCAGGGCGGCGGGCGGGTGACGCTGGTCCTCAACGGCGGCGCGGGGCCGACCACCAAGGCGGATTGCCTCAACCATCTCTGGCGGGCGTTGCGGCGCTGGGAGGCCGATGCGGGCCGGGAGGCGATCGCGGTGGTCCTGCATGATGCGGAGGACGTCGTCCACCCGGACGCGCTGCGCCTGCTCGGCCTGCTCGCGCCGCGGTTCGCGCTGGTGCAATTGCCGGTGCTGCCGCTCGTCTCGGCGCGCTCGCGCTGGGTGGCGGGGCATTATTGCGACGAATTTGCCGAGGCGCATGGCAAATCCCTGCTGGTGCGCGAGGCGCTCGGGGCCGCCTTGCCCTCGGCCGGGGTCGGCTGCGGCTTCAATCGGGCGGCGCTGGGGCGGATCGCGGCGGCGCGGCGCGATCTTCCGTTCGATGCGGCGAGCCTCACCGAGGATTATGAGCTGGGCCTGCGCCTTGGCGAGGATGGCGGGCGCGGCGTGCTGGTGCGGATGCGCGATGAGGCGGGCGACCTGATCGCCACGCGCGAATATTTCCCCGATACGCTGTCCGCCGCGGTGCGCCAGAAAGCGCGTTGGACCGTCGGCATCGCGCTGGCGGGCTGGGATCGCATGGGCTGGTCCGGCCGCTGGCGGGAGCGCTGGATGCGGCTGCGCGATCGGCGCGCGGCGCTGGCGGCGCTGGTGCTGTTCGCTGCCTATGCGGGGCTGGTGCTGGGCGTGCTGGCGCATGGCGGGGCACTGCTGCTCGGCCGTGCGCCGGCTGGCTGGCCGGCGCCGCTCCCGCTGCTGCTGGCGGTGACGACGGTGCTGCTCGTCTGGCGGATGATCGTGCGGATGCTGTTCGTCTGGCGGGCCTATGGGCCGCTGGAGGCGCTATGCTCCGTGCCGCGCGGGATCATCGCCAATATCATCGCGATGATGGCGGCGCGCCGCGCGGTGATGCTGTATCTGCGGCACCTGCGCGGCGCGGGACTGGTGTGGGACAAGACCAGCCATCGGTTTCCGGAGAGTGGCCGGCAGGTGTCGCGGTGAAGCCTGGCCAGCCGCTCCGGTTCCTTGGCTGGATTCTCGGCGGCTGGGTGGCGATGCGCGTCGGCGTGCTGCTGATCCCGGCGATCGAGGCCGTGCCCGCGCCGGTCGCTGCCGAGCATGCGGCGGCACCGATGCGCGCGACGGTGCTGGGGAGCAGTGTCGCCGGGCCTGAGGCGGCGCGCGGTTCGGCCGCCGGTCACGGCATCGGCGCGCGCATCCATGGGCTGCCGGTCGCGCCGGGAGCGGCAACAGTGATGGCGCCGCCGGGTATCGGCCGGCGCGGCGCGCGCGAACAGGTGGCGGCCATGCCCCAATCGCGCATCAGCGGGGCGGGCGGGCGCGTGCCGGGCTGGCGGCCGGCGGAAGCCGGCGCGGCGGCGGGGCCAGCCGCCAGCAGGACGGCGGAGGCGGCGCGCGATGACCATCGGGGCGAGGCGCGTCGCGCCCCGGCGAGCCCGTGGTCCGCAACAGCGTGGCTGTTGTGGCGGCCGGAGGTGGCGGGCGGGCTGGCGCAGGCGCCGCTGCTGGGGGGATCGCAACTGGGCGCGCGGCTCGATTATCGCGTTGCCGGCGGCGGAGCCGGCCAGATCGGGCTTTATGGCCGGGTCAGCCGGGCGCTGACCGGCGCGCCAGCCGAGGAAGCGGCGCTGGGCGTGAGCCTGCGCCCGGCGCGCGCGCCCGTCACCGTGCTTGCCGAGCGGCGCCAGCGGCTGGGCCGGGGCGGCCGCAACGGTTTTGCGCTGCTCGTCGCGGGCGGACTGGGGCCGCGCGAGGTGGCGCCCCGGCTCGTCGCGGAAGGCTATGCGCAGGCGGGTATGGTCGGCCTGCCGGGGCTGGAGGGGTTCGCCGATGGCAAGGCCAGCCTTGGCCATCGCATCTCGCCGGCGCCGGCGCGGCTGACGCTGGGCGGGAGCATCTCGGGCAGCGTGCAGCGCGGGGCGGGCCGGCTCGATATCGGGCCGGAGATGAGCCTGCGCCTGCCCGCCGGCGCGACAAGCATGCGCCTCTCGGTCGAGTGGCGCGAGCGTGTCCTTGGCGGCGCCCGGCCGGCGCGCGGCCCGGCCATCACGCTGGTCGGCGGATTTTGACGGGCGGCGCGGTGCGCGGCTGACGCGGAAGGGCATCTGATGGGTCGATGCGCCGTGGCCACAGCCGCGTCGAGGGCGATCGCAGAAGGATGGCAACCCGTCCACCAGGTCCGGGAGGCGGCAATCCGGCGCCGTCTGATCCGGCAAGCCCGCGCTGCCGGCGCCAAGGCGTGCCAGTCCGGGCGTTGGGCACAAGTCCCGCTGGCGCGCCGCCGTTTCCCGGGGGCGCCATCTCCATCGTGCCACATTGATCGGCGCTCGGGGCGTGCGCGCCCGCCGCCAGCGCGGCGCAGCGTTCGGCGACCGGATGTGCGGCTTCGATCAGCGGGCCGCCACTTGCCCCTTTTGGCGCGCGCGCTTTGCGGCTACCCAGAGCGCTATGGATATCTATCTGCCGATCGCCAATCTGTCGGTGAATGCACTGGTCATCATCGGGCTCGGCGGGGTGGTCGGGCTGCTCTCCGGCATGTTCGGCGTCGGGGGCGGGTTCCTCACCACGCCGCTGCTGATTTTCTACGGCATTCCGCCCACCGTGGCGGCGGCCTCGTCGGCCACGCAGGTGATGGGCGCGAGCGTCTCCAGCGTGGTGAGCCATCTGTCCCGCAAGACGGTCGATGTGCGGATGGGGCTGGTGATGGTTGTCGGCGGCATGATCGGCGCGGGAATCGGCACGGTGATCTTCCGCGTGCTGACCCGGATCGGCCAGATCGATACGGTGATCGGCCTGCTCTATGTGCTGATGCTCGGCTCGATCGGGTTGCTGATGGCCAATGAGGCGATCCGCGCGCTGATCATGGCGCGGCGCGGCATCCGCCCGCCCGCGCAGAAGCGGCGGCACCATCCGCTGGTCGCCGCCTTGCCGCTGCGCTGGCGTTTCTACCCCTCCGGCCTGTATATCTCGCCCTTCGCGCCGCTGCTGCTCGGCATGTTCTCCGGCATATTGACCATGTTGATGGGGGTGGGCGGCGGCTTCGTGCTGGTGCCTGCCATGCTCTATATTCTCGGCATGTCGGCCCAGCCGGTGATCGGCACATCGCTCTTCCAGATCCTGTTCGTGACGATGGTCACCACCATGGCGCATGCGCTCACGACGCATGCGGTCGATCTGGTGCTGGCCTTCCTGCTGCTCATTGGCAGTGTCACCGGCGCGCAGATTGGCGGGCGTCTCTCCATGACGATCCGGCCGGAATATCTGCGCGGGCTGCTCGCGCTCATCGTGCTGGTCGTGGCGGTCCGCATGGCGCTCGGCCTTGGCTGGCGGCCGGATGAAATCTATTCGGTGGTGGTCCAGTGAGGGCGCTGGCCGCCTGGCTCGCGCTGGCGCTGCTGCTGCTCGGCGGACAGGGCGCGCTCGCCCAGCGCGCCGCGCCGCAGCTGGTGCCGGATGTCTCGCAGCGCAATATCGAGATCAAGTTCAGCTTCACCGGCGCGGAACTGCTGCTGTTCGGCGCGATCCTCTACCCCGGCGGCCGCCTGCCGGACGAGCCGGCGGACATCATCGTGGTGCTCAAGGGGCCGAGCCAGTCGATCACATTGCGGGAAAAGCAGAAGGTCGCGGGCATCTGGGTGAATGCCGACAGTATCAACTTCCGCTCGGCGCCGAGCTTCTATGCGGTCGCGTCCTCCCGGCCGATCGACGAGCTGGTCGACGAGCAGACGGCGGCGATCTACGAACTCGGGCTCGGCAAGCTCCAGCTTTCGCCCGCCTCGCTGAGCGGCACGGAGGAGATTAACCGTTTCGCCGCCGGGCTCAACGAACTCAACGAGCGCACGGGCCTGTATCTCGAGCAGCCCGGATCGGTCGAGATTACCGATGGTGTGCTGTATCGCGCGCGGCTGCCGCTCTCCGCGCGGGTCGTCACCGGCACCTATACGGCCGAGACGTTCCTCGTGCAGAATGGCCGGGTGCTGGCCGCCGCGGTGCGCGAGATCGAGGTGCACAAGACCGGCTTCGAGCGGCTGATCGGCGTGTTCGCGCAGGAGCATGGCGCGATTTACGGGCTGATAGCGATCGTCATCGCGGTTGCCATGGGGCTGTTTGCCGGGCTGGTCGCCGGGCGGGTCTCCGCTGTGCTGGGCTGAGTGGGGCTGGTCTGAGAGGGGCTGGTATGAGAGGGCTGGGCTGAGCCTGCGCGGTCCGGGGCAGGGTTTTGTTTACCGCCGGCTGCTAGCGTCGCGCGCACCAGAGCGCGGGAGCACGACACAATGAATTTCATGACAGGGGGCATGGCGGCCGACGGCAGCGCGACGCCGGCAATGGCGGGCGCGCAGGCCGGCCCCACGCCCTTGCGGCGCGAGGGCGATCTTGTGATCGGCCTCGTCTCGGCCATTTCCCGCGGGTCCGCGCAGGTGCTGCTGACGATTGCCGCGCTGGAGACGATGAGCGGCCAGAGCGATGCGAGCATCGCCATGGCGGGGCAGGTCGGCAGCCAGATCAAGATGCGTGTCGGCCAGCGCTGGCTGATCGCGACGGTGCGCACGCTGGCGCTCGATGGGCGCGCGGAGGGCCATATTCAGGCCGATGTCGATTTTCTCGGCGAGGGGGACCAGGAGCAGCTGACCGGCCGCATCTTCCGCTTCCGCCGTGGCGTCACGCGCTTCCCGGTGCCGGGCACGCAGGTTCTCGCCGTCTCCAGCAGCGATCTGGACGAGATTTACGCCGCGCAGGAGGATGTGCGCATCGAGATCGGCACCGTCTACCCCACCGCCTCCACGCGCGCGGCACTGCTGGTCGACAGCCTGCTCGGCAAGCATTTCGCGCTGCTCGGCTCGACCGGCACCGGCAAATCGACCGCTGCGGCGCTCATTCTCCACCGCATTTGCGACCTCGCGCCGGAGGGGCATATCGTGATGATCGACCCGCATGGCGAATATGGCGCGGCCTTTGCGGACAATGGGCAGGTCTACCACGCCGGCAATCTGGAAATGCCCTACTGGCTGCTCAACTTCGAGGAGCATTGCGAGATGCTGGTGACCTCGGCCGGGCCGGAACGGGCGCAGGATTGCGACATTCTCGCCAAATGCCTGCTCGCCGCGCGCAGCCGCAACCGGCTGGCCGAGGGGATTGGCCGGCTGACGGTGGATTCGCCCGTGCCCTATCTGCTCTCCGACCTTGCCGCGATCCTCCAGAACGAGATGGGCAAGCTGGACAAGGGCACCAACACGGTGCCCTATCTGCGCCTGCGCACGCGGCTGGACGAGATCCGCTCCGATCCGCGCTTCAGCTTCATGTTCTCAGGCATGCTGGTGGCGGATTCGATGCAGGCCTTCCTGGCCAAGATCTTCCGGCTGCCCGCGCATGGCAAGCCGATCTCGATCATCGACACCTCCGCCATGCCGTCCGAAATCACCCATGTCGTGGTCTCCGTGCTGGCGCGGCTGATCTTCGATTTCGCCATCTGGGCGCGCGACGAGGAGCAGAAGCCCGTGCTGTTCGTCTGCGAGGAGGCGCATCGCTATATCCCCGCCAGCACGGGGGGCGAGGGCCAGTCCGTCCGCAAGATCCTGGAGCGCATCGCCAAGGAAGGGCGCAAATATGGCGTCTCGCTCGGGCTGGTGACGCAGCGCCCGTCCGATCTGGCCGAGGGCGTGCTCTCGCAATGCGGCACGATCATGTCGATGCGGCTCAACAACGACCGCGACCAGCAATTCGTCAAGGCGGCCATGCCGGAGGGCTCGCGCGGGTTCCTCGATGCGATCCCGGCGCTGCGCAACCGCGAGTGCATCATCTGCGGCGAGGGCGTCTCGGTGCCGATCCGGGTGGTGTTCGACAATCTGGCGGAGGCGCGCCGCCCGGCGTCGGCCGATCCGGTCTTCTCCGAGCTGTGGCGCAGCAGTGGCGGCGAGGATGAAATCCTCGAACGCACGATCAACCGCTGGCGCAATCAGGGGCGTTAGGGGCGGGGCGGCCCGACGCGCTCAGCCGTGCTGCATGTCGCCGTCCATCGGCAGGATCTGGCCGGAGATGGAGCGCCCGGCAGGGGTGGTGAGGAACAGGGCGAGATCGGCGATATGCGCGGGATCGACGATGCGCTTGAGCGACTGGGCGGCAAGGCCGGCGCGCGCTTCCTCGTCAAAGCTGCGGCCGCTCAATTGGGCGCGGCCGGCGATCACCCGGTCGAAGCGGTCGCCGCCGACCGCGCCGGGCAGGATCGCGTTGACGGTGATGTCATCGGCGCCCAGTTCCATGGCGAGGGTCTTGGTGAGGCCGACCAGCCCCCATTTGGTGACCGAATAGGCGATGCGGTTGGGATAGCCGAACCGCCCCGCGGCTGACGACATCACGATGATCGTGCCCGCCGTCTGCCTGAGCAGCGGGATCGCGCGGCGGGTGACCTCGAACGTGCCGGTCAGGTTGATATCGAGCACGCGCTGCCAGTCTTCGCTCGGCAATTGATCGGCGGGCAGGGTGGGGCCGCCAATGCCGACATTGTTGACCAGCACGTCGAGCCCGCCGAGCGTCTCGGCCAGCGTGGCGAACAGCGCGTCGATCTGCGCGGCATCGGCGACATCGCAGCGCGTGCCGATCAGTCCGGGGATGTCCCGGCACGCCCGGTCGAGGGCCGGCTGGTCGCTGTCGCAGGCAAGCACCCGCGCGCCATCGGCCACGAACCGTCGGGCGATCGCCAGGCCGATGCCGGAGGCGCCACCGGTCACCAATATGCGTTTCATCGGCGTTGTTCTCCTGATCAGGCCGGGCGCTTGGCCGGCGGGCTGATGTGCACGTTCAGCGTGACCTCGCGCCAGCGGCCCCAGCGATAATAGGCCCAGCCGAGCAGCATCGTGACGATCGTGCTGGCCGGGAAGCTCAGCCACAGCCCGTCCACGCCCAGCACGGGATAGGAGGCGAGATAGAAGCCGATCCGCACGAAGAACAGCGAGAGGGTGAGGATGACGAGTGGGGCCAGCACGATGCCGTTGGCGCGCATCGTGCCGAACATCACCATGGCGATGCCGAACAGCACGAAGCTCCAGTTGATGATGTGCATCATATGGCTGCCGATGGCGATCGCCTCGCCGCCGCCTTGCAGGAACAGCGAGAGGATCGGCTTGTCGAACAGCGCGATGAGCAGGATGAGCGTGCCGGTGATGGCGATGTTGATGAGGGTGGCGATGCCGGTGGTCTTCTCCACCCGGTCCCACCGCCCGGCGCCGATATTCTGCGCCGCCATGGCGCTCACTGCGCCGCCCACGGCCATGGCCGGCATCTGGATATAGTTCCACAGCTGCTGGGAGGCGGCGAAGGCGGCCACCGTCGCCGTGCCCTCGCGGTTGACGAAGCCGATGATGACCAGGGTCGAGAGCGACATGATGATCATCTGGAGGCCCATCGGCACGCCGCGCCCGGCAATGACCTTGAGCAGGCCCCAGTTGGGCAGCAGATAGCCCAGCTCATGGCCGCGCAGGCGCAGCGGCAGGTCGCGCCAGTAGATATAGGCGAGCATGGCGGTGAGGCTGAAATAGGCCGAGCAGGCGCTGGCGAAGGCGGAGCCGGCAATGCCCATGCGCGGCGCCGGGCCGAGGCCGAGGATGAACACCGGATTGAGCATCACGTCGAGCGAAACGGACAGAATCATGAACCAGAGCGGCGTCATGGCATCGCCGCTGCCGCGCAGGCCCATCATCACCATCACGAACATCAAAATCGCGGGCAGGCCGAAGAAGGTATAGTGGAGATAGGCCTTGGCGAGCTTGAACACCTCCGGCGGGGTCGAGAGGGTCGCCAGGATATGGTCGGACCACAGATAGCCGGCCACCGCGATCAGCAGGCTGAGCACCAGGCAGAAGCCGAGCGCGGAGCCGAAGGCGTGGCGCGCGGTGGTGAGGTCGCCCCGGCCGAACGACTGGCCGACGACGACGCTCGCCGCCATGCCGAAGCCGAAGATCACCGAGAACATCAGGAACATGATGATGTTCGCATTGGCGGTGGCGGCCAGCGCCGCTTCCCCCAGAAAATGCGCGACCCAGATCGAGTTGATCGAGCCGTTCATGGACTGGAGGATATTGGCGAACAGCGTGGGCAGCGTGAAGGCGACCAGCGTGGCGAAGATCGGCCCCGTGGTCAGGTCGCGCCCGGCCCGCAACTGTCGGGGCACGGGCGGCGCGGCGGGCGCGTCCGCTCCCACCCCGGCGGCTGGCATGAAGTCATCGCGCTCAGGGGGAAGTTGTTCGCTCATCCTTGGTGTTTTCTCTTATCCCAGTCTGGCGAGGGCGGCCGCCAGACGCTGCGCATCCGCCATTTTCTCAGCATGGTCGGCGCGTGCTTTTTCAACCGCCTCCGGCTTTGCCTTTTCGACAAAGGCCGGGTTGGCGAGACGCCCTTCGAGCGATCTGGCCTCCTTCTGGGCGGCCTCCATGGACTTTGTCAACCGAGCACGTTCGGCGGCGATGTCGATCACCCCTTCCAGCGGAAGCACGATCGTCGCCTCGTCGACCACCACCTGCGCGGCCCCGCCTTCCGGCGCGGCGTCGAAGGAGAAATGCTCGATGCGGGCAAGGCGGGCCAGTGCGGGCGCGAGCTGGGCGACGCGGGCGCGGGTTTCCGCGTTCGCCTCGTTAATGATCGCGTGGAGCCGCGCGCCCGGGGGCACGCCCAGCTCGGCGCGGGCGCCGCGCACCTCGCCGACCAGCCGGATCAGCCAGTCGATCTGCGCGCTCGCCCCGGCATCGACCTGCGCCTGCGGGGCGGGCCATGCGGCAATGATCAGGTCCTGCGCGCGGGCGCCTTGCGCGTGCCACAGCTCCTCGGTGATGAACGGCATGAACGGGTGGAGCATGACGAGGATCTGGTCGATCACCCAGCCGGCGACCGCCTTGCTCTCGTCATCGATCACGCCTTTCTCGTCGCCGTTGGAGACCGGCTTGATCAGCTCCAGATACCAGTCGCAGAAGCGATCCCAGACGAAGTGATAGATGGCGTTGGCGGCGGCATCGAAGCGCAGCTCGGCCATCGCCTTGTCCAGCTCGGCCAGCGTTGCCACGACCTCGCCGATGATCCACTTGTTGACCGCGAGATGGGCGGCCGGGGCGGCGATGCTGTCGCTGGCGCCGATGCCATTGGCCTGCGCGAACCGCACCGCGTTCCACAGCTTGGTGGCGAAGTTGCGATAGCCCTCGACCCGCTTCTCATCCATCTTCACGTCGCGGCCCTGGCTCTCCATGGCGGCCATGAAGAAGCGCAGCGCGTCCGCGCCATATTGGTCGATGAGGCCGAGCGGATCGACGACATTGCCCTTGGACTTGGACATTTTCTGCCCATCGGCCGCGCGCACCAGCCCATGGAGGTAGAGCCGCTTCCACGGTACCTCCTTCATGAAGTGGATGCCCTGCATCGCCATCCGCGCATTCCAGAAGAACAGGATGTCGAAGCCGGAAACCAGCAGGTCATTGGGATAATGTTTGGCGAGCAGCTCGGTCTGCTCTGGCCAGCCCAATGTGGCGAACGGCCAGAGCGCGGAGGAGAACCAGGTGTCGAGCACATCTTCGTCGCGCCGCAGCGGGCGGTCGCCGGCCTGTGCCTGCGCCTCTTCCTCCGTCTCGGCGACGAAGACATTGCCGTCCGCGTCGAACCATGCCGGGATGCGGTGGCCCCACCACAGCTGGCGCGAGACGCACCATGGCTGGATATTCTCCATCCAGTTGAAATAGGTTTTTTCCCAGCTCTTGGGCACGATCTCGATGGCGCCCGAGCGCACGGCCTCCATCGCCGGGCCGGCGAGGGTGGCGGCGTCGACATACCATTGGTCGGTCAGCCATGGCTCGATGACGACGCCGGAGCGGTCGCCATAGGGCGTCTGGATGACGCGGTCCTCGATCGTCTCGACCTTGCGGCGCTCCGTGCCATCCTCGGTCTCGACGTCGACCATGGCATAGTCGAGCAGATCGAGCGCGCGCAGGGCGGCGACCACCTTGTCGCGCGCCACGAACCGATCGAGCCCGAGATAGTCGGCCGGGATCAGGCCATCCGCCGTCTGGCAGACGTTCGCGTCGGCATCGAGCATGTTGAGCATCGCGCTGGCCGCGATGCCCGCGCGCTTGCCGACCTCGAAGTCATTGAAATCATGACCCGGCGTGATCTTGACCGCGCCCGAGCCCAGTTCCGGATCGGCATGATCATCCGCCACGATAGGGATGCGCCGGCCGGTGATCGGCAGCTCGACATAGTGGCCGATGACGCTGCGATAGCGCTCGTCCGCGCCATTCACCGCGACGGCCATGTCCGCCAGCATCGTCTCGGGCCGGGTGGTGGCGACGACGATATGGTCGCGGCCGTCCGCCAGCGTCACGCCGTCCGCGAGCGGATAGCGGAAGTGCCAGAACTTGCCCTTGATCTCGCGCGTCTCGACTTCCAGGTCGCTGATCGCGGTCTTCAGGCCCGGGTCCCAGTTGACCAGCCGCTTGTCGCGATAGAGCAGCTTCTCATTGTAGAGATCGACGAACACCTTGACGACCGCGCGGGTGAAATGCGGGTCCATGGTGAACTGCTCGCGGCTCCAGTCCATCGAGCAACCCAGCCGCCGCAGCTGGCCGGTGATGGTGCCGCCACTCTCCGCCTTCCAGTCCCACACCTTCTCGATGAACTGCTCGCGGGTGAAATCGGTGCGCTTTTGCTGCTGCGCGTTCAGCTGCCGCTCGACCACCATCTGCGTGGCGATGCCGGCATGGTCGGTGCCCACCACCCACAGCGCATCCTTGCCGCGCAGCCGCTCGTAGCGGATCACGATATCCTGCAGCGTATTGTCCAGCGCGTGGCCGATATGGAGCGATCCGGTCACGTTGGGCGGCGGATTGACGATGGTGAAGGGCTGCGCGTCGGGGCGGGCAGGGCGGAATTCCCCTTCCGTCTCCCAATGGTGATACCATTTGGCTTCGATGGCGGCGGGGTCGAATGTCTTGGCTAGCTCGGTCATGGACGGGCCTTAATGGCTGTTGACCGTGCGCGCCAGCCCGGCGGGGACACGGCCTGTCTTGTCGAAAGGGGTGGATGGAGCCGGTGCGCTCAGGGGGCAGGCGAGGGCTGCCCCGGCCGGGCCGGGCTCAATTCGGCCGGACCGCGCACGGCCCGGCCGTCATACTCGGCCGGTGATGCGGTCAATCTCGCGCTTGACCATGGCCTCGACCAGTTCGGGCAGATTGGCGTCGAGCCATTCCTTGAGCACCGGGCGCAGCATCTCGCGGACCAGCCCTTCCAGCGTGTTGGACTGGCCATCATCCGCGCGGACCAGCAGGCGGGAGAGGCTGACCAGCGATTCGCGGGCGGCCTCGGCGCTCAGGTCGGACATGACGGCGGGCGCGGGCGTTGCCGGCCCGGCGGCAGGGGCAACGTCCGGGGCGGTTGCGGCGGCCGGCGCGGCGGCCGGGCGGCTGCGGGCGGCTTTGGCCGGGCGCGGATCGGCCTTGGCGGGAGTCTCGGCGGCGGGAGTCTCGGGCTTGGCCATCAGCATTTCCTCATGCGCGGCCTCGATGTCGCCGGACAGCGCTTCGGTCAGTTCCAGGATCTGATCGTCATCGGCGAATTCATCGGCCTGCGCCTCGGGCGCGGCAAAACGGCTGACAGCCGCACGCCGGGGCGCGCGGGCGCCCTGCGCGGGGATGTCCTCCTCGGCGATGATCCGTTTGATAGACGACAGGATCTCTTCCATGGATGGCTCGTTCGACATGGCCCTCATCCGGATCCTCGAAGGTCAGGGTTTGATATCAGGGCTTATAGTCGCGTTTTGTGCGGGCGAGTCAACCGTGCGTGACGAAATCGGCTGTGGCGCGGCATCATCATTCCAGTCGGACCACTTGCCCTTGACCCGGCCGAAATTCTCCGCCGGATCATAGATATCGCCGGTCGCGATGCCGAATTCCGCCAGATCGATCCGGTTCATCGCCGCGAGCAGCGAGAAGGAGGCGACATAAGCGTTGCGTTCGGCCGTGACGAGCTGGACGCGCGAACTGAACGCCTCCTGCTCGGCATTGAGGATGTCGAGGATGGTGCGGGTGCCCACGGTGTTTTCCGCGCGGACGCCTTGCAGCGAGAGCGCGGCGGCATCGACGGCGACGCGGCTGGAGGCGATCACCTCATCACTGGCCTGCCAGCTGGCGTAGAGCGAGCGGGTCTGCGCGATCACGTCCCGCTCGACGGCGGTTTCCTGCTCCATGGCCTGCTGTTCGCGCGCCTGGCTCTGGCGCACCTGCGCCGCCGGGCCACCGCCCTGATAGAGCGGCAGGGTGAGGCGGGCGCCGAGCTGGACCGTGTCGGTATCTCCGCCGACGCCCAGGTCGACGGCCTCGCGGGAGGCCGACCCCAGACTGGTATCATAACCGCCGCTGACAAAACCCGACACCGTCGGCAGGCGCTGGCCCCGGGCGACGCGCACGTCATAGCCATTGGCTTCCCGCTGCTTGCGCGCGGCGGCGAGGTCCGGATTGTTGGCGAGGGCGGTTTCCACGGCTTCGTCCGGGGTCGCCGGAAGGCCCGGCAGCGGCGGCGGGGCTTGCAGATCGACCGGCGCATGGCCGACCAGCTGGATATAGCGCTCGCGTGCCTCGATCAGCGTGGCTTCCGCCGTCTTGAGGTCGCCCCGCGCCAGCGAGAGGCGCGATTCGGACTGGGCGACATCGGTGCGCGTCAGATCGCCGACCTGAAAGCGGTTGTTGGTCGCCTTGAGGTTGACCTCCAGCACATCGACATTGTTGCGGCTGAGCGCCACCAGCGATTGCCCGCGGATCACATCCATATAGGCCGCGACGACCTGACTGAAGACGGTCAACTCGGTCGAGCGCACATCGAACTGCCCGGCCTCGATCCGCCGCTGCGCGCCCGTCATGCCATTGCGGACGCGGCCGCCGGAATAGAGCGGGACGCTCAGGCTCAGGCTGGTGTTGAGATCACGCGGGGCCAGCAGCGGATTGAGCGGGCGCGAATGGGCGGATTCGGTGTAGGTCGACGTCACGCCCAGATTGGGCAGGCCGGACGCCTTCTGGATGTTGTAGGTCTCGTCCGTCGCGCGCTGGCCGGCGCGCACCGCCGTCAATGTGGGGTTGTTGCGATAGGCCGCGGCGAGGGCGTCCTGCAGCGTCTCGGCCTGCGCCGGGCCGATGGTGGAGCCCAGCAGGGCCACAAGGATCGCAAGGCGCGGAAGCGGGCGTCTGGGCATGGGGTCTCCGGCCTGATGGGTCAGAAGGTGAACGCCTTGGGGCGTGCGAAACCGGGCAGCGTCACGGCCTCGACATCGGCAAAGGCGCGGGCGCCAAAGCCGCCGGCGGTGCGCGTGCCGATGCACAGGCGCGTGACGCCGGCATCGACCCGCCCGAAAACGGCGCGGCCGTCGATCCGCAGCTGGTCGATCAGCGCATCGTCCAGCGCATCGACGGCGCCGTCGATGATCAGCAGGTCATACGGCGCGCGCGCGGCATGGCCACGGGCAAGCGGGCCGGCTTCGAGATGCAGATTCGCCCGGTCGCCCAGCTGTGCCCGCGCATGCGCGAGCAGCCCGGCATCCTCTTCCACCGCCGTCACGACGCAGCCAAGGCGCAAGAGCAGCGCGGCGGCATAGCCCGTGGCGGCGCCGATCAGCAGCACGCGCTCGCCGGCGCGCGGCGCGGCCTCCACGAGCAGCCGGGCCGTGGCGAGCGGCGGATTGAGCGCGCGCTCGTTGCCGAGCGGCACCGCCCGGTCGATATAGGCGGCACTGCGCCGCGCCTCGGGCAGATAGGCCTCGCGCGGCTCGGCCAGGATCGCCTCGATGATCGCCGGATCATTGACATCGTTGGTGCGCAGCTGGCTTTCGACCATCGCGCGGCGCATCGCGCTGAAATATTGTTCGCTCATGGGGTCCCTAGATGGCACGGCTGTATTGCTATGACAATACACTAATGGCGGATGCCGACCTCTCTAGTCGCTTTGCCGCGCACAGTGAAAGCTTTTTCAATTCTGAAATACGGTGAGGGGCGACATTGGGCGGATTGCGCCAAAGCCGATTGCGTCGGCCGGCAATTTGGGCTAGCGGCCCTGCTCTCATCACGCAGCGAGGCCCGATGGCGGAGTGGTGACGCAGCGGACTGCAAATCCGCGCACGCCGGTTCGATTCCGGCTCGGGCCTCCAAAATCCCGTTCAGGGGACAAGGCGTTGGCCGCGATGCGGGCGCCCAAACAGACTCCAGACATGCGTGGGCTCCGCCAAGGTCCGGGTCTTGCCGCGCAATCGTCCGTTCAGGAGCGGGGGCGCTATCTGTTCCAAACAAGAGGAATGGATTGCAGACGCTCGATGCGAGGCTACGATTGCGGCATGCGGGAACCAGACTTCCGAATCGACAGGGGCTGCCGGGAGGATGGCAAGCCCGAAAACCGCCGCGGTTTGACGGCGCAGCGGCGAGGTGGTGCGCCGGTCGATGGCGATCGGGCGAGGCAGGGCAGCGCTCCCATGACAAGACTGGCTTGCGATTGATGCGGGGTGTCCGCGCGCGGCAGCGATGGATCAGGACACCCGGCCAGCAGCTGTTCGCGCTGATGCTGTTGGCCGTTTTGGTTCTGGGCCTCGTCGTGGCGGGCCTGTCGTGGGTCTCGGGGCGCTCGGATGTCGTCGGCGGGGTGGACCCGCGCACGGGGACGGTCACCCTGTCGCTGGCGGACGAACCGCCGCAGCTCGACAGCAGCATGACCGCCGATCAGATCAGTTCGTTCATTCTCGGCCATGTCGAGGAGGGGCTCCTGCGCTTCGATCAAAACAACCATCTCGCGCCCGGCGTCGCCGAACGGTGGGAGATCGGGGCGACCGGCGCCACCTTCTGGCTGCGCGACACCGCGAAATGGAGCGATGGCCAGCCGGTGACGGCGCATGATTTCGTGTTCGCCTGGCGCAACGCGGTCGATCCCAAAAGCGCGTCGGAATATGCCAACATCATGTTCGGCATCAAAAATGCCGAAGCGATCAGCGCCGGCAAGCTGCCGATCACCGCGCTGGGCGTACAAGCGGTCAACGATCGCGAGTTGCGCGTGGAATTCGCTTATCCGGTGCCTTATTTCGCGCAATTGACGGCCTTCAACGTCTTCTACCCGATCCGCGAGGATTTCTACCGGGCGACCGGCGGGCGCTATGCCTCCAGCGCCGATACGCTGCTCTATAACGGGCCGTTCCGCATGACGCTGTGGGTGCATGGCGCGCATATCCGGCTGGAGAAGAACCCGCATTATTGGGATCGGGACCAGATCAGCCTCAATGTGCTCGATTTCCCCTATTTCACCAGCGATCCAAGCGCGCGGATCAACCTGTTCCGCGACGGCAAGATCGCGATGACCGAGATCGGGCAGGAAAATCTCGAGGAAGCGCAATTGCAGGGCTGGAAGATCAACAGCTTCATGGACGGCAGCCTGTTCTACGTCGAGTTCAACCACCGCCCCGGCCGCCTCACGCGCAACCGCAACCTGCGCAAGGCGATCCAATATGCGCTCGACCCTGCCGAGCTGGTCAATCGGGTGATCAAGATCCCGGGCTATCTGCCCGGTCGATCGCTGTTCCCGATGTGGCTGGACGGGGTGCATGGCAAGTTCCGCGCCGAATATCCGGTGGAGGAGATCACGCCCGATCCGGCCAAGGCCCGGCATTATCTCGACCTGGCCAAGAAGGAGCTGGGGCTGACCGTTCTGCCGCCGCTGATCCTGCTGACCGGGGACACGACGCTGGCGCAGAAGGAGGCGGAATATTATCAGGAGACGTTGCGCCGCACGCTGGGGCTGGAGGTGCGGATCGACAATCAGATCTTCAAGCAGCGGCTCGCCAAGATGCTTGCGGGCGACTTTGACATGGTCTCGGCGGGATGGGGGCCGGACTATTCCGATCCGCTGACATTCGGTGACCTGTTTACCAGCGACAATGGCAATAATCGTGGCGAATACCGCAATCCGGCGCTGGACCGGCTGGTCCAGATCGCCCGCACATCCACCGATCCCCGGACCCGCATGGACGCTTTTGGCAAAATTCAGCAGATCATCGTCGATGATGCCGTGATCGTGTCCGGCTATGAGCGCGCCCGGCTCTATGTCATCGATCCGGTGGTGACGGGCATGGTGCGGCGGGTGACCGGCCCCGATCCGGACTGGACGCGGGCCCGGATCACCAGCGCGGTGAGCCGCTAGCATGCTGCGCTATACGCTCACGCGCCTGCTGCAGGGGGTGATCACCATCTGGTTCATCGCCACTGCCACCTTCGTCGCGATGCACGCCGTGCCCGGTGATCCGCTGAGCGGCGCCAAGGCGATGACGACCGATATGCGCCATAATCTGGAGGTCAAATATGGCCTCGATAAGCCGGTCGGGCAGCAATATCTCATCTATATGAACAATCTGGCCCATGGCGATCTGGGCATCTCGTTCACGCAGAAGAACCGCAGCGTCAACGACATCATCCGCGAGCATTTCCCGGTGTCCGCCGCGCTCGGCATTCTCGCCATCGTCTTTGCGGCGCTGGGCGGCATCCTGTTCGGCGCGCTGACGGCGCTCTATCGCAACAAATGGCCCGATACCGTGATCATGCTCATGGTGATCCTCGGCATCTCGGTGCCCAGCTTCGTCTTCGCCGCGTTCGCCCAGCTGGCGGTCGTCAAGCTCAACAGCGCCTTTGGCATTTCGCTGCTGCCGGTGGCCGGCTGGGGCACGGTGAAGCACATGATCCTCCCGGCGCTGGTGCTGGGCCTCGGCACCATGGCCTATCTGACGCGCCTGATGCGCAGCTCGATGCTGGAGATCGTGAATGCGGACTTCATCCGCACCGCGAAGGCCAAGGGACTGCCCGCCACCCGCATCTTCACCCGCCACCAGCTGCGCAATGCGATCCTGCCGGTGATCACGGTGCTCGGCCCTGCCATTGCCGCCATCACCACCGGCAGCTTCGTGGTGGAGCTGGTCTTCGCGATTCCGGGGCTCGGCCGCTATTTCGTGCAGGCCGTCCAGCAGCTGGATTATACGGTCATCATGGGAACGACCGTGTTCTTCGGCGCCTTTCTGGTGCTGATGGTGATCATCGTCGACCTGCTTTACGGGCTGATCGACCCCCGCGTGAGGGTGAACTAGCCATGGCCACACAGCTTCCCCCTGATGTGGATGCGATCCTGCCGCCCGGCGCGCTGGAGCCGCTGCACAGCGAGGCGCGGGTGCAGAAGATCACCCGTCCGTCGCTATCCTACTGGCAGGATGCGTGGATCCGGCTGAAGGCCAACCGGCGAGCAATCCTCTCGCTTTACCTGATCATCGCCATGCTGGCCTTCACCCTGTTCGGGCCACTGGTCTGGCGGGTCTCGCCCTCGGCGCAGGATCTCCAGCAGGTCAGCAGCCCGCCCGGCGCGGATCGCAGCGCCGTCATCGTGCCGCCCTATCGCCCGTGGACGGACGCACCGCCGCCGGTGGCCAGGGGGCTGACGCTCGCTGCCCCGGCCACGACCCAATATGTCCGGCTGGCATGGGCGCCACTGCCCGGCGCGGTCGATTATCGCATCTATCGCGACATCGTGCCGGTGCACAGCGAGAGCGCGCTCGGCCTTCCGCTTGGCACCACCGGTTCCCCCGCCGTCACCCATTATGAGGACCGGCTCGATCTCACACCCGGCACCGCCTATTATTCCGTGGTGGCGCTGAATGCCCAGGGCGTGGAACTGCCCGCCCGCGAAACGCTGCGGGTCGAGGTGGACAATGCGATCACCGTGGCCGAAGCGACCGAGCGCGGGCTGGCGGCCCCAAATGCCACGCTGGCGATCGGCGACACCGTCCAATATCGGCTTCACCCCCTCGGCACCGATTATCTGGGGCGCGATATGCTGGCGCGGCTGATGCAGGGCGCGCGGGTCTCGCTGTTCATCGGCCTTGTCGCTCCGCTCCTCTATGTCCTGCTTGGCGTGGCCTATGGCAGCATCGCCGGTTTCGTCGGCGGGCGCACGGACCAGCTGATGATGCGCTTCGTCGATTTCGCCATCGCGCTGCCGTTTCTGCTGTTCATGATCCTGTTCAAGATCGCGTTTGGCATCGGCCCCGGCGAAAGCGGCATCCTGCCGATGGTGGTGGCGCTGGTGGCGCTCTCCTGGCCGGGCACGGCGCGGCTGGTGCGCGGCCAGATCCTGCAGGTGCGCGAGGAGGCCTATGTCAGCGCGGCGCGGTTGCTGGGCGGACGCACCGGCTATCTGGTGATGCGGCACATGATCCCCAACACCATGGGCGTCATTCTGGTCACGCTCACCTTCGCCATCCCGAGCGCCATCTTCACCGAGGCGTTCCTGTCGTTCATCGGGCTGGGGGTCGCGCCGCCCAATGCCTCATGGGGCAGCATGAGCAATGACGGGATCAAGACGATGCTGAGCCATCCGCACGAGCTGCTCTTCCCCGCGCTGATGATCAGCATCACGGTGCTCGCGTTCAATCTTCTGGGCGACGGCCTGCGCGATGCGCTCGATGCGAAGATGAGGTCCCGCGAATGACCGCGATCGAAGCCACGCCGCCGCTGCTTGAGGTCGAGGACCTGCGGGTCGAGTTCGATACCTATGGCGGCACCGTCAAGGCGGTGCGCGGGGTCGGCTTTGCGATCGAGGCGGGGCGCACGCTGGCGATCGTCGGCGAATCCGGTTGCGGCAAATCGGTCACCGTGCAGACGCTGATGGGCCTTGTCCCCATGCCGCCGGGCCGGCTCACGGCGGGCAGGGCGCGCCTGCGGGGCCGGGACATATTGGGGCCGCAGTCGGCCGACGCGGAGGAATTTCGGGGCAATGAGATCGGCATGATCTTTCAGGACCCGATGGTCTCGCTCAACCCCACCATGACGGTCGGCCGCCAGATTGCCGAGACGCTGGAAGTGCACCGGGGCTGGAGCCGGCACCGGGCCTTCGCGCGGGCCATCGAACTGCTCGACCTCGTGCGCATCCCCAATGCGGCGCAGCGCGCGCGGCAATATCCGTTCGAATTTTCCGGTGGCATGCAGCAGCGCGCGATGATCGCCATGGCGATTGCGTGCGAACCGGCCGTGCTCATCGCTGACGAACCGACCACCGCGCTGGACGTCACCATCCAGGCGCAGGTGCTCGATCTGCTGGCCGAGCTGCAACGCACCGAGGGCACCGCGATCATCCTCATCACCCATGATCTGGGCGTGGTCGCGCGCATGGCCGACGAGGTGGCGGTGATGTATGCGGGGCAGATTGTGGAGCATGGCAGCGTGGACGATATCTTCTATCGCCCGGCGCACCCCTATACGGTGGGCCTGCAGGCGGCGATGCCGAGCAACCGCAGTGGCGCCGAGCACCGCCTGCAACCGATTGAAGGCAGCCCGCCGGACCTGTTCTCGCCGCCTGTCGGCTGTGCCTATGCCGCGCGCTGTCCCCATGCCATGCGCATCTGCGCCGAGCGCGACCCGCCGCGCTTCTATCGCGCCGCCGGGCATTTCGGGCGGTGCTGGCTCAATCATGACGCCGTGCCCGACGGGGCCCGTATCCTGCGCGCCGCCGCCGCCGGACCCACGGTGGAGACAGACAGGTGAGCGCCGCTGATCCGCTGATCGTCGCCGATCGCCTGACCAAGCATTTCGACCTGTCGCGCGGGCGCAAGGTCCATGCGGTCGACGGGGTGAGCCTGACCATCCACGAGCGCGAGATTGTCGGTCTGGTCGGCGAATCCGGATCGGGCAAATCCACCTTCGGCAAGGCGCTCGTCGGCCTGCTGCCCAAGACGGCCGGCACGGTCAGCTATCGCGGGGAGGTGCTGCCGCAGACTTATAAGGTGGCTGATTTCCGCCGCCATGCCACCGCGATGCAGCTGATCTTTCAGGACCCTTATTCCTCGCTCAACCCGCGCATGACCGTGGGCGAGATCATCGGCGAGGGGTTGCGGCTGCATCGCCGCCTGTCCGCTGGCGATATCCGCGAGAAGGTGGCGAGCTGGTTGCGCCGCGTCGGGCTGGAGCCGGACCATATGTCCCGCTACCCGCATGAATTTTCAGGCGGCCAGCGCCAGCGCATCGGCATTGCCCGCGCGCTCATCCTGGAGCCGGAGTTCGTCGTCTGCGACGAGCCGATCTCGGCGCTCGATGTCTCGGTGCAGGCGCAGGTCGTCAACCTGCTTGAGGAGCTTCAGGCGTCGATGGGCCTGACCCTCCTGTTCATCGCGCATGATCTGTCGATGGTGCGCTATGTCAGCGACCGGATGGCGGTCATGTATCTGGGCAGCCTTGTCGAGATCGGCCCGGCGGCGGAGGTGTTCTTCAACCCCAGACACCCCTATACGGAGATATTGATCGCCTCCAATCCGCAGCCCGATCCGCAGATCGAACGCAAGCGGCAAGCGATCGCGCTCAGTGGCGAAATCCCCTCGCCGGTCAATGTCGGGGCCGGCTGCCGGTTCGCCGGGCGCTGCCCCTTCACGATGGATGTCTGCCGCAGCGTAACGCCCCAGTTGCTGCCGGTGCCGGACCATCCCGATCATTTCGTGGCGTGCCACCTCGATCGGTGATGCGCCTGGATCAGCGGATTGACGGGGCTTGTCCGTGGCGGAAGGGATCGTCATGCAGGGTGCGTCCGGCTGTTTCCGGCATGAAGCGCAGGGCCGCCAGCCCCACGAGACAGGCCAGCACCATATAGATGGCCGGCATCAGCTCATTGCCGGTCAGCGTGATGAGGCCGCTGCCGATCGCGGGCGCGGTGCCGCCGAAGATCGACGTGGAGACATTATAGGCGATCGCAAAGCCGGTGAAGCGGATATGCGTGGGGAAGAGCGCCGGGAATGTCGCGGAAATGGTCGCCAGCTGCGGGACATAGAGCAGGCCCAGCAGCACGAACGCCACGGTGGCGCCGACCAGCCCCGTCCCCATCAGCATGTAGAGCGGGATGGCCGCCAGGCACAGGCCGATCAGCGAGACGCGCCACATCGGGCGACGGCCGACGCGATCCGACAGGCTGCCCGCAAACGGCAGGAACAGCATCATGAACAACATGCCGATGATGGGCACGATCAGCGCTTCGTCCGGGGAGAGGCCGATGCGCCGCTGGAGATAGGTCGGCATGTAGCTGAGCAGGGTGTAGTTCACGACGTTGAGCGCGACGACCAGGCCGCCCACGACGAGGATCGGCCGCCAGTGATGCCGCATCAGCAGGCGCAGGCCCGGCGAGGGCCGCGCTTGCCCTTCCGCGCGGAAAATCGGCGTGTCCTCCATCTTCGAGCGCAGATACATGCCGATCAGCCCCATTGGCGCGGCGATGAGGAAAGGAATGCGCCAGCCCCAGTCGTGCATCGCCTGATCGCCCAGCAGCAGCGAGAAGATCAGCATCAGCAGCGCGCCCAGCGAAAAGCCCGCCAGCGTGCCGAACTCAAGGAAACTGCCGTAGAAGCCACGCCGGTCGTCGGGGGCATATTCCGCCATGAAGGTCGCCGCGCCGCCATATTCGCCGCCGGTCGAAAAGCCCTGCACCATGCGCAGCAGGATGAGCAGCGCGGGCGCCCACAGGCCGATGCTGGCATAATCGGGGATCAGCCCGACGCAGAGCGTCGCGCCGGACATCAGCAGGATGGTGAGCGCCAGCACGGATTTGCGCCCCAGCCGGTCGCCCAGCGGGCCCCAGAACATGCCGCCCAGCGGCCGGACCAGAAAGGAGATGGCAAAGGTCGCCAGCGCGAACAGCACCGCATCATCTATATCGCCGGGGAACAGCGCGGCGGAAATATAGGTCACGCCATAGGCATAGATGCCATAATCGAACCATTCCGTCGCGTTGCCCATGGCCGAGGCGGCAATGGCGCGGCGCAGGGTGCTCCGGTCGGCGGTTGGGGCCGCCGGGGTGGGGAGGGCTTGTGCGGAGGCAGCGGTCATTCTGTCTGTCCTTCGATCAGCGCCTCATCGGCGGTGTTGGGATCGAGCAAGGTCGCCATCGGGGTGGTGCGTGGCAGCATCTGGAAATCCTGTTGCTCCGCGCCCGGCACGGGGGCCGAGGCGGTCTGGCGCCACAGGCCGAAGACCAGCGCCGCGCCCGCGCACAGGGCGATGAAGAGGAACAGGCCGCCGGTGCCCGCCGCTGTCATGAACGTGGCGGCGCAGATCGGCCCGAGCGCCGCGCCGATGGAATAGAGCAGCACCAGCCGCCCGCTCGCCGCCACGCGCTCGGCGGCGAGCAGCCGGTCATTGCAGTGCGCGACGCACAAGGGATACAGCGCGAAACTGAGGCCCCCGAACAGCGCGCCGGTCGTCAGCAGCGCCGCGCCGCGGGCGGAGAGGAACGCCAGCGCCAGACTGACGGCCATGGTCGCGGCAAAGCTGAGCACGATGACCCGGCGGCGATCATAGCGGTCCGACAAATGACCGAGCGGCCATTGCAGCGCCACGCCGCCCAGAATCACGATCATCATGAAGCTCGCCGTCTGCGCGAGGTCCAGCCCCAATCGGCGGACATGCACGGCGGCAAGGCCGTAGAAGGCGCCGAGCATCAGCCCGGTGGCCACCGCCCCGATCGCGCCCAGCGGCGAGGCCGTGAACAGGGTGCGGATCGAGAAGGCGCTGGCCTCGGCCGGCGCGGGCGCGACGCTGCGGGTGAGGCACAGCGGAATGATGGCGAGGGAGATCAGGATCGAGGCGAGCTGGAACGGCACGCTCGGCAAGGCGCCGCTCGCGCCCAGCAGCAGTTGCCCGACCGCCTGCCCGGAATAGAGCGCGACCATATAGGCGGCGAGGATGCCGCCGCGCGTCTCCGCCTCGGCGCGATCATTGAGCCAGCTTTCCAGGCAGATGAAGACACCGGCGACGCAGACGCCGTCGATCAGGCGCAGCCAGGCCCAGAACAGCGCATGGGTGAACAGCGCATAAGCCAGCGTACTGGCCGAGAGCAGCGCGACGAAGGCGGCGAAGGCGCGGATATGCCCGACCCGCCGCACGACGTCGCCGGCTCGCAACGCGCCGATGACGAGCCCGGCGAAATAGGCGGTGGCGACGGCGCCGATCACGATCGTGCTGGTGCCGCCGCGCTCCAGCCGCAGGCTGATGAGCGTCGCGAGAAAGCCGCTGCCCGCCATCAGCATGAAGATGGCGATGAGCAGGCTGCGGACAGGCAGGATGGCCGGAAGCATGGAGGCGCGCGCCGTGCCGATCAGGCCGCGCGCCGGCCTGTCGCGGGCTGCACCTGCTCCACCAGCGCGCGATGCAGCGCGCTGACCGCCATGTCGAAGGCCTCGACAGCGACGACGAATTGCACATCCACATTGCGGATCTGGTGCTGCATCGCGATGACGTCGATGGCTTCGTCGCTCAGGGCCCGCAGCGCGTCGGCCATCAGCCCCGGCCGCGCGATATCGCTGCCGATGGCGGAGACCATGGCGACGGGCTGGGCGGAAATGGCGGCATCCGGATAGCGCTGCTCCAGATCCGCGATCACCCGGGCCGCCGTGGCCGCGTCGGTCGAGAGATAATGGGTGATGGTGTTGGCGTTGGAGGACTTGCTGACGATCCACACGCCATGGCGGGTGAGGGCCTCCAATATGGCGGCGTCATAGCCCTTCACGCCGACCATATCCTGCTCGAAGAACTGGAGCGCCTGCATCTGGCGGATGCCGGTCACAATCTCCACGCGGGGCGTGTCGGAGACATAGTTTCCGCAGATCAGCGTGCCTTCATCCTCGCGGTCGAAGGTGTTGCGGACGCGCAGCGGGATATCCGTCTGGCGCAGGCCGCGCCCGGCGCCGGGGTGGATGGCTTCCATGCCCAGATTGGCGAGCTGGTCGGCGACGTCATAATTGGTGCGGCCGATCTTGCGCGCCTTGTCCGGGCCGACCAGCTTCGGGTCGGCGCTGGAGAGATGGAATTCCTTGTGGATGATCGCCTCGCGCGCGCCGGTCAGCACCGCGATGCGGGAGAAGGTCATCTCCGAATAGCCGCGCGCATAACGGCGCACCATGCCCTCCGCGCAGCCGGCATAGCCGGTGACGATGGGGAGGGTGGCGGTCAGGTCGATATCGGCGAATGCTTGCCGGATGCGATCGTCCAGCCCGCGCGTTTCCTGCCGCTCGGCAAAGGTGAGGTCGACGAAGCGGGCATGGACGCCCCGGTCGCGCAGCAGCAGCGCCGTGCTGTGGGCGCTATGCGCTTCGCCCAGGCCGGCGAGCAGCTCGCGCACCGTCAGCAGCTGTTCCTTGACGCAGAAGCGGCCATGGCTGCGCAGCCGGGCAAGGTCATCGAGACAG
Organism: Sphingobium sp.; assembly: GCA_035555575.1. Lineage (GTDB taxonomy): Bacteria > Pseudomonadota > Alphaproteobacteria > Sphingomonadales > Sphingomonadaceae > Sphingobium. The sequence goes on from DATMGL010000017.1 coordinate 196,823, forward strand.
GCGGTGAGCCCGTCGATACGGCCATTCACAAAGGCGTTGGCCTCGGCCAGGCTCTCGGGCCGCGCGAACATGGCGGCATTGCGCGCATGCATGGCGGCGCGCACGGCGGCCATGGCGTGGCGCCAGCCGTCCGTGCCGTCATTGGCGACGAAGCGGGCATAGACGCCGGGCGCGCCGCTCTTCTTGTGCTCCAGCAGCAGGTCCGTCATGCCGGCATAGGCCGAGACGACGAAGATGCGGTTGTAGAGGTCGCTGCCTGTCCGTCCGGCAATCAGCACATTGTCGAAGAGCGTGCCGGTCGCCGCCATGGAGGTGCCGCCGATCTTCTCGACGCTATGGCCGCCGCTCATGCCGGGGCCTCCGCCATCAGCGGGCCGGTTTGCGGCGCGAGCGCCCGCGGCTCGCCCCGCGCGGCGATGAAGGACGGGCGCGGCTTGTCGACGCCGTAGGGCGCCTGCAAGCGGTTGCTGACCGCGTTATAGACGAGAAAGGCGTTGGCGCGCGGAAAGGGCGTGATGTTGCCGTTCGAGCCGTGCATCACATTGCAGTCGAAGATCACGACCGCGCCCGGCTTGCCGACCGGCGCGACGATGCCGTGACGGTCGGCCAGCTCGGCCAGACTGTCCTCGTCCGGCACGCCATATTCCTGCTTCCGCAGCGACATCCGATAATGATCCTGCGGCGTTTCCCCCACGCAGGTGAGGAAGGTGCGGTGCGATCCGGGGATCAGCATCAGCGGCCCGTTATGCGGCGTGTTCTCCGCGAGCAGGACGGACATGGAAAGCGCGCGCATGCGCGGCATGCCATCCTCGACATGCCAGGTCTCGAAATCCGAATGCCAGTAGAATTCCTTGCCCTTGAAGCCGGGCTTATAGTTCAGGCGGGACTGGTGGATGTAGACCGCGTCCCCCAGCAGGAAGCGCGCCACGCCGGCGAGGCGCTCATCGGCGGCCAGCCGCGCGAGCACCGGGCTTTGCGCGTGGATCTCGAAGATCGAGCGGATTTCGCGGCTGCCGGGCTCGGTGATCACGGTCTCGGCGGCCAGCGCATCGGGATCGGCGAGCAGCTTGCCCACCTCGCGTTGCAGGAAGGTGATTTCCGCATCGGAAAACAGATCGTCCAGCACCAGATAACCGTCGCGGTCGAACTGGGTGGCCTGCGCGCGGCTGAGCGGGGCGGCTGCGCTCCAGTCACTGTGGACGACGGGATCGAGGCGCGGCCGCATCTCCGGCTCGGCGGCATGGCGGGAGGGATATGGGTCTGGCTGTGGCTGTGGTGCCGGGTCTGGCTTTGCCATGGGGGTTTCCCCTTTTTGTGGTGGCGGTGTCAGCTGGTCAGCGCGGGTTCGCGCAGCAGGTCGGGGTCGGCGGGATAGGCGCCGCTTTCGTCATGCACTTCCTGCCCGGTCACCGGCGGATTGAAGACGCACACCGTCAGAATGTCCGTGGTCGGCCGCACGATATGCTTGTCATGGTCGTTGAGCGCATACATCACGCCGGGCGCGAGGTCGTGCGTGGTGCCGGTGCCCAGATCCTCGATCGTGCCGGTGCCCTTGAGCACGAGCACGGCCTCCAGATGGTTCTGGTAATGCATGTGGAGTTCCTTGCCGGCATACATGGTGGTGACATGGAACGAGAAGCCCATGCCATCATCCTTGAGCAGCAGGCGGGCGCTCTCCCAGCCATCGGTCTTCACATTGTTCCCGGAGCGGCGAATGCTCTGAAGCTTGCGAACGATCATGCTGTATCTCCTTGTCGGTTCAGGCCGCCGCGACGGCGCAGGGCACGACCAGAGCGGCGCGGAGCGTCCGTTCCAATATGTCGAGCCCGGCCGCGAGCACGGCGTCGTCAATGGTGAGCGGCGCGAGGATTTTGACGATCTCGTCATGCGCGCCGCTGGTTTCGATGATGAGCCCGCGGGCGAAGCAGGCGGTGGTGATGGCCTGCGCGATCTCGCCCGAGCCGACGTCGATGCCGCGCATCATGCCGCGCCCGCGGACGGTCAGGCCATGTTCGGCCGCCATGGCATCCAGCCGGTGCTCGATGAGCGCGCCGCGCCGGCGGATATCCGCCTCGAAGCGGTCATCGCTCCAGAAATGGCGCAGCGCGGCCGTGGCCGTGACGAAGGCGTGGTTGTTGCCGCGGAAGGTGCCATTATGCTCGCCGGGCGCCCACTGGTCATAATCCGGGCGGATCAGCGCCAGCGCGAAGGGCAGGCCCATGCCGGAGAGCGACTTGGCCATCGTCACGATATCCGGCACGAAGCCCATGTCCTCGAAGCTGAAGAAGCTGCCGGTGCGGCCGCAACCTGCCTGAATATCATCGACGATCAGCAGCGCGCCGTGGCGTTTGGCGATGGCGGCAATGGCGCGCAGCCATTCGGCGGATGCGGCGTTGAGGCCGCCTTCGCCCTGCACCGTTTCGACGAGGATGGCCGCCGGCGCATCCAGCCCGCTGGAGGGATCGGCCAGGCGCTGCTCCAGCATCTCGGCGGTGTCGATCTCCGCGCCATAATAGCCATCATAAGGCTCATGCGCGACATGGCTGAGCGGAATGCCGGCGCCGCCGCGCTTGGCGGCATTGCCGGTGCAGGCGAGCGCGCCCAGGGTCATGCCGTGAAACCCGTTGGTGAAGGCGATCACCATTTCCCGCCCCGTCACCTTGCGCGCCAGCTTGATGGCGGCTTCCACGGCGTTGGTGCCGGTGGGGCCGGTGAACATGGCGCGATAATCCAGCCCGCGCGGCTTGAGGATCACCTCTTCCAGCGTGTGCAGGAAATCGGCCTTGGCGTCGGTGTGCAGGTCGAGCCCGTGGGCGACGCCATCGGCGGTGATGTAATCGAGCAGCGCCTGCTTCAGCACCGGATGGTTATGGCCATAGTTGAGCGACGAGCAGCCCGAGAGGAAGTCGAGATAACGGCCGCCCTGATTGTCATGCAGCCAGACCGTCTCGGCCCGGTTGAACTGGCGCGGCATGGCGCGCGCATAGCTGCGCACGATCGACTCGCGTCGCTCGTAAATGGCGGTATCCGGAATGCCATCGGTGGGGTTGGGAAGGGTGGTCATGCCGTCATTTCTCCTGATCTGCATGCTGCGGCGACCGGATCGGCAGGGGGCTGATGCATGCCTGCCACTCGGTGTCGTTGGCGCCGGCGAAATGGGTTTCACGCTCGAACAGCGCGTTCTTGGTGAGGGCCGCGCCCCATGTGCGGGCGAGCCCCTCAAACAGCGCCCAGGACGGGCGATTATCCGCGGTCACGGTGGTGATGAGCTGGGTGACGCCGCGGGCTGCCGGGCGCGCGAGCAGGGCCTCGATCATCCGGTGGCCCAGCCGCGCGCCCCGTGCGGCCGGGGCCACGGCGACCTGCCAGACGAAGAAGCTCTGCGGGTCCGAGGGCGGGCGATAGCCCGAAACCCAGCCGACAACCGCGCCATCCCGCTCGGCGACAATGCAATGCTGCGCGAAATGCGTGCATTGCAGCAGGTTGCAATAGGCCGAATTGCAATCGAGCGGCGGGCAGGCCGCGATCAGCCCGGTGACTGCCGGTCCGTCGGTCGCGACCGGTGCGCGCAGTTGAACATCCTGTCCCTTGCTTTGGCCTGAGGCTGCAGACGTGCGTGGCGGCTGGAGAGCCGCTTCGGCTTGTCGCTCAAAGATAGTTCATCTCCCAAAATACTTTGGCCAGAAAAGCGAAGCGCTCCGGCGTGGGGAGGCGGCATTATGCGCAAAAATCGATCATATTCAACCTTTTTTAGAAAAAGACGATGTTTCGATCGATAAAGCATCCAGTGAAATGCTTCGATGAATGAAGGATGGGCGTGGTGCTGACGCGCTGATCCGGCTAGGAAAAACCCATGGATACGCAGATTGCTTCTCTCACCTTGCGGGCCTTGCGCCGGGTGTTGCGCGCGACCGAGATCGGCAGTCGCCAACTCGCCACGGCGACCGGCCTGACGCCCTCGCAATGGCTCGTGCTGCGGGAGATTGATGCGCGTGATCAGGCGACGCCGGGCGTCATCGCGCAGGCGCTCCAGTTCAGTCAGGCGACGATCACCACCATTGTCGATCGTCTGGAGGCGCTCGGCTTCGTGCAGCGGGCGCGCAGCCAGCGAGACAAGCGCCAGTTCATCCTGAGCGCGCTGCCCGCCGGCAAGGCGGCGCTGGCCGATGCGCCCGATCTGTTGCAGATGACGTTCACGGATCGCTTCGCCGGCCTTCCGCCATGGGAGCAGGCCATGATGCTGGCGGCGGTGGAGCGGCTCGCCACGCTGCTGGACGCGCAGGATATCGACGCCGCGCCCCTGCTGGACAGCGGCTTGATCGATCGATCCGGGCCAGCCTGAGCCCGGGCGCGGCACCGATCGCGCTCCTGCAGGACGTCATCCGCCAGGGCGGATCGACCTTCAGCCCTGACGGCCTGCAAATGGCGTCTTTCCGGGCTTCCGGTGCGCGCCGGGTTACGCAAATCCACCATTGTCGGCACCGGTCACGGCCTGGCCTTGTCCTGCGCCAGCGTCTGGGCGACCAGCGCATTGGCGTGGCCGTGCCCCATGCCATGGTCAGTCTTCAAAATGGCCACAAGCTCCATATGCTTCGCCGGATAATGCGCCCGCACGATCGCCTGCCACTCGCTTATCGGGCGGCCATATTTCTTCTCGATCGACGGAAAATAAGACGCTGGTCCTTTGGTCGCTTCAGCCATCCATGTTCATCCCAATGCCGGACAGGAGCGCGCATTCTGCCGCCGGAGACGGCGCATGCAAGGGGAACGTCCGGCCAAATCCCGCCAGCCCTTCCATCGACACGCGTTTTACACGGCGCTGCGGGCGGCGGACGTGGAGAGCGGATGGCCGGGGGCGATCGTCGCGGGCCTTATGGCGGAGCTGGCAAGAAGCTGATACGCGCCGGGGCCCAATCAACGCAGGAATTCGAGACATGCTGGCGATTTTTCAACCGGGCGCGACGTTCAAGGATAATCTTCGGCAACTGCCCTCTGTCGAGGATGTGCAGCGCATTGACCTTGTCGATGCGCAGGGCGCGGTGATCGCCAGTATCGAGAATCAGCCGGGCAAGCAGGGGTCGCTGGCGGTTTACCATTATCTGCAGCAAGCATTTGGCGCACTGGATGCGCCGGCGGCCGACCATGGTCTGGCCGTGTTCGCCGAACACACGGCAGATGCCCGCAGCCGACCCGGCGCGCATCCGAATGTCGACCGCCTCCTGGCGATCGCCGCTGGCGATCCGCCGCTGCGTATCGAGGTCATCGCCGCCAGCCGCTGACCTGATCGGCGGCGCAATGACGCCGGGGCGTCACGCGCCGTCATGGCGAGTCTGCCGGTGCGTGAAGGGGCGTTTGTGCGGTGTCGTCCGCATCGGTTCGCCGCACCATCTGCTCGAATGACCCGCACAACGACCGGTGTGGCCGGGCGCGTTCATCTTCCCGAAAGGTTGGGCTGAACACGCAGGAACTCCACAGATGAACGGGGGCCTGACCGCCTTAACGCCACCATGGCGACGGCGGTCGGCGGAGACACTGCGATCACGCAGGCCCGATCTGGACGAGTTTGAAGGAGCCACGCAATGAGTGCCATTTCCAAAAGCCCAAGAGTTCTCTTGCTGCTTGCCATGCTGGCATCGGGCAGCCTGTCTGCGCAGCCGCAGGACCTGCCCGATGCCGATCTCTCGGCGACCGTCTATGACGCGCCCTCGTCCGAGGGCACCGAGATGACCGAAGGGCCCGAGATCAAGGGAATCATCTCCGCGCGCAGCGGGGACAAGGTCCAGGTCACGTCCGACGACGGCACCAACACGATCGTGGCCGTCAATGATGCGACCCGGATCAGTGCCAGCAAGGGTCTGTTCGGCCTCGATCGCAACAAGCTGGCCGCCGACTCGCTGCTCAACGGCCTGCCCATCACCATCAAGACCTGGCAGTCGGGTGATGGTCTGGTGGCGAACCAGATCAAGTTGCAGAACAAGGATCTCAAGACCGCCTCGATGATCCGTAGCGGCACGGCCCAGCGTTTCGACGAGCAGACGGCGGCAACGGAAGCGCTGCGTGGTCGCATGGGCGATATCGACAAGTATAACGTCAAGAGCACGACGAATGTGAATTTCGATACGGGCAAGGCGGTGCTGTCCGAGCAGGCGAAAAGCGAGCTGTGCGCCGCGGCCTCTGCGGCCGAAGGGATGGACAATGCCTTGCTGCTTGTTGTCGGTTACACTGATTCGACGGGGACGCTCGAATTCAACCAGGCGCTGAGCGACAAGCGCGCCGGTCGCGTCGTCAATTATCTCCAGCAGGCCTGCGGCTGGAAGCCATATCGCATGCTGACCCCCACCGGGATGGCCGAGGCGGACCCGCTGGCGAGCAATGACACCGTCGAGGGCAAGTCGCAGAACCGCCGTGTGGCGGTGAATGTTCTGGTCAGCAAAGGCCTTGATGGGTTGTGATGGGTGCGGGGTGGGCATGGCCCACCCCGGCATTTCTGGCCAGGGCGCCAATTTGGCCCGACCTGGCGTCGCCCTGCACGCATGCGTTCATGTTTCGGGGTAATGCGGTCGCTGTCCCTGCTCCTGCGCGGGCGTTGCCTGATCGGAAACAGGGGCTGAAGGGAGTGGATAATGCGCGGCTGCATATTGCGCCTGGCGCAGCAGCGCGCTCGTGTCGGGCAGGGCGGGCGCTTTGGAGGCGGCCCCGCTGAACCGAAAGGCTGAGGTCAGGTCGCCAAATGTGCGGCGGCGCCAATCGCTGATATTGGGCTCGCGGACCCCGGTGAAACGCTCCAGAAACTGCAGGACCGAGGTGTGATCAAAGGGTTCGCTGCAGACCCACCCGCCCATCGTCCATGGCGAGGCGATGATGCAGGGCACACGAAACCCGCCGCCGATCGGCAATCCGCCAATGAACTCATGGGGCGTTCCGCTGGGCGGCACTGGCGGAGGGACATGGTCGAACAGGCCGTCATTCTCGTCATAATTGAGGATGAACACGGTCTTGGCCCAGACATCGGGGTTGGCGGCGAGCGCATTCAACCTGCTGGCGATAAAGTTCGCCCCGGCTGCCGGCATATGATCGGGGTGCTCCGAGGCGTCAGTGGGCGGGATGAGCCAGGAAACCGCGGGCAGCTGGTCGTGCAGCGCATCATATTCGAACTGATCATTCTGGTCGGTCGGCAGCCCCTTGATGCGGAGAGGGGAACCGGCCGGCGCATCCATGAATTGCCGGAAGTAGCGCAAGACATTGAACGATGCGCCCGAATTGAGATGCTGATAGGCGCGCCAGCTGACCCCGGCATCCTCGAGGCGTTCGGCATAGGTCTTCCATCGCAAGCCTTCAGGCGGCACTTTGTTCCGGGTGATGGGGCCGCCTCCCTTCCCGTCAGGGTCTATCGTCCCCGTGAAATGATAGAGGCGGTTCGGCCAGGTCGGTCCCATCACGGAGCAATGATAGCCGTCACAGATGGTGAATGCGTCCGCGAGCGCATAGTGAAAGGGGATGTCCTCCCGCTTGAAATAACCCATCGTATAGGGACCATTGGCGCCATCTGCCGTGCGATGGGCGGCGAGCCACTGGTCCATGCGCCCGTTGTTCCATGCCTGATGCTGGACCGACCATGCATGGCTGGTCGACGGCAATTGCTGCGCGCTGGTCGCGGCGGTGTCGAGATGGAAGGGGAGGAGATAGCCTTCGCTACTTTGCGCATCGGGTTGGTGGAAGACGCTACGTCCATGAGCCAGCGTCAGGGCCTTGGGGTCGTTGAAGCCGCGCACACCCGACAAGGTCCCGAAATAATGATCGAAAGACCGGTTTTCCTGCATCAGCAGCACGACATGCTTGATATCGCGCAGCGAGCCGATCCGGGGCGGTGTCTGGGCCAGCAGCTTGCTGATATTCGGCGGCAGGATCATCGAGGCCGCGCTGAGGGCAGCGAGACGGGCCGCGCCGCTGATCAATCGGCGGCGGGTGATAGGAGCGATGTCGGACATGGCGTTTCCTTTGTCCCGCATGCGGGGCCAAGAGCGAGGGCGCTGGTTGTCACCGCGAAACTCGCAAGGGGCGGATAGCGTTCCTCGGCCGCGGCGGGCGGGTGTGCGCGAGCAACAGGGCAGCTGACATCGCCGGATGCGAACGGGTCTTTCACGGCTGGCGACCAGCATCCGGAGGCCGCGGACCGCGTGGTCGCGGTCGGCACAGGCGATGATCCTCTACAACATTGCCAAGCGGGGTCTCATGATGCATGGGCCATGCATGATTTCTCCAATGCTCCGCATCGCCCTGCTGGCCGCTGGCTCCGCACTTGTCATCACCCCTGTTCAGGCTCAGGACGCCGGCGACGGCGGCACGATCATCGTGCTTGGTCGCGGGCTCGCGCTGCCGCCCGGCACGCCGGCCTATGGATCGGTGACGATCGACCGCCAGCGGCTGAGCGAGGATGGCGCGGGCACGGTGGAGCATGCGCTGGGCGATGTGGCGGGCTTTCAGGAATTTCGCCGGGCGGACAGCCGCTCGGCCAATCCCTCCTCGCAGGGCGTGACGCTGCGGGCGCTGGGCGGCAATGCCACCAGCCGCGCGCTGGTGCTGCTCGACGGCGTGCCGCTGGCGGACCCCTTCTTCGGCTCGATCCCGTTCAATGCCCTGCCGCTCGATACGATCGGCGCGGTGCGCACGACGCGCGGCGGCGGTGCCGGCGCCTTCGGCGCGGGGACGGTGGCCGGCACGATCGAGCTGTTCAGCGCCGACCGCGCCCAGCTTGCGCCCTATAGCGCGAGCGGCTTTTACGGTTCGGACAATGCCCAGCAGGTGAATGCGACCATCTCGCCCGATCTCGGCGCGGGCTTCGTCTCGCTATCCGGCAGCTTTGCGCGCGGGGATGGTTTCTGGACGACGCCGGAAGACCAGCGCGGCCCGGCCGATGCGCGGGCGCGCTACAAGACATGGTCGGTCACGCTGCGCGGGGTCGCGCCGGTCGGCGATGTGGGCGAGATCCAGGCGCGGATCAACCTGATGCGCGATGACCGGACGCTGCGGTTCAAGGGGGCCGACAGCGGGCAGGAAGGGCAGGATGCCAGCTTGCGCTTCCTCTCGCGCGGGGATTGGCAGATCGAGGCGCTGGGCTATGTCCAGCTGCGCAATTTCAACAATATCGTGATCAGCTCGACCAGCTTCAAACCGACGCTCGACCAGCGCAACACGCCCTCGACCGGGCTTGGCGGCAAGCTGGAAGTGCGCCCGCCGGTGGGGGGCGACCATCTGCTGCGCATCGGCCTCGACAGCCGCTTTGCGACGGCGGACATGTATGAGGAGGCCCTCAACGCCGGAACCGGCGCGGTCACCGCCCGGCGCGAGGCGAGCGGTCGGCAGGTGACGACCGGCCTTTATATCGAGGATGACTGGACGCTGGGCACCGTGGTGCTGACGGCCGGCGCGCGCGCCGATCGCTGGAGCATCACGCGCGGGCGCACCAGCAGCCGCGATGGCGTGACCGACGTGCTGACGGGGACGGCTTATCCGGATCGCGACGACTGGGAGACGAGCTTCCGCGCGGGCGCGCTGTGGCATGCCGCCGATGCGGTCGCGCTGCGGGCGGCGGGCTATACCAGCTTCCGCCTGCCGACGATCAACGAGCTGTATCGCGGCTTTCAGGTCTTCCCGGTGGTGACGCAGGCCAATGCCGCGCTGGAGCCGGAGCGGCTGAAGGGCGCCGAGGTCGGTCTCGACCTGACCCCGATGCCGGGCCTGCACCTCTCCGCGACGGCCTTTTACAACCGGCTCGACAATGCGATCGCCAATGTCACCATCGGCACCAATTTGCGGGAACGGCGCAATGTCGATGCGATCGTCGCCAAGGGCATCGAGCTGACGGGGTCGGCCGAGATCGGCCAGTTCGAGCTGTCGGGTTCCTATGCGTTCAGCGACAGCAAGGTCGAGGCCAGTGGCCTGGCGGCCGCGCTGGACGGCATGCGCCCGGCCCAGAGCCCGCGCCATAACGCCAGCGCGACGCTCGGCTGGCATGCGCCCGGCAATGTCCGCCTCGCGGTGACCGGCCGCTATGTGGGGCTGCAATATGAGGATGATCTCCAGACCGACAGCATGCCCGGCGTGGCGACGGTGGATGCCTATGCGCGCGTGCCGCTCGGCCGCAATCTCGCCGTGGTCGGCCGGGTCGAGAATATGCTCGATGCAACGGTGCTGACCCGCAAGGTCGGCAACAGCATCGACCTCGGCACGCCGCAGACCTTCTGGATCGGCCTGCAGATCGGCGGATAACGACACGCCTGCCAGTGGGAAGCGACTTCCCGCTGGCAGTTTGCCCGCGCGTGGATATGACGTCCTGATGGCTGATAGCGATCGCAACTGGCGCTTATGGGGTGAGCGCGACCCCTATTATGCGGTTCTCACCGACCCGCGCTTCCGCAGCGGCAGCATCGGCGCGAACCGGCAGGAATTTTTCGCGAGTGGCGAGGCGTCTGTCGGGCACTGGCTGGCGCAGATCGAGCAGCATTTCGGGGCCTTGCCGCGCGGGCGCGCGCTCGATTTCGGCTGCGGTGTCGGACGGCTGACCATTCCGCTGTCCGGCCATTTCGGCGCCGTGGTGGGGCTCGATATCGCTCCGGCGATGCTGGACGAGGCGCGCCGTAACAGCGTCGGGCGCGCCATCGACTATCGCCTGTCGGACGACACGCTCTCGCAGGTCGAGGGAGCGTTTGATTTCGTCATCAGCTGCATCGTCCTTCAGCATATTCCGGTCGCGCGCGGCATGGCCCTGCTGGCGCAGCTGCTCGGGCGGGTGCGGCCGGGCGGCGGCTGCCTCATCCAGCTGTCGACCAAGCGCCACAACAGCCGCTGGGGTGAGCTGGGCTATCATATCCGCCATAGCGTGCCGGGCGGGCAGGCGGTGATGAACCTGCTCTGTGGCAGGGGCGCCGATACGCCGGTGATGCAGATGAACGAATATCCGCTCGATGCGGTGCTGCGCCTGTTCCATGCCAACGGCTTTGCGGAGATGCTGGTGCGCTATGAAGAGCATGGCGGCACCGACACGGCGATGATCCTCGCGCGGCGGCATTGACCCTGCGCGCTCCGCCCTCGGCGGGCAGCAAGAGCCTGTAGTCGATCGCGATGTTCCGGGGCAGGGGCCGCCGCCTCATGCCGGCAGCGAGGCAGGCCGAGGCAGCGGCCCCGAAGAGCCGCCGCCTCGTCTCATCGCTCAGGCCGCAGTCACGCCCGCGCCGCGCCGCTCCAGCCCGTTGGCGACGGAGAGCACGGCCTGCACGGAAGCTGTCGCGACGTCCGTATCGAGACCGACGCCGAAAACGGTGTGGCCATCATCCGTGCGGCATTCGACATAGGCGGCGGCCTGCACGTCGCTGCCCTTGCCGATGGCGTGCTCGCTATAGTCGACCACCTCGATATCGATGCCCAGCTCCTCGCGCAGCGCGTCGACCACGCTGGAGATGAGGCCGTTGCCGCGCCCGGAGACGTGGCGTTCCTCGCCATCATGGGCGATCTTGCCGGTGAACACGCGGTTGCCCGGCTGGCCGGCGCTCTCGACATAGTCGACCAGCTGGAAGGGCTGGCCCTCGCTCAGGCAATAATGGGTCTGGAAGGCCTCCCAGATATCGGCCGCGTGCAACTCGCGGCTGGTCTGGTCCGCCACCTCCTGCACCACGCGGCTGAAATCCGCCTGCATGCGCTTGGGCAGCTTGAGGCCCTGATCCTGCTCGAGCACCCACGCCACGCCGCCCTTGCCGGACTGCGAATTGACGCGGATCACCGCCTCATAGGAGCAGCCGATATCGGCCGGGTCGATCGGCAGATAGGGCACGTCCCAATATTGGTCGTTGCGCTGTTCCTGCGCGGCGAACCCCTTCTTGATGGCGTCCTGATGGCTGCCGGAGAAGGCGGTGAACACGAGGTCGCCCGCATAGGGGTGGCGCGGATGGACGGGCAGCTGGTTGCAGTAGCTCACCGTCTGGACGATCTCCTCCATGTCGGAGAAGTCGAGGCCGGGGGCGATGCCCTGCGTATACATGTTGAGCGCGACGGTCACGATGTCGCAATTGCCGGTGCGCTCGCCATTGCCGAACAGGCAGCCCTCGACCCGGTCCGCGCCGGCCATCAGGCCCAGCTCGGCGGCCGCCACGCCCGTGCCCCGGTCATTATGCGGATGCAGCGAGAGGCAGACGGTCTCGCGCCGGCTGATATGCCGGCCGAACCACTCGATCTGGTCGGCATAGATATTGGGCGTTGCCGCCTCGACCGTGGCGGGCAGGTTGAGGATCAGCGGCTTGTCCGCCGTGGGCTGGAGAATGTCCATCACCGCCTCGCAGCACTCCAGGCTGAAGTCCAGCTCGGCGGTGGAGAAGGTCTCGGGCGAATATTCGAAATGCCAGTCCGTATCCGGCTGCTTGGCGGCCTCGTCGCGGATGATCTTGGCGGCGTCGATGGCGATCTGCTTGATCTGCGGCCGGTCCATGCCGAAGACGATGCGGCGCCAGGCGGGCGAGACGGCGTTATAGACATGCACGATCGCGCGCGGCGCACCGCGCAGGCTCTCGAAGCTGCGCTCGATGAGGTCGCGCCGGGCCTGCGTCAGTACCTGGATGATGACGTCATCCGGGATATGGCCGGACTGGACGAGGCCGGAGATGAAATCAAACTCGGTCGCGCCGGCGGAGGGGAAGCCGACCTCGATCTCCTTCACGCCGATCTTCACCAGCATGTCGAAGAAGCGGGTCTTCTTCTGCGTGTCCATCGGGTCGATGAGCGCCTGATTGCCATCGCGCATGTCCGTGGAGAGCCAGCGCGGCGGCTTGGTGATCGTGCGGGAGGGCCACTGCCGGTCGGGCAGGTCGACCTGCGGGAACGGGCGGTATTTCTGGGAAGGATCGCTGAGCATCATGGCTTTTGATATTTCACTGTTCGCCGGAAAGTGACGGGCAGGCCGCGCCGACTCGTCCGGTTGGGTCTCGACTCAATGGCTATGGAAAACCCTTAGGCGCAGCGTGCCGCCTGCGGCAACCGCATGGACGCACCTAAGGGCGCGTAAGTCGCTCCAGGCGAACGATCAGGGCCAAGTCCAACATTGCCGCTGAAAATGCCCGCAAAAGCCCGCGCCGTCCAGCAACTTTTTTGCGTTGCAGCGATCCATCACATGGCTGGGCCGGGCGGATGGGCGGAAATGCGGGCTTGGCGCGGGGCAAGACAATCTCGGCCGCCTTGTCCTTGCACCGGGCGGCCACGCGCCTAATTGCTGGAAGAGCGCGTGGCGATCGGCTAGCCCGCGTGCAACAGATTGACGCAGATGAAAGGCCATCCATGACTGCCACGCATAGTTCGCGCATGATTATCCTGGGTTCCGGGCCGGCCGGGTTGTCGGCCGCCATTTATGCCGCGCGCGCGGGCATGGCGCCGATCGTGGTGCAGGGCATCCAGCCGGGCGGCCAGCTCACCATCACCACCGATGTCGAGAATTATCCCGGCTTCCGCGATGTGATCCAGGGCCCGTGGCTGATGGAGGAGATGCAGGCGCAGGCCGAGCATGTCGGCGCGCAGATGATGTATGACCATATCGTCGACGTCGATCTCTCCAAGCGCCCGTTCAAGCTGACCGGCGATGGCGGCACCGAATATTATGGCGATACGCTGGTGATCGCGACCGGCGCGCAGGCCAAGTGGCTGGGGCTAGAGAGCGAGCATCTGTTGCAGGGCAAGGGCGTGTCCGCCTGCGCGACCTGCGACGGCTTTTTCTATCGCGGCAAGAAGGTGGTGGTGATCGGCGGCGGCAACACCGCGGTGGAGGAAGCGCTCTACCTCACCAATCACAGCCAGGACGTGACGCTCATCCACCGCCGCGATTCGTTTCGCGCGGAAAAAATCCTGCAAGACCGGCTCTTCGCGCATCCCCACATCAAGATATTGTGGAATCAGGCGGTCGAGCGTTTTGTCGGCGAGGGCAGTCCGGCAGGGCTGGTCGGCGTCGATCTGGTCGATACCGTGACGGGCGAGAAGAGCCACTTGCCGACGGATGGCGCTTTCGTCGCTATCGGCCACAAGCCGGCGACGGAATTGTTCGAGGGCAAGCTGCCGCTTGAGGACGGCTATCTGCTGGTCGAGAAGGGCACGAGCCGCACCAGCATCCCCGGCGTGTTCGCGGCCGGCGACGTGACCGACAAGATTTACCGCCAGGCGGTGACGGCGGCGGGCATGGGCTGCATGGCGGCGCTGGATGCCGAGCGTTTCCTCGCCGAGGCCGATTTCGAGGCGCTGGCGCCGGCATGAATGCGGCAGGCGCGGGCTGTCCCGCGCCTGTTCGAGCCACGCCGGTTCGACGGGGCGGGGTGAAACGCCCCCACGGATCTGGATGAAATAGTGCGCTAGGCGCCCAGCTTGTGGGCAAGGAACGCACGCAGGCTGCCGAAGGTCTCGAAAATCTCGCCGTCGATATCATCATCATCGATGACGATGCCGAGCCGGTCTTCCAGATCGGTGAGCAGGGTGGCGACCGCCATCGAATCAAGCTCGGGGAGCGCGCCGAACAGCAGCGTCTCGTCGTCGAACCCGGCGACGCGCTCATCCGCGATGCCGAGGGCCTCGGCGAGGGATTGGCGCAGGGAAGAAGCAGCGTCAAACGCGCGCGCGGTCATAGACGGTCCATCAGCTGTGGTGCGGATGGCGGGCGCCTAGCCGGTTCGGCCGCGTTTGAAAAGCGCCGAGCCGCCTGTCGGCGCCGATTGCGGGGATGATGCCGGTCACGCGACAAGCCTCTCACAAAGTCCGCCGATCATGCTAAGGCGCGGCCATGACGAGGCCGCTCGACCATCTTCCGCTCTTCGGCGAACCGGGCGCGCCCGCGATGGCCGGCAAGTTCGGGACGATTGATTTCGCATCCATGGAGGCGATGACCGGCCGGCTCGCCCACTGGCTGGCGGGGCAGGGCTTCGCGGCGGGCAGCCGGATCGCCGCATGGGTGCCCAAGGGGCTGGCAGCGGCGCTGTTGCCGCTCGCCGCCGCGCGGGCGAGCCATGTCTATGTGCCGATCAACCCGCTGCTCAAGCGCGCGCAGATAGGCCATATCCTTGCCGATAGCGGCGCGGCGATGCTGGTCTCCGTGCCGCCCCGCCTCGCGACGCTGCTGCCGGGCGATGTGCCGGCAGGCACGCGGCTGGTCGGGCAGGGCGCGCTTGAGGCGATCATGGCGGATGCGCGCGCGCCGGGCCTGCCGCCGAGCGCCGCCGATCCCGCCGCGCTGGTCGAGATCCTCTATACCTCCGGCTCGACGGGCGCGCCCAAGGGGGTGATGCTGAGCCATGCCAATCTGATGATCGGCGCGCGCTCGGTGGCGGCCTATCTGCAACTGGCGCGCGATGACCGCACGCTCGCCATCCTGCCGCTCAGCTTCGATTATGGGCAGAACCAGCTCCTCTCGACCTGGTGGGCGGGCGGCTGCGTGGTGCCGCTCGATTATCTGCTGCCGCGCGATGTCGTGAAGGCCGCCGCCGCGCACCGCATCACCACGCTGGCGGGCGTGCCGCCGCTCTGGGTGCAGCTGGTCGAGGCGGACTGGCCGGCCGAGGCCCGCGCGGCGCTGCGCCGCCTCACCAACACCGGCGGCGCGCTCACCCGCCCGCTGATCGCCCGCCTGCGCGAGACGTTTCCCGGCGTTGATATCGTGGCGATGTACGGCCTGACCGAAGCCTTCCGCTCGACCTGGCTGCCGCCCGCGCTGCTGGCGGCGCATCCGGACAGCATCGGCAGCGCCATTCCGGATGCGGAGGTGCTGGTCGTCCGCCCCGATGGCGCGCTGACGGCGGATGATGAGCCGGGCGAGCTGGTCCATGCCGGCCCGCTGGTGGCGCAGGGCTATTGGCGCGACCCCGTGCGCACGGCCGAGCGCTTCCGGCCCGCGCCGGCGGCCTCCGCTTATGGTGGCATGGCGGTCTGGTCCGGCGATACGGTGGTGCGCGATGCGGCTGGCCTGCTGCGCTTCGTCGGGCGTGACGATGCGATGATCAAGAGCGCGGGCAACCGCATTTCCCCCAGCGAGATCGAGGCGGCGGCGGTCGCCGTCGCCGGCATTGCCGAGGCGTGCGCGCTTGGCCGGCCGGACGAGCGGCTGGGGCAGGCGATCATCCTCTTCGTGCGGACGGACACGGCCTTGTGCGAGAATGATGCGGCCATCGCGCGCGATCGGCTGCGCGGGGCACTGCGGCAGGCGCTGCCCAATTTCATGCAGCCGGCGGAGATTCACATGCTCGTGGCGCTGCCCCGCAACCCCAATGGCAAGATCGACCGGGTGATGCTCGCCGGCATGGCGCACGCGGCATGAGCGCGCTCAAGGTGAAGGCGACGGGGCCGATCCCGCCCGGTTTCATGGGCGAGGAGGGCATGTTGCTGATCGGCGGGCGCGGCGCGGCGGCGCTGGTCGACGAGGCCGGTGGCACGCCGGCCTTCGTCTATGATGCGAGGATGATCCGCCAGCGTGTGGCGGCGCTGCGGGCGGCGCTGCCGGCCAGGGTGGCGCTGCATTATGCGATGAAGGCCAATCCGTTCCCGCCGCTGCTCGCCCTGATGGCGGGGCTGGTCGACGGGTTCGATATCGCCTCGGCCGGGGAGCTGGCGCGGGCGCAGGCGGCCGGCGTGCCGGGCGGCCGGATCAGCTTTGCCGGGCCAGGCAAGCGCGATGACGAGATCGCCGATGCGATCGCCGCCGGGGTCACGCTCAATCTCGAATCGGAAGGCGAGGCGGCGCGCGCGCTGGCGATCGGCGCGCGGCTCGGCCTCCAGCCGCGCCTGGCCGTGCGGGTCAACCCGGATTTCGAGCTGAAGGGATCGGGCATGCGGATGGGCGGCGGCGCGCGCCCGTTCGGCGTCGATGCGGATCGCGCGGCGGCGCTGGCCCGGCAGGTGATCGCCGCCGGGGCGCAGTGGCGCGGCTGGCACATCTTCGCCGGCTCCCAGTCGCTCGACACGCAGGCGATCATCGCCGCGCAGGCGCAGACGGTGGCACTGGCGGCGCGGCTTGCGGACGCGGTCGGCGCGACCCCACCGCTGGTCAATCTGGGCGGCGGGCTGGGCGTGCCCTACTTCCCCGGCGATGCGGCGCTGGATATCGGCGCGATCGGCGAGGCGCTGGGGGCGGCGCTGGAGCGACGCCCCGCCAGCCTTGCCGGGAGCGATTTCGCGATCGAGCTGGGGCGCTATCTGGTGGCCGAGGCGGGCGTCTATCTGACCCGCGTGATCGACGTGAAACAGAGCCATGGCGAACGCTTTGCAGTGGTCGATGGCGGGCTGCATCACCAGCTCGCCGCCAGTGGCAATTTCGGCACGGTGGTGCGGCGCAACTATCCCGTCGCGCTGGCCAATCGCTTTGGGGCGGCAGCCGTGGCCGCGCCGGTCACGATCGTCGGCTGCCTGTGCACCCCGCTCGACCGGCTGGCCGATGCGGTGGCGCTGCCGGCCGTCGCGCCGGGCGATCTGGTCGCGATCTTTCTGGCCGGCGCCTATGGCGCGAGCGCGAGCCCGGCCGCGTTTCTGGGGCATGAACCGGCCGTCGAGATGCTTGTCGACGACGACTGACCGCAGATTTGCTTCTGCCCCCTTTCCGCGCGGCGCCGGTCCGGCCTATGGGTTGTCCGGCAATATGCTGCGCCGTGCCCCATGCCGATCCGGAGATTCTCGGACAATGTATCATCAATATTATCGCCTGACCGGACGCCCCTTCGAGAGCGCGCCCGATCCGAGATATTATTTCGAGAGCGGCGCGCACCGCAAGGCGATGGCGTATCTGGGCTACGGGCTGGCGCAGGGCGAGGGCTTCATCATCGTCACCGGCGCGGCAGGCACGGGCAAGACCATGCTGGTCGATCGACTCATGGCGACCATTGATCCGCGCCGGTTGATGGTGGCGCAGATCGCCGGCGGGCAGGGGGAGGGCGACGATATATTGCGCCTGGCCGCGCGGGCGCTTGGCGCGACGATGACGGATGAAGGCGGGCCGGGCGAGGCGCGGCGGCGGATCGAGACCGCCCTGCACCAGCAGGCGCGCACGGGGCGGCGGGCGCTGCTGGTCGTCGATGAGGCGCAGGCGCTGGGGGTCACGGCGCTGGAGGAATTGCGGTTGCTGGGGGCCTTCGAGCTTGGCGGGCAGCCGCTGCTGCAGATCTGCCTGATCGCGCGGCCGGCCTTTCGCGAGCGGCTGGAGGAATCGCGCGCGCTCGAGCGGATTCGCGAGCGCGTGATCGTCACCTGCCATCTCGATCCGCTGCCGCAGGATGAGGTGGGCGCTTATATCGCGCATCGCCTGACGGTCGCGGGCTGGAGCGGCAATCCGCAGTTGACGCCGTCGGCGCATGCCCTGCTGGCGGAGGCGAGCGGCGGCGTCGCCCGGCAACTCAATCTTCTGGCGAGCCGGGTGCTGGCGCGCGGCGCGGCCGAGCGGCTGGACCTGATCGACGAGCATGTGGTCGCGCGGATATCTGCCCCCGCGGCCGACGACATGGACCGACCGGCGCGTGCGGCCGGTGTGGAGGAGGTCGACCTGACGGCGCTGCGCGCGCTGCAGGGCGAGGTGCAGGCCTTGCGCGGGATGCTGGCGGATGTCGCCATCGCGACGATCCCGCAGCCGGAAAGTCCCCCGCTGGCCGAACTGCACGCCCGGCTCGCCCGCGCGGAAACGCGGCTGGAGGAGCAGGATGAGGTGCTGCGCCGCATCCTCGCCAAGCTGCTCGAATGGGTCGAGCGGGATAATCGCCATGGTCCGTTCGCGAGCCGGGTCGCCTGATCGCTGGCGCGCGGGGGGACGGCGCGGAGGCAAGAGAGCGTTTGGCTTGCCGTGAAAAGCCTCTAGGACGCGGCCCATGGGCGGTATTGCAGGGATTTTCCACATTGAGACGGCCAAGCCGGTCGACGAGGCGCGGGTGCGGGCGATGCTGGCGCCGATGGGGCATCGCGGGCCGGCCGGATCGGCCGTGTGGAGCGCGCCGGGCGTAGGGCTTGGCCATGGGCGCCTGAGCGCGGCCGATGCGCAGCCCATGGTCGCGGCGCAGGGCGATATCGTCGCGGTCTGCGATGGCGTGATCCACAATGCCGCCGCGCTGCGGAGCGACCTGCAGGCGCGGGGGCATGCGTTCCGCACCCATGGCGCCGGCGAAGTGCTGCTGCATGGCTGGCGCGAATGGGGCGAGCAGCTGGTCGAGCGGCTGGAGGGGGCCTTTGCCATCGCCCTGTTCGATGCGCGGACCCACGCCCTCTGGCTGGTGCGCGACCGCGTCGGCGTGAAGCCGCTGCATTATGCGACCCTGGCCGATGGCAGCCTGATCCTTGCCTCCGAGTTGAAGGGCCTGCTCGCCCATCCCGGCCTGCGCCGGACGGCGGACGTGACGGCGGCCGCGGATTATATGGCCCTTGGCTATGTGCCCGACGATGCCTGTCTGCTGCGCGGGGTGCGCAAGCTGGCGGCCGGCGCGGCCATGTTGGTGAGGCGCGGCCAGCCGCTGCCCGCGCCGCGCCGCTATTGGGAGCTGAGCTTCGCCGAGCGCACGCGGGCGCGTGGCGGCACGCTGGAAGACGCGCTGCGGGAGCGGTTGCGCGGGGCCGTCCGCGCGGCGATGGCCGGCGATGAGCCGGCCGGGGCGCTGCTGTCCGGCGCGGTGGAGAGTCAGGCCGTGGCGGCGTTGATGGCGGAGACGAGCGCCGCGCCGCTGCCGACCTGCACCATGAGCCTTGCCCCGGCGGCACCGGGCGAGAGCGGCCATGCCGAGCGGATCGCGCGGCGGCTGGGCAGCGATCATCACCGGGGCCGCATCACCACCGATGATCTGGTCCTGATCGACCGGATCGCGGCGCAGACGGATGAGCCGCTCGCGGATGCTGCGGCGCTGCCGTTCCTGCGGCTATGCGAGCTGGCGCGCGGCTCCATGACGGTGGCGCTGTGCGGGGGCGGGGCGGATGACGCGTTTGCCGGCGCGGCGCGGCATCTGGCCGGGCGGCGCGATGCGCTGTGGCGGGGCCTGTTGCCCGCGCCGGCCCGCTCGACGCTGGGGCGTGCGCTCGGCCGCCTGCCGCGCGTCGGGGCCGGGCTGGCCGATCTCACCCGGGATGGCGTGGAGGCCTGTGGCGCGGCCATGGCGGTGACACCCCCGGCGCTGCGCACGCCGCTGTGGAGCGATGCGGCGCGGCGCGCGCTTGTCGGCTATCGGCCGGAAGAGCGCATGATCGCCGCGATGCGCGCGGCTCCGGCGCGGGGGCTTCTCGACCGCATGCAATATGCCGATATCCGGATCGCCCTGCCTGCCGCCGGTCTCGTGCGGATGGACCGGATGAGCATGGCGGCGGGGCTGGATCTGCGCGCGCCGCTGCTCGATCATCATGTGCTGGAGTTCGCGGCCCGGCTGCCGGTGCGGCGGCGCATTCATGGCCGCTCGGGCAAATATCTGCTGCGCAAGGCGATGGAGCCGCTGTTGCCGCTCGATACGCTCTATCGGCCGGACAGCGGCCTGGCCCTGCCGCTCGATGACTGGTTCCGCACGACGCTGGCGGGGGAGGCGGGGG
This sequence comes from Sphingobium sp., assembly GCA_035555575.1. Classification (GTDB taxonomy): domain Bacteria; phylum Pseudomonadota; class Alphaproteobacteria; order Sphingomonadales; family Sphingomonadaceae; genus Sphingobium. The sequence goes on from DATMGL010000017.1 coordinate 217,376, forward strand.
CGCTGGCCGGCGGCTCGGCGCTGGCGCGGTGCGGCTGGTTCGACATGCGCCGCATCGCGCGGATCGTAGAGGCGCATCGCAGCGGCGCGGCCGATCAGGGCCGGCTGCTGTGGCAATTGATGATGCTGGACCGGGCGCTGGGCCGGCTGTTCGGCCTCGCCTGACCGGCGGGCTTAACCGGCGGGCTTAACCGGGATAGTCCGCGCGGATGAAATAGAGCCCGTCCGGCGGCGCATTATGGCCGAGCGCGGCGCGGTCGCGGGCCTCCAGCGCGGTCTTGATGTCGCCCGTCGCCCATGTCCCCATGCCGACCAGCGCGAGGCAGCCGACCATCGAGCGCACCTGATGATGGAGGAAACTGCGCGCGGCGGCATGGATGATGATCCGCTCGCCGGTGCGCGTCACGTCGAGCCGGTCGAGCGTGCGCCATGGGCTGTCCGCCTGGCATTGGGTGGAGCGGAAGGTGGTGAAATCATGCTTGCCGACGAGATGTTGCGCGGCGTGGTGCATGGCCTGCGCATCGAGGACCTGCGGTACGCGCCAGACCAGCCCCTGCTCGAAGGTGAGCGGTGCGCGGCGGTTGAGGATGCGATACTCATAAGCGCGGCGCAGGCAGGAGAAGCGGGCGTGCCAGTCGTCCGGCATGATCTCGCAGCCGATGATGGCGATCGGCTCCGGGCGCAGATGGGCGTTCACCGCTTCCATCAGGCGGAAGGGCGTGATTGCCCGGGCGAGGTCGACATGGGCGCGCATGGCCAGCGCATGCACCCCGGCATCGGTGCGGCCGGCGCAATGGATGGTCGCCGGCTGCCCGGTGATCCGCCCCAGCGCGTCCTCGATATGCTGCTGGACGCTCGGCCCATGTGCCTGCCGCTGCCAGCCCATATAGGGGCGGCCGTCAAACTCGACCGTGAGGGCGAAACGGGTCATGCGCGCTCGAAGCGCGTGCCGGCGGCCATGGCAAAGCCGCGCAGCAGATCCGCGGGGGCCATCGCCCCCTTGCCGGCGCGCTGGACGAGGGTGGGGCGCAGTGAGCCGTGCGCGCCGCAGCCGATCAGCAGCCGGTCGTCGAGGATCAGGCCGGGCTCGCCGGGCTGGGCCTCAATGGCGGCGGCGAGGATGCGGATGCGCTCGCCCTGATAGCTCGCCCAGGCGCCCGGCGCGGGGTTGAAGGCGCGGATCTGGCGTTCGGCCGCCTGCGGACCGGCGGCAAAATCGATCCGGCTCTCCGCCTTGTCGATCTTGTCGGCATAGGTGACGCCGTCCTCCGGCTGGATGCGCGGCAGATAGGCCGCCGGATCGGCCAGCACCCGCGTCATTAGCGCCGCGCCGGCCTGCGCCAGCTCGTCGGTGAGCTGGCCGGCGGTCTTGTTATCGATCGGCGTGCGCGCGGTGGCGAGCATCGGGCCGGTGTCCAGCCCCTTGCCCATCGCCATGATGGTGACGCCGGTCTCCTCGTCGCCTGCGAGGATGGCGCGGTGGATCGGCGCCGCGCCGCGCCAGCGCGGCAGCAGCGAGGCATGGACATTGAGGCAGCCGAGGCGCGGGGCGACAAGGACCGGCAGCGGCAGGATGAGGCCGTAAGCAGCGACCACGGCCGCATCCGCCTCCAGCGCGTCGAAGGCGGCCTGCTCCGCCTCATCGCGCAGGGTGAGCGGCGCGCGCACCGGCAGGCCGAGCGCTTCCGCACGGGCCTGCACCGGGCTCGGCCGGGGCGCCTTGCCGCGACCGGCCGGACGCGGCGGCTGCGTGTAGACCGCGACGATATCATGCCCCGCCGTGACGAGCGCATCGAGCGTCGGCACCGCGAAATCGGGCGTTCCCATGAAGATGATCCGCATGGCCTCTCTGAAACGCTTGTAACCCCGCAGCGCAAGCCCTTATTTGAGGGCATGTCATCACCCGAGATCGAAACGCTCACGCAGGCGCTGGCCCGGTTGCCCGGCCTTGGCCCCCGCTCGGCCCGCCGCGCGGTGCTGCATCTGCTGCAACGGCGCGAGGCCGCGCTGGAGCCGCTGCTGCGCGCGCTGGAGGTCGTCAATGAGCGGATGGTGCAATGCGCCATTTGCGGCAATGTGGATACGATCGATCCGTGCGGCATCTGCGGCGATCCCCGGCGGGACGCGCGCGCGCTCTGCGTGGTGGAGGATGTGGCGGACCTGTGGGCGCTGGACAAGTCCCGCCTGTTCCCCGGTCGCTTCCATGTACTGGGCGGCCGGCTCTCCGCGCTGGACGGGGTGCGGCCGGAGGATATCGCCATCGCGCCGCTCGTCGCGCGGGTGGCGGCGGGCGGTATCGACGAGGTGGTGCTGGCGATGAACGCCACGCTGGAGGGGCAGACGACCGCCCATTATATCGCCGAGCGGCTGGAGGCCTATCCGGTGCGCCTGACACAACTGGCCCATGGCGTGCCGGTGGGCGGTGAACTGGATTATCTCGACGAGGGCACGCTGGCGCAGGCGCTGCGTCAGCGCCGGCCGATCGAATGACCGGCGCGCCATGCCGCCGGGCGGGCGGAAACGGGCTTTGCGGGTGAGTCGATCAATATGATCGGAACAAAACACCAACGGAGTTCTTGATCTGGCGCGCCGGGTTCCATATCTCCCTCACCATGGCCATCAGACCGATCCTTGAGACCCCGCACCCGATGCTGCGGACCATTTCGACGCCCGTCGAGGCGATCGATGACGAGTTGCAGACGCTGATCGACGATATGTTCGAGACGATGTATGCCGCGCCCGGCATCGGCCTCGCCGCCGTGCAGATCGGCGTGCCCAAGCGCGTGCTGGTCATGGACCTGCAGGAGCCCGAATCGGACGAGGAGGACGCGCCGGTCATCAAGAACCCGCTGGTCTTCATCAACCCGCGCATTCTTGAAGGCTCGGCCGACCAGTCCGTCTATAGCGAGGGCTGCCTTTCCGTGCCCGATCAATATGCCGAGGTCGAGCGCCCGGCGCGCATCCGCGCCAGCTGGATGGACCGGCAGGGCCGCATTCGCGAGGAGGAGCTGGAAGGGCTGCTCGCCACCTGCCTCCAGCATGAGATGGACCATCTCGAAGGCATTCTCTTCATTGACCATCTTTCGCGCCTGAAGCGCGACATGATCATCAAGAAGCTGTCGAAGGCCCGCAAGGCGGCCTGAGCGCGGCGCTCGTTCGCGGGCGTGTCCCCGGTTCATTGGCCCGGATCGCACGCCGCTCGCCGCAGTCCCACAATCGCCAGATATGAAAAAGGGCGACCGCCGGTGCCGGGGTCGCCCTTTTTTCATGCCTGGTGCAGCAACCCTCAGCGCTGGCCGATCGGCACATAATCGCGCTGCGCCGGGCCGGTGTAGAGCTGGCGCGGGCGGCCGATCTTCTGCTCGGGATCGGAAATCATCTCGTTCCACTGCGCGACCCAGCCGACGGTGCGGGCGAGCGCGAAGAGCACGGTGAACATGTCGGTGGGGAAGCCCATCGCCGAGAGGATGATGCCCGAATAGAAATCGACATTCGGGTAGAGCTTCTTCTCGATGAAATAGGGGTCGTTGAGCGCGATCTGCTCCAGCTCACGCGCCACGTCGAAGATGGGGTCATCGACGCCCATCACTTCCAGCACTTCCTTGGCGGTCTGCTGCATGACCTTCGCGCGGGGGTCGTAATTCTTGTAGACCCGGTGGCCAAAGCCCATCAGGCGGAACGGGTCCTCCTTGTCCTTGGCGCGGGCGATATAGGCCGGGATGCGATCGACCGTGCCGATTTCGCGCAGCATATTGAGCGCAGCCTCGTTGGCGCCGCCATGGGCCGGGCCCCACAGGCAGGCAATGCCCGCCGCGATGCAGGCGAACGGGTTCGCGCCCGACGAGCCGGCGAGGCGGACGGTCGAGGTCGAGGCATTCTGCTCATGATCGGCGTGGAGGATGAAGATCTTGTCCATCGCCTTTTCCAGCACCGGATTGGCGACATAATCCTCGGCGGGCACGGAGAAGCACATGCGCAGGAAATTGGCGGTGTAGGACAGGTCGTTGCGCGGATAGACGAAGGGCTGGCCGAGCGAATATTTGAACGCCATCGCCGCCAGCGTCGGCATCTTGGCAATGAGCCGGTGGCTCGCGACCATGCGCTGATACGGATCGGTGATGTCCGTCGAATCATGGTAGAAAGCCGAGAGCGCGCCGACCACGCCGCACATCACCGCCATCGGGTGCGCATCGCGCCGGAAGCCGCGGAAGAAGATGGTCAGTTGCTCATGCACCATGGTGTGGTGCGTGATGGTGTCCTCGAAGGTCGCGAATTCCTCAGCGCCGGGCAGTTCGCCGCGCAGCAGCAGATAGGCGACTTCCATGAAGCTGGAATGATCGGCCAGCTGGTCGATGGGGTAGCCGCGGTGCAGCAGCACGCCGGCATCGCCGTCAATATAGGTCAGCGCGGAATCGCAGCTGGCAGTGGAGGTGAAGCCGGGATCGTAGGTGAAGAGGCCGGTCTGGGCGTAGAGTTTCCGGATGTCGATGACCCGTGGGCCGACCGAGCCGTTGAGAACGCCGTAATCCAGCTCTTTACCATCGATTGTCAGCTTTGCTTTGCTGTCGCTCATGCGCATGTCCCTATGTTCATTTGCGGCCCGGTCAGTGCGTGGCCTGGTCGTCCAGCCGACCAAGCGTCTCTTCCCGTCCAAGGTGATAAAGCACGTCGAAAATTCCGGGTGATGTGGTTTTCCCGGTCAATGCGGCGCGCAGTGGCTGAGCCACCTTGCCGAGCCCAAGCCCGGCATCCTCGGCCACGGCCCTGACCGCGGCTTCGATCGTTTCCAGCGACCACTCCGGGCCTGCGCGCAAGCGATCCGCCACGGTTCCCAACAGGGTCCGCGCGGCATCGTCTAGCAACTTTGCGGCGGCTTCGTCGACAGGAATCGGCCGCGCGGCGAAGAGGAAGGCGGCGCCATCCGTCAACTCAATGATGGATTTGGCGCGCGGCTTGAGCGCCGGCATGATGGCGGTGATCTGCGTAAGGCGCGCGGTGGCGGCATCTTCGTCGAGCGGCGCCATGCGCGCGGCGACGAGAGCGGCCAGCCGCGCATCGTCCGCCTCGCGGATATAATGGCCGTTCAGATTTTCCAGCTTCTTGATGTCGAAGCGCGAGGGCGAGCGGCCGACGCCGTCCAGATCGAACCATTCGATCGCCTGCTCGCGGCTGATGATCTCATCGTCGCCATGGCCCCAGCCCAGACGCAGCAGATAATTGCTCACAGCCTCGGGCAGCAGGCCCAGTTCGTCGCGATAGGCGTCCACGCCCAGCGCGCCGTGGCGCTTGGAGAGCTTGGCGCCATCCGCGCCGTGGATCAGCGGCACATGGGCATAGAGTGGCGCGGGCCAGCCCATGCCGTGGATGATGCCGAGCTGGCGGAAGGCGTTGTTGAGGTGATCATCGCCGCGAATGACGTGGGTGACGCCCATATCATGATCGTCGACGACGACCGCGAGCATATAGGTTGGCGTGCCGTCCGAGCGGAGCAGGACCATATCGTCCAGCTCGGCATTCTGCACGACGACGCGGCCCTGCACGAGGTCCTCGATCACCGTCTCGCCCTCGCGCGGGGCCTTGAGGCGGATGACGAACGGCTTGTCGCCGCCCTCGGCCGGGTCGCGGTCGCGCCAGCGGCCATCATAGCGCATCGGTTGTTTCGCCGCGCGCTGCTGCTCGCGCAGGGCGGTCAGTTCCTCGGGCGTGGCGAAACATTGATAGGCATGGCCCGTTGCCAGCAGCGCATGGGCGACTTCCGCATGGCGGGCGGCGCGGGCGAACTGGAAGACGGGCGATTCGTCGCCGGCCAGGCCCAGCCAGCTCAGCCCGTCGAAGATCGCCGCGATCGCCTCATCGGTGGAGCGGGTGCGGTCCGTATCCTCGATGCGGAGCAGGAATTTGCCGCCATGATGGCGCGCGAACAGATAGTTGAACAGGGCGGTGCGCGCGCCGCCAATGTGCAGATAGCCCGTGGGCGAGGGCGCAAATCGCGTGACGACCTTGTCTGTTTGTTTCAGTCCGTCAGTCACGCTATGCCTATGCTCCCTTGATCAGGACGGGGGCTCCGCCTTGACGATGAACGCCCCTAGCACGGCTTTTTCACTCCGACAAATAGCGCTGTTGCGGCGCAGCAAGCGGGGCCTTGCACAGCGGGTTCGCCGGATGGCCGAGCGGGCGGAACGGCTGCTGGAAAGCGAGCGCGCGCAATTGCCGCTCTGGGCGCCGGTCATGCTTGGAGTCGGCATCTGCGTCTGGTTCGCCTTGCCGACCCCGGCCGGCTGGATCGCATGGGTTCTCGGATGCCTCGGCGTTGCGGTCGGGCTGGGCAGCGTCGCGCGGGGCGGGCGGCTGGCGCATATGCTCGTCATCGCCGCCCTGCTCGGGGCGGCGGGGTGCTTGCTCGTGTGGGGCAAGGCGGTGCTGGTGGGCGCGCCGCCGCTGGCACGCCCCGCGATGGTGGAGGTGGAGGCGCGGGTGCGGTCGGTTGACTGGCAGGCGGCGCGGGGGCTGATGCGGCTGGACCTCGCTCCGGTCGCCCGTCCGGACCTGCCCGCGCGCCTGCGGGTGAATGCGCAGCCGGCGCAATTGCCTGAACGGCTGGCGGCCGGTGACCGCATCACGGTGCGCGCGCGGCTGATGCCGCCGGCACCGGCCTCGCTGCCGGGCGGCTATGACTTTGCCCGCCGCGCCTATTTTGACGGGATCGGCGCGACCGGCCGGGCACTGGGTGCGGTGGAGCGCGTGAACGAGGCGGCCGGAGAGACGGGCGGAGCCGGGTTGGCGGGCCTTCGGCAGCGCCTGGCGGAGCATGTGATGTCACGGCTGCCGGGGCCGCCGGGCACGATTGCGGTCACGCTGGCCAATGGCGATCAGGGCGGCATCAGCGAGAGCGACGCGGAGGCGATGCGGCGCAGTGGCCTTGCGCATCTGCTCTCGATCAGCGGGCTGCATGTCTCGGCGCTGATCGGCGGGGTGATCTTCATCGTCTACCGGCTGCTGGCGCTCTGGCCGGCGTTCGCCTTGCGCTGGCCGATCATGCTCGTCGCGGCCTGCGTGGGGGCCGTCGCCGGGATCGGCTATACGCTGCTGACCGGATTGCAGGTGCCGACCGTGCGCTCCTGCATCGCGGCGCTGCTGGTCATTGCCGGGCTGGCGCTCGGGCGCGAGGCGATCAGCCTGCGGCTGGTCGCGACCGGCGCCCTGATCGTGATGCTGTTCTGGCCGGAGGCGGTGATCGGCCCCAGCTTCCAGATGAGCTTCGCGGCGGTGGCCAGCCTCATCGCTTTGTATGAATGGGCGCCGGCGCGGGCGTTTTTCGAGCGGCGCGAGGAGGGATGGGGCAAACGCGTCGGTCGCAATATGGCGGCGCTGGTGATCACCGGCCTGGTGATCGAGATCGTGCTGGCGCCGATCGCCTTTGCGCATTTCCATCGCGCCGGCCTGCTCGGCGCGGTCGCCAATCTCATCGCCATTCCGCTGTCCAGCTTCGTCATCATGCCGGCCGAGGCGGCGGCGCTGCTGCTCGATCTGGTCGGATTGGGCGCGCCGGCCTGGTGGATCACCGGCAAATCGATCGAGCTGTTGCTGGCGGTCGCCCATCTCGTCGGCGGGCAGCCCTATGCGATCACCCCGGCCCCCTCGACGGGCGCGGCGCCCTTCGTGGTCACCATGGTGGCGCTGCTCTGGGTGATGCTCTGGCGCGGTCGTTTTCGCGCGCTCGGCCTGCCGGTGGCGGCGCTGGGGCTGGTCTTCACGCTGCGCGCGCCGGTGCCCGATGTGCTGGTGACCGCCGATGGCCGCCATGTCGCGGTGCGCACGGATGATGGCGGCATGGCCCTGCTGCGCGAGCGGGCGGGCGACTATGTCCGCGCCTCGTTGTCCGAAGCGGCGGCGTTTGGCGGTGACTTCAGCGCGCTGGCGGATATGGAGACGGCGCGCTGCTCGCCGGATCTGTGCATGGTGGCGCTGTCCGGCGGCGCGCAGGCGGGCGGCGTGGGCGACGCAGGGGGGACCAGTGCGGGCACCATGCCCGTGCAATTGCTGGTGACGCGCTCCAGCCTGCTGGTCCCCTATGTGGATTTCATTGCTGCCTGCGCCGCGGCCGATCTGGTGATTGCCGATCGCCGGTTGCCGCAGGGCTGCACGCCGCGCTGGGCGAAGCTCGACCGGCCGACGCTGGCCGCGATGGGCGGCGCGAGGATCATGATTGCGCAGCGGCGCATCATCGGCGGCCGCGAGCCGGGTGATCGCCATCCATGGGTGGCGCGCCCTGCGGTGAAGGCGGCAACGGCGCCCCGCCCCTGATGAAAGCCAGCATGATCTGCGGCAGGCTCAGGCGTGCGGGGAGCCGGAACCGGCCGGAGCCACCGCTGCGTGCAGGGGGGGCTGGCCGGCCGTCCGCCCTAATTGTAGCGCCGCAGCAATCCCGCGAGCCGGCCCTGAATGCGGACCTGATTCGCGTCGTAGATTTGCGGCTCATAGTCGCGATTGGCGGGGTCGAGCCGGACCTTGCGGCCCTCATGGTGGAGATATTTGAGCGTGGCCTCGGTCTCGTCGATCAGTGCGACGACGATCTGCCCGTCCCGCGCGACGTCCGTGCGCTGGATCAGCGCGAAGTCGCCATCGAAAATGCCGGCCTCCGCCATCGAATCGCCGGACACTTCCAGCGCATAATGGTCGCCCGCGCCGAGCAGGGCGGCCGGCACGGAGAGCATCGTGCGATCTTCCAGCGCCTCGATCGGCAGACCGGCGGCAATGCGGCCATGCAGCGGGATCTCGATCACGTCATTGGCCGGCGCGGGCATCGCGCGGGCCGATGCGGCGGCCGGCGGGCGGCGCAGCGGGGTCACCACCGCGTCGGCGGCGGCGACGGGCGTGGCCGGCGCCATGCCATCGGGCAGTTTCACGATCTCAAGGGCGCGCGCGCGGTTCGCGAGGCGCCGGATGAAGCCGCGCTCTTCCAGCGCGCTGATCAGCCGGTGAATGCCCGACTTCGACTTGAGGTCGAGGGCTTCCTTCATTTCCTCGAAACTTGGCGAAACGCCGCCCCGGTCGAGATGCTCCTTGATATAACAGAGCAATTGCTGTTGCTTGACGGTCAGCATGACGATCCCCATGGCTGGAACGGACGGTGAACGTTTAGGAAACGAATCGGGCCAAGTCAAGCGAAGCCCCGGACGGCGCGCCGCTGCATGTGGCGGCGCCACGCGGGGGCGCAGGGGAAGACGGGAGAGGGGATCGGGATGCATGCGTTCAAAACAACCGCCTCGCCGGTCGGGCGGCTCACGCTGGTGGCAAGCCGGGATGCGCTGATCGCCATTCTCTGGGAGCGTGATGCGCCGGGCCGGGTGCGGTTGCCGGCGCTGACGGAGCAGGCCGATCATCCACTGCTGATCGAGGCGGAACGGCAGCTGGCCGGCTATTTTGCCGGAGAGCGCCGGGCGTTCGATCTGCCGCTCGACTTCCGGGGAACGGCGTTTCAGCAGATGGTCTGGACGGCGTTGCTGGACATTCCGTTCGGCGAGACGCGCAGCTATGCGCAGATTGCCCGCGCGATCGGCGCGCCGGCCGCCAGCCGCGCGGTCGGGGCGGCCAACGGGCGCAATCCGCTCTCGATCGTGGCGCCGTGCCATCGCGTCGTCGGCGCCAGCGGTGCGCTGACCGGTTTTGCCGGCGGACTGGCGGCCAAGCGCTATCTGCTGGGACATGAGGCGGGCCACGACTTATGGAGCCTGCGGTTGCCGATGGCGCGGTCCGGTCGGGCCGGTCGGTGACGGGTGCTCCGGTTTTTCCGCCCGCCGCTTTTCCTTGTGATCGGCGGCGGGATCATCCAAGCTCGCCACAGGGACGAATGCGGCCATGAAATCACCTTCCCCCAATGACATGCGCATGGAAGACGGTTTCTTCCTCGCGCTGGTCATTCTTGTCTCCGTTGCTTTTGCGTTCCTGATCCGGCCGTTCTTTGCCGCGATCCTGTGGGCGGTGGTGGCCGCGATCCTCTTCGCGCCGCTCAACGACAGGCTGCGCGCGTGGATGCGGGGCGGGCGAAACCGGGCGGCGTCGCTCACGCTGTTGCTGATCGTGCTGCTGGTGATCGTGCCGGCGATCATCCTGGCGATCGCGCTCATTCAGGAGGGGGCCGTCGTCTATGGCCACATCCAGTCCGGCGAGATCGACTTTGCGCGGATTTTCGATCAGTTCCGGGCCAGTCTGCCGGGCTGGGCCACCGGCCTGCTCGATCGCAGTGGCCTCACCAATCTCGACGCCGTGCAGGAGATGCTGGATGGCAGCCTGCGGGCCAGCTTCCGCACGCTGGCCGGGCAGGCGCTGCAAATCGGGCAGGGCGCGTTCAGCTTCCTGGTTGCGCTGAGCGTGATGCTCTACCTCACCTTCTTCATGCTGCGCGATGGCGAGAGCCTGAGCCGGCGGGTGAGCGAGGCCGCGCCGCTGCGGCTGCAGGCGCGGCAGGCGCTGGTCCAGCAATTCGTGGTGGTGGTGCGCGCCACGATCAAGGGCAGCATCGTCGTCGCGATCGTGCAGGGGTTCATCGGCGGGGTGGTGTTCTGGCTGCTGGGCATACCCGGCGCCCTGCTCTGGGGCGTGATGATGGCCTTCTTCTCGCTGCTGCCGGCAATCGGCACGGGGCTGGTGTGGGCGCCGGTCGCGCTGTATCTCATCGTCAGCGGGGCGCTCGTCAAGGCGGCGATCCTGATCTTCAGCGGGCTGTTCGTCATCGGGCTGGTGGATAATCTGCTGCGCCCCGCGCTGGTCGGGCGCGAGACGCGAATCCCGGATTATGTCGTGCTGATTTCGACGCTGGGCGGCATCGAGCTGTTCGGCTTCAGCGGGCTGATTGTCGGGCCGATGATCGCGGCGCTGTTCATTTCGGTCTGGAACATAGCGGCGCTGATGCGCGTTCCACCTCCGGAGCCGGCGGCTGCGGGCGTGCCCCGTCGCCGGAAAGGCACGTCACCTGAACAGGGAGATTTGCCATGACATCCGCTGAACCGCCGTTCCCGGCCACGAGCCGCTCCAGCACCGGCTGGCGCTGGATGCTTGGCTACGGCCTGATCGTCATCATCATCGGCTTCGTGGCGTTGATGAACCCGCTGGCGACGGGCTTTGTGACCGGGCTGTTGCTGGCCGCCATGCTGGTCACTTACGGCATTCTCGCGGTGGTGTCCGCCGCGGCCTCCTTCGCCGAGCGGGGGCGGTGGATGGAGCTGGCGCTGGGGCTGCTCGCGCTGGCGGCCGGCATCTTCATCTTCTTTTCGCCCTATATCGGCGCGCTTTCGCTGGTGTGGGCGACGGGTTTCTGGCTGTTCATCTCCGGCGTGCTGCAGCTTGGCGGGGCGGTGCGGTTCCGGGTCGACCGGTTCTGGCGGGTGGTTCTCGGGGTGGTCGATCTGCTGCTCGGCCTGCTGCTGCTGTTCGCCGGCCCTTTGACCGGCCTTGCCTTTCTCGCCCTCATGGTCGGCATCAGCTTCCTCTTCAGGGGGGTGTTCCTCATCACCCTGGCGCTGAGCCTGCGACGGGCTGCCCGCGAGACATGATCCTCCTGCGGGGCGCGCTGGCGCTGGGGCTGATCATGGGCGCGACGGCGGTCTCGGCGGCCGATACGCCCGATGGCATCTGGCGCAACCCCAAGAACAGCGTCCATGTGCGGGTGGCGCCGTGCCGGGACAAGCTGTGCGGCACGGTCGTGTGGGCGAATGACAAGGCCAAGGAGGACGCGGCCACGGGGATGGACGAGCCCCTGGTCGGCTCCATGATCTTCCGGGATCTGGTGCGCCATGACGATAGCTGGCGCGGCCGGATCTACGTGCCCAACCGGGGCCGGACATTCTCCGGCGCGATCCAGGTCATCGACCGTGTCACGCTGGAGGCCAGAGGCTGTATCCTCGGCGGCCTGTTCTGCAAGTCCCAGCTATGGACGCGAATCGGCGATTGAGCGGGCCTGCCCGGCTGCCCTGCCGTCCGCATGGCGGGCGGGGCGGGCGGGCCTGCAATCTTCTCGCTGCCGGGCCATCGCGCGTCTTGCCTTGGTGCGGGACTGCGCCTATATGCCGTTTGCTTTCCTGACATCGTTACGGAGTTGGGGTCGGCGCCGCGAGGGGCCGGCGGCGGGGCGGCTTGCCGTTCGGGCACTATGATTTTTTGGAGCGCTTGCGAGCGCGGAAAGCTGGAGACGGGATGGCGGACATGGACGCCCTCAATGCGATGATCGAGGCGGAGGCGCAGGCGCTCGGCTTTGCGCTCGTGCGCGTGATCCTGTTTGGCCGCGACGATGATCGCACGCTCCAGATCATGGCCGAGCGGCCCGAGACGCGCCAGCTCGGCATCGACGATTGCGCCGCGCTCTCGCGCCGCGTGTCGGAGCGGATCGACGAACTGGAGGCGCAGGGCCGCGATCCGATCGAGGGCGCCTATCGGCTGGAGGTCAGCTCGCCCGGCATCGACCGGCCGCTCACCCGGCTGAAGGATTATGCCGACTGGGCGGGCCATGAGGCGCGCGTGCTGTTCGTCGAGCCGGAGGCCGGCCGCAAGCAGGTCAAGGCCATTCTCGCCGGCGTCGATGGCGACACCGTGCTGCTCGATGATCCCAAGTCCGGGCGCATGACCGTGCCCCTTTCCAACATCCAGAGCGCCAAGCTTGTGCTGACGGACGCGCTCATTTCTGCTACTGTCCCGCTCTCCACCGAGGGCGCGGACGAGATCGTCACCCAGGAACAGGAAGACTAATATGGCCAACGCCATTTCCGCCAACAAGGCCGAGCTTATCGCCATTGCCAATTCGGTGGCGGCCGAGAAGATGATCGACAAGGCCATCGTCATCGAGGCGATGGAGGACGCGATCCAGCGTTCGGCGCGCTCGCGCTACGGGGCCGAGAACGACATCCGCGCCAAGCTCGATCCGGAGACGGGCGATCTGCGTCTGTGGCGCGTGGTCGAGGTGGTCGAGCAGGTCGAGGATTATTTCAAGCAGGTCGATCTCAAGGCCGGGCAGAAGCTCCAGCCGGGCGCGTCGGTTGGCGATTTCATCGTCGATCCGCTGCCGCCGGTCGATCTGGGCCGCATCGATGCGCAGTCCGCCAAGCAGGTCATCTTCCAGAAGGTGCGTGACGCCGAGCGCGAGCGCCAGTTTGGCGAGTTCAAGGACCGCGCGGGGGAGATCATCACCGGCGTCGTCAAGTCGGTCGAGTTCGGCCATGTCGTCGTCAATCTCGGCCGCGCCGAGGGTGTCATCCGCCGCGACCAGCAGATCCCGCGCGAAGTCGTGCGCGTCGGCGATCGCGTCCGCGCGCTGATCCTCAACGTGCGGCGCGAGAATCGCGGGCCGCAGATTTTCCTGTCGCGCGCGCATCCCGACTTCATGAAGCGCCTGTTCGCGCAGGAAGTGCCGGAGATTTACGACGGCATCATCGAGATCAAGGCCGCCGCGCGCGATCCGGGCAGCCGCGCCAAGATCGGCGTGATCAGCCATGACAGCTCGATCGATCCGGTCGGCGCCTGCGTCGGCATGAAGGGCAGCCGCGTGCAGGCCGTCGTGCAGGAGATGCAGGGCGAGAAGATCGACATCATCCCGTGGAGCGAGGATACGGCGACCTTCGTCGTCAACGCCCTCCAGCCCGCCACCGTCAGCCGCGTCGTCATCGACGAGGATGAGGAGCGGATCGAGGTGGTGGTGCCGGACGACCAGCTCAGTCTCGCCATCGGCCGCCGCGGCCAGAATGTCCGCCTCGCCAGCCAGCTGACCGGCAAGGCGATCGACATCATGACCGAGGCCGACGCGAGCGAGAAGCGCCAGCGCGAGTTCGTGCAGCGCTCCGAGCTGTTCCAGAACGAGCTGGACGTGGACGAGACGCTCTCCCAGCTGCTGGTGGCCGAAGGTTTCACCGAGCTGGAGGAAGTCGCCTATGTCAGCATCGACGAGCTGGCGAGCATCGAGGGCTTCGACGACGAGCTGGCCGAGGAGCTGCAGAGCCGCGCGACCGAGGCGCTGGAGCGCCGCGAGGCCGCCAATCGCGAGGAGCGCCGCGCGCTCGGTGTCGAGGATGCGCTGATCGAGATGCCGCATCTGACCGAGGCGATGCTGGTCACGCTAGGCAAGGCGGGCATCAAGACGCTCGACGATCTGGCCGATCTGGCGACCGACGAGCTGGTCGCCAAGCGCCGCGTCGATCCGCGCCGCCGCCGCGAGCAGCAGGAAGACAAGGGCGGAATCCTCGCGGCCTATGGCCTCAACGAGGAAATGGGCAACGAGATCATCATGGCGGCCCGTGCGCACTGGTTCGAGGACGAGGCGCCGGTTCAGGCCGAGGCTCCGGCCGAGGCCGAGGCGCCCGCGCAGGCGGAGGATCAGCCCGCGACGTCCGAAAGCGAGGGCAGCTGATGCCCTATGTCAAGATCGAGGTGATCGAGGGCATCACGCGGGATCAGAAGGCGGGTCTCGTCGCCGATGTCACGCAATCCCTCGTCGATCGTCTCGGCAAGCGGCCCGAGCAGGTGTTCGTGGTTATCCAGGAGGTGTCCGCGGATGACTGGGGCGCGGCCGGCCAGCTGGTGTCGGCGCGTGATGCCCCGCGAAGGGAGGACGCCAATGCTGCGGTTCCTTCCCAATGAGACGCTGACGCGCGACGCTGCGCAGAGAAGCCCATGGGATGCATGCGCGATGGCGGATGCGTCGGGCGCGGTGGTGCGCGCATGAGCGAGCGGCGCTGCATCCTCACTGGCGAGCGGGCCGATCCCGCTCACCTCATTCGCCTGGCGATCGCGCCGGACGGCACCGTGCTGCCGGACGTGCGCGCCAAGGCGCTCGGGCACGGCGCATGGATCGGCGTCAGCCGGGCCGAGCTGGAGCAGGCGATCGTCAAGGGTCGCCTCAAGGGTGCGCTCGCCCGCGCCTTCAAGGGCAAGCCGCTGACGATCCCGGACGATCTGCCCGAGCGGATCGATGCCGCCTTGCGCGCCGATGTGCTGGCGCGGCTGGGGCTGGAGGCGCGCGCGTCCAGCCTGATGAACGGCTTCGACAAGATCGACACGGCGGCGCGGCGCGGGCAGGTTCGCCTGCTGCTGCACGCCAGCGATGCGCGCGAGGATGGCCGGCGCAAGCTCGACCAGGCCTGGCGGGTCGGTGAGGAGCGTGAAGGCGAGTCTTTTGGCGGGCAAAGCTTGCCGGTGGACCGCGACGCCCTATCTGTGGCATTAGGCAGGCACAATGTCGTCCACGTCGCGGTGACGGACGCTGCTGCTGCGGATCGCCTCGTCGGTCTGCTCGGCCGCTGGCAAAGCTATCTGGGATGCGCTAACGCGGCGCCGAGCTCCGGTTCGGCTGACCGCGATCCCGTGGGGGACGCCCCAACGGCGACGGCGTGAAGACGAAGAATTCGGACGGGCTGCATGCCCGGCTGGACGGAAGATGAAGGGTTAGATTGCGTCGATGAGTGACAATAGGGAAGACAAGCCGACCTTGGGCCGCAAACCGCTGGGACTGAAGCGGACGGTCGAGGCTGGCCAGGTGCAGCAAAGCTTCAGCCATGGCCGCAAGAATACGGTCGTGGTCGAGGTGAAGCGCCGTCGCGTCATCGGCAAGCCCGGTGAGGCCGAGGCCGCGCACCCGCAGGAAACGGTGGCCGCCGCGCCGCCGCCGCCCCCTGCCGCGCCGCAGCGCCCCGCTCCGCCGCCACCACCCATGCGCCGTCAGTCCGCGACGGAGAGCCTGATGAGCCGGCAGGAAATGCAGGCCAAGCTGCTGCGCGAGGCGGAAGAAGACCGCATGGCGTCGCAGGAAGAGGCGCGCCGCCGCGAGGAGGCCGCCCGTCTGGCCGCCAGCGAGGAAGAAAAGCGCCGGGCGGAAGAGAATCGCCGCGCCGAGGAGCAGGCTGGCCGCGAGGAAGCCGCAGCGGCTGAACCCGTCGCGACGCCTGAGGCGCCCGCTGCTGCTGCCCCGGCGAGCGCCGAGACGGCCGCACCCGCCGGCGAGGCCGCGCCTGCCGCGACTCCGGCTGCGACCCCCACGCCGACTCCGGCGCCGCGTCGCTTCACGCCGGTGGCCGCGCCCAAGCGCCCCGAGCCCAAGCAGCCCGAGCGGCCCAAGCGCAACGCCGGTGGCGGCGGCGGCGGCGATGATCGCCGCCAGTCCGGCCGGCTCACCGTCAATCGCGCGCTGGCCGATGATGACAGCGCCCGCGCGCGCAGCCTTGCAGCGCTGCGCCGTGCCCGTGAGAAGGAGCGTCGCTCGCATTCCGGCGGCAAGTCGCAGCCGCGCGAGAAGCAGGTTCGGGACGTCGTGGTGCCTGAGGCGATCACGGTGCAGGAGCTTGCCAACCGCATGGCCGAGAAGGGCGCCGACCTCGTGAAGGCGCTGTTCAAGCTCGGCATGCCGGTGACCGTCAACCAGACGATCGACCAGGATACCGCCGAGCTGCTCGTCGAGGAATTCGGCCACCGCATCCAGCGCGTGTCCGACAGCGATATCGAGATCGACACCTCCGCGGACGTCGACGCCCCCGAGACGCGCCAGCCGCGCCCGCCGGTGGTCACGATCATGGGCCATGTCGATCATGGCAAGACCAGCCTGCTCGACGCGCTGCGCGGGGCCAATGTGCAGGCGGGCGAGGCCGGCGGCATCACCCAGCATATCGGCGCCTATCAGGTGAAGACGAAGAATGGCGAGACGATCACCTTCCTCGATACGCCGGGCCACGAAGCGTTTACGGAGATGCGGGCGCGCGGCGCCAATGCGACCGATATCGTCATATTGGTGGTGGCGGCCGATGATGGCCTGATGCCGCAGACGATCGAGGCGATCAACCACACCAAGGCGGCCGGCGTGCCGATGATCGTGGCGATCAACAAGATCGACAAGCCGGAGGCCAATGCCCAGCGGGTGCGCGAGCGTCTGCTCGAGCATGAAGTGCTGGTCGAAGAAATGGGTGGCGAGACGCAGGATGTGGAAGTGTCCGCGCTCAAGAAGACCGGCCTTGATGACCTGATGGAGAAGATCCAGCTGCAGGCCGAACTGCTCGAACTGTCCGCCAATCCCGATCGCGCTGCTGAAGGCACGGTGATCGAGGCGCAGCTCGACAAGGGCCGTGGCCCCGTCGCGACCATCCTGGTCGGGCGCGGCACGCTGCGCGTTGGCGATATCTTCGTGGCCGGCGAGCATAGCGGCAAGGTCCGCGCGATGGTCAACGACAAGGGCGAGAGCGTCAAGGAAGCCGGGCCATCGACTCCGGTGGAGGTGCTGGGCCTTTCCGGCGTGCCGATGGCGGGCGAGCAGCTCTCTGTCGTCGAGAATGAGGCGCGGGCCCGCGAGGTGGCGGCCTATCGTCAGGAAATCGCCACCCGCAAGCGCACGACCTCGGCGCCGACCAGCTTCGAGCATATGTTCTCCGCGCTCAATGCCGGCGTCATCGAATATCCGGTGGTGGTGAAGGGCGATGTGCAGGGCACGGTCGAGGCGATCGTCAACTCGCTCAATCGCGTGTCGACCGACGAGATCAAGGTCCGGGTGCTGCATAGCGGCGCGGGCGCGATCACGGAGAGCGACGTGACGCTCGCCGCCGCATCGGGCGCACCGCTGATCGGCTTCAACGTGCGGCCGAACAGCAAGGCGCGCGCGCTGGCCACCCGCGAGAAAATCTCGCTGCGCTACTATGACGTGATCTACGACCTCATCGAGGAAGTGAAGAGCGAGATGGCCGGCCAGCTTGCGCCGGAGCGGATCGAGACGATCATCGGTCGCGCCCAGGTCCTGCAGGTCTTCTCGGCCGGCAAGAAGGACAAGGCGGCCGGTCTGCTGGTGCAGGACGGTGTCATCCGCAAGGGCGTCAATGCGCGCCTCACGCGCAACGATGTCATCGTCTCGCGCACGGTCGTCGCCTCGCTGCGCCGCTTCAAGGACGATGTCTCCGAGGTGCGCGCGGGCATGGAGTGCGGCGCGGTGCTGCAGGATACCAACGACATCAAGGCGGGCGATACGCTGGAGCTCTTCGAGGTCGAGGAGCGGGCACGGGTGCTGTGACACCCGGCCCGGCGTGGCGCTCTTCCGGCCGCTGAGGCCGGGGCGGTGCCACGCTATGCAGCCTTGCTGTCCAGCATCAATGTTGGGGGCAATCGGCTCGCCATGGCCGATCTCAAGGCCGCGCTGGAGCAGTGCGGCCTTGCGAATGTGTCAACCGTGACGGCGAGCGGCAATGTCATCTTCGATCATGCCGAGGCGGCCGAGGGCACGCTGGCCCGGGCGATTGGCGCATGTGTCGCGCAGCGGTTCGGCTTTCGCACCTTCGCGGCGGTCCGCACGGCGGAGGCGCTGAAGGCGGCGGTGGCGCAAAGCCCGTTTCGCGGGGCGAGGGAGGACAAGATGGTGCATATCCATTTTCTCGATCGCCCGCTTGCCCCGGCGCGCTATGATGCCCTGCTCGCGGCCCATCGGGGGCCGGAGCGGTTTGCTCCCGGCGCGGCGCATGTGCATATTGATTATGTCGACGGGGTCGGTCGCTCGAAAGTGACGGCGCCGTTTCTGGAGAAACATCTCGGTTGCATGGGCACGGCCCGCAACCTCCGCTCGATCGAGCGGATCATCGAGGCAATGGAGACGCGATGATGGCCAAGCATGCGACCGCCACTGGCGAACCTTCCGTGCGTCTGCTCCGCGTGGGCGAGGCGATGCGCCATGTGCTGGCGGATATCCTGCAGCGCGGCGACGTGCATGACGATGTGCTCGCCCGCCATGTGGTGAGCGTGACGGAAGTGCGCATGTCGCCCGATCTGCGCCATGCGGTCGTGTTCGTGAAGCCGCTGCTCGGCCGGGACGAGGCGGAGGTGCTGAAAGCCCTGCGCACCAACACCGCCTATTTCCAGCGCGAGGTGGCGCGGCGGGTGAAGCTCAAATATGCCGCGCGGCTCAAATTCCTCAGCGATGACAGCTTCGATGAGGGCGGCCATATCGATTCGCTGTTGCGCAGCCCCCATGTCGCGCAGGATCTGGACGAGCAGGATCGGGAAGAGCCGCAGGGCTGATCGCGGCTGGTTGGCGTGCTGCTGGAACAGATGGCCGTTGGCACTGACGGCAGGCGACGGTGGTTCATGGTCATGTCAGGCAATTCATGCGATAAGGCCGCCGTCCGCAAGATGCGTCCGCAAAGGAGATCGGCCATGAGTCAGTTCAACCGTTTCGCTTTTGCCACGCTGCTCGCGACGGCGGCCTTTGTCGCCAGTGGCGGCCTGCAGGCGGCCGGACAGGCGGTGGCGGCGGAAGAAGCAGCTGCGGCCAACGGCGCGGAGGCCGCCATTCCCTTCGCCAATCGCGGCGGCGTGCGGGATTGGGAAGCCGTCGGGGACGACAAGCTCTACATTCAGGACGCCCAGCGCAAATGGTATCTGGCGACGCTGGCCATGGCCGCGCCGGATCTGCCCTTTGCCACCAATATCGGCTTTGAGACCAAGGGCGTCGACCGGCTCGACAAATTCGGCATCGTCGTCATCGCGGGCACGCGCTATCCGCTCAAATCGCTGGTGAACAGCGGACCGCCGCCGGCCAAGCCGAAAAAATAGACCGGCCAGCGCCGCGCGCAATATGCGGTGCCGGGCAGGCGGTGGCTGGCCGCTGGTCCGGCCTCATTCCCGCAAGAGCTTCTCCGGAAGGGGAGGCTTGGCCGCTCAGGGCAGGCGCGTCTGCGCCCGCTGCCAATCCTCGCGCAGCAGCGCGAACAGCGCGGAGTCGCGGACATGGCCGGTCCAGATGATCCGCTCGGCGCGCAAAATGCCTTCCTGCACCGCGCCCAGCTTGCGGGCGGCGGCCATGCTGCGGGCATTGCGGGTGTCGATGCGCAGTTCGATGCGCCGGAAGCCGCAGGCAAAGGCATGCTCGATCATCAGCCGTTTCATCGCCATGTTGAGCCCGGTCCCGCGTGCGGCCGGCGCGAGATAGCTGTTGCCGATTTCCAGCGTTTGCGCGGCCGGGTCGAGCCGCAGATAGGCGGTCATGCCCACCAGCGCGTCATCATGGATGACAGCGAAGGCGAGGCGGCCGGGGTTGGCGCGGAGCGCATCGAAGCTGGTGTCGAACTGGGCCGGCGCAAAGCTCGTGGCGTAAAGGGGCCAGATTGCGGGATCGGCGGCGCAGGCGGTGCGCAGGGCCGCGCGATGGCCCTCGCCGAGCGGGGTCAGCAGGAGGGACACCGCACGGAGGGGCACCAGCAGCCGGTCGCGACTGTCCTGCATGATCCTTGCCTTCCCGCTGGTCCGGCGCGCCGCCCGTCCGGTGTGCTTGTCCCAAATTGTCGCATCCTCTGGCAAAGTGCAACGCCCTCTTGCCGCGCGATCCCGGCACCCCAGATTCCTCTCATGACAAGACTTGAAAGGCACGGATCATGAAACGCTCAATCGCTTTTGCGCCGTTTCTGGCTCTTCTGCTGACGGCGCCGCCGGCCTTGGCGGCGGATATGGCGACCCGCCCCCCGGCGGCCTCCATTCCCTTCGCCAATCACCATGGCGTTCGGGACTGGGTCGCGGAAGGCGACCAGACCATCTATTTTCAGGACGCAACCCGCCACTGGTATCGCGCGACCCTGTTCACGCGGTCGATCGATCTGCCGTTCGCCTTCGCGATCGGCCTTGATACAGGTCCGATCGGGACGCTGGATAAATGGAGCAGCGTGATCATCGACGGGCAGCGTTACCCGCTGCAGAGCTTCGAGCGGGTTTCGGGCCCTCCCGGAGGGGATAAAGACGGGCGCTGACAGATGAGTGCGGGGCGGCTATGGCGCGGCCATGGCTGCTCCCGATCTCAGTGCCGCGCCGCTGCATGGCTGGCTGATCCTCGATAAACCGGTCGGGCTGGGCTCGACCCAGGCCGTCGCCGCGGTGAAACGCGTGCTGCGGGAAGCGGGGCTGCCCAAGGCCAAGGTGGGCCATGGTGGCACGCTTGATCCGCTGGCCTCCGGCGTGCTGCCGGTGGCGGTGGGCGAGGCGACCAAGCTCGCCGGGCGGATGCTGGAGAGCGACAAGATCTACGATTTCACGATCCGCTTCGGCATCCAGACCGATACGCTGGATCTGGAGGGCGCGGTCATCGCGACATCGGACGAGCGACCGACGGTGGCGCAGGTCGTGGCCGTGCTGCCGGGCTTTACCGGCCCCATCGCGCAGACGCCGCCCGCCTATAGCGCGATCAAGATCGATGGCGAGCGCGCCTATGATCGCGCCCGGGCCGGCGAGACGGTGGCGATGGCCGCGCGCGCGGTGACGATCCACGCGCTGGCGCTGGGGAATGTGGTGCCGGTGGCAGGCGCGGCCGATGGCGCGATCGAGAGCGTCACGCTCACCGCCCATGTCTCCAAGGGCACCTATATTCGCAGCCTCGCGCGCGACCTTGCGCTGGCGCTCGGCACCGTCGGTCAGGTGACCATGTTGCGCCGGGTAAAGGCCGGTCCGTTCACGCTGGAAGGCGCGATTCCGCTGGACATTCTGAACGATGCTGGTAGGGCGCGCACCATTGCGCAGTATATGCTGCCATTGACGGCGGGGCTGGACGACATCCCGGCTCTCCCCGTCACTCCCGAACAAGCCATGGACCTGAAGCAGGGCCGGACGCTCGCGGGAGACCCCCGTATGCCGGGGCTGATGCTGGCGATGCAGGGTGAAATGCCCGTCGCGCTGGTGGATGCTTCCGAGGGCCTTGTCCGGGTCGTGCGGGGCTTCAATCTCTAAGACGAAAGGAATGGACGATGTCGATTACGGCTGAGCGCAAGCAGGAACTGATCAAGGACAACGCCCGCGCTGAGGGCGATACCGGTTCCCCCGAAGTGCAGGTGGCGATCCTCTCGGAGCGCATTTCCAACCTGACCGAGCACTTCAAGGGTCACAACAAGGATAATCACAGCCGTCGCGGCCTGCTGATGCTGGTCAACAAGCGTCGCTCGCTGCTCGATTATCTCAAGTCCAAGGATGCAGCGCGCTATACCGCACTCATCGCGAAGCTCGGTCTTCGCAAGTAAGGGAAGAGCGCCTGCGGGCGCTCTTTTCATGTCAGGGGCTGACAATCCGTGTCGGCCGCCGGCACAAACAGGGATCAGGCAGCAATTCGGCTGTCTGGCCGGGAGCATCAAAAGGCTCCACAGCCGCTGCGGGCCGGCCTTTGTCCGCAATGCAAGCCCCGCCGCGCAATAGGGCGCAGCAGGTGGAAGGAAATCAGATGTTCAATGTGAAGACAGTGGAAATCGAGTGGGGCGGAAAGACCCTCAAGCTCGAAACGGGCCGCGTGGCTCGTCAGGCCAATGGCGCGGTCGTCGCGACCTATGGTGAAACCGTGGTGCTGTGCGCCGTCACGGCCGCCAAGTCGGTGAAGGAAGGGCAGGATTTCTTCCCGCTCACCGTTCACTATCAGGAAAAATTCTCGGCCGCCGGGCGCATCCCGGGTGGCTTCTTCAAGCGTGAGCGCGGTGCGACGGAGAAGGAGACGCTGACCTCGCGCCTCATCGACCGCCCGGTGCGTCCGCTGTTCCCGGAAGGTTTCTACAACGAGATCAACGTGATCGCTCAGGTCCTCTCCTATGATGGCGAGACCGAGCCCGATATCGTTGCGCTGATCGCCGCCTCGGCTGCGCTCACCATCTCGGGCGTGCCGTTCATGGGCCCGATCGGCGCCGCGCGCGTCGGCTACAAGGATGGCGAATATCAGCTCAACCCGAGCCTCGAAGAGGTCAAGTCGGGCGAGCTGGACCTCGTCGTCGCCGCCACCGACAGCGCCGTGATGATGGTCGAGTCCGAAGCCAAGGAGCTGTCCGAAGAGGTCATGCTCGGCGGCGTCATGTTCGCCCATGCCGCGTGCCGCAAGGTTGTCGACGCGATCATCCAGCTGGCCGAGCAGGCCGCCAAGGACCCGTGGGAAATCGACCTGACGGACAACAGCGCCGCGATGAAGGCCGAGATCAAGAAGCTGATCGGCAAGGATATTGCCGCGGCCTACAAGCAGACCGACAAGTCGGTGCGCTCCAACGCGCTCAACGCGGCGCGCGACAAGGTGAAAGCGCACTATGCCGGCACCGAGGGCCAGACGCTGATGACCGCGATCAAGCTCACCAAGAAGCTTGAGGCCGAGATCGTGCGCACCGCCATCCTCAAGGACGGCCAGCGCATCGATGGTCGCACGACCACGCAGATCCGCCCGATTGAATCGATGGTGGGTTTCCTGCCGCGCACCCATGGTTCGGCGCTGTTCACGCGCGGTGAGACGCAGGCGATCTGCACGACCACGCTGGGCACCAAGGATGCCGAGCAGATGATCGACGGTCTGGACGGTCTCTCCTACCAGAACTTCATGCTGCACTATAACTTCCCGCCCTATTCGGTCGGTGAAGTGGGCCGCTTCGGCGCCCCGGGTCGTCGTGAAGTCGGCCATGGCAAGCTGGCCTGGCGCGCGCTGCACCCGGTGCTGCCCGCCAAGGAGGACTTCCCCTACACGATCCGCGTGCTTTCGGACATCACCGAGTCCAACGGCTCCTCGTCGATGGCGACGGTGTGCGGTGGTTCGCTCTCGATGATGGATGCCGGCGTGCCGCTCAAGCGCCCGGTCTCCGGCATCGCGATGGGCCTGATCCTGGAAGGCAAGGACTTCACCGTGCTCTCCGACATCCTCGGCGACGAGGATCATCTCGGCGACATGGACTTCAAGGTGGCCGGCACGAGCGAGGGCATCACCTCGCTGCAGATGGACATCAAGGTGGCCGGCATTACCGAGGCCATCATGAAGCAGGCGCTGGCGCAGGCCAAGGAAGGCCGCGCGCACATATTGGGTGAGATGAACAAGGCGCTGGGCGAGACCCGCACCGAGTTGTCGGCCCACGCGCCGCGCATCGAGACGATCCAGATCGACAAGAGCAAGATCCGCGACGTGATCGGCACGGGCGGCAAGGTCATTCGCGAGATCGTCGCGGAGACCGGCGCCAAGGTCGACATTGACGATGAGGGCGTGATCAAGATCAGCTCGTCCGACATCGCGCAGATCGAGGCCGCCAAGAAGTGGATATTGGGCATCGTCCAGGAAGCGGAAGTCGGCAAGATCTATGACGGCAAGGTCGTCAACCTCGTCGATTTCGGTGCCTTCGTGAACTTCATGGGCGGCAAGGACGGCCTCGTCCACGTCTCCGAGATCCGCAACGAGCGGGTCGAGAAGGTGGCCGACGTCCTGTCCGAAGGGCAGGAAGTGAAGGTCAAGGTTCTCGAGATCGATCCGCGTGGCAAGGTGCGCCTGTCGATGCGCGTCGTCGATCAGGAAACCGGCGCGGAGCTGGAGGATACCCGTCCGGCGCGCGAACCGCGCGGTGATCGTGGGGACCGCGGCGGTGGCCGTGGCGGCGATCGCGGTGGTGACCGTGGTGGTCGCGGCGAGCGTGGCCCGCGTCGGGACCGTGGCCCGCGCCCCGAGCGTTCGGGCGGCAATGATGACGGCGGCGACGCCGGCCTGCCGAGCTTCATCACGCAGGACTAAGCGCAGACGCCTGAACAGGTGATGTGACAAGACAGGGCGGGGCCGCGATTTCGGGGCCCCGCCCTGACTGTTTTCGGGCCGGTCGCTATTGACTGCATAGTTGAATCGCCGCATGGTTATCGAGATAAGTAACATGATGTCACGGAAGGCCGGACCGGCTCCGGGGCTGCAGAAAGGGCGCAATATGTCAGTCGGCTGCCAGACATGACATCATCAGGATCCACCGGGGGCATGGGCGGCTCATCCGGCCCGGCCTAGCATTTCGTCGGTCCCGCCGGGGCCACTTCCATTTTTTTGATTCATGTCCGGGACATCCAGCTTGACGTTTGGAGCAGGGGACGCTCGCCGCTGGCGGGTGTCGACAAGATGAAGGCGGCCGGGACCCCGGCCGATGCCGGGCTGGACGTGAAGGCGCGGCGGCTGCTGGCGCTCTCCCGGCTGCGCGACGATCATTTTCGCACAGGGGTGATGGTCGATAGCGCCATGTGCGTGATGCTGTCGCTCCTGATCGCGGAAATAGCCGAGATTCCGCTGACGCCGGCCAATCTGACGCTCGCCAACAATCTCGACCGGGAGGAGGCGCGGCGCGTCATCGATGCGCTCATGCGCGTGGGCCTCATCGTCATCACCGAGGTCGCGCCGGATCGGCGGATAATCGCGCTGACATCGCTCGGCTCGGCGCGGATGCGGGGCTATATTGGTGACCATCCGGATATCTGATGGCGCTGGCGGGGCCGGAGCGTTGCGATCGTGCATCGCGCGCCCGGCTTCATGCGCCGGTCTGTCCATCAGTTACGGGACATGTCTGGCTGGCCGGGGCGGCCTATCGACTGGAGCTGAACAACGGGTGCGGCGCGTGGGGCCTCGGGCGGAAGCTCTCGGCAAGGCTTCCGCCATATTTCCGATATTCAGAGGTTTTTGCAGATGTCGAGTTCGACATGGCGTCACCGTTCGCTCGCGCCGGTCGGGCAAGAGGGCATGATGCATCCCGGTGAGTTGCATGGCGCCGCTCAGGACGAGGCCAAGGCGGTGCGCATGCACGAGATCGGACGGCTGCGCGGCAAATATTTTGTGGCGCCGGTGATGGGGGACGGCGCGATGAGCATGATGCTCTCGCTGTTCGTCGGTGAGCTGCAGGCGCGTCCGGTGAGCAATATGACGCTGGCGGTCGGCAGCATGCTGAGCCGCGAGGAAACGGATTTGATGATCGACAAGCTGGTCAGTGCCGGTCTGGCTGTGGTCATCGCCCTTGAACCGAACCGGCGGACCGTAGGGCTCACCCCTCTCGGGTTCGCACGGATGCGGAGCTTCGTGAACGACTATCCCGACGTTTGACGACTTCGCCGATCGACGCTCCCCGGGCGCTCTTGTGGAAGCAACTCCCACCTTGGCTGCCACAGCAGGCGCCCGGTGGAGCGTCGATCATCCTGTTCATGCATGGTCCGCCGGTCCCGCGAGGCGTCCGGGCGCGAGCGCGGGTCGCGCAAGGGTGGCCCCTGCGCCAATCGGGCCGGGCAGGCCATTGCCGGGCGCCGGGCACGCCTGCGCCGCCAACGCTCCTGATACCAAGGCCGGCCATCGTTCAGGCGATGTTCAAGCGGCGGGCGCCTCCATGGCCTCATGCGGGGATATGACAGCATCGCGCGGCCACATGCCGCATCAATCGCTTGGCGACCCTTCATCGCTCCGCTAAGAGGCTGCGCATGATGGCTTCTTCGACGCGCCGTGCCGCCTTTCTGGTCGCTGGCATCCTTCCCCTGATGCTGATCGCGGGCTGCGCGAAGAACCGCAACAGCGCGGACACGCAGTATGTCGCGCGTGACGTCAGCACGCTCTACATGGCGGGCAAGCAGCGGCTCGATCGGGGGCAGTATCGCGAGGCCGCGATGCTGTTTGATGAAGTCGAGCGCCAGCATCCCTATTCGCCATGGGCCCGGCGGGCGCAGTTGATGAGCGCGTTCAGCTATTATGGCGCGCGCGATTACACCAAGTCGACCCAGTCGGCGCAGCGCTTTCTCTCCATCCACCCCGGCAACCGCGACGCGCCCTATGCCTATTATCTGATTTCGCTCTGCTATTATGAGCAGATCAGCGACATCACGCGCGACCAGAAGATCACGCTGCAGGCGCAGGCCGCGCTTGGCGAACTGATCCGCCGCTACCCCGATTCGCGCTACGCCGCCGATGCGCGCCTCAAGCTCGATCTGGTCAACGACCATCTGGCGGGCAAGGAGATGGAGGTCGGCCGTTTCTACCAGCGCCGCCGCGAATGGATCGCCGCGACGCTGCGCTTCCGCAAGGTGATCGACGACTATCAGACCACGAGCCACACGCCCGAGGCGCTGGAGCGGCTGGTCGAATCCTATCTCGCGCTCGGCATTCCGGAGGAAGCCAAGCGCGCGGCCGCGGTGCTCGGCAAGAATTACGGCGATTCGCCCTGGTATCAGCGCGCCTACAAGCTGATCCAGGACTATGCGCCCAAGGCCTGAGGTCGGCTGACCCGAAGCGTCCGGTCCGGATCGGTCCTGACGATTTCTGCCCCACCGCATTTTCCGAGTCGGCAGGCGCTTCCACCCGGCCGGAAAACCCTCTAGGCCTGCACGGACCATGCTCACTGGCCTTGCCATCCGCAATATCGTGCTCATCGAGGCACTGGACCTCGCTTTCGAGCGCGGGCTGACCGTGCTCACCGGCGAGACGGGCGCGGGCAAATCCATCCTGCTCGATGCGCTCAACCTCGCGCTCGGCATGCGGGCGGACAGCGCGCTGGTGCGGGCCGGCGCCGCGCAGGCCAGCGTGGCCGCAACCTTCGATGCTCCGGCGGCGGGCAGCGCGCTGGCGGGGCTGCTGGATGAGAACGGGATCGCGCAGGAGCCCGGCGAGCCATTGCTCATCCGCCGCACGCTGCGCGCCGATGGCGGCAGCCGCGCCTTCCTCAACGATCAGCCCTGCTCGGCGGCGCTGCTGCGCGATGTCGGCGGCTATCTGGTCGAGATTCACGGCCAGCATGACGAGCGCGGGCTGATCAATCCGCGCGGCCATCTGGAGCTGCTCGATGCGTTTGGCGGGTTGGACAGCGGCGCGGTGCGGATGGCGCACGCTTGCTGGCAGGCGGCCGATGCGCAGCTGGAGGCCGCCCGCACGGCGCTGGAGAGCGCCTCGCGCGAGCGGGATTATCTCGCCCACGCCGCCGCCGAGCTGACCGCCTTCGCGCCGGAAACGGGGGAGGAGGAGGCGCTCGCCACCGAGCGCGCGACCATGCAGAAAGGCGCGCGGCTGACCGAGGACCTGGCCGCGCTCGATGATCTGCTTGGCGGATCGGACGGCGCGCTCGCCCGGCTGCGGCAGGCCGCGCGGCGGCTCGACCGGATCGCGCCCGAGCATGATCTGCTGGCCGAAACGCTCGCCGCCTTCGACCGCGCGGTGATCGAGGCGGCCGATGCCGAGGATCTGCTGACCCGCGCGCGCGAGGCGCTGGATGGCGACCCGGCGCGGCTCGACGCGATCGAGGTGCGCCTGTTCGATCTGCGCGCGCTCGCCCGCAAGCATCAGGTGGCGGCGGACGATCTGGCCGCGCTCGCGGCGGACATGAGCGCGCAGCTTGCCCGCATCGACGCGGGCGAGGCCGGGCTGGCCGATCTTGAGGCGGCCGCGGCGCAGGCGCGCACGGCCTATGAGGCGGCGGCGCAGGCGCTCAGCGAAGCCCGCCGGGCGGCGGCACTGCGGCTCGATGTCGCCATGGCGGACGAACTGGCCCCGCTCAAGCTGGACGCCGCGCGCTTCCGCACCGATGTCGCGCCGCTGCCGGAGGGACAATGGCGCGCGAGCGGGTGCGATCATATCGAGTTCATGATCTCGACCAACCCCGGCGCGCCCTTCGCGCCGCTCACCAAGATCGCCAGCGGCGGCGAGCTGTCCCGCTTCATCCTCGCGCTCAAGGTGGCGCTGGCGGCGCAGGGCAGCGCGAGCACGATGATCTTCGACGAGATTGACCGGGGCGTGGGCGGCGCGGTCGCCGGCGCGATCGGCGAGCGACTGGCGCGGCTGGCCGGCCCCGGCAGCACCGGCGACGCGCAGGTCATCGTCGTCACCCACAGCCCGCAGGTCGCGGCGCGCGGGGACGGGCATCTGCTCATCGCCAAATCCTCGCAAGGCACCATCACCCGCACCGGCGTCCACGCGCTGGACGAGGCCGAGCGGCGCGAGGAAATCGCCCGCATGCTCTCCGGCGCTGCCATCACCGACGAGGCGCGCGCGCAAGCGGATCGGCTGCTGGAGGGGGTGTGAGCCGGCGCCATTAGCGCTATTGCTCCGCTGTGACGCAACAGGATTGCCCAACAGGATTGCCCAACAGGATTGATTGAATCGTGGACCAGATAACCGAAGCCGAGGCGGCCAATCGCCTGATGCGTCTCGCCCGCGAGATCGCGAAGCATAACCGGCTCTATCATGCCGACGATGCGCCGCAGATCAGCGACGCGGCCTATGATGCGCTGGTGCGTGAGAACAATGCGCTGGAGGCGGCATTCCCGCATCTCATCCGGGACAACAGCCCCAACCGGCAGGTGGGGGCCTCCGTCGCCGGCTCGGCGCTGGCCAAGGTCCGCCACGAGCAGCGGATGATGAGCCTCGATAACGCCTTTGCCGATGAGGATGTCGAGGAGTTCGTCGCGCGGGTCCGCCGCTATCTGGCGCTGCCGGACGACGCGCCGGTGGCGATGACCGCCGAGGACAAGATTGACGGCCTCTCGCTCTCCATCCGCTATGAGCAGCGCGTGCTGGTGCGCGCGGCGACGCGCGGCGATGGCGAGGTGGGCGAGGACGTCACCGCCAATGTCCGTCATATCGCCGATATCCCGCAGACCCTGCCGGCCGATGCGCCCGATATTTTCGAGGTGCGCGGCGAGGTCTATATGGAAAAGGCCGCCTTCCGCGCGCTCAATGCCCGGCTGATGGCGGAGGCCGAGGCGGCGGCGCAGGCACGCGGCGAGGCGTTCGATCCCGAGAGCGTGCGCCAGTTCGCCAATCCCCGCAATGCCGCCGCCGGATCGCTGCGCCAGAAGGATGCCAGTGTCACCGCCAGCCGGCCGCTGCGCTTCCTTGCTCATGGCTGGGGCGTGACCACGGCGCTGCCGGCCGAGACGCAATATGGCGTGATGCAGGCGCTGGCACGCTGGCAGATTCCCGTCTCGCCGCGCCTGCTGCTCTGCGCGGACAGCGACGCGATGATCGCCCAATATCGCGCGATCGAGGCGCAGCGGGCGGATCTGCCCTATGATATTGACGGCGTCGTCTACAAGGTCGACCGGCTGGACTGGCAGGGGCGGCTCGGTTTCGTCGCGCGGGCGCCGCGCTGGGCGATCGCGCATAAATTCCCCGCCGAGCAGGCGGAAACCACGCTGGAGGCGATCGACATCCAGGTCGGCCGCACCGGCAAGCTGACGCCGGTCGGGCGGCTCAAGCCGGTGACGGTCGGCGGCGTGGTCGTCTCCAACGTCACGCTGCATAATCGCGACGAGATTGCGCGGCTGGGGGTGCGGCCGGGTGATCGGGTGATCATCCAGCGCGCCGGCGACGTCATCCCGCAAGTGGTCGAGAATCTGACCCGCGACGACCCGCGCGAACCCTATGCCTTCCCGGATCATTGCCCGGATTGCGGCAGCGAGGCGGTGGCCGAGGAGGGCGAGGTGGACGTGCGCTGCACCGCCGGCCTCATCTGCCCGGCGCAGCGCATCGAGCGGCTGCGCCACTTCGTCAGCCGCGCCGCGATGGAGATTGACGGCCTCGGCGACAAGACCATCCGCGAATTCTTCGCGCTGGGCTGGCTGGATCAGGGCCCGGCCGACATCTTCCGCCTGAAGCGCCACCGCAGCGCATTGCTGGAGCGGGAGGGCTGGAAGGAGAAGTCGGTCGATAATCTGCTGAGCGCGATCGAGGACCGCCGCGCGCCCGATGCCGCGCGGTTGCTCTTCGGCCTCGGCATCCGCCATGTCGGCGCGGTGACGGCGCGCGATCTGCTCAAAGCGTTCGAGACGCTGCCCGCCCTGCGCCAAACCGCCGAGGCCGCCGCGGCTGGCGATGAGGCGGCCAAGGCGCGGCTGCTGGCGATCGACGGCGTCGGCGGCGTGGTGGTCGAGGCGCTGGGCGATTTCTTCCATGAGGAGCATAATCGCCGCATCTGGGACGATCTGCTCGGCGAGGTGACGCCGCCGCCTTATGTCGTGGCGGTGAAGGCCAGCGCGGTGTCCGGCAAGACCATCGTCTTCACCGGCAAGCTGGAGACGATGAGCCGCGATGAAGCCAAGGCGCAGGCCGAGGCGCTGGGGGCGCGGGCGGCCGGATCGGTGAGCGCCGCCACCGGGCTGGTGGTGGCCGGGCCGGGCGCCGGCTCCAAGCTCAAGAAAGCGGCCGAACTGGGCATCGAGGTGATCGACGAGGCCGCCTGGGCGGAGATTGTGAAGAGCGCGGGATAAGCCCTACCCGCCGGGCTTCATGCCGTCGGACCGGCCGAGCCGCAAAAGCCCGGATCGATGATCGTCTCGCTCGTCTTGCTGACGAGAATCTGGTGCTGCATGGTGACGAACGGCCCCAGCAGGCCGAGACTCAACCGGTCAGCGAGCCGGTCCCTCGCCTTGGGGCCAAAGCCCTTGGCCTGATCGACCAGCGTCAGCCCGGTGCAGGTCATCAGGTCGATGGCGGATCGTTTGCCGAAGAAGCGCAGATGGGTCCGGTCGAACATCCCGGTGTCGCGATAGCGCCAGCTTCCCGTCGCGGCGCGGATGATCGTCCGGTAGTTCTGGATATTGGGGATCGAGCTCAGCAGATGGCTGCCATGGCCCAGCAGCGCATGCAGCCGTGCGATGATCCGCCAGGGATCGTAGAGATGCTCCAGCACGTCGAGCAGCAGCACAAGGTCAAAGGGCCCGTGCGCCGCGAAGACAGACTCGATCGAACCGGCGGTCTCGATATCGCACGTCATCGTGGCATCGACGCCCGGCGCCGCCTCGCGCAGCGCGGCGTCGCTCAGGTCGGCGAGGCATAGAAATTCGGCGCCGGTCTGCTGCTTCACCACCGCGCCATTGCCGCCCCGGCCGCCACCCAGATCGAGAATGCGCCGCGTCGTGGCCGGCACCAGTCTTCGCACGCCGGCCTGAATGGTGACGGGGTCGTAGAGAAGCGCGGTATTTTTCAGGCCCATCGATCAAATCCAGACTTGCGGCAGGAGCTTGTTCGACCAGGAGCGCAGGAGATATTTGGCGAAGCCCTTCGGCCCTTCGTAGCGCGCCCCGTCATAGCCCCGCGTGCCGACGACGCGGGGGGTCTCGTTGAAGCGCGGGATGATCTTGAGATCGGGATCGCGAAAGGCGTCGATGCGCTCCCGGAGAATATCCTCGCCGGTGCGGATCGTCCTGAACTCCTCGATCCGGGCGAACAGCAGCGTCCGGAACACCGCCTTGGTAAAACGGACGATGAAAAAATCGATCGTCCATTCGGGGCGATTGCGGCAATTGATATAGAGATCGGCCGCGGGCGCGCGCTGAATGATCCGGGCGGCGTTCGGGATGAGATAGCGCCCTGTCACCTTCCAGATGTCGACATCATCCTGCGCGAGAAACTGCGACCGGGCGATCGCCTCGTTCAGCAGGTTGATTTCCAGATAATAGCGGCTCACATCCGCCACGGCCGGCGTGTGGAAGGAAATAAACTCGCAGCGATCGAGCACCCCGGCCTCCAGGGCGATCTGGCGGAGGGCAGCGAGATCGTGGCCGGAATTGTCCGCATAGACCAGCTGGTCGACAATATCGGCCTGCAGCAGCGAGACATAGAAGGACATGGCCTCCCGATAGTCTTCGAGGCGCTTGTGCGGATCATTATGGCGCAGCAGGAATGCGCCTACGGCTGGCGCAATCGTTGACGTCATGAGCAATATCTTGGTCATCGCCCATTCCCCCGGTTCCACAAGATCGGGGGTATCTTCCCGCCTAAGCCGTGAGCTGTCAATGACAGCCCGGGCCTGGCCAGACAAAGTCAATCTGCCGGCGCGCTTTGCGCTTGCGCCGTCCCGCCCGCACCGCCTAGCATCGGCCCATCGAATCCCGATCCGCGCCGGCCGGACGCCGCCAGCCTCGCGCTGGCGCATGACGTGAAGGCGGCTGCGGGAGCCAATGTAAGGAGAGTGAGCGTGGCCCAGGCAGGATTGAACCCCGACGGCGTCAATGTGCGGCATCCCGATCAGGTCTGGATCGGCGGCCAATGGCGCGCGGCCCATAGCGGCCGGATGATCGAGCTGGTCTCCCCCAACACCGAAGCGGTCGTCGGCGCCGTCGCCGAGGCGGACGAGCAGGATATGGACGCCGCCGTCGCCGCCGCGCGCGAAGCGTTCGATCATGGGCCGTGGCCGCGCATGAGCGTCGCCGAGCGCAACGAGATCATGAAGAAGATCACCGCCCATCTGCGGTCCCGTGAAGGCGAGCTGGCCAAGGCATGGACCGCGCAGATGGGCGGCCTTGCGGCGTTCGCGCCCGGCATGGTCGCCGGCGCCACCGCGCAGTTCGACCAGACGCGCGAGGTCGGTGCCAATTTCGACTATGTCCAGCAGCGCGAGACCCATGCGGCGGACGTCGCCTATCTCGTCCATGAGCCGGTCGGCGTCGTCGCCTCCATCGCGCCGTGGAACGGGCCCTATGGCATCATGGCCTCCAAGGTCGCCAATGCGCTCATCACCGGCTGCACCGTCATCATGAAGCCCTCGCCCGAGACGCCGCTGGAGGCCTATATCATCGCCGAGGCGTGCGAGGCGGCGGGCGTGCCGGCGGGCGTCGTCAATCTCGTCTGCGGCCACCGCGAGGCGAGCGATCATCTGGTCTGCAATCCGGGCGTGGACAAGGTCAGCTTCACCGGCTCGACCGTGGCCGGCAAGCGCATCGCCAGCGTCTGCGGCTCGCGCATCGCCCGCTATACGCTGGAGCTGGGCGGCAAGTCGGCGGCCATCGTGCGCGATGATTTCTCCGCCGAGGAGACCGCCAAGCTGATGACCAACACCATCACCCTGCTCTCCGGGCAGGTCTGCGCGATGCTCAGCCGCCTGATCGTGCCGCGCGGCCGGCAGGACGAGATTGCCGACGCCATCGCCGCCGAGATGCAGAAGGTGAAGATCGGCTATTCGGACGATCCCACCACCCAGCTTGGCCCGCTGGCGATGAAGCGCCAGCTCGAGCGCGTCGAAGGCTATATCGAGGAAGGCCGCAAGACCGCCGATCTGGTGACCGGCGGCAACCGCCCGAGCCATCTCAATCAGGGCTATTTCATCGAGCCGACCCTGTTCAAGAATGTCGATAACCAGAGCCGCATCGCGCAGGAGGAGATTTTCGGCCCGGTGCTCAGCATCATCCCGGTGGAGAATGAGGCAGAGGCGATCGCCGTCGCCAATGATTCCAGCTATGGTCTTTCCGGCGCGGTGCTGACCAAGGACCCGCAGGCGGCCTTCGACATCGCCCGGCAGGTGCGCACCGGCGGCATCGCCCAGAATGGCCTCAAGGTCGATTGGGGGCTGCCCTTCGGCGGCTACAAGCAATCCGGCGTCGGCCGCGAGGGCGGCGTGGACGGGCTCAAGGCCTATCTCGAAACCAAGACCATGTATCTGGACGCGCCGGTCAACGTGGCGTGAACAGGGCAGCGCTCTATGGGGCGCTGGAGAGCTATCTGGCGGCGCTGGGGAGCAAGAACCCCGGCGCCGTCCAGTGGGCGCCGGACCCGTTCATCACCGAGAATAATGTCCGCCTCGCGCCCGATGACGGCCTGTGGGGCACGATCGAGCGGCTGGGCGATTACCGCCTCTGCTTCGCCGATGAGCAGGCCCGGCAGGTCGGCTATTTCGGCTCGGTCATCGAGCCGCTGGCCGAGAGCGGCTATACCGTGCGGCTCGGCTTCGACGAGCAGGGCCGGGTGGACGAGGTCGAGACCGTCGTCGTGCGGCAGGTCGATAACAGCCCCAAATTCGAAAATCCGCGCTTTTACGACAAGCCGATCCTCAACAGCCCCGCCGCCGCGCCGGTCTCCCGCGCCGAGATGATCGCGCTGGCGGACGGCTATTTCGAGACGATCCAGCGCAATGACGGGACCATCCGCACCCGCTTCCACCCCGATTGCAACCGGGTGGAAAATGGCGTGCAGACCACCAACAATCCCGAATTCGCGAAACTGGTGCCGGTCGCCGGCCTCGGCTGCGAGGCGCAGTTCCGCACCGGCCAATATCGCTATGACGACCGGCTGCGCGGGCGGCGCTTCCCGCTGGTGGATGAGGTGCGCGGGCTGGTCATGGCCTTCGGGTTCATCGATCATTGCGGGCGGCTGGGCGCTTATGAACTGACCGACGGGACGCAGGTCCAGTCCCCCATCCGCCGGCCGCACACCTATTATCTCGGTGAGGTGTTCAAGATCGATCATGGCATGATCTGCCAGATCGAGGCGAACTTCATCACCGTGCCCTATCATATGCCAAGCCCATGGGATCAAAGATGAAAAGACTTTTGGGGGTGCTGTGTCTGGCGCTGGCGTCCTGCGCGGGGCCGGGCGGGAGTGGATCGGATCTCGCGGCGGAAGACTGGGTCACGCCGGGCGGGGATGTCGGCAAATCGCATTTTTCGCGGCTGACGGATATCAACAAGGATAATGTCGGCCGCCTTGGTCTTGCCTGGCAGGCGGAACTGGGCACCGGCCGCGGGCTGGAAGCGACCCCGGTAGTGATCGACGGGGTGATGTATACCTCCGGCGTCGCGGGCCGCGTCTATGCCTATGATGCGGCGAGCGGCAAGGAACTGTGGCACTTCGAGCCGGTGGTGGACATGCAGGTCAACCGCACCGTCTGCTGTGACATGGTCAATCGCGGCGTCGCGGTGGCGAAGGGCAAGGTCTATGTCTCCGCGCTCGACGGCATGCTCTATGCGCTCGACGCCAGGACCGGCGCGGTGGTCTGGAAAGCCGATGCGGTGGAGGATCACAAGCGCGGCGACAACAGCACCGGCGCGCCGGAAGTGGCGGGCGATGTCGTCGTCATCGGCAATGCCGGCGCGGAATATGATGTGCGCGGCTATGTCAGCGCGTTCGATCTGGAGACGGGCAAGCTGGCCTGGCGCTTCCATGTCGTCCCGCGCGACCCCAAGCTGGGGCCGCAGGACAATCCCGATCTGGAGCCCGCGCTCAAGACCTGGGACCCGGACAGCCGCTGGGATGTCGGCGGCGGCGGCGCGCCGTGGGATGCGATCAATTATGATCCCGAGACCGGCCTCGTGCTGGTCGGCACCGGCAATGGCGGGCCGTATGCGACCTCGCGGCGTTCCCCCAAGGGCGGCGATAATCTCTATCTCGGCTCGATCGTCGCGCTGGACGCGAAGACCGGCCGCCTCAAATGGCATTATCAGGAGACGCCCGGCGACAATTGGGATTTCACCTCCACCGCGCCGATGATCCTCACCACGATGGACATTGATGGCGAGACGCGCCCGGTGGTGCTCCATGCGCCCAAGAACGGTTTCATGTATGTGCTGGATCGGCGCGACGGCAAGCTGCTACGCGCCAATGCGCTGGTGCGGATGAACTGGGCGGACGGCGTCGATATGAAGACCGGCCGCCCGAACCTCACGCCCGAGCGGTCCGATTATACCAATGGCCCCAAGATCGTGTTCCCGGCGACGCCCGGCGCGCGCAACTGGCACCCGGCCGCCTATGATCCCGAGACCGGCCTTTATATCGGCTCGGTGCAGGATATGGGCAACGCCATCTATATGACGCCGGGCCAGAAGCCGATGCAGGCCAAGATGCTGAACAATGACGCCTCCCTGCTCTTCACCTCCGATCTGGAGGCGATCCTGCCCAGCCTGCCGCCGGTGCTGCGCGATCCCATCGCGGCGCTGCCGGAAATGGCGTGGGTGAAGGAAAACCCCGGCAGCACGGAGCTGCGCGCGGTCGATCCGCTCACCGGCAAGACCAAATGGGCCTATAAGATGGCCGGCTGGCAGGATCGCGGCGGGGCACTGGCCACCGCTGGCGGCCTCGTCTTCCAGGGCAGTATCGATGGGCATCTGCGCGCCTTCGACAAGGCGAGCGGCACGCTGCTCAAGGAGATCGACACCGGCACCTCCATCCTCGCCGCGCCGATGACCTACAAGGTCGGCGGCGTGCAATATGTCGCGGTGATGGCGGCGTGGGGCGGGGGTGGCTACCCCTATGTCCCGCCTTATTCGGCCGCCTATAAGCGCGGCAATCAGGGCCGCATCCTCGTCTTCAGGCTGGATGGCGGCGCGGTGCCGATCCCGCCCGAACTGCCCCCGCTCGATGTCGCCCCGCCCGCGCCAAAGCAGGCGCCCGGCGTCACCCCGGCGACCATCGCGCAGGGCAGCAACCTGTTCATGGCCAATTGCGCGCTGTGCCATTCCAACCAGCCGCGCTCGATCACGCCCGATCTGCGGCGGATGAGCGAGGGCACCCATGCGGCGTTCAAACAGATCGTGCTGGAGGGGCTGCTGCTGCCCAATGGCATGCCGCGCTGGGACGACCGGCTGAGCGCGCAGGATGTCGATGCCATCCACGCCTATCTCATTGATCTGCAAGGACAAGTCCGAACCGAGGAGCTGGAGAAGCGCAAGCGCGGCCTGCCGCTCGACACGCCGGGCCTGACCATCCTGTCAAATTATTGAGGGCGCGCGATGACCGTCCCCATAGTCGATTCAATAGACCGCTATCGTCCGCTTCACCGGACAGTGACCAATTCGGAGCACAGGCCATGACCGATCCGCTTTATTCCACCCTCGACCATCCGGTCCTCGACTTCGCCTTCGAGTGCCGCCTGCAATTCACCCGCGTCCACGCCATCCCCAATGTGCATAATGGCGGCTTCCGCTCGGCCGTGCTGGTCGATCAGGGCACGTTTGAGGGGCCGCGCCTGCGCGGGCGGGCGGTGCCCAATTCGGGCGGCGACTATGCCCATTTCCGCGCCGATGACACCGCCGTCTTCGACGCCCGCTATCTGCTCGAAACCGATGATGGCGAGATCATCTACATGCAGAACAAGGGCTATCTCTGGGGCCGCACGCCCGATGCGATGCAGCGCCTGCGCGCCTGGGCTTTCGAGGGCGGCGAGCCGGTCGCGCATGAGGATTATTATCTGCGCGCCCAGCCGACCTTCGAGACGAGCAAGGGCAAATATGACTGGATGACCCGCCATGTCTTCATCGGCGTCGGCGAGCGCAAGCCGGACGGCAATTTCGTCCGCTATTTTGCACTGACCTGATGACGGCGACCCGCCCTGTCCTGCTCGCCACGGCAATGCTGTCGGCGGTGCTGCTCGCGCCGGCCGCCATGGCGGTGCCAAAGGGCGCGCCGCCCACATCCCTCGGCGACCTCGCCCGGCCGGACTGGGCGGATGGTGCGCCGGTGATCGTGGAACCGGACGCGGCCCGCCGCCGCATCGTCGCCTGCGGCGTGGACGGGGCCCGCGTGACCGTCCGCGATGATGCGCGACTGCGGGAAACCGTGCTTGTCGTCGCGAGCGGCGCGGTCCTGTCGGATGAGCAACTGACCTGCATGGCGGGGGCATCGCTCGAGACCGGCTATCAGATCATCGTCGGCGCGGATCTCGCCGCCCGCTATGACGCAACCTATGAACGGCTGGAGAAAGCGCGGGCAGGGCAATAGTCCGCGCTGTCCCGTCTGTCCGTTCGTGATCCAGCGGACCGGCGGCCTATCCCCCCGGCACAAGCACGCATTCCACATTGGCGATCTTGCCCTCGCGGATCGTGTAGAAGATGAACTGGCGCATCTCCTGCACCTCACCGGCCTTGATCGGGAACAGGCCGCCATAGCCATTGGCATCCAGCGTCTCGCGGTCGAGGTCGCGCATCGCCTCCACGCGGACGATCCCGTCCACGGCGGTCAGTGTTTCGCTCGATGCGAAGTTGAGGACGCGCACGCTCTCGCGCACATAGCCGTGCAGGAAGCTGTAGAAGCGCTTCATATCCTCCCGCGACCGCAACGAGACGCCGAAGAAGTTCATGTCCATCGGCGCGGCATAGAAATCGCAGACCGCGTCATAATCCTTGGCGTTGAAGGCGGTGAGGTAGCGCTCATAGTCGGCTCGGTTCATGGCGCTTTCCCTCAGGCCGGTTGCGGCGCGGCGTTGGCGGCGGCGATCAGCATGTCCTTATTCTCTTCGATCATCTGGCGGGTCGAGCGCGCCTTGCGACCGGTGAGCATCTCGACATCATCCGTGCACAGCGCGAGGAAACCGCCCCGGATCGCCGCGCCGAAGGTCACCATATCGTCGCTGTTCCACGGGATGCCGCCGACATATTGATCGTCCACCGGGCGGCGGGGAATGCCCATCGCGTCAAAGATCGCATATTGGCCTTCATCGTCCACCTGCACATGCTCCAGCGGGCAGCCGGTAATCTCGCGCACCAGCGCGGCAATCTCGTCGAAGCTCTGCAACTGTGGCCCGGTGATATTGTAGATGCGGTTTTCATGCCCCGGCGAGGTCAGCACGGCGACGGCGCTGGCGACGCAATCGTCGCGCCACACCATCGCCTCGCGCCCGTCGCCGGCATTGCTGATCCATTGCCCCGTCGCCATCATGCCGGGCCCGGCCATCAGCAGCATCGCGTCGGCATAATGAGCGTCGCGCAGCATCGTCCACGCCATGCCGGAGGCGCGCATGAGATTTTCCGTCTCGATATGGTCGTGACGCACTTCCGCCGGGTTGGCCGGGTCGTCGATGCCGATGAAGCTGGTGTAGAGGATATGGCGGACGCCCGCTGCTGTCGCCGCGTCGATCGCCGCCTTGTGCTGCGCCACCCGCGCGCCGACGCGAGTGCCCGAGATGAGCAGCATCTTCTCCGCCCCGGCCACGGCGGCGGCCAGCGTGTCCGGCTTGTCATAATCGCCATAGCGCACATCGCAGCTCTGCGCGGCGCGATCGGCCAGCTTTGCGGGCGTGCGGGTGATGAGGATGAGCCGGTCAGCCAGGCCCATGCCGATGAGCATGTCCGTCGCCTGCCGGCCATATTGCCCCGATGCGCCGGTAATCACGATCTTGCCCTGTGCGCTCATGCTGTTCCTCATCCTCGATCATTATCCGTAGCCGATGGCTACACCGGCCGGTCGGGGCGGGCAACAGCTTGCCGGGCCGCGATCCGGATCGACGGCCGGCGTGGCGACGGTGTCGACGGTCCTGACGCCCGGCGGCGGCTTGAAGAGCGCCACTCCCATGCGCCAGCACAGGATCGGCACGCGCCGGTCATAATCCCACGGGCTGCCATGGGTCGCGGCATGGGCGGGACGAAACCGGGCGAGGGCAGGTCCGGCGAGAAGTAGCCATGGGCCGTCAAAAGGACGGCAAGGCGTGGCGTCATTCGACTCATCCCATGGACAGTCGCGCAAGGCCGGACGGCATCACGCTGCCTGCATCGCCCGTGTGAGCAAATATCATGACTGGCCGGCGGCAAAAGCGCGGATGTCCCGCAGGCGCGGAGCGAACGCGCCATTGCCGCCATCCCCCTCAGCGCCTAGAAGCGGGGCGTCATGACCCGAATGCCTGTTATCTCCCGCCTGATCCATCTCTGGTTGATGGCAGCGGCGCTTGTGTTCGCCGTGTCGGCGCCGGCGCAGTTGCCGGGCGGCGGGGCCTTCGGCTCGGCGAGCGGGCCGCATATTCGCCCTGCACTGATCGCGGAGACGGCGACACCCCGAGCGGGGCAGACGATCACGCTGGCGATCCAGATGCGGCCGGACAAGGGCTGGCACGGCTATTGGGAAAATCCGGGTGATGCCGGCGCGGGCATGCGCATCGAATGGCGCGCGCCGGATGGTGTGACGCCGGGCCCGCTGCGCTATCCGGTCCCCGAGCGGCTGGTGATCGCGGGGCTCATGAACCATGTCTATGAGCATGATTATGCGCTGCTCTTCGATGTGACGCTGCCGGCCGGACTGGCGCGCGGCACGGTGATCCCGATCCGGGGCGCGGCGCAATGGCTCGCCTGCACGGACAGTATCTGCGTGCCCGAACAGGGCGAGATCGCGACGACGCTCACCATTGGCGACGGGGTGATCCAGAGCGCCGAGCGCGCGCGCTTCGACGGTTTGCGGGCGCAACTGCCCCGGCCGCTCGACCAGCAGGCGCATTATCAGCAGAGCGGCGACCGGCTGACTATCGCCGTGCCTTATCCGGCGAGTGCGCCGGTTGGCGAGCCGTGGTTCTTCGCGCTCTCCAAGCAGCGCGTGCGCTATGCCGAACCGCAGACGGTGCGCCGCGCGGGCGATATGCTGGTGATCGAAACCGCTGCGCCGCAGGATGCTGCGACCAGCGGGCCGATTGCCGGCGTGCTCGCCGTTTCACCGGATATCGCGCTGCAGATCGAGGCGGTGCCGGGCGCCGTGCCGGCGGGCGGCGAGACGATCGGCCGGGCGGCGCAAAGCGCGGGCGGGGGCATTGGCGTCACCGGCCTGTCCGGCCTGTTGCTGGTGCTCGGCGGGGCGTTTCTTGGCGGGCTCATCCTCAATGTCATGCCGTGTGTGTTCCCCATTCTCAGCCTCAAGGCGATCAGTCTTGCCAGAGCGGGCGGGGACGAGCGGCGGGTGCGCGAGGAGGCGCTTGCCTATACGGGCGGCATTCTGCTCACTTGCCTGCTGCTCGGCGCGCTGATGCTGGCGATCCGCGCGGGCGGCACCCAGATTGGCTGGGCGTTCCAGTTGCAGGACCCGCGCGTGATCGCGCTGCTGGTGATCCTCGTGGTTGCCATCACCCTCAACCTGCTCGGTCTGTTCGAGATCGGCACGATCAGCATGGGGCAGGGCAAGGCGGCCGGCGGCGGCAAGGGCGGCGCGTTCTGGACCGGCGTGCTGGCGGCGTTCGTGGCGACGCCGTGCACCGGGCCGTTCATGGGCGCGGCGATGGGCGCGGCGCTGGTGCTGCCCTGGCCGCTGGCGCTCACGGTCTTTGCCGGGCTTGGCCTTGGTCTTGCTTCACCGTTCATCGCCATCTCATGGGTCCCCGCGCTGCGGCGGATGATGCCGCGACCGGGCGGCTGGATGACGACCTTCCGCCGGATCATGGCGGTGCCCATGGCGCTGACCGCGCTGGGGTTGATCTGGCTGCTCTCGCGCCAACTGGGTGCCAACGGCATCCTGCTCGGCGTCGGGCTGACGGTGGTGACGGGCGCTGCGCTGGCGCTGCTCGGGCGGCGGCAGCATCAGGGGCTGCGTATCAACTGGGCGGTCGGCGGGATCGCGCTGCTGCTGCTCGGCGCCACGGCGATCACGGCGCCGCCGCTGGTGGGCGCGAACCGGCCGGTGGCGGGTGCGGGGCTGGCGGGCGAGCCATTCAGCGAGGCAAGGCTGGCGGCACTGCGGCAGGCCAACAAGCCGGTCTTCCTCTATTTCACCGCCGACTGGTGTCTCACCTGCAAGGTCAACGAGGCCGGCGCGATCGACAAGGAGGCGGTGCGTGAGGCGTTCAAAAAGGGTGGTGTCACGATGATGGTCGGCGACTGGACCAATGCCGATCCCGCGATCAGCCGCTTTCTGGAGGCCAATGGCCGCTCCGGTGTGCCGCTCTATCTCTATTATGCGCCGGGCGCGCCTGCGCCGCGCGTGTTGCCGCAGGTGCTGACGCCTGCGACCCTGACCGCCCTCGCCGCCGCCTGATGCCGAAAATACGTCTCGATCAACTGCTTGTCGAGCGCGGCCTTGTGGAGAGCCGCGCGCGGGCGCAGGCGCTCATCATGGCCGGCAATGTGCTGGTGGGTGACCGGGCGGTCGTCAAGGCCGGGCAGCAGGTGGCGCCGGATGCGGCGATCATTCTCAAGGGGAAGGACCATCCATGGGTCTCGCGCGGCGGCCTCAAGCTGGCGCACGGCCTTGCCCATTTCGCGCTCGACGTGACCGGGCGCATTGCCATGGACGTTGGCAGCTCGACCGGCGGCTTTACCGATGTGCTGCTCGCAGGCGGCGCGGCGCGGGTTTATGCGGTGGACAGCGGCACCAACCAGCTGGCGTGGAAATTGCGGCAGGATGCCCGCGTGATCGTCCATGAGCAGACCAGCGCGCGGATTCTCACGAGCGTTCACATCCCCGAGCCGATCGACATCATCGTCTGCGATGCGAGCTTCATCGGCCTCGCCAAGGTGCTGGAGCGACCGCTCAGCTTTGCCGCGCCCGGCGCGCTGCTGGTCGCGCTCATCAAGCCGCAGTTCGAGGCCGGGCGCGCCGACGTCGGCAAGGGCGGCGTGGTGCGCGATCCGGCGGTGCATGAGCGGGTCTGCGCGGAGGTGCGAGAATGGCTCGCCGCGCAGCCGGGATGGGAGGTGCTGGGCATCACGCCCAGTCCCATTACGGGACCGGAAGGCAATGTGGAGTATCTGATCGCCGGGTGGTATCGGATTTGACCTTGCGAACCGCGCCGTCTCACCGCAAAGCCAGCAGATAACGGAAAATAAACCGTAAGGGGGATTCGATGGAGCCGGGCATGTGGGGGTTCGGGTGAACGGGATAGCCTCTGTGGGGCAGCTGCGCGCCTCTCTTCTGCGCTGGATGCTGGTGACTGTGCCGGCGATCGAGTTTTTCGGGATGATCTCGGGATTTCTGTCCAACAGCGGCTATGGCAACCGCTGGTTCGCGATGCTGGACAAGCCCGCTTTCACGCCGCCGGGTTTCGTCTTCGCGATCGCCTGGTCTGTCATCTATCTGCTGATCGCGCTCGCACTGGCTGTCATCCTTCACGCGCGCGGTGCGCGGGGGCGGGGGCTGGCGATCACGCTCTTCCTCGTCCAGCTGCTGTGCAACTACGCCTGGTCGCCGCTCTTCTTCGCCGCCCATGAGGTGACGCTGGCTTTTTACCTCATCCTCGTGATTCTGGCGCTGGCCGTGATCACGACGGTGCTGTTTGCCCGCATCCGGCCCATTGCGGCATGGCTGATGCTGCCCTATCTGGCATGGCTTGCCTTTGCGAGCGTGCTCGCTTTCGGTATCGACCAGCGCAATCCGGATGCCGAGACCCTTGTCGCGCCGGCCGTCCGTACCCAGATTTGATGTTATGCCGCCACCGGTGGCGGATGAAGGACCAGAAACCATGCAGAGCGAGAACCGCATTTTCGACGATATTTCCCGGCTGATCAACGGCGCGGCGGGAACGGTCGCCGGCGTGAGCCGTGAGTTTGAGAGCAGTGCTCGCGAACGCGCGCGCGAGTGGATCGGCGGGCTGGATTTCGTCAGCCGTGAGGAGTTCGAGGCGGTGAAGGCCATGGCTGCGCAGGCGCGCGAGCAGGTCGAGGCGCTCGAGGCGCGCCTTGCGGTGCTGGAAGGCAAGCCGGCTGCGCGCGCAACGAAACCCAAGGCCGCGCCCGCCGGGGATTAAGGCGGCGGCAACTTATCCACAGCTTATTCACAATTTCATCCACGAAGCCGGGCGAAAACGGTCTTGGCGCGCCGGTGCAGCTTTGCGGCATCGCACCATCATGTTAAACCGATCCGTCCCGCGAAGGGGGCGGATCGGGCCGCTCCCCATGAGATGGACAGACGATTTCAGGATATGATGGACCGCGACGGATACACGATGGGCGATCAGGAAGCCG
Organism: Sphingobium sp.; assembly: GCA_035555575.1. GTDB lineage: Bacteria > Pseudomonadota > Alphaproteobacteria > Sphingomonadales > Sphingomonadaceae > Sphingobium. The sequence continues at coordinate 261,487 of DATMGL010000017.1, forward strand.
AGCCGATCGACATGCTGGCCGCCTATTTCGAGGCGCATGAATGGCCCTTCGAGCATGTCGGCGAGGATGAGATCGTCGCGCGGCATCGCGGTAGCTGGGCGGAATATGAACTGCGCGCGATCTGGCGCGACGAGGATATGGTGCTCCAACTCCTCGTCATGCCGGATATCCGTGTGGCCGATGACAAGCGCATCGCCATTTGCGAGACGATTGCGCTCATCAACGAGCAGCTCTGGCTCGGACATTTCGAGCTTTGGTCCGCGAGCAGCACCTTGCTGTTCCGCCATGGCGCGCTCATCGGATCGAGCGGTTCGCTCACCCTCGATCAGGCGCAACTGCTTGTCGAAAGCGCGGTCGATGAATGCGAGCGCTTCTATCCGGTGTTCCAGTTCGTGCTCTGGGGCGGCAAGACCCCGACCGAGGCCATGGCGGCGAGCTTGATCGAGACTCATGGCGAAGCCTGAAGTGGGGCCTGTGATGGTGGAGAACTGGCCGGCGCATCTGCTGCTCATCGGCTGTGGCAACATGGCGGGTGCAATGCTCGCGCGGTGGCTGGACTGCGGCCTGCCGCCCGAGCGCGTGACGGTGATCCGCCCGAGCGGCAAGCCGGTGGCCGATGGCGTCACCGTTCGCACGCAGCTGGCCGAGCCGGTGGCGGCCGGGACGGTGGTGCTGCTCGGCTGCAAGCCCCAGCAACTGGCGCAGGTCGCGCAGGATCTGGCGGGCCTGATCGGCGCGGACACGAGGATGCTCTCTATTCTCGCCGGGGTGCCGGTAGCGCAACTGCATGCCGCTTTCGGGCAGGTGGATGCGATCATCCGCTGCATGCCCAATCTGCCGGTGCGCACCGGGCATGGCGTCTCGACCCTCCATGCCGACCGGGCCGTGTCCGGCGAGGCACGGGCGCTGGCCACGGAGCTTTGTGCGCCGCTGGGTCTGGTCGAGTGGCTCGATGATGAGCAATTGTTCGACGCGGCGACGGCGCTGGCGGGCTGTGGCCCGGCCTTCGTTTATCGCTTCATCGATGCGCTGGGCGGTGCGGGCGCCAGTCTCGGGCTCGATCCGGCACAGGCCGCCCGCATGGCGCTGGCGACGGTGGCGGGCGCGGCGATCAGCGCGGCGAACGCCGATGCCAGCCCGGCCGCCATGGCCGACGCGGTCGCCAGCAAGGGCGGGATGACGCGCGAAGGGCTAGACGTGCTGGATCGGCCCGGCGGCCTTGTTGCCTTGCTGGATGAGACCCTGCGCGCCGCACGGGATCGGGGCGCGGCTTTGGCGGCGCTGTCCGCCAAGAACTGAGCATCGCGATCAGCTGATCTGCGGCTGGCAGCAGGCGCCTGCCGGGAGCGGCAGCATCGATCCGTGGACCGGATCAGCGATGCTGCGGGATTTGCAGCGCCGCGACCAGCCGCTGGTCCTCGGCATCCAGCAGGCTCTCCAGCACACGCCAGAAGCCTGTTACGGAGCCCTGCCCGGCCGCTGAATAGGCGCGCGCCATGCGTTCGCGCACGGCATCGAACAGGGCGCTCTCGATGGTTTCGCCCGTGGCCGTCAGCCGCAGCAGGCGTTGCCGCCGGTCCCGCGTGCCCGGCGCGGTCTCGACGAGATTGCGGGCGGTCAGCTCGTCCAGCACGCGGCCAAGCGATTGCTTGGTGATGCCAAGCAGCTGGAGCAGGGCCGAGACGCTCATATTGGGCTGGCGGCCGATAAAATACAGGGCGCGCTGATGGGCCCTGCCGAGCTCGTGCCGGGCGAGGATCGCATCGGCGGCGTCGGTCAGGGCGGCATGACCGAAATGCAGCAATTCAATGCCACGCCTTATCTCTTCCTCGCGCAGGAAAAGCGGCGATGCGGCTGGCGATTGCGGAGACGTGACCATGTGGCCGCTCCTAAAACATTTTCAGCGTCGGTGGAACTGCCGCAGGACGGCAATATGCGCAGCGGCGATCAGGCGATCTTCCGTGCCGCCGGCTATTGCATGGGGCCATGCTGGCATCACGATAACGATCATGGTGCACCATCGCTTGGCTTTTGCTGTGAGGGCGTTATATGACGCGCCTCGTGGTGGCCGAGCGCCGCGACATTGGGGCGTAGCCAAGCGGTAAGGCAACGGTTTTTGGTACCGTCATGCGCTGGTTCGAATCCAGCCGCCCCAGCCAGTTTTCTGCTGATATTTGGTGCCGATCAGTCGAGCAACGACCGGTCGGATGCGGCAGCGCGGACGTCACGCCGGCCGGCATGAGTCACATTGCGTTGCAGGCCACGAAAAAGGCGCTTCCCGTGGCCCGGGCGCAGGGCGCCTGCCTGTGCCTTATCGGGGCAGCCGGAAGACATGCTCCGCATTGTCCTGCATCAGCATTTTCTTATGCGCCGGCGGGATGTCGAGATGGTCGTAGGAGGCCACCTCCTCCGCCGAGACCTGATAGGGATAGTCCATCGCATAGAGCACGCGATCGGGACCAAGCACCTCCTGGCAGAATTTGATGGCCGGCCCCCAGGCCACGCCGCTGGTGGTGATCCAGATATTGTTGCGGAAATAGTGCGAGACCTTGTGGCGCAGCTTCACCGCTGGCTGGCCGCCGCGCAATCCGGGCTTGCCGTCCGCATTATTCTGCATCCAGTCGAAGCGATAGAGCAGCAGCGGCAGGGCTTCGCCCATATGGCCGATGACGAGGCGCAGCTTCGGGAAGCGATCGAACGCCCCTGAGAAGATCAGGCCCATCGTGTGCATCCACACCTCATGCGAGAAGCCGGCGAGCGCCCCGGTGAAGGCGCGGTTGTCATAGGGCTGGACCCATGAGGTGGGTGGGGTGGTCGGGTGGATGTAGAGCGCGGCGTCGCAGGCCTCGAGCGCTTCCAGGATCGGCCAGAACTGCGGTTCGTCGAGATAGCGCCCCTGGGTGTGGGAGTTGAGCACCGCGCCGGAGAGGCCAAGGCTGGTCATGCCCCGCTCAATCTCCTTCACGGCGTTCGGCACGTCCTGCGGGGCAAAGGCGAGCAGGCCGGAGAAGCGATCGGGATATTGACGGCAGGCGGCGGCGAGCCGGTCGTTCGACAGTGCGGCAAGGGCGGTTCCCACCGAGCGTTCGAGCACCTGAACGCCGGGCGCGGTCAGCAGCAGCAATTGCCGGTCAATGCCCAGCGCATCCATGCGGGCGATTCGCTTTTCGCTGATATCGCACAGTTCCTCCTGCAACTGCGAAAAGCCGGCGAACATGCCCGCCATGCGGAGCGAGGCATCATCGGGCGGGCAGGCGGACTGCAGAAGGTCGAGCTGCGCGGCCGGAATTTCCGGGATGCTCCACGCTTCTTCCGTCGCGATGCGCTTGTAGGGCGGAGCAGGATCGATCGGCACGGAGGGATTGGCGAAGGGGGAGGCTTCCTCACCATGCATCATACCACCGACCGACTGGCTACGCGTGTTCATGGGCTAACTCCGATTGCGTTGTTTCAGATCCGGATCGAGCCCGTGCCAGCGTGACATGGACCCCGATCAGCGCGCCGGCGACGAGCAGCGGGCCGATTGCGATGACCAGAAAAAGCTGGGCGAGCGAGGCCTGGTCCGCAAGCATCAGCCCGCCCAGCGCCGGCAAGGCGATGCCGCCCAGTCGACCCATGCCGAAGGCCAGCCCCACGCCCGATGCCCGGATGCTGGTGGGATAGGCCTGCGCGCAGATGGCGTTGATGCCGGCCTGACCGCCAGCCTGACAATAGCCCCAGACGAGCAGCGCCACGATGAACGCCGCCCCGCCGAACGGTAACAGCCCGATCATCGCCAGCGCGACGGCATCCACCAGAAACAGCGTCACCAGCACGCGTGTGCGGCCATAGCGGTCCATCAGGAAGCCGACGCTCGTGGTGCCGGCGATGCCGCCCACGAAGGACAGCAGCGAATAGGCGGCCCAGCGGCTCAGCGGGACATCCGCCAACTCGTGGAAGAATGTCGCCATCCACGCGCCCATCAGGGAGATCAGGCCGAGCGCCATGAAGAAGGAGATCCACAGCATGAGGGTCATGGGCGTCCGGCCATCGCGGAACACCGAGAAGACATCGCCGGGCTTGGGAGAGCGGCCTTTGCGCGCTCCCTCGCCGAGACGAAATTCCGCGACGCCGCTCAGGTCCAGTGTCGGATCGAGCCGCAGGACCGCGCGTTTGAGCGCGGGATCACGCGGGTTGCGACGGATGCGGAATTGCAGGGATTCATCGGTGACGAGCGCGAAGAGCGGCGCCAGGATCAACGGCACGATGCCGCCGATCAGGAAGGCGCTTTCCCACCCTTGCGAATCGAGCAGCCAGATCACGACCAGCGCGCTGCCGGCGCCGCCGGCCGTATAGCCGGTGAAGGCAATGGAGACGAAAGAGGCGCGGCGGTGGGGCGGGGCGAACTCGGTCAGCATGGCGGCGGCATTGGGGATGACACCTGCCAGAAACAGGCCGGCCACGCCGCGCATCACCGCCACCTGAAACAGCGAGCTGGCCCAGATCGGCGCCAGCGTCAGCACGCCGAACACGGTCACGCTGATGAGGATAACGCGCTTGCGGCCGTAGCGGTCCGAAATGGGGCCGACCAGAAAGGACCCGATGGCGAGCCCGGCCTGCTGGAGAACGAACACCAGGGTGAGGCCGGTGACCGGCTCGCCAAAGTCCGCTGCCATGGCCGGCGCGATCTTGCCCAGCATGAACACGTCATAGCCGTCGATCAGCATGATCAATGTGATCAGGATCAAGGCCGGCAGGTGCGGCGCGACGCGCGTTTGCCGGTCGATGACCGTCTGGACGTCGAAAGCCTCCGGATTGTCTGCCCGGCTACGGCTCATTGCACGTCGCGGCATGGCCGCGCCAGCGCGCGGGGACAAAACATGATATGCGCACGCAAGCAGGTCATGACAGCGGGCCCCTCTCCAGAGGCCGGGAGAATGCCCAGTCGACCGGATGCTGTCAACCAGATAGGAGTCTATCTACTGGACTGGCCAAAGATCACTGGATATGAAGCGGCATGAAACAAGCAAAGCCAATGCGAGGCACGAGGGATGCCGGGCCACCCAGGATTTTCGATGATGGCTATGACAGCCAGCGGCTGGTCGCGGCGACACGGCGCATCATGCTGGTGGGTCGGCGCTATCGTCGCGCCCTTGATCTGGCCCTGAAGGAGGCCGGGCACAGCCAGGTCCGCTGGGAGATCCTGCATGCCATTTCCCTCGATTCCGGTCAGTGCACGCTGATGGAAGTGGCGGCCCATATCGGGCTGGAAGGGCCGAGTATCGTTGGTGCGATGGCGAAACTGGAAGCCGGCGGGTTCATCGAGCGCCGGCCGGACGGCAATGATCGCCGCTCGCGGTTGATCGGCCTGACCGACAAGGGCCGCGATGCGGTCGCGGTGATGACGGAGGTGGTGAGGGCGCAGCGCGAGCAGCTCTGGCAGGGTATTCCGGATGCCGATCTTGACGCCATGCTGCGCGTGCTCGCCCAGTTGCGGAACAAGCTCTGGAGCACCGGAACCGAGGAAGACGACAGCTAGGCGCGCGCATCGGGGGGGCGGAGCGGCTGCAGGCGGGTGCTTGACTCTCTCGCAATATAGATAGATGTATATCTAAATTATAACATGGATCGCCACGATTCGTTCAAGCGTTCGTCGTGAGCGCGGCCGTGGCGGCCAAGACAGAAACGCCCCGGCATGGACCGGACCACAGGGACAGGATATTTTGAAAGGACGCTCATGGAAATCTCGCGCCGTTCGCTCATGCATGCCGCAGGCGGGCTGGGAGCGCTCGCTGCCAGTCGCCCATTGCTAGCGCAGGGGGCGGCCGGTCGATCGCCGGTCATCGATGCGCATACCCATATGTTCTCCAAGGGCTGGGTGGACGTGGTCCGCGCCAATCCGGACAGCGACACGCGTGTCGTGCAAGGCCAGCGCTTCGAGGAAATCGACTATCGCGGCCAGCGGATCATCCGCCTGTCGCCCGAGATGACCGATTTCGAGCTGCGCATCCGCAATATGGACGCGGCCGGGGTCGATCTGGCGCTGATCAGTCTCACCACGCCCAGCGTCTTCATTGGCGACGAGCGCATCAGCGTGATGCTGGCGCACCGGATCAATGACGACTTTGCCGAGGCGGAGAAGCGCTATCCCGGCCGCATCCGCTGGTTCACCGCCTTGCCTTGGCAATATCCCGAGGCGGCGATCAAGGAGTTGCGCCGCACGCGCGAGCGCGGAGCCATCGGCGTGGCCACCACGACCAATATCTCGGGCAAGGCGCTGACCGACCCGCTGTTCCGGCCGGTGTGGAAGGCCATTGAGGATATGAAGATGCCGGTCTTCATCCACCCGACCACGCCTTATATCGACGTCAGCGCCATGGGCATGGGCGAGCATGGTCTGGCCAATACGGTCGGTTTCACGGCCGATACCAGCCTGTGCTTCATGCGGATGATCCTCGACGGCTTTCTGGATGAATTTCCGGGGCTGGACATGATCGCCTGCCATGGCGGCGGCACCTTGCCCTATCTGGCCGGCCGCATGGATCAGATGTGGCTGAAGGGATCGAGCACCCGCAAGATCAGCCAGCCCCCGAGCAGCTACCTCAAGAAGCTCTGGTATGATTCGATCGTCTATGATCAGCGCACGCTGGACTATCTGGTGGCGACAGTCGGCGCGGACCGCGTGCTCTACGGCTCGGACTATCCGTTCCTGATCGGGGACATGGTCGGCATGCTGGGGCGTGTCGATCATCTGCCCGCCGATCAGGCCGCAGCCGTCCGCAGCGGCAACGCCCGGCGGCTCTTCAAACTCTGAAACAAAAAACAAAGGGGAGGTTGTCATGACCCACTATCGCTATTCCAGTCGCGCCAGCTTGCTGGCGCTCGGCCTGATGCTTGCGCTGCCCGGAGCCGCATCGGCCCAGGATGCGGCATCGGCAGAGGCGGACGCCGCCGCACCCGGTCAGGCGGACGCCGCGCAGGACGCAATCGTCGTCACCGGCTCGCGGATCGCGCGCGCCGGCTTCACCGCGCCGACGCCGGTAACAGTGCTTGGTATGGACCGGCTGCAAAACTCGGCGGCCTCCTCGGTCGGTGATGCCATCCAGCAGCTGCCATCCGTGCTACCCACCGTGTCGGCGACGACGGCTGGCGTGACGATCGGCGCGGGCGGTTACCGCACGATCGACCTGCGCGGCCTTGGCGCGCCGCGCACGCTGGTGCTGGTCGATGGCCGTCGCTTCATCGGCAGCACCTCGCAGGGCACGGTCGATACCAATCTCATTCCGGGCATTCTCGTGGATCGTGTCGAGGTCGTGACCGGCGGCGCGTCGGCGGCCTATGGCTCGGATGCGGTGGCCGGCGTCGTCAACTTCATCCTGAACAAGAAGCTGGACGGTATCCGCCTCAACTTCCAGTCGGGTATCTCGCAGGCTGGCGACGATCATGATGTGCTGCTCTCCGGCGCGGCCGGCACCAGCTTTGCCGATGGCCGCGGCCATGCGATTTTCGGCGTGGAATATGCCGACAATCGCGGCGTCGGCAATTGCTATCGCGAGCCGATGCCGAACCGCAGATTCTGCCAGGAAGAGTGGCAGGTCCTCTCCAACACCACGCCGGGCGTGAATGGCTATCCGGCCTATTATACCACCGATAATGTCCATACCGGCCTGCTCGCTCAAGGCGGCGTGATCAACAGCGGCCCGCTGCGCGGCAACCAGTTCAACGCGGCGGGGGAGCTTGTTCCCTTCACCTACGGTATTTTGCAGGGCCTGTTCATGGGCGGCGGCAGCGGCGAGTATGAGAATCCGTTCCGCACCGCCGGCGTGATCAAGGTACCGGTGGAGCGGATCGCCACGTTCGGCCATGTCGATTTCGACTTTACCGATCATCTGAGCGGCTTTGCCGAGGCATCGTTCGGCCGGGTCAACGTGATCACGTCGGGCTCGCAGATTCGCGATACCGGGCTGGTGATCCAGCGCTCCAACCCCTTTCTGACCCCGGCCACGGTCGACCGGATGACGGCGCTGGACTTGCAGACCCTGACGGTCGGCCGCGCCGGCGATGATCTTGGCTTCGCCACCGGCGACACCACGGTCGAGACGTGGCGCGCGACGGCGGGGCTGGAGGGCCGGATCAGCGATCGGCTGAAGTGGGATGTCTATTATCAATATGGCCGCACCGATTTCTCGCAGGCGGTGAGCAACAACCGCATCGGCGCGAATTTCACTCGCGCGATCGATGCAGCCCGCGATCCGGTCACCAATGAGATCGTCTGCCGCGCCACCCTCAGTGCCGACCCGGCGGTCCGCGCCGCGGCGCAGGGCTGCGTGCCGCTCAACATCATCGGCGCCAACCGCTTCTCGCCGGAAGCCAAGGCCTATAGCTTCGGCACCGCGCTGCAGGACACGAAGCTTGAACAGCATGTGGTCGCGGCGAACCTGAGCGGCAGTCTGGTCGATCTGTGGGCAGGGCCGGTCTCCTTCGCGGTGGGGGCCGAGCATCGGCAGGACAGCATCAGCGGCACCACCGATCCGATTTCGCAGAAGCTGGGTTTCTACGTCTCCAACGGCACCGCCTTCACGGCGCCGGCGGTGAAGGTCACCGAGGGCTATCTGGAAGGGCTCGTGCCGTTGCTCAACGATGCGCCGCTGGCTCGCCATCTCGAGCTTAACGGCGCGGTGCGCTACACCGACTACAGCACCAGCGGCGGCGTCACGACCTGGAAGATCGGCGCCGTTTACGAGCCGGTTCGCGAGATCCGCTTCCGCGGCACGCGCTCGCGCGATATCCGCGCACCCAATGTGAGCGAGTTGTTCAGCCCGCTGACGAGCAGCTTCAGCTCGATTCTTGATCGCCGCACCGGTGTGAACACGCTGACGCCGATCCTGCGCGGCGGCAATGCCGACCTGCGGCCGGAAGTGGCGGATACGTGGACGGCGGGCGTGGTGCTGCAGCCGGACTTCGGCTTTCTCGACGGGCTGCGCTTCTCGGTCGATTATTATGATATCGAGATTCGCGACGCGATCGGCGCGATCGGCGCGCAGACCATTGCCAATCGCTGTTTTGAAGGCGCGCAGGAATTCTGCCAATATCTCGTCATTGGTCCGGACAAGGTGATTCAACAGGCGACCGACCGCTTCCTGAACGTCAACAGGTTGACCACCCGCGGTCTGGACTTCGAGCTGGATTATTCCGTCAACACCGCCGGGGCCGGGCGCTGGTCGTTCCGTGGCCTCGCGACCCGCGTGCTGGAACTGGTGACGACGGACAGCGCCGGATCGGTCGACCGTGCCGGCCAGACCGGCGTGCCGGTCTCGGCGATCCCGGGCATTCCGGACTGGACGCTCGACGGCAGCCTGACCTGGGATGCCCACCCGGTCTCGGTCACCTTCCAGGGGCGCTATATCGCGCAGGGCAAATATGATGTGACGCTGATCGGTCCGGACGAGCCGGGCTATTCGATGACCGCGCCCAACAGCATCAACAACAATATCGTCGACAGCTATTTCATCGCCAACCTGTCGGTGCGCTTCAATGTCGGCAAGGATGACCGCTTCCAATTCTATGGCGTGGTCAACAATCTGTTCAACCGCGTGCCGCCGCTTTCGCCGGGGTCGCAGGGATATGCCAATGCGGTGCTGTTCGATCAGGTGCTGCGCACCTTCCGTGCCGGCGTGCGTATGAAGATGTGACCTTGCGCAGGATTGCCACCGAGGAAGCCTTCGCGACCCCCGAGCAGCTTGCGGCCTACCGCGTGCTCGGGGAAAGCGGATGGGACGATCCCGACGTGATCTTCTGGCGCAATGCCGTTTCGGGCCGGTTCGACGATATTGTCGCGCGGTTGCTCGATCTTGGCGAAGGGCGGATTGCGTCGATGGATCGGCACGGGATCGACGTGCAGCTCCTGTTGCTGACGTCTCCGGGCGTGCAGCTTTTTGCGCCCGCGCGGGCCTGCGACCTGGCCCGCGCGAGCAATGATCTGCTTGCCGCGGCGATCGCCCGCTACCCGACCCGCTTTGCCGGTCTCGCCAGCATCGCGCCGCACGACCCGGCCGGCGCGGTGCTGGAAATGGAGCGGGCGATCAACCAGCTCGGCCTCAATGGCGTGGTCGTGAACAGCCACACCAATGGCCGCTATCTCGACGAAGCGATGTTCTGGCCGATCCTCGAAGCGGCCGAGGCGATGGACGTGCCGATTTATATCCATCCGCGCTCGCTGCCGCAGCAGGCCGCGGCGGCCTATGAGGGGCTCAACCTCAATGGCGGCATCTGGGGCTATGCGGCCGAGACCGGCCTCCATGCGGTGCGGCTGATCATGGGAGGGGCCTTCGCGCGGTTTCCGGGCCTCAAGATCGTGCTCGGGCATCTTGGCGAAGGCTTGCCATGGTGGCTGTATCGCCTCGATTATATGTATGAGCTCCAGTCGCGCCGGATAAAACGCGACTGCAACCGCAAGCCCAGCGACTATGTCCGGCAGAATATCTGGATCACGACCAGCGGCATGAATGATGCCGACGCACTGCGTTTCTGCCTCGCCAAGCTCGGGCCCGAGCGGATCTTGTGGGCAGTGGATTATCCCTATCAGGAGCCGGCCGAAGCCGTGTCGTTCCTGGAGGGGATGGAGCTGCCTGCTGCCGACCGGGCGGCGATTTTCGCCGGCAATGCCGAGCAACTGTTTCGGCTTCACCCCATGGAGAGCACCCGATGACCGTGACCCGCCGCATCGCCACCGAAGAGGCCTTCGCCACGCCCGAGCAAATGCAGGCGATCGAGCGCGTGATCGCCAGCGGCGCGCGCGACGCCGATTCGCCTTTCTGGAGCATGATGGCGCAGGGGCAGAACCCCTTCGCCCAGCGGGTGATGCGCCAGTTGCTCGATCTGGAAAGCGAGCGCATGGCGATCATGGATGCAAGGGGCGTGGACATGCATGTGCTCGCGCTCACCTCGCCGGGCGTCCAGACGCTGCCGGCGGCGGAGGCGGTGGCGATGGCCGGGCGGAGCAACGATCTGCTCGCCGAACTGATCAAGCGTCACCCGACGCGCTTTGCCGGCCTCGCCACGATTGCACCGCAGGCGCCGGACGCGGCTGCGCGGGAGATAGAACGCGCCGTCACAGCGCTCGGGCTGAACGGCGTGATGATCAACTCGCACACCGCCAATGAATATCTCGACGAGGAGAAATTTCTGCCGATCTTCGAGGCGGCGCACGCCCTGGGCACGCCGATCTACATCCATCCGCGCGCGCCGTCCGCCGGCATGGCGGAGCCCTATCTCAAATATGGGCTGGAGACCGCGATCTGGGGCTATGGCGCCGAAACCGGCCTGCACGGGGTGCGGCTGCTCGTCAGCGGGCTGTTCGATCGCTTTCCCAGGCTGAAGATCATCCTTGGCCATATGGGGGAGGGCATTCCCTTCTGGCTCTCGCGCATCGATTATATGCATCGTCACGGCACGAGCCGGACCAGATTGCAGCGGACGATGACGGACTATTTCCGCGATAATTTCATGATCACGACCAGCGGCATGAACAGCCCGGAGACGCTGCGCTTCTGTATCGAGTTGTTGAGCGCGAACAACATCATGTGGGCGATCGACTATCCCTATCAGGAAACGCCGGACGCCATGGATTTCATGACGACGGTCGATATCGCGCCGGCCGATCGCGCGGCGATCTTTCACCGCAACGCGGAGCGGGTGTTCGGCATCGATCCGCTCTGACGAGGGATCAGGGCCGATAGCGGCTCGGTGGCACGCCCAGCACCCGCTTGAACATGGCGGTGAAATTGGCCGGGCTGTCATAGCCAAGATCAAGGGCGATGGCGGTGACCGGGTCGCCCGCGGCCAGTCGCGGCAGGGCGGCGGACAGGCAGGCCTGCTGGCGCCACTGGGCAAAGCTCATGCCGGTCTCGCGTCGGAACAGGCGCGTGAAGCGTCGGCGGTTCATGGCCAGAGCGTCGGCCCAATGGTCGATCGTTTCGCCCGCCCAGGGGCGTTCGAGAAAAGCATGGCACCGTGCCGCCAGCGCGGGGTGGACCGGGAAGGGCACGGCGAGGGGGATCATCGGCGCCCGCTCGATCTCGCTGACAAGGAGCGCCATGACCTGCCCGTCACGGCCGCCCATGTCATATTCGAGCGGAACCTCGGCTGCGGCGACGAGCAACTGGCGCAGCAGTGGAGAAATCGCCACGACCTGGCAGGTGTCGCCAAGCGACGCGCACGCGTCCGGCTCGACCAGCACGCTGCGTGTCTGCACGACGCCGACCATGCGCACGGCATGGGGCGTACCGCCCGGAATCCAGACGCCGCGCTCGGGCGGGGCGACCCAGGCGCCCTGGGGCGTGCTCACGGCCACCACACCCCGCGCCGCGTAAAGGAATTGCGCTCGCCGGTGCTGATGTTCGGCCAGCTCGAAGGATGGCGGATAATCATTCCCTATCCCCACGACGGGGCGGGGCACATCTTCATGATCGTCAGGATAGCGGTGGTCAGGCATCTTTGTCCCGAATTCATAAGAGAATGACCCATATGTCAATGCGGGACGTCCTGTAATCCTCTATTCGCCACGTCCCGAGGAACGACAGGTGAATGATATGACCAGCGCGGCGAGCAGGCCCAATCCGGCGACGGCGAACGGCACGGTGTTCAGCGTGATTGTGGCGATCAGCTTTTGCCACATGCTCAACGACATGATGCAGTCGCTGCTCCCGGCCATTTATCCGCAGCTCAAGACCGATCTGGGACTGAGCTTCGGGCAGGTCGGGCTGGTGACGCTCGCCTATCAGATCACCGCCTCGATCCTGCAGCCGCTGGTGGGGCTCTATGCGGACAAGCGCCCGACGCCGCGCGCCTTGCCGGGTGGGACGCTGTTCTCGCTGGCCGGGCTGGCGGTGCTGTCGGTGGCGCATAGCTATGGGCTCGTTCTCACCGGCGCCGTGCTGCTCGGCATGGGGTCGTCGATCTTCCATCCGGAAGCCTCCCGCGTGGCGCGCATGGCGGCGGGCGGGCGGCATGGTCTGGCGCAATCGCTTTTTCAGGTCGGCGGCAATGCCGGGCAGGCGCTCGGGCCACTCGCCGCCGCGCTGATCGTTGTGCGCTGGGGTCAGTCGAGCCTCGTCCTTTTCGCGCTGCTGGCGCTGCTGTCGGGCGGCGTCCTGTGGAATGTCGCCACCTGGTATCGCCATCACGGGCTGGCGCGGTTGCAGGTGGGCGGCGGCGGGCGCCAGGCGATCGCCCTGCCACGGGGGCTTGCGACACGGGGCGTGCTGGTTCTGCTCGCGTTGATCTTCTCGAAATTCGTCTATCTCTCCAGCCTGACGAGCTATTTCACCTTCTATCTCATCCAGCGCTTTGGCGTGTCGGTGCAAGGGTCGCAGCTCTACCTGTTTGCGTTTTTGGCGGCTGTGGCGGTGGGCACGGTGCTGGGCGGGCCGCTGGGTGACCGGATCGGCCGCAAATATGTGATCTGGTTCTCGATCCTGGGCGCGCTGCCGTTCACCCTGCTGCTGCCGCATGTCGGGCTGTTCTGGACTGGTCCGCTGAGCGTCCTCACCGGCCTGATCCTTGCCTCGGCCTTTCCCGCGATCGTGGTGTTTGCGCAGGAGCTGGTGCCGGGCAAGGTGGGGATGATCTCGGGTCTGTTCTTCGGCTTTTCCTTCGGCATGGGCGGGCTTGGCGCGGCCGGGCTGGGCTGGCTGGCGGATCACACGAGCATCGAGACCGTCTATCAGCTCTGCGCCTTCCTGCCGGCGATCGGCCTGCTCACCGCCTTCCTCCCCGATGTCGAGCGGGCATGACAGCGCGGGCGTGCCCGATCTCAAAAATGCGCGAGATAACCGCCGTCGACCGCAATCACCTGCCCTGTGACATAAGCGGCGGCCTCTGACGCGAGAAAGGTGACGGCGCCGACAATCTCCGTCGGCACGCCCCAGCGGCCGAGTGACGTCCGCCGGGCGAGATGTTCCGCCACGCCCGGATCATCGACCATCGCCTGATTGGCCTGCGTCGCGAAATAGCCGGGCGCGACGGCGTTGACGGTGATGCCCTGCGGCCCCAGTTCGGCGGCCAGCGCGCGCGTCAGCGCGGCGAGCCCGCCCTTGCTGGCGGTATAGCCGGCATCGCCGGCGCGTGCGATCGGCCCGGCGATCGACGTGATATTGATGATGCGCCCGCCCGCCGTCATGTGCGGCACTGCCAGCCGGACGAGGTCGAGCGGTGCGATCAGATTGATTTCGAGCAGCGCGCGCATGGCCGCGCGGTCGAGCGCCGCGATGGGCTGGCGGTCGCGGCCGCCGGCATTGTTGACGAGAATGTCGATGCCGCCATGGCGCGTGATCAGATCGGCAAACTCGCTGCGCAGGGCGTCCTCGTCCATCAGGTCGGCGATGAAGCTTTCCGCCAGCAGCCCGTCGGCGCGCAATGCAGCCATGGCGGCCTCGATCCGGGTGCGGTCGCGGCCATGAAGCACGACCCGTGCGCCCGATCGCGCCAGGCCATGGGCGATTTCCTGGCCCAGCCCGCCGCCCGATCCGGTCACCAGCGCGATCTTGCCATCGAGCCGGGGCGCGGCGGGGATCCGCTCGCTACGCGCCAGCAGGTCGTCCGTCACCGTCATGGTGAAGATCGGATCGGCATCGGCCGGAACCTCGGCCACCGCGTCCAGAAAAGCGGCGCGGGTGTCCGGGTCGTCATAGACCATCTTCTGGTCGAAGGCGGCGCGCCATGTCGCTTCGTCGGGCCATTCGGCATAGCCGACAAAACGCCCGTCGGCATCCCGGTGCAGCCGCGAGCCATAGCTGCCATAGCGCTGGCGGATCAGTTCGGTGCCGCGCCGCCAGGCCTTGCGGAACTGCGCTTCCTTGCCGGGATGGACGCGCCACCAGTACACCGCGACGAACATGGCTTCCTCCATTGTCGATCCGTGCGGCGGCGCGTCCCGGTGCGGCGGCGGGACGGAGAGCGTCCCGCCCCGTGCGCCCGCCTCAGGCGGCGGCCTGGTCGCGCGCCTCCAGGCGTTTGTTCCAGACGAAGCCGAGCACCAGCAGCACGATCATCGCCAGTTGGGAGAGCAGCGTCTCGCGGGTCGGATAGATCCCCAGCAGATCGCTGCGCGGGAAGCCGGGCCATGGCGTGATCGGCAGATAGCCCGCTTCCTGCAACGCCCCGCTGCCCTTGCCGATCAGGACCACCGCCAGCACCGCGACCAGCGCGGAGCTATAGGCGAAGAACTTCCCGATCGGCAGCGTGCGGCTGTAGCGCATCATGACGAGGGCGATCACGGCCAGCACCACGATGGCCGCAAGTGCCCCGGCGATCACCGCGCCGCCATTGCCCTGACCCCAGATCGCGGCATAGAACAGGATCGTCTCGAACACCTCGCGATAGACGACGATGAACGCCAGCCCGAACAGGAACCATGCTGAGCGGCGACCCAGCGCCCGGCCCAGCGTCTCGCGGATATAGCGCTGCCAGGCCTGCGCGCTGCTCTTGCCGTGCATCCAGACGCCGACCCAGAGCAGCACCAGCGCCGCGAAGACGCCGCCAAAGCCCTCGGTCAGTTCCCGGCTCGCGCCGCTGATGGTGATGAGCCAGGTCGCAGCCGCCCATGTCGCCGCGCCGGCGACCAGGGCTGCCGCCCAGCCGCCATGGACATAGGGCAGCAATTCGCGTCGGTCCGCCTTGTTGAGAAACGCGATCATGGCGATGACGATCAGGATCGCTTCCAGTCCCTCGCGCACGAGGATGGTGAAGGCGGCAACGAAGCTGGACGTGGCCGAGGCCTCGCTCGGGGCCAGCGCGGTTTCGGCCTGCGCGAACAGGTCGTCGAGCGCGGATATCCGCTCCTTGACGGTTTCGGCGGGTTCCCCCTTTGCGATCGCGGCGCGCAGATTGGCCATCGCGCCTTCGATGCGGATCATCAATCCATTGTCGCGCGTCGACAACAAGGCCTCGACTGGCTCGAACCCGTCAAGATAGGCCGAGAGCGCCAGACTTGTCGCCGCCTTGCGGTCGCCGCGCTCATAGGCGGCCAGCGCCTCGTCGAGCTGGGTGCGCGCCAGCGTCAGCGACCCGTCGGTCTGCGCGGCAACGGCGGCTTCCGGATGGCGGCGCAGAAATGCGGTGAGTTGCTCGGCCTTCTCCTCGCCAATCTCGGCGGCGAGGGCGGCGGGCGTCATGCCGACCAGCGTTTCCAGATCGAAGCGCTGCCGAAGATCGGCGTCGCTTTCCCACAGGGCCTTGCCGGCCGCGACCGCGTCCGCGGGAAAGGCGAGCGACCCGGAATAGAAGGCCAGCGCCCAGCGATCCTGCGGCGGCAACCGGTCAAAGCTGGCCATGCTGGTGCCGTCGAGACCCTGCTCGATCACCTGAAACAGCGCGAAGATGCTCCGCTCACGCGCGCGCGCCTCATCGGTAAAGGCAATAGCCGGCGGATCGAGGCCAACGGAATCCGGACCATCGCCATCGCCGGTCGCGCCGTGACAGCTGGCGCAATGTTCGGCGTAGAGCGCCTTGCCGCGAGCAAGGTCGGGCGCCTCCTTCGGCGCCAGCGGCACCGGATAGACCTTGATCAGATCGGCCGCGAGCGCGCGCGCCGTGGTGGCGATCGCCGGGGGTGGCGATTTGGTGGCGATCAACTGCTGGAGTTCGGCTGCCCGCCGTCCCAGCGCTGCCTTGGCCGATGAGGCGGGAAGCTCGCCAATCAGCTTGCCCGCCGTCGCGGAGAATTCCACCATCTCGTCATATTCGGTCTGGTTGACGATTTTTCCGTCGTCGACCGCTTCGGTATAATCGACCGCAATATAATCGAGCAGGCGCCAGATCGTCTGGGCCGGCGCGGTTTGAGCGGCAGCCGGACCGGGCAGCCCGAAGCTGGTCGCCAGCATGAGCACCGCGAAGATGGCGAGGGAGAAGCGCTGGAGGCTTTCAGGAATGCGTCGCATTAGCGAATCGGAAGATGGAATTTGTCTGTGCAGCCATGCCACGGCGCCGATTGCGGGCCCGTGCATGGCGATCCGGTC
This sequence comes from Sphingobium sp., assembly GCA_035555575.1. GTDB lineage: Bacteria > Pseudomonadota > Alphaproteobacteria > Sphingomonadales > Sphingomonadaceae > Sphingobium. Next base: position 278,481 of record DATMGL010000017.1, read on the forward strand.
ATGCTTCATCCGATCGCCCCATATATGCCACTGGTTTGAGCGGCGCTATTTGCAGTGGCCGGGACCATCGGGCGGACATGGGAGAAAATCAAGCATTTGCTGTGGATGTTCGCGCGCACGCCTCGCGCAGATCGTCGCGCCGATCGAGGCACGTCGCGGGTCGCGGCTCCCACACGCCCGGCAAGGGAGCGCCAGGCCGGCGCGACATTTGTTGCCTGGATGAACAACCGAACGCGCTTTGGGGCGTTCACCATATAGGATCGCAGATGCGGTGAAGTTCAGATCAGGATCGGAGTGGGGATGGACGGACAGATCGCACGGATAAGCTCGGCCCATCTGTCCGCCGAAATTTCCTCACTTGGCGCCGAACTCCAGACCCTGAGGATGGCGGACGGTCGCGACCTGCAATGGAATGGCGATCCGGCGGTCTGGCGCGGGCGCGCGCCGATCCTCTTCCCGGTGATCGGCTTGCTGGAGGGCGGGCAATATCATTTCGACGGCCGGCATTATGCGATGCCCAAACACGGCTTTGCGCGGGACTCCCTCTTCGAAGTCGCCGCCTCCTCGCCACAGCGCGTGACCTTTCGGCTATCGGCATCCCCGGCGACGCGGGCAATCTATCCCTTTGAATTTCAGCTCGATATCGATTTCACGCTGATCGAGCGCACGCTGACGCTCGGTGCGGTAATCGCCAATCATGGCGAGCGGGCGATGCCGGCGAGTTTCGGGTTCCATCCCGCGCTGCGATGGCCCTTGCCCTTTGGCCAGTCCAGAGCGAGCCACCGCATCCGCTTCGCCCGTGATGAACCGGCGCCCGTCAGGCGGATCGATCAGAACGGGTTCCTCCGGCCCGATCCGGTCGCCTCGCCGGTGGTGGGGGATATCCTTGCCTTGCGCGACGATCTGTTCATCGATGACGCGCTGATCTTCGACCGGCTCACGAGCCGCAGCCTGCGCTATGGCGCGCCGGCCGGGCCCCGGCTTCACGTCCGGTTCGCTGATTTCCCGACGCTTGGCGTGTGGACCAAACCCGGTGCCGACTTCATCTGCATCGAGCCATGGCATGGCTTTTCCGACCCGGTCGGCTTCACCGGCGACATCCGGGACAAGCCGGGCATTTTCGAGATCGCACCGGGCACGACCCGATCCTTGTCGATGAGCCTGTCGCTCGAAGACGACCCCGCCGTCTGACCCCTTTTTCGAGGAGCCCTCATGTTCGACAATCAGGTTGCGATCGTCACCGGAGGCGAATCCGGCATCGGCGCGGCATGTGCCAGAGCGCTGGGCGACGCCGGCGCGCGCATTGTCATCACCTATTTCAGGGATGCAGACGCCGCCCAGACCGTGTGCCGCTCGATCGGCGATGCGGCGCGGGCAATGGCCGTGCAGACCAATGTGGGCGATGAGAGCGAGGTCGAGCAGCTCTTCGCGACAGCCGAGAAGGCGTTCGGCACGGTCAGCCTGCTGGTCAACTCCGCCGGGCTCAACATGTCGGATGTGAAACTCGTCGATATGGAACTGGCGCAGTTCGACCGGGTGGTCCGCTCTGACCTCTATGGGCCGTTTCTCACCTGCCGCCGGCTGGTGCGGGCGCTTGAGGCAAAGGGGATGAAGGGCCGCATCGTCAATATTTCGTCGATCCATGAGAAAGCGCCGCGGCCGGGCGGTGTCGATTATGATGCGGCCAAGGGCGGCCTGTCGCAACTCACCGCGACGCTGGCGCTGGAACTGGCGCCTGTGGGCATCGCCGTCAATGGCGTCGCGCCGGGCATGATCCTGACCCCGATGAACCAGTCGGCCCTGAACAACCCGGCGGAGCTCAAGGCGAAGGAGGCCGCGATTCCCTGGCGCCGTGCGGGTCGCCCCGAGGAGGTGGCGGCGCTGGTCCGCTTCCTGCTGTCGCCCGCCGCCGATTATATCACCGGCACCACCGTCACCATCGATGGCGCGCTCTCGCTGACCGTCGCACAGGGAGCCTGACCATGCCGATCCTGGTGGATTTCAACGTCGAGCAGATCGATCCGCTCACGATGGTCGGCAATGCCAGAGTGTCGCGGCGCGATCTGATGAGCCCTTATGTCTGGCAGACCGATGACGGTTCCTACGCCATGCTGGTGCGCGCCGTGCCGCGTCCGGGGGAAGCCGGCGATACCGGCACCATCTGGTATGCGACCAGCAGCGATGGCCTGCGCTTCACGGCGACCGCCCGGCCGGTGCTCGCGCCGGGGCCGGGCCCGGACGATATTGGCGGATGCGAGGACCCGACCCCGGTGTTCCGGGCCGATGGCAGCGTCGTCATCTATTATACCGGCGTGGACGCGACCCGCAGCCATGGCGAGATGCTGTATGCGGTCGGGCCATCTGTCGATCGGCTAGAGAAAAAGGGCGTGGCGATGCCCAACACGCCGTCGCAGGGGAATATCAAGGAAGCGACCGTCGATCGGACCAAAGCCGGCGGCTGGCGGATGTTCTACGAGTTTGCCCGCAACGAGGCCTCGCTGGTCGGCCTGGCCATCAGCCATGATATGGCGGGCCCGTGGACTGACGAGCGCGATCCGTTCATGCCAAGGACGGACGGCTGGGATTCCTGGCACCTTTCGACCGGCCCGCTTCTCACCACCGGGAAGGACATGCCCGTCATGTTCTACAATGGCGCGACGCATGATGCGCGCTGGCGGATCGGCTGGATCGCCTTCGATGCGGAATATACCAAGGTGGTGGCGCGTTGCATTGAGCCCCTGATCACGCCGCCGCCGGCCCTGGAGCGCACCGCAACGGATATCGCCTTCGCCGCATCGGTCGTCGTGGTGGGGGACCAGATCTGGCTCTATTACTCGCTATCGGACACGCATCTCTTTCGCGCCATCATCCGGCAAAGCTGAACGAGGGCCGCGCCCCGCCAGTCCGGACGAGCACGCTCCGGAGGGCGGGGGCGTGCTTCACTGCGGCGCGGCACAGGCGAAGCTGGCGGCATCGTCCTTGCTGCCGGTCTTCTGGTAGACCGCGACCTGGGGGAAGGGGCAAAGCGGGCGCGAGAGGGGTGGCAAGGCGGGTGCGCCCGGCATGGCGGGCCCGCCCCGCGTGGCAATGATGCGCTCGGGCGCAGGACCGCCGTTTGCCCAGGCGTCGATCGTGCCGAGCGTGTCATAGTTGGAGGCGCCCTCGCCGCCGCCGCAATGGTCCATGCCGGGCACCATGAAGAGGCGCAGCTGCTGTTCGGCCACCGGCTTGGGCGTCACCGCCAGCAAATCCTGATAGAATTGCACCATGTTGGTCGCGGGGATGAGCCCGTCGGTCCACCCATGGCTGAGCAGCAGCTTGCCGCCGCGCGCGAAAAACGCGTCGAGATCCTTTGGCGTCACGTTGAGCATCTGCGCACCAAAATCGCGGGCGGCTTGCGTTTCCCTGCCATAGTCCATGGTCTTCCAGTCCCAGCCCGGCTGGTCGCCATGGACGAGCAGGCGAAAATAGTCTGTCGCGACCGGGAAGGGCTCGTCGCCCATCATCAGCATGGCGAGCTGGATCTCGCTGCCGACCGGCCAGCCGGGCAGAAGCTGCTGTCCGGTCCGTGGATCGGTCACGCCGCCATAGATGGCTTTCATCGTGCCGACCTGATCGGGATTGAGGCAGGTGGCGGAGGGCTGGCCGGGCTTGCAGGCCAGCACGGCGGGGTCGAAGCGGCAGGCCAGAGGCTGTTCGATAAGCCCGTCGACCAGCCCGTCCAGCGCATCGCATTTGGCAACCGCCGCCTTGTGGACAAGGCCGAGCAAGGCCGGTGAAAGGGCCGCGTTGGCGGTGCGCTTGCTCTGATAGCCGGCCCACATGCTCTGCGTCATGAGATCGGTCATCGGATTGGCTGGCGCCTTGGCCGAGATGGCGTCGAAATCCTCAGGATAGCGCGCGGCCGCCATCAGGCCCTGCCGGCCCCCGGTCGAACAGCTGTTCCACAGCGAATAGGCAGTGGGCCGTCCATAATAATCCTTGATCGCCGCCTTCGCGGTGACGGTCATGAGGTGGATGGCGCGATAGCCGAAATCGACCAGCTTCTCGGGATGACCGACTGCCCATTCGGCGGTGAGGCCCGTGCCGGTATGGCCGGTATCCGTGGCGACGACGGCATAGCCCTGCGCCAGCGTCACGGCCATTTCCGAATAGCTGATCGAGCCAGCCCAGATGCCGTTGCCGATGCCGACGAGTTTGCCATTCCAGTCCCCGGCCGGGAGCCAGACCTCAACCTTGATGTCGCTGTCGCTCGTCGGCGTCAACGTCGCCTGCACGCGGCAGAAGGCGGGCAGGGCCTGGTAGGATGTGTTGGCGACGCCCGGTGGCGGGCCGAAGCCGGCTGGCGGCTGGAATGTGCCGGGCGCAACCAGCGTGGCTGCGGTGACCTTGCCATGATCGAGCGCGAAGCCGGTCATCTCGCTGCAATCCTTGGCGGATGCCGGGGTTGCGACGGACGCTGTGATGATCGCGGCGGCCGCCAGCAATGCCCGGCTTTTGCCATTGAGCCTTTTGATCATATCCACCCCCTGTTGACCGTCGACTTTGCCCGATGTGATCCTGTCATCTGGCACGACGACCCGTTCATTTCCAGCCATATATGACCGAGGATTTCCGCCGGCGCACAATGGTTCCGACGACGGTTTTGCCGTCTGGCCGAAGGCCGGGCGCCGAGACAGCGGCTCGCTATCGATCTGCCAGCCGCTCTTTTTGCTGAATAAGGGAAAGCGATCGGGCCATCATGCCATGAGCCGACGTTAACTTTTGCGCAGGGCGATTTGGTTAATATCGTCTTGTAAGGGATTTTCGAGAGAAGACTATGCAGTTGGTCAAGCGCTCCTATGCCGGTGTGATGCATGTAATTGGGGAGCTTGGTCCCCTGCGGAAGCTTGCTGAAGCTGCTCAAGTGAGCGATGTCTATGGCTGGCGCCGGTGGGCGGCGTCCCTCCTGGCGATCCACGATGTGAAGCGTATGATAGCTTTGGGCCTGCCCTGGTGGAATGTCCGCGCTACCCGCGAAATTGAAGAGTATCTGGCGCGAAACCCTGGCGCTCGCGTGTTCGAATATGGCGCTGGTGCGAGCACGGCCTGGCTGGCGCGCCGCGCAGGAACCGTCATTTCTGTTGAGCACAATGAGGAATGGCAAAAGCGGCTCGTGCCGCTGCTCGCCAGCTTGGGCAACGCAGTTGTGTGGAAGCGCGATCTTGCCGGAGATGCCTATGTCGGCGCGATCGATGAGGCCGGTGGGCAATTCGATCTGATCGTGATCGACGGACGGCGACGCACTGAATGCCTGGTTCATGCCATGCCTCACCTCAAGCCCGGAGGTGTCATCCTCTTCGACGATTCCGGCCGGAGGCGCTATCGCTCGTCCATGAAACACTGCGGTTTACAGGAGCGTCGCCATTTCGGTCGCTCCTATTGCGTGCCATATCCCGATTCCACCAGCATTCTCTACGGTCGATATGAAGGTTGATTCAGCACGTTTGCGTCCAGACCTGCTGATCCGATGGGGCGGGCGCGCGGCGTTGGCAGCCAGTATTGTTTTCATCGGGGAGCGCCTTTGGACGCTGGATTGGTCCGCGCTTCAACCTCACGTCTCCTGGAGCGTGGTCGTGGCGCTCTTGGGGGCATTGGCCTTGTTTGCCACTGCAGACCAAGTCTTTGCGCTCGGTTGGGCGGCAACCGTCGATCCGACACGCCGGATTCCCGTCCGAGACATCGCGCGAATCTATGGCCACGGCGTGCTGATGAAATATTTGCCGGGGGCGGTGTTTCAGTATTTCGGCCGCCATATCGGCGGGAAAAAGGCCGGCCTGGCTCACGCGGAACTGACAAGGTCGACGATGATAGAAGTTGGCTTGCATCTGGTGAGCAGTCTGACCGTTGCTGCCGCGTGCCGGATGTTCGACAAAGTGCCGTTGGTCTCGGTGGTCGCTATCGCCATTCTCGTCTGTGGATGCCTTCTGGCCCGTCGCCCCCTGCTCACAGCGCTTGCGCTCCAGATCATTGCTTTTAGTGCATTTGCTGTGGCGGCTATGCTGATCGGCTTGGCGGTCCTGCCGACAGATGCAAGTCTTGCTGACTTTGCCGGACTGTTTCTGCTGGCATGGCTTGCGGGATTTGTCGTTCCCGTCGCCCCCGGCGGTATCGGCATTCGTGAAGCGGCCCTGCTGGCCCTGGCGGGTAACGGTCTGCCTGCCGCTACAGTCCTGGCATCGACGTTGGCGCTGCGAGCTGCATCCATCTTCGGAGATATGGTTTACGGCTTCATCGCGATGATCTTGCCTGAAGATGGGTTGGCTCAGAAATCCTTGAAAATCGGGCCGCCCATGAAGGGGTAATCGGGTGTTTTAAGATGGTTGCCCCAGCGCAAAATGGCGGGCCCGTCGCCATTATTCTCGAAACGATGCGTGCCCCGCCTCAGCATGATGGTCTCACCCGCCTTGTAGATATGTTCGTCGATGCGGGCTGGAGCCCCCTCCAGCGTGTAAACGCCCGGTGTGTAGATGGTGAAGGTCTGACCCTTGGTCTCAGGTGAGAAGCGTCGCCCGGCGACCCAGAACGGTCCCCAATGCGGAATAAACCCTTCTCGCAACGCGACGGCATCATCGGGCAGCAATTCCCATGCAGGCGTCGGGCTGGTCTGGTTGCGTTCGAGCGGCTCCTGATTCACCACAAGCAGCGGTACGACTTCATGCGACATTGCTTCGACAAATGACGGCTCGATGCCCGCCCGGTATTTTCGCACTCCCCAAGTCGTCATGAAGAAATTAGCTTTGGGGAAGTCGACGAGCATGCCCGGAAAGTCAAAATATGCGACAGGTTCGGGGAATATCTCGCGCGCGGCAGTGAGCACCTGTTTTTGTGCCAGTAACACCCCGCGCGGCGTGGCCAGACTGATGGTCGCGGCATTGATGATAAGGACGAATGATAGAAAACCCAGTGACGATCTGACCAAGGTCGCTTTGACGGCAATCGCCGCCGCCACCATCACCGGTGGTAGAATATAGACGTAGAAATAGGGAAAGCTGTTGCGATAAAAGATGAGGCTCGTGAGTGGCAGCAGCAGGGCTGTGAGCAATATCTGCCGGGAGCGCGGTAAGGATATCCGGCGCAATTCAAGTGGCGTCCTCACGATAAACAATGTCGTAAGTGGTGCCAAAATCATGGCATGGATCGCATAGGGCCAGCGCGGGAAGAGGCCTTCATCGAACATCATGCTGCCGGAGGTCGACACGGTTTTGGCTGTGCTATCGGTGCTCGCTTCCGGCAGGCTGAGAATGGTTGCGGCAATCAAAACCAGCGCCAACAGGATGGCGAGGCCAGCGAAAGCAGAAAGACGCAGGGCCATGTCACGCCGATCCTCTGCCTCGACCCAACGTAGCCAGGTGATCCCGGCAAAGACGGGGGCATAGAAGATGACCTTGATGGTGGTCAGCGTAGCAAGCGCTGCCAGCAGGGCCGCTATGAGAATGTCCCTGACATCAACCTTGCTCGAAAGCAGGGTCCACGCAGCCCCCATGAGGAAAGCGGCGGCCATGGGGTCGGCGCGATATGAGAATCCATGCTGGAAGACATAGCCGGTCGCAAGATATGTGAGCGCCGCCAAGGCAGCGGGCGAGTCATCCACCAGCGATTTGGCCATCGCGTAGATGGCGTAGGCCGTAAACAGTTCGCAACCAAACATGAACATCCGCGCCACACGGATCTGGTCGACGGCGTCGACAGGCAGCATTGGAAGCCAGAAGAAAGCGCGAGCATAAAATACCTGCAGCGCTTCAGTCAGACGCCCTTGGGCAAATGCATGGGCTTCGCTCAGGTGGAAAAATTCATCCCAGTTTACCGGGCGGTTGATGACCAGTTCAAACTGGAGCAAAATTACGCAGGTGAACGCGAGGATAAGCCACTGGCTGCTCGTGCGGGGTATTGCGGAATTTTTACCTATCGGGATCACGCCGCGCGATTTCGGCCGTTAGCGGATATGGTCTCGCCAGAGGACTGCTGGCTCAGTCGAGCGAAACGGTCCTCGATCTGGCGCATCTGGACGAGACCGGTCTCGATCAGCTTGCGATTGGCCGCGATCAGGTCCGCCAGAATGCCGAGAACGGCGACCAGCCCTCCGAGCACCAAGAGCGCCCCGCCAATCACAAGGGACTGGATGTGCCCCTCGCCGGACCCGCCAGCATAGAACCATAAGAAGCGCAGGATCGGCCACAGGCCGACGAGGCCAATCGCCATTCCGGCACCTGCAAAGACGCGAAGCGAGTTATATGTGGTATAGGTTCGCGCCATGGTCACGCCGGTATTGAGAATGAAGCGCGGAATGGACCTGAACAGGCGCGATGGCCTGAGGGTCCGGTTTGTCCGGACCGGCACGCTGTGGACCGCCAGACGTTTCCGACCAGCCTGGATCAGCATGTCCGTCGTATAACTGAATTCGGTGGTAATGTTGATCCGTTGGGCGGCGTCGCGACTGATGGCCCGAAAGCCGCTTACCGCGTCGGGGACCCGTGTGTTGGACAGCCGCCGCACAGTCGCGCTACCCATCGCTTGCAGCCGCCGTTTGACCGGCCCGAAGTGAGCATTATTCGCCACGTCCCGATCGCCGATCACAATATCGGCTTGACCATTGACCACCGGAGCGACGATCTTTGCAATGTCCTCGCCGACATATTGTCCGTCAGCATCGGTGTTGACGATGATATCGGCGCCGGCGCGCAAAGCGGCATCGATTCCTGATCGGAACGCCGCGGCCAGTCCGCGATTCTTTCGGTGACGGATGACATGGTGCACCCCCCACATCCGCGCAACCTGTGCCGTGTTATCGGTGCTGCCATCATCGATAACGAGAATTTCGATCTCATCGATACCATCGATCTGGCGAGGGAGCGCTGCCAGCGTCTGTGGCAAGCCCTCCGCTTCGTTGAGACATGGAATCTGAATGATCAGCTTTATCACGATAGCCCCCGGACACCCGCATGACGCCAAGGCTATTTCGCTCAACAGATGCTAATGAAGTGTAAACTATAACTTTCAGGGTCTGCCCGAATAGGATTTTCGCTTACCTCGACCTATGCTGCTGAGGTGTGCGCGATCTACGGCAAGCTTATGTTCGACTACTGCTCAGAGAGGGCCGCGTGAACGACCAGGAAATCCGCATCGGCGGCTCCAAGGCCGTGCTGGCCCGGAGCGTGGCCAAAACCACGCCCGCAGTTCTCTCTTTTGTTCTGAAATGGCGCGCCCCACCGGGTGAAGATGACAACTACGTTTACTCCATAGCCCTATAAATCAGGGACCGAGAATCGACCGGAAACCAATGGTATTACAATGGGTTTCCGGTCGATACGTTTTCACCATGTGTTTCTGCGGACCCGGCGCTAAAGCGCCGGGGCTTTGTCACTGGCGGCTCTCCGGCTCTCTACAGCGCAATGTGGTAGCGCGTTCGCCTCCGGGCCGGCGCGGCTGCCGCCGCGTCTCATCTGATCGTTACGAAGAAAATTGCTAAGGGCGTTGCCCTCGCGCGGCGCAAGAAAACTCTCCGGCCTTTCGCGGCATAAACGGCCCGCTCCCCGCAAGCGGGTCCCCTCCATTTATTCCACGGTGCCAAAGACTTCTCCTGCGCCTTGCTACCCGTGGCTCGCCGCCGGGCAAGGGTTCAGGAGCGGCGCTGCGCTGCTCTGAACCCCAAACCCGAGGATCAGAGACATGACCAACCTTTCCGACAGCAATCCCCGCATCTATGTCGCCTGCCTTGCCGCCTACAATAACGGCTATCTGCATGGGGCTTGGATCGAGGCGGATCAGGACGCGGACGAAATCAGGGACGAGATTGCGGCCATGCTCGCACGGTCCCCCATCGAGCACGCGGAGGAATATGCCATCCATGATTATGAGGGCTTCGAGGGCGTCACGATCAGCGAATATGCCGGCATCGACACCGTGGCACGCATGGGCGCTTTCATCGCCGAGCATGGCGCGCTAGGCGCTGGCCTGCTGGATCAGTGCGACGATGACATGGACCAAGCCGAAACCGCCTTGCGGGACTGCTATCACGGCCAGTTCGCCAGCCTTGCCGACTTCATGGAGGACTTGACCGCTGAAAGCGGCATGGCGATCCCCGAGGCGCTACGCTACTACATTGATTGGAAAGCAATGGCCCGCGACGCTGAAATGAACGGCGAGTTTTTCACAGTCGAAACCGCACATGACGAGGTGCATGTGTTTTCCAGCCAATGAAAGCCGGAGCGTCTTGCCCGCACTTTTGCGGGCGGGCGTCTCGCAGAATCATCGAAATAGTGTTAAGCAGAAAATAACCAAGAATGATCGGGCTGGCCGCTCAAGGTATCTGCTTTGAGCGGCTTCTATATTTCCAGCGATCTTTGAACCTCTAAGGGCTGGGCGCTGCCTTGCGCGCCCCGGCTTTGGGAGGTGACGCCATGCTTAGCATCGACTGGCGTTCGCCGGTGGCATACAGGCATGCGAAGCACATTTCGGCCGCCGGTTTCGCTTGGGAATATCTGCGCCGGAATGACGATTATCGTCAGGAGTTCCAGACCATCGCACTAACCGGAGGACCGTCCGGCCGTGACCTTGAAGCGTTCGCAGATCGCTGGGGGTTGCGATTTCCCGTGCGATCCCGACGCGCCGCATGACCGGCCGCCACCAATCTGGAGTCCGAGCCTTCAACCGCAAGCGGTGATGCTCTCGCCGGTCGAGCATAAGGACGGCGACACCGAACCGATATTGACGCTTGCCCATCTCGCCGGCCTCGATCTGCGCCGCGCTGCCGATGGCTGGCACGGCATCTGGCAGGTGGATGGCGTCGCACATCAATTCTGGCTTCCCGAGCCGGTGCCGGATGCCGCCGCCTTCTATGCCGTCACCCTGCCGATGGATTCCTTTCTGGAGCTTCGCGCACACGCTGCGCGCCGTTTCTGGCGGTCCCTCAACGGCCGCGCACCCGGTCCCGACTTCCGGGCCGTTCCCGCCCAGCTCCGGCAATGGCACACCCTTTCCCTCCGCGCGCTCGACGCCCGCCTACGCGACGAGAGCTATCGCACCGTCGCCGAAGTCCTGCTCGGCTTTCGCGGCACCAAGGAGGATTTCGAGAATGACCCGCGCAAGAACAAGGCCCGCCGTCTGGTTGCGCACGGCATCAAGATGATGTGCGGCGGCTATCGCCTGTTGCTCCACTACCCTATCAAGCCCGGCAAGCGTTGATCGTTAGCGAGCACCGTCTTGTTGCAAGTCGCAAACTTACTGCCAGTTGCAACAAAGAGGTGCGATACGAAAAGAGCCGGAAAGCCAGCCCTCGGGGAAATGTTGCGGACTTTAGAATACCTACGAGGATTTCAGCAAGAATGGAGTGGAGCTAACAGACTGCTTCATGTGTCAAGAACGGCAAGGCGGCTGCTCAACTGAATAACTCGTTGCGCAATCCATGGTTTCGCACGACCATGCCGGAAATTTATTTTGAGGAATGTTCCATGACCTTACTAAAGACGCTGCGTTTGATTCTCAGTCCTTGCGCCCCGGTGGATCGTGTTAACTTCATCCAGCTAGAGCTTGACCCAGAAGTGATGCGGTTTCTTAACAATGGTGCGGTTGATCATGACAGGATCGATTCGACGACCGCGCCATTTCTCATGCCACGAGGAACCGAGCCGAACGTCTGGACAGCGCGACGCAATGCGGATGACGAGTTCGTCGGCTGGTTCTGCTTGTTGCCGAAAGGGAGGGCGTTAGCTGAGATCGGATATCGACTGCGCCGGGAAGCTTGGGGTCAGGGGCTGGCAACTGAAGGAGCTTTGGCTCTTATCGGTTGGGGCTTCGAGGTCGCAGGATATGACAAGATTGTGGCCAATACAATGGCGGTCAACCAAGGGTCGCGCCGTGTAATGGAGAAGATTGGTATGAAACACACGCGGACGGATTTCTTGGATTTTCCCGACCCCATACCCGGCACGGAGCACGGCGAGGTAACGTATGAGTTGACCTGTTCAGAATGGGCCAACAATTGAGGGGCATATCAGCTTTTAGGACGCGTCAAAGCCACTCGAAACGTCAGCGATTAGGTCGATTCCTGTCGGTCAGATATCGTAAAATTCCAAAGCCTGCGAGGTGAAGTAAGCTGAAAACCGCCGATGCTCACGCCTTGTTAGCTGCCGCCTGTTCCAGAATCTTCCTATAGCCCTCATGCGAAAGCCATTGCGCGCGTTCGAGATGGCTTTGCCAGCAACGATAGGTCCGAAGTTCCTCGGCAGCCGGATTGCGGTGAAGCACGATCCGCGCGACTTCTTTCCAGTCCGCGCCCTCGGCCTTGGCATCCAGCAAGCGTAGATAGGTGACGTAGTGCCGTTCGTCATAGACGGTTATAGTGTCGCCGGTCGGCGCTTCGTCATCCACATCGGGATCGAGTTCGACAGGAACCCGCATAGTCATTCCCCGTATCTGAGAGAGCTTGTCTGCGGTGCGCCCCCGCAAACGATTCTCTCTGACTCTTGGTGATCGGGGAGTTAGTAACCGTCACGAAACGGCCCCATGGCCTTTAGCTCGGAAAGCCTGTTGTATACGCCACAGGCTCCCCGACCATAGGTCAAGGAGTTGGTGCCGTTCTGGCTGGCACCGGCCATTCGTGAGGGGTTACTACGCCCCAGAGCAGCGCGTCTGCTCCACCCACAATCTTAGCCGAGCTGCACGCGAATGTCTTTGCCTATTCGGCGCGGCAGGCATCGAGCCGCTGAAATCCCTCACCTATTGGCTGCGCGACGCCCCGAAGGGGGGTGCCGCCAGCGCGTAGGCGCAAATGCGGCACGCTACGCGCCGCCGATGCCTCGCCATGGTTCGCCACAGTCCGCTGCCGCCCCCGGCAGCCCAATCCCGACTGGAGGTGATCCATGCCCAACCCGCTTGCGGGCCTGCCGCCGCGCCTGTTGCGCACCAAGGAAGCCGCGCGCTTCCTCGGCATATCCATCCGCACCCTTGAGAAACATCGCACCTACGGCACCGGCCCGACCTATCGCAAGGTCGGCGGTCGCGTCCTCTACACCGTCCGCGATCTGGAAGACTGGAGCGCGGCCGGCGAGCGCAAATCCACCCGCGACAAGACCGCCGGCACCGTATTTCCCGCGCGTCCGCTCACCCCCGAAGAACGGGGCGACTGCTAGATGCTGCGCGAGGACGATCACGAGCCGGCGTTGCCGGGCGAGGACAGCGAGCGCAGCCGCCTAGACCCCTTCGTGGTTGCAACGGGCGACGCGCCGCCGCGCGACCAGCGCGATTTGATGGAACGGCCGTTCTTCTCGCTGGCGAAGACCCCGCGCACCAAGCCGATTCTCTACAAGACCGCCGACATAGAGGTGCAGGTGTTCGGGATGCCCGAGCACGGCATGGCGACCATATGGGACGCCGATGTGCTGATATGGGCGGCCTCGCAGATCGTCGCGGCCGAGAATGACGGCCTCACCACGTCGCGCTTTGTCCGGTTTACGCCTTACCATCTGTTGCGCGCCATCGGACGCCCGACCGGCAATCACCAATACCGGCTTCTGAAAGCCGCGCTGGCGCGGCTGCAATCGACCGTCATCGCCACCACCATCCGCAACGGCCCGCATTGGCGTCGCCGGCAATTCTCTTGGATCAACGAATGGGAGGAAATGACGACGCGCGCCGGCCGCGTCGAGGGCATGGAGTTCGTCCTGCCCGAATGGTTCTACAACAGCGTCATCGACCGCTCGCTGGTCCTGACAATCGACCCGGCCTATTTCCGGCTGACTGGCGGCATCGAGCGTTGGCTTTACCGCGTCGCCAGAAAGCACGCCGGGCACCAGCGCCACGGCTGGATTTTCGAGGTCGCGCACCTTCACCAGAAATCCGGGAGTCTCGCGCGGCCGTCCGACTTCGCGCTCGACCTGCGCCGGATCGCGGCCCGCCAGCAACTTCCCGGCTACCTGCTCCAGATCGAGCGGGAAGACGGCCGCGAGCTGCTGCGCATCCGCCCCGAAAACCTATCAACAGGCACTGTTGATAACCCTGTTAATGCCATCGGCAGATCAGGCGCACGGGGTATCGGCAGATCAGGCGCACCACTATCGGCAGATCAGGCGCACGAACCGCAGCTAACGCTTTGGCCTGAAAAGCGGAATCCGACCGCTAACTTATCTAACAGAGAATCTTCTTTAACTGTTTCTGTGGGTGTGAAGCACGCGCCCAGTGCCACCCGCGATCATCTTGCCAATGATCGTGCGCGTTCGCAACACGCTGCGAAAGAGCCATCCCGACCTGTCCGTCTTCCGTGGATTCCAGGCATCGAGCCGGAGGACACGCCATGAGCGGATCATCGACATCACCCCGAGCGGCTCACGCTTCTTTCCGTGGTCGATATCAGGATCGCCACAAGCAGGGATCGGAAGGTCGGGCGGCCAAGCTAACTCGCGTCCTCGCTGTCGCAAGGTGCGATGCGGACAAGAGTCTCGACGGTCTCACCCGAACCCTCGTCCCCTCGGGGGACATCTCTCCGCCGCGGCGGAACTCGCAACCTACGTCAGCCGGCATCCATGTGGATGACAGGCAGACGCCCTTAAACAGCGGGTATCGGCCTCTGCGCGATTGCCTGGCCGTCACCCGTTTTCCATATGAAGGTGGTTCCTTCGACCCAGATGCGGTGCATGAGCACGGCCATCCGGCGCGCAAGCGCGGTGACGGCCCGCTTGTGCCCCCGGTTCTTCACCAGCCGCATGCCCCATGCCTTGAGCGACGACCAGCGCTTCACACGGATGAGCAGGATGTGCGCGGCCTCGTAAAGCGCCGCCCGTGCCATCGCATCGCCGCTCTTGGAGACGCGCCCGGTCCAGTCGACCTCGCCAGACTGGTGAGCGCGCGGTGTCAGCCCAAGATGCGCCCCGACCGATTTGGAGCGCCGGAACCGCGAGGGCACGTCGATGGTCGCACGATAGGTCAGCGCCACGATGGGGCCGACGCCGGGAACGGTCATCAGCCGGCGGCACACATCGTCGTCACGGGCGAAGTCCGTCGCCGCCTTTTGCAGGTTGGTATATTCGAGAGCCAAGGCGCGTCTCGCTTTCAGCATCGGGGTGAGCGCCCGCATCAGCATCGCACGATCGCCGGCGAGTTCCAGAACGCGCGCTTCGAAGTTGCGCTTGGAGACCACGCCCATCTTCAGGCCGAAGCTGCGCAGCATGCCTCTGATCGCCAGTTCGATATCCATCAGCTTGCGCACCAGCGTCTGCCTGGCCACCAGCAGGAAGCGCAGTTCCTGCGCGGTCTGCGTCTTCACATGCACGGCGCGGAACCAGCCGGTGCGCATGATGTTGGCGATCCCGCGCGCGTCGTTGCGATCGGTCTTGTTCGGCATCGCCGACAGCGCCGCCTTGGCATGGCGCGTCTCGATGCACACGACCGGCAGACCGGCTTCGGCCATTCCTCCGTAAAGCCATTGCGACGGAGCGCCGGCCTCCAGGCCGATCCGCTTCATCGCCATACCGCATTGCCCGAAGAACGCGACGAGGTCGTCCGGCTCGGAAGCAACTTTCGCCTCCTTCATCCCGGCCCCGTCAGCATCCACGATGCAGATGCTTGTCATCTCAAGGGAAACATCCAGTCCTGCAAAGTAGTCCATCGTCTCTCTCCATTCCGGTTGGTGGTGGACCGGCATGAGCCGGTCAGATCACCGTTCACGGTATGGCAAGAGGCGCTTGCTCCACACGCGACGAGAACAGAAACAGTTACCCCAGCTAACTCTTTTTCTTTGACGCGCGCGAAGGCGAAGCGTGGTGCCGGTTCTGCCGGGAGCGGCGAGCCATGACGCCCGCCGTTGACGCAGCGCACGCGCGCGCACCCCACCAGCACATCGCCGGAGACGCACAATGACCCGCCGCGCCCACCGCAGCGCGCACGGCCGTCCGCTGCCGGACGGACCTGCGCCCTTTACCACATTGGTCGAGCTGACCTTCGAGAAACGCAAGGTCGAGCACTGGATACGCTTCGGCCGCAAGAGCTACGAGCAGATCATCGACCGCCGCCGCAGCGTCGTCGGCTTCGCGCCGGGCAGCGTCTTTGCCTTCGTGCGATGGGCGAGCGGCGAGCACGGCACTGTCGTTTCGCGCATCGACATTGTGCGCGCCATCGGCCGGGGCGAGCCGTTCCAGACATTGCCGTTCGTGCGCCCCGGCGGCGAAATCCTGTTGCGGCTCGATAGCTGGCCGAAGGTGCAGCGCGGTTTTGCCGCCATCGACGCCGTGGAATCGCTCGGCCTCGATCCGGCCGACGCCGCACCGGAGCACTGGCGGCACGTCCATAACCGTTTGACCGCCAATCTGGAGCCGCACGCCTACACGCCCGAGCGACATGCCGCGTGGCTTCACCGCCGAAGGATCGAGCCATGACGCGCCGCCGCACCCTTACGGTGACGGCGCTCGCCGCCATCGGCATCGCCGCCGCCAGCGCCGTCGATTGGCCCGTGAAACTCATCTGGAACGCCACGGCCAGCGCGCCAGTCGGGTTCTACACCGTCGAGCCGGCCGACCGGATCGACGTACCCGAGCTGGTCGCCATCATGCCGCCCGAACCGCTAGCCGCCTTCATGGTCGAGCGCGGCTATATCGCGCGAGGCGTCCCGCTTTTGAAGCGCGTCTTGGGCCTGCCCGGACAGGAGGTTTGTCGCACCGGCCGCACGATCACGGTGGACGGGATCGAGATGGGCGAGGCGCTGGAGCGCGACGGCCTCGGCCGCGATCTGCCCGTCTGGCAGGGCTGCCGCGTGATCGGCGACGACCAGCTTTTCCTCATGAATTGGGAAGTCCGCGACAGCCTCGACGGCCGGTATTTCGGACCCATCCCCGCAGCTTCCGTCATCGGCCGAGCGGTCCCGCTCTGGACCAATGAGGAAGGCGTCGGCCGCTACGAGTGGCGCGCGCCGACCCACTGAAACCACCCCCCGAAAATCAACCGCAGGAGATTTCCCATGGCAGAGATAGGCACCTTCACCCGCACCGAAACCGGCTATGCGGGCGAGCTTCATTCGTTCGGCCTCCACGAAAAGCTGTTCATCGTCCCGGCCAAGCCGAGCGACGTGAAGAACGCGCCCGACTATCGCGTGCGCCTCGATAGCGAGGACGGCCCGGACGCCGGCCCCGCATGGAAAGACTCCAGCGAGAACGCTGGCGAGTTCGTGTCGATGCGTTTGGAGGGGCCAATCTTCCCGTCCCCGATCCGCGCCAAACTGTTCCAGTCGAACGACGATCCTTCGGTCTGGACCCTGCGTTGGAAGCACGCGCGGAAGATCGAGGATGAGGAATGACGGCCGCGCGCGTCCGGCCCGCCATCCGGTCAAAGATCGGCATCCCTTTGTTCGCGAAAAAACCGTCTCATCCCTCCGTCCCGCTCGGCGACCAGACGGCCGGCGCGCGCAGCGAAGGTCAGGGGCGGCCATCGGCCGGCGCTTGCGCCTTGCCCTTGACCGCAGCGAGCACGCTGGCAGGCTGCCGTTGTTGCGGAGACAGGCCGGCATGGCATTATGCCGTCCTGCTGCTGGCCGGCGCGCTTTCCGTCTGCGCCGGATCGGGCGTCGCGGTCGCGCAATCCGTGCCGGTCGAGCGCCCGGCCGCCGCCCATCCTTACGCGGCGCACATCGCCGAGGCGTCGCAGCGTTTCGGCATCCCCGAGCACTGGATTCGCGCCGTGCTGCGCGCCGAGAGCGCGGGCGACGTGCGCGCGATTTCGTCGGCCGGGGCAATGGGATTGATGCAGGTGATGCCCGTGACATGGGCGGAACTGCGCGATCGCTATGGCCTCGGCCGCGATCCCTACGACCCCCGCGACAACATCTTGGCGGGCACCGCCTATCTGCGCGAAATGTTCGACCGCTACGGCAATGTCGCGGCGATGCTGGCGGCCTACAATGCCGGTCCCGGCCGCTATGACGAATACCTTGCGACCGGCCGCACGCTGCCGGCCGAAACGCGGGCGTATATCGCCGCGCTAGCGCCGATCCTCGGCGGCGCGGCTGCAACCGAACCGCCGTCATCGGCACCGCCACCGCCGCCCGATTGGCGCGAGGCACCGCTGTTCGTCATGCGTCCGGGCGACGCGCGGGCTGTCGCCGCGCCGCCGCCCGACGCACAATCCGGCGACGGCCGCGCGACCGTTCCGGCGCGCGATCCTGCCGGTGCGGAGCCGCAGGGCGACAGCATTTTCGTCGCCGACGCGAGCGGTTCGGGAACGCCATGAGGACGGCGTTCCCGCGCTCGGCGGCGCTCATTCCGGTGTCCAGTCGGGCAGGTTTTCGCCCGGCAGGCTTCCCGGCAGGAGGGGCAGAAAAGGCAGAAAGGGCGGAGGGCAAGATTAAAGAAGACGGCACCATATCGGGCCGCTTCTGGAAATTATTGTTGTCTGCACACTGGTTAGGTGGCCGGTTCCGGCACCATGGTTTTGAGGGGCCGCGTGCCGCGATTTTGCGCAAAGCCTTGGCTTTGCTGGGTTTCGAGCGGCACCATAGGCGCAGATCGGCCGGTTTCCGGGGGTTTTGGCCGGAGTCGCATCCTTGAGCGCCGACGACGAAAACCGCTTCCGTCCGAAGCCCGGCCGCATCCGATCCGACACGCCGAAGGCCGGCAAGACCAAGAGCTTTTTCACGCAGGTCAAGAAGATCACCCGGCAGCATCAGGCGGCAGCCTCCCGCGATCCTTCCATGCCGTCATCCGCCCGCCCGTCATCGCCGGGCCGGTCCCGTGCCGAGGTCGCCAGCGGCAAGGGCGTGAAGCGCGGCCGGGGCGCGAGCTTCGTGCGCGCTCGCAATATCTCCGGCCATTGGCATCATCGCCAGTCGGGCAGCCGCCGCGTGATCGTCAAGCAGCGCAGCGTCAGGGCCGCGTGGAAGGGCGGCCGTGCCCGCGCGCATCTGCGCTATGTCCAGCGTGACGGAACCTCACGCGTCGGCGAGCGCGGCCGGCTCTATTCGGCGACCGAGGACCGCGCCGATGGCGACGCCTTCCTTGATCGCGGCAAGGACGACCGCCACCAATTCAGATTCATCGTCTCGCCCGAGGACGGCGCGGAGCTATCGGACCTCACGGCCTACACCCGCGATTTCATGAAACAGGTGGAAGCCGACCTCGGCACGAAACTCGATTGGGTTGCCGTCAATCACTACAACACCGGCCATCCTCATGTGCATATCATCGTCAACGGCCGCGACGATACGGGCGTGGATCTAGTCATTAACGGCGACTACCTTTCCGCCGGCCTGCGCGAACGCGCCAGCGAGCTTGCCAGTCTGGAACTCGGCCCCGTCACCGAGATCGAGCAGACCCGCAAGCTGTCGGCCGAAATCGACCAAGATCGTTTCACCCGGATCGACCGCGCCATGACCGAGGAAGCCGATGCCCGTTTCCTCGACTTGCGCCATGAACCGGCAGAGCCGAGGCGGCAGTTCGAGCGGACGCTACGCCTGCGCCGTCTCGGCAAGCTGGAGAAGATGGGGCTGGCGACCGAGCACGCGCCCGCCGTTTGGGAATTGAGCAAGGACATGGAGCCAGCCCTGCGCGAGCTAGGCGAGCGCGGCGACATTATCCGCACCATGCAGAAGGCGCTCGGCCCGCAGGGCGGCGAACGCGATCCCATGAGCTTCCAAATCCATGACGGAGCGCCCGAGACGCCCATCATCGGCAGCGTCGTGGACAAGCACCTGTCCGACGAGTTGGGGGAGAACCTGACCGTTGTGGTGGACGGGATCGACGGCCGCACCCACCACATCGCGGGCATCGCGCCCGAGCGGCTGGAGGACGCCCGCATCGGCAGCGTCATCCAGATCGGCCCGGCCGAGGCAGCACCCCGGCCGTCCGACCGCACCATCACCGCCATCGCCGAGGACGGTATCTATCGGCCGAGCCGTCATCTGGAGCAGGCGAAATTCGAGGGCCGTGTTCCGGGCGGCGACTACGAGGGCTATGTCGATGCTCATGTGCGCCGGCTGGAGGCGTTACGCCGCGCCGGAATCGTCGAGCGCATCGACGCCGACCAGTGGCGCATTCCCGAAGATTTCGAGAGCCGCGCCGCCGCCTATGATGCCGGCCGCGACCGGCAGGCCAGCGTTCGCGTCGTCTCTCCCGTCAATCTGGACAGGCAGATCGGATCGGACGGCGCGACCTGGCTGGACCGGCGGCTGATCCATGGCGAGACGGCCGGCCCTGCGCCGACCGGCTTCGGCCAGCAGGTGCGCGAGGCGATGGAGCAGCGCCGCGAGCATCATGTCGAGCAGCGCGACGCCAGCCGAGCGCGGGACGGTCGCATCTTCTATCGGCGCAACCTTCTCGCTACGCTGCGCGAACGCGAGGTTGCTCGCATCGGCGCGGAGATGGCCGAGGGCAAGGGGTTGCCGTTCCGTGCCGCTACGGACGGCGAGAACGTCAGCGGCAAGTTCACCGGGACTGTTCAGCTAACGAGCGGCAAGTTCGCCGTGGTGGAAAAGAGCCATGAGTTCACGCTTGTCCCGTGGCGGCCGGTCATCGACCGCCAGCTCGGCCGCGAGGTCGCGGGTATCATGCAGGGCGGTTCGGTGTCGTGGCAGTTGGGGCGGCAAAGGGGCATAAGCCTCTAATCTGTTGTAGATGAACGCAGCCGCTCGAAACCCGCGATGAGGCTGTTGAGTCCGAAGTTGAACGCAGCATCCATGCCGTCTGTTTCCAACTCGTGAAACAGATCGTGCAGGAAGGACGACGGTGCTTGCTCGGACACATCTGGCCTGTCCGGAACTCTCTCATCGGCATCAGATGCCTGCTGCTCGAG
>DATMGL010000018.1:0-175533 GCA_035555575.1 Sphingobium sp.
TGGACGGAGCCATATTCGCGCATCCGCTTCTTGCCCTCTTTCTGCTTCTCCAACAGCTTTTTCTTGCGGGTGATGTCGCCGCCATAGCATTTGGCGGTCACGTCCTTACGCATCGCCGCGATCGTCTCGCGCGCGATCACCTTGCCGCCGATCGCGGCCTGAATGGGGATTTTGAAGAGGTGGCGGGGGATCAGGTCCTTCAGCCGCTCGCACATACCGCGCCCGCGCGCTTCCGCCGTGCCGCGGTGGACGATCATGCTCAGCGCGTCGACCGGCTCGGCATTGACCATGATGCTCATCTTGACGAGGTCGCCCTGGCGATAGCCGATCTGGTGATAATCGAAGCTGGCATAGCCGCGGCTGATCGACTTGAGCCGATCGTAAAAGTCGAACACCACTTCGTTGAGCGGCAGTTCATAGGTCACCTGCGCGCGCTGGGCGACATAGGTGAGGTTCTTCTGGATGCCGCGCCGGTCCTGACAGAGTTTGAGGATCGGGCCGAGATATTCGTCCGGGCAATAGATCACCGCCTCGATCCACGGCTCCTCCACCGTGGCGATGCGCGTCGGGTCGGGCATGTCGGCCGGATTGTGCAGCTCGATCTCGCCATTGCCGTGGGTGAGCTGGATTTTATACACCACCGAGGGCGCCGTGGTGATGAGGTCGAGATCATATTCGCGGGTCAGCCGCTCCTGGATGATTTCCAGATGGAGCAGGCCGAGGAATCCGCAGCGGAAGCCGAAGCCGAGCGCCGCGCTGGTCTCCATCTCGAAGCTGAAGCTGGCGTCGTTCAGGCGCAGCTTGGCGATGCTCTCGCGCAATTTCTCGAAATCGGCCGCGTCCACCGGGAACAGGCCGCAGAACACCACCGGCTGCACTTCCTTGAAGCCCGGCAGCGGCGTGGTCGCGCCATTCTTCACCGTGGTGATGGTGTCGCCCACGCGGGTTTCGGTAATGTCCTTGATCTGCGCGGTGATGAAGCCGATCTCGCCCGCCGCCAGCTCGCCCAGCTGCTCGATCTTGGGGCGGAAGCAGCCGACCCGGTCAACCAGATGCTCGGTGCCGCCGATCATGAACTTGATCTGCTGGCCCTTTTTCAGCACCCCGTTCATCACCCGCACGAGGATGACGACGCCCAGATAAGGGTCGTACCAGCTATCGACCAGCATGGCTTCGAGCGGCGCGTCGCGGTCGCCCTTGGGCGGCGGGATGCGCGTGACGATGGCTTCGAGAATCGCCTCGATGCCGATGCCGGATTTGGCCGAGGCGAGCACCGCATCGCTGGCGTCGAGGCCGATCACATCCTCAATCTCGGTCTTCACCTTCTCCGGCTCGGCGGCCGGCAGGTCGATCTTGTTGATGACGGGCACGATCTCATGGTCATGCTCGATGGACTGGTAGACGTTCGCCAGCGTCTGCGCTTCCACGCCCTGCGCTGCGTCCACCACCAGCAGCGCGCCCTCGCAGGCGGCGAGGCTGCGGCTGACCTCGTAGGCGAAATCGACATGGCCCGGCGTGTCCATGAGGTTCAGCTCATAGGTCACGCCGTCCTGCGCGGTATAGTCGAGGCGCACCGTCTGCGCCTTGATGGTGATGCCGCGTTCCTTCTCGATATCCATATTGTCGAGCACCTGCGCGGACATTTCGCGCGCGGTCAGCCCGCCGGTCTGCTGGATGAGGCGGTCCGCCAGCGTCGACTTGCCATGGTCGATATGCGCGATGATGGAAAAATTACGGATCTGGGCAAGGTCGGTCATGCTCGCGCCGATAGCAGGATGATGCGCCGGGGCAAAGTGTCTGCTCGTCGGTTCCATCCAATACAGGCCGGGAATTTTCGCGCTAAGATCGGCGCGGGTTGTTTGCGGGGGCTGCTGTGATAATCAGCGCTGCAAGGGAAGTGTGAATCCAGGCGATTTTCAAGTGAGGTGGGACATGAAGAATATCGTAAAATATATGTTTGCGGCCGCGGCGCTGGCGATTGTGAGCCAGCCGGCCATGGCCGTGGATAATGTCAAGGGCTCGTCCGGCCGGCAGGATCAGACGAAGGGCACGCGGGAGATTCCGCGCTGCACCCGCAACCTTGGCGCGCTGGCGATTGTCGAGCCGGAGGATCAGTGGTGGCGGCAGCTCAATCTCGGCAGCCCGGAGGCGATCATCCGCGTCTTCGTCCAGCAGTCCGGCTGCTTCACGCTCGTCAATCGCGGCCGCACCATGCAGAGCCGCGCGATGGAGCGCGCCATGGCCGATCAGGGTGAGTTGCAGGCCGGTTCCAATCTCGGGCGCGGGCAGGTGCGGGCGGCCGATTATTTCATCGAGCCGAACATCGTGACGACGAACCGGAACAGCGGCGGCAACGCGGTCGGCGCCGTGCTCGGCGGCTTCCTCGGCCGCAGCACCATCGGCGCGCTCGCCGGCGGCATCAATGTGAAGAAGAGCGAGGCGAACGTCACCCTCTCCATCGTCAACGCCCGCACGACCGAGGAAGAGGCGCTGACCGAGGGCTATGCCCGCAAGTCGGATCTCAGCTTCGGCGCCGGTGGTGGCGCCGGCTGGTGGGGCGGTCTCGCCGCGGCCGGCGGCAGCGGCTATCAGAATACCGATATCGGCCAGGTCATCGTGCTGGCCTATCTGGATGCCTACACCAAGCTGGTGACCCAGCTCGGCGGCCTGCCCGCAAATGCGGCGGCGGCAGCGCCCCGGGCCAACTAAGGCTCCGGCAAATCGTGGGAAACCAAGGGGGCGGGCCGCAAAGGTCCGCCCTTTTCGTTGGCGAACATGGAAGGGCGAAAACAGCCTCGGCCGCGCAGGCAAGGTCCGATGAAGGATCGTCCGGTTTAGGGCGCTCTGCCTCTGCTGCGCAATGGCGGAAAGGCTGGGGGAAGCGGACAATCATCGATGGTAGTTTCGGTCTAGTTTCCACAAAGCGAGCGCGTGATATGCTGCGCTTGTCGACATACCAACAATAGCGCCGGTCCAAGCAGCGATCGGGCTGTGGTCGATATAGTGCAGCCAAACATAGGCGCACGGCACGAAAACGATAAGCATCGCTACGGCTGCGGTCCATCCTTGCCACTTGGTGGGGATGAAGCTGAACCCCATCCATCTTCGGAACCACGCGTCGTCCATGCTCTTGACATAGCACTTCCCGAAGTGTCCGCAATGTCGTCGTGTCCGGACAGTCCGTTCCTCGCCAAAAATGCCGGATAGCCGCCGGGCCTGAATATGCGGTCGACCTCGTCCGTGCGATCCGCCCTAGCTCCCCGCCGTGCCCCGCCGGCCGGCATGGCGCCATTGGCTGCGATAGAAATCGAGCGTGTCGGCGGTCGCCCGATGCCGGTCGCGCTGGCGCTCGGCCTGCGCGGCGCCGTGCAGGCGGCCGATCTCGATCGCCGCCTCAAAGGCCACACCCATCCGCTCGCCCAGCGACCAGCGGCAGGTGGCGCTGACGACATAGCCGCTGGCCAGCTCGATCTGGAGCGTCGCGCCCACGCGCACATCGGCCAGTCCCTCGATCATCGCGCCCTGCCGGGAGATGTTGCGGATGCGGGCCGGGTGGTCGCGGCCCTCGTGGCGCAGCGTGACGGAGCGCAGCATCGTCCTGCGCGGCTCCCGGCTCGCCTTGTGCCCGGTGGCGGCTGCCAGCCCGTCGCCCGTCGCCAGCAAGGCGCGCGTCGCGTCGATATCGGCCGGGCGGCCATAGACATAGCCCTGCACATGGCTGCACCCCAGCGAGCGGATCAGCGCCAGTTCGTCCAGCGTCTCGGCGCCCTCGGCCGTCGTCTCCATGCCCAGCGCCTCGGCCAGGTTGACGATCGACTTGACGATGGCGGCATTGCGGCTGCCCCGGATGGCCGCGCCGCGCACGAAGCTCTGGTCGATCTTGATCTTGTCGAACGGCGCGGTCTTCAGATAGCCGAGCGCGGAGTAGCCGGTGCCGAAATCATCGAGCGCAAGCCGCACGCCGATCGCCTTGAGCGCGGCGAACATGCCGTCCGTATCCGCGCCGCCGGCGAGGAACACGCCTTCGGTAATCTCCAGCTCCAGCCGGTCGGCGGCCAGGCCGGCGCTGGCCAGCGCATGGACGACGAGCGCCGGCAGCGCCGGGTTGACGAACTGCAGGGGCGAGACATTCACCGCGATGCGCGTGCCTTCCGGCCAGGTCGCGGCGTCCTGGCAGGCGGTGCGCAGCACCCACTCGCCGATCGCGCCGATCAGCCCGGCATTCTCCGCAATGGGGATGAACTGCGCCGGTGAGATCGGCCCGCGCACGCGGTGGTGCCAGCGGATCAGCGCCTCGAAGCCGGTGATCCGCTCGGTGCTCGCGCAGACGATCGGCTGATAGGCCAGCGCCAGCCCGCCGGTCACCATCGCATGGCGCAGGTCCTGCTCCAGTTGCCGCCGGTCCTCGGCATCCTCATGCATCGCCGGCTCATAATAGCGCAGCAGCCCGCGCCCTTCCGCCTTGGCGACATAGAGGGCGAGGTCGGCATTGCGGATCAGCGTCTCGGCGCTGCTGCCATCGGCCAGCGCCACCGCCACCCCGATCGACGCGCCGATCACCACCTGACTGCCATCGATCGCATAGGGCTGCGAGAGGCTGTGGATGATCGCATGGCCGATCCGGGCCAGCTCGGCCCGTTCGCTGATGCCGGGCAGCACGATCTGGAACTCGTCGCCGCCCGGCCGGCCGACCTGGCCGCCGGTATCGACCAGCCGCAGCAGCCGCTGCGCCACCTGTCGCAATAGCGCGTCGCCGGCCGGGTGGCCCATCGTGTCATTGACCTCCTTGAACCGGTCGAGGTCGAGCAGCAGCAGCGCGCAGGTGCCGGCGACGCCGCCCCGGCTGGCGAGCGCCTGCTCCAGCGTGGCGAGCATCTGCATGCGGTTGGCGAGGCCGGTGAGCGAATCGAACCGGGCGAGCCGGGCGACCTCGGCTTGCGAGCGGCGCATCTCGGTCAGGTCCGATCCGCTGCCGCGAAAGCCCATAAACTGCCCGAACGGCGTGGTCACCGGCTGGCCGGACATCGCCCACCAGCGCTCGCCCTCCACCCCGGCCGCCTGCACCGCGATGTCGCAAAAGGCGGTGCGGGCGGAGAGGTGGAAGCCGAGCGAGCGGCCGCCCTCATCCTGCGCGCCGGGGTCGGGCGGCGCGATCAGGGCGGTGAGCGGCTGGCCGATGAGCTGGCGGGCGCTGCGCCCGAGCCGGGCAGCCAGCGTCTCGGAGAGATAGGTCAGCTTGCCGGCCCGGTCGGTCTCCCAGAACCAGCCATGCCCGGCCTGCTCGAAATCGACGAGCAGCGCCCTGGCCTGTTCGCCGCTCAGCCCCGCCGCGCGGGTTTGCGCCCGTGCCTGCCGGTCGAGCCGGTGCGCCAGCAGCGCCACGCCCGCCACGCCGGCGGCAAATGCCAGCAGCGCGGCGGCGTGCATGGCCCATGGCAACCGGCCGGCCAGCGCGATCATCGCGCCCAGTCCATAAGCCGCGCCGAGCAGCGGCGCGCGGCCCGTCATGGTGGCCGCGAGCAGGGCGGGGATGAGGATCGCCAGCGCCACCGCGTCGCCGCGCCCGGTCAGCCCCGCCAGCCCCGCCAGCAGCGTGAGCAGCGCGCCCGCCATGCCGACCAGCGGCGCGAGGAGGAGCATCTGCCGATTGGGCGACAGGCGCGACACGGCGGCCAGCCGCAGGCCCGCCAGCAGCGCGATGTCGACAAGGCACAGGCCGATGCCGAGCGCCATGACGGCGCCATCGTCGCGCAGCCGGTCCCAGCCGGGCAGTTGGCCGAGCAGCAGCCAGCGGATGGCCACCAGCAGCGGCCAGCCCAGCCAGAGCAGCCGGATCGCGCGCGCCAGCCGGTCCAGCGCGGCGCCGTCATGCGCGTCCGCAAGGCCGATCAGCGCGCGCCAGCCGGGCCGCTCATCGGCGCGCGACAAGGGTCTGGGGCGCACGAAGCTCATGGGGCCGGGGTGCCATGGCGGCGCTTGCCGAAGCGTTAGGGCGCGGCCCGCCGGCCCCGTGAGTCTCATCCATTTTGCCGCGTTTTGGGCGCAAATGGCTCCGAACCGGAGGTTGCGCCGGTCCGCCGCGCCTGGTCCCCGATCTGAACGCAGAGGCTTCCATCTGCACGGGACAGACTCTAGGCTGGTCCCGATCGGCTAACGAGCTGCACGTTCGGGGAGAGGCATCATGCGTCATATCGCGATCATCGGGTCCGGGCCCGCCGGCTATTACACGGCCGAGGCCTGCCAGAAGCAGTTTGAGGGCGCGGTGCGGATCGACATTATCGACCGTCTGCCGGTGCCCTTCGGCCTCATCCGGTTCGGCGTGGCGCCGGATCACCAGTCGATCAAGGCGGTGTCGCGGCGCTATGAGGCCGTCGCCCTCACCGACAATGTCCGTTTCGTCGGCAAGCTCGGCATCGGCACCGATATCAGCATTGCCGAGCTGATGACGCTCTATGACGCCGTGGTGCTGGCGACCGGCGCCCCGTCCGATCGCCGGCTCGGCATCGATGGCGATGACCTGCCCGGCGTCGTCGGCAGCGCCGCCTTTGTCGGCTGGTATAATGGCCACCCGGATTTCGCCGCGCTCGATCCCCGGATTGCCGGGCGCGACGTGGTGATCATCGGCAATGGCAATGTCGCGCTCGACTGCGCGCGCATTCTCGCCAAGGCCCCGGCTGAATTTGCCGGCAGCGACATCGTCGCCCATGCCTATGACCGGCTGACGCGCGAGACGGCGCGCTCGATCACCATTCTCGGCCGGCGCGGGCCGCAGCAGATCGCCATGACGCCCAAGGAGCTGGGCGAACTGGGTCAGCTGGAGCGCATCGCCGTTCATGTCGATCCCGCCGATCTCCCTCCGCTCGCCAGTGACGAGGCGCTGCAGCCGGGCCAGCGCAAATCCGTCGCGCTGCTGCGCGGCTTCGCGGCCGGCGCCGGCGCCAACGGGCCGATCCCGCTCGACTTTGATTTCTTCGCCCAGCCGGTGCGGATCGAGGGGGCAGGGCGGGCCGAGCGCCTCCTCGTCGAGCGCACCCGGCTCGATGCCGATGGCGCGGCCGTCGGCACCGGCGAGCAATATAGCATCCCGGCCGGGCTGGTCATTTCCTGCATCGGCTATCGCACCCCGCCCATTCCGGACGTGCCCTATGACGAGCAGCGCGGCCGCTTCGCCAATGAGGAGGGGCGGATCATGCCCGGCCTCTATTGCGTCGGCTGGGCGCGGCGCGGGCCCACCGGCACGATCGGCACCAACAAGCCCGATGGCTTTCTCGCCGCCGAATCGATCGCGGCGGATCAGCCCACCCCCGGCGGCAAGGCCGGCCGCGAGGGGCTGGATGCGCTCATCGCCACCCGCGGGCTGGATATCGTCACCTTCCGCGACTGGCAGAAGATCGACCTGGCCGAGATCGAGCGTGCCCGCACCGGCGCCCCGCGCGAGAAGTTCGTGCGGGTGGATGAGATGGTCGCCGCGACCCGGGACTGACGATCGCTGATGAAGCCGCGATCCGCGCCATGGTCCGGCGCTGGGTAGCGGCCGGCATGGTCGGCGATCATATGGCTGGCGATCATGACGCGGCGCTGGCCCGATGCCCGACGATGCGCGCTCCATGGCGCCGGGCCGCCCATGGCGCCGGGCCGCGCGCCGTTCGGCACATAGGCCTTCGCCACGATGATGCCGGACCGGAGCAGGCCGGGCTGGATGGCCAAATCGAGAGTGTCGAACTGACGCCGCCGGGCGAGCGGGCCTATAGGCGTGCCCGATGCGATGGCAGGATGACGCCGCCCGGCCAGTCGGCGGTCCCCCGCGCCGGCGATAGGCCTGGCGCGCTGCGCAAGGCGGCGGACGGCCGGCGGCGGCTGCGCGACGCGAATCGGCGCGCCGTGCGGCCTTGGAGGGCGGGGCTCACCCGTCGAGCCGCTTGCCCAGGCTCAGGCAGTCATTGTCGCCATAGCCGAGCGCGGCATAGAAGCCGATGACGGCGGCATTGGCCGTGCGCACCAGCAGGTTGAGCTTGGGGACGCCGCGTGCGCGCAGCCATGCTTCCACATCGGCCATCAGGCGGCGGCCAAGTCCTTGTCGCTGGCTCGCAGGATCGACGGCGAGATAATAGACGCTCCCGCGATGCCCGTCATGGCCGACCATCGCGGTGGCGAGCACCCGGCCGCCTGCGCGCAGGACGAGCACGGCCGAGGCCGGTCCTGCGAGCGCCGCATCGAAATCCGCGACAGGGTCGTTCCAGGGGCGCGTCAGGCCGCAACGCGACCATAGGGCGATGACCGCCTCCCGCTCGGCCGGTGCGGCCGGGCCGCCGCTGATGGCGAGCGCGGGCGCGGCGTTCAGACCCGCATCGGCATCAGCACGTAGAGCGCCGGGGCTTTCTCATTTTCGCGGATCAGCGTGGGCGCGGCGGCGT
Source organism: Sphingobium sp. (assembly GCA_035555575.1). Taxonomy (GTDB): domain Bacteria; phylum Pseudomonadota; class Alphaproteobacteria; order Sphingomonadales; family Sphingomonadaceae; genus Sphingobium. Next base: position 8,415 of record DATMGL010000018.1, read on the forward strand.
CGGCGAGGTGGACCTCCACCTGGTCGCCCTCGATCTGCCCGAGAATATCCAGCAGATAGCGCGCATTGAAGCCGATCTCGATGGGCGAGGCGGCATAGTCGCCGGGCACTTCTTCCGCCGCCGTGCCGTTTTCCGGGCTGGTGACGGAGAGGGTGATCCTGTCCTTGTCGACGGCCATCTTCACCGCGCGGGTCTTCTCCGTCGCGATGGTGGCGACGCGGTCCACGCCTTCCTCGAAGCTGCGCGGGTCGATCGTCAGCAGCTTGTCGTTGCCGGTCGGGATCACGCGGCTGTAATCCGGGAAGGTGCCGTCGATCAGCTTGCTGGTCAGCACCGCATTGCCCAGATCGAAGCGGATCTTGGTGGGCGAGAGGTCGATGCGCACGCTGCCATCCACCTCGTCGAGCAGCTTGCGCAGCTCGGCGATGCATTTGCGCGGGATGATGATGTCCGGCATGCCCTCGGCGCCGTCCGGCCGCGCCACGGTCACGCGCGCGAGGCGGTGGCCGTCGGTCGCCGCGGCCTTGAGCACCGGCGAGGGGTCTTCGGCCACATGCAGGAAGATGCCGTTCAGATAATAGCGCGTCTCTTCGGTCGAGATGGCAAAGCGCGTCTTGTCGATGATCTGCACCAGCGTCGTGGCCGGCAGCTCGAAGCTGGTCGGCAGCGGCCCTTCGGCGATGATCGGGAAATCGTCGCGCGGCAGCGTCTGCAGGTTGAAGCGCGCGCGCCCGGCCTGGATGAGCATCTTGCCCTCGGCCGCTTCAAGGCGCACCTGGCTGCCCTCGGGCAGCTTGCGGGCGATGTCGAACAGCGTGTGGGCGGAGACGGTGGTGGCGCCGGCCGTCTCGACCTGCGCCTGCACATTCTCGACGATCTGGAGATCAAGATCGGTCGCCATCAGGCGGATCGCGCCATCCGGGCTCGCGTCGATCAGGACGTTTGAGAGAATCGGAATAGTATTGCGGCGCTCGACGACCGATTGGACATGGCCGAGGCTCTTGAGCAGCGTCGCTCGTTCGATTGTCGCCTTCATCCGTCTGAATTCCGTTTCTTTGCCCGGTTGATGGAGTTGGATAACCGCATCCGTTTTATCGTGCCTCTTTCCTTATCGAAATCCCCGGGGGGAGCAAGAGACGAGCCGTAAAAAGCCGACAGCCATGTCGTTCGCGGCTTGCCATATCGCCCGCTTTGGTCCTTGGTCGCGCCATGGGTGGACGGCTCGTCTTGGGGATAGTGCTGGCGGTGGCGCTCGGCCTGCCGGCCGGCGTGGCCGCGCGGGATGTGCTGGGCGTGTTCCAGCGCTGGGGCGCGTTTCGCGATGCCGGGCCGGGGCGCTGCTATGCCATCGCGCAGCCGCTGGCGGGCGGCTGGGCGGCCTCGCCCTGGCGTCCCTTCGCGGCGATCGGCTATTGGCCGGGGCGGGGCGTGCGCGGGCAGATCAACATCCGCCTCAGCCACCAGCTTGCCGAGGGCACGGGCGCGACGCTCGGCATCGGCGAGGCGCGCTTTGCGCTCAGGGGCGGCGGCGCGGATGTCTGGGCGGCCGACCGGCAGGCCGATGCCGCGATTCTCGCCGCGCTGCGCTCGGGCCGGCTGATGAGCGTCTCGGGCCGCGCGAAGGCCGGCGGCACCTTCACCGATCGCTATGATCTGCGCGGCGCGGCTACCGCCATCGACGCCGCCGCGCTGGGCTGCGCGCGGGTGCGCTAGGGCGCGCGTGCCGTCCAGGCCTGACGGTCCGGGCATGGCGTCTGTTCACGCTTCCAGGGCTCATAGGCCCTTGGCACGCGGCCTGCCGGGTCGCGAAAAGTCGCCAGTTTCGTCACGCCCTCTGGAGGACGATCCGTCCCGGCGCTGTCCTGATCGACGGCAGTCCCATCCGGATCGCGCGTGGCGCCCTGTTCGTGACGAGCGCTGTCGCGACATGTCAGCGCTGTGCCATCCTGTCTCGACTGGCGGGGATTGGTCGATCGTCCGACCGGGCCGCAGGGGGCTGGTCCGGCCTGTCGCCGCGCATTCGCTTGCCGGCAGGCACGATCACGGTCAGGGCGCGCCCGATTCGGCCGGCCGGCCGCGCTGGCACAGCGGCGGCGCCCCCGTCTGCGCATTGGCAGGGCGGCGGAGAGCCGGACAACGTGCCGCGCCCGGTCCCCGCACTTTCATCCCGGCCCGCTTGCGCCTATATGCGCGGCCATGTCCCAAGCTGCCACGCCTCTCATGTCGATCCCGGGTCCGCTCGATCCGGTTCCCGTCCCCCGCGCCATCACCCCGCGCGCGGATGGCCGCCGCGATCTGCTCGGCCTGTCGCGCCTCCAGATCCACGCGGAGCTGAGCGCCGCCGGGCTCGATGAGCGCCAGTCGAAGCTGCGCTCCAAGCAGCTCTTCCACTGGCTCTATCATCGCGGCGAGACCGATTTCGAGGCGATGACCGATCTCGCCAAGCCGATGCGCGGCTGGATGGCGGCGCGCTTCATCGTCGGCCGGCCGACCGTGGTCGAGGCGCAGGTCTCGTCGGACGGCACCCGCAAATGGCTGCTCCGCTCGGATGACGGGCAGGATTATGAGATGGTGTTCATCCCGGATGCGGACCGGGGCACGCTGTGCGTCTCCTCGCAGGTCGGCTGCACGCTCAACTGCCGCTTCTGCCACACCGGCACGATGCGCCTCGTGCGCAATCTCACGCCGGGCGAGATTGTCGGGCAGGTGATGCTCGCGCGCGATGCGCTGGGCGAGTGGCCCCGCGGCAACATGGCCGCCGCGCTCGCCGCCGGTGCCGATGCCGATCTGGAGGATGAGGACGCCCCGCAATATACGGCGGATGGCCGCCTGCTCACCAATATCGTGATGATGGGCATGGGCGAGCCGCTCTATAATTTCGAGAATGTCCGCGATGCGCTCAAGGTGGTGATGGATGGCGAGGGGCTGGCCCTCTCGCGGCGGCGCATCACCCTGTCGACCAGCGGCGTGGTGCCGGTCATGGCGCGGGCGGCGCAGGAGATCGGGGTCAACCTCGCCGTCTCGCTGCACGCGGTGACCAAGGCGGTGCGCGACGAGATCGTGCCGATCAACCGCAAATACGGCATCGAGGAGCTGCTGCAGGCCTGCGCGGATTATCCCAAGGCCAACAATGCGCGGCGCATCACCTTTGAATATGTGATGCTCAAGGACAAGAATGACAGCGACGATGAGGCGCGCGAACTGGTCCGCCTCATCCGCCAGTATAAATTGCCCGCCAAGGTGAACCTCATTCCGTTCAACCCATGGCCCGGCACGCCCTATGAATGCTCGACGCCGGAGCGGATCAGGCGTTTTTCGGCGATCATCTTCGAGGCTGGCATTTCCGCGCCGATCCGCACGCCGCGCGGGCGCGATATCATGGCGGCCTGCGGGCAGCTGAAATCCGCCAGCGAGAAGAAGAGCCGCGCCGAGCTGGACCGGCTGGCCGAGGAAAAGCAGGCCGCGCTCGGCTGATCGCCCGCCGCGGCGTTCCCCGAAACAAGAAAGGGCGGCCCGAAGACCGCCCTTTCCCGGGAGTCATCTGATCGGTTGGATCAGAAACGGATGCCCAGGCCGCCGACGACCTGGTGACGCACGACGTCCTGCTCATAGTTCGAGTAGCGATACTCGCCCTTCACGAACAGGTTGGTGCCGAGCTTATACTCAAGGCCGGCGCCCAGACGGAGGCCGTCGAGCTTCTCGGAGCCGAAGCCGTTCGCTTCGAAGCGGGCGTTGGTGTAGCCAGCCTTCACATAGGCCAGCGCGATGTCGCCGATCGGCAGACCGGCGCGCGCGCCGACATAAATGTCACGCGAGGCGTCGATCGAGCCGCCGGTGAAGTTGTACTTCGTCGTCGCGTCCGCAAGCTCGGCCTCAAGGCCGAGGACGGCGCTGCTGACACGCACGTCATAGCCGAGCCCGATGCCATACAGGAAGCCGTCGGGCGTGCCGAGGCCGTTGCTGTTGGTCTTGACCGCATCATAGCCGGCAACCACTTCAGCGCGCGGGCCAACAAAGCTGTCGGCCTGCGCGAAAGCGGGGGCTGCGGAAAGAAGGGCGGCAGCAGTCGCTGCGAAAATAACAGTCTTCATGAGATCCTCACTGGAAATAAATGCACCAGAAACGCGAATGATTGCGCTCTTTGCGGTGCTTCGTCGGGACAGGCGGAATGATGTTTATGTTTTCATTCACCAGTCTGATTTTTAATCAGATTTCCGCCTGGTTTGGGTGCGCACGCTGGTCGGCGTGGCGTGTCCGCTTATGGGACATGGACCTGTCTGCCATATGAACAAGGTGCTGACAAGAGACAGGTGGTGCATTAATGCAACAGTCCGGCCCAAGAGCGATATCGGCGCCGCGCGGGCGATTATTGTCCGGAAGTTCCCTCGCGGGTTGCACAGCGAACGACATGGCGGATAGAAACGCCCGATAGACGCGGCGGCTCGCGGTGGATGGATGGCTGCATGAGAGCCGGGGCGGCGCGGACGGTTTGTTGAGAGGCTTGGCTGGAGATGGATGAGATGCGGGATCGGGCGTTTGACCCTCTTGAAGGCACGGTCGGCATGGAGGCGGCGCGATGAAAATCCTCACGCGGTTGCTCGCGAAAGTCATCACCCAGGGCACGCTGACGATCATCTATGCGGATGGCGTGCAGGAACTGATAGGCAAGGCCGTGCCCGGCTGGGGCGATGTCCGCATCCGGCTGACCGACGAGTCCGCGCCGCGCGCCATCCTCGCCAATCCCGAGCTGGGCGCGCCCGAATGCTTCATGGACGGCCGGCTGGTCATGGAGCAGGGCACGATCTGGGATCTGATCATGCTGGTCACCGGCAACACGGCGCTGGAGCGCAATGTGCCGCTGAGCGAGCCGACCGCGCTCACGCGGGTGAGCGAGCAGCTGCGGCACTGGTATGATGGCTATAACAAGCGCGGCCGCTCCAGGGCGAACGTCCATCATCATTATGATCTGTCCGATACGCTCTACGATCTGTTTCTGGACAAGGACCGGCAATATAGCTGCGCCTATTTCACCGATCCCGAGACGGTGGATCTGGATCAGGCGCAGCGCGACAAGAAGGCGCATATCGCCGCCAAGATGATGCTCCGGCCCGGCCAGCGGGTGCTGGATATCGGCTGCGGCTGGGGCGGCATGGCGCTTTATCTCAACCGCGTGGCGGATGTCGACGTGCTCGGCGTCACCCTTTCCGAGGAGCAGCTCAAGGTCGCCCGGCGCCGCGCGCAGGAGGCGGGCGTGGCGGATCGCGTCAAGTTCGAGCTGCTCGATTATCGCGATGTCACCGGCCCGTTCGACCGCATCGTCTCGGTCGGCATGTTCGAGCATGTCGGCGCGCATCATTATCGCGAATTCTTCCGCACCTGTCACAATCTGCTGACGCAGGACGGGGTGATGCTGCTCCACTATATCGGCCGGCTCGATGGCCCGGCGCATACGGATGCCTTCATCCGCAAATATATCTTCCCCGGCGGCTATGCCCCCGCGCTGTCGGAAGTGCTGGCGGCCAGCGAGCGCAACCGCCTGATGCTCACCGATGTCGAGGTGCTGCGCCTGCATTATTACCACACGCTGCGGCACTGGTATGGTCGCGTGGTGGCCGCGCACGAGCAGATCGTCGCGCTCTATGACGAGCGTTTCTACCGCATGTGGACCTGGTATCTGGCGGCGGCGGCCTCCGGCTTCCTCCATGGTAGCCAGACCATCTACCAGCTCCAATATGTGCGCGATCGCAACACCCTGCCGATCATCCGCGATTATATGGCGGAAGCGGAAGCGCGCTACCGGGCGCTGGGCTAGGGGCGGTCCATCGCCGGTGCCGGGCGGGAAGATGGTCAGTCAGGACCTGGTCGCGGCCAAATCCGTGCTCGCCTTGGCGGGGGCGCTGATCATATCCGGCGGGTTCCTGGTGGCCCACGATCGTTCGGTGGTTTTTGGGAGGTGGCTAGACTGGCCATCGGGATTGCGATGGTCCTTGGAGCTGTTTGGATAACGGTGCAGTATATCCGGGCAATGTAACGGTACGCAGCGCTGCGTCCCGTTTTATCGAGGGTGTATGCGGCCGGGTTTCGGTCATGCTGCAACCGGGGGCACGCCTCATCCACAGGCCCCGGCGCGCGCACCGGTTGCACTCGCGACCCGCCCCTGATAACCGCGCGGCCATTGCCCCACTTCATTCCAGCCAGGATTTGCCATGTCCGAGAAGATCAATCGCGTTGTCCTCGCCTATTCCGGCGGCCTTGACACCAGCGTCATCCTCAAATGGCTGCAGATCAATTATGATTGCGAGGTCGTCACCTTCACGGCCGATCTGGGGCAGGGCGAGGAGCTGGAGCCCGCCCGCCAGAAGGCCCGCGCCGCCGGCGTCAAGGAAGAGCATATCTTCATCGACGATCTGCGCGAGGAATTCGTGCGGGACTATGTCTTCCCGATGATGCGCGGCAATGCGATGTATGAGGGGCTCTATCTGCTCGGCACCTCCATCGCCCGGCCGCTCATCGCCAAGCGCCAGATCGAGATCGCCAAGCTGGTCGGCGCGGATGCCGTCTCCCATGGCGCGACCGGCAAGGGCAATGATCAGGTGCGGTTCGAGCTGGGCTATTATGCGCTTCAGCCGGATATCAAGGTGATCGCTCCCTGGCGCGAATGGGATCTGACCAGCCGCACCCGCCTCATCGAGTGGGCCGAGGCGCACCAGATTCCGGTCGCCAAGGATAAGCGCGGCGAGGCGCCTTTCTCGACGGACGCCAACATGCTGCACACCTCTTCCGAGGGCAAGGTGCTGGAAGATCCGTGGGAGGAGGTGCCGGACTATGTCTATTCGCGCACCGTCAACCCGGAGGATGCGCCGGACACGCCGGAATATATCACCATCGATTTCGAGCGCGGCGACGGCGTCGCGATCAATGGCGAGGCGATGAGCCCGGCCACCTTGCTGGAGGCGCTCAACGACTATGGCCGCCGCCATGGCATCGGCCGGCTCGATCTGGTCGAGAATCGCTTCGTCGGCATGAAGTCGCGCGGCATGTATGAGACGCCGGGCGGCGCCATCTATTATATGGCGCATCGCGGCATCGAGCAGCTGACTCTCGATCGCGGCGCCGCGCACCTCAAGGACGAGCTGGCCCCGCGCTATGCCGAGCTGATCTATAACGGCTTCTGGTTCTCGCCCGAGCGCGAGATGCTGCAGGCCGCGATTGACCATAGCCAGCAGAAGGTGTCCGGCACCGTCCGCCTCAAGCTCTACAAGGGCAGCGTCAACGTCGTCGGCCGCAAGTCGCCCTACTCGCTCTACAGCGAGAAGGTGGTGACGTTCGAGGATGATGCCGGCGCCTATGATCAGCGTGATGCGGCGGGCTTCATCAAACTGAACGCGCTGCGGCTGCGGCTGCTCGGCCGCCGCGACCGCTGATCACAGGGCCTAGGCCCCGATGGTCGTGCCCCACAGGAACAATATGACCATCGCGAGCGCGGCCAGCGCGAGGGAGACGGAGAGCACATAACGGACGATATGCGGCGTCGACCCGGCGCGCGCATCGTCCACGCTCTTGTGAATCTCCTGTTGCATCTTCAACTCCTTTCCGCACGGCACTGCGCGAGAGTTACCTGTAAAACGCCGTAACGGGCGAGCTGTTCCCACGAGTCGCCGGCTTATTTGAACGCCCCCTCGCGCAGGTTGATGCCGTGCTCCAGCCAGGCCTTGAGCGCGCAGAGCATCTGCGTCCAGCCCATGCAGTTGCCGTAGGAGCCGGCAAGTCCCCGCGCCGTTTCGCGCCAGCCATGCTCGGTGATCGAGACCAGCGTGCGGCCATCGTCCAGTGGCTCGAAGGTCATCTGCACCTGCGTCTGGTAGCCGGGTTTGATCGCCGGCTCGCCATCTGCGGGCGGGCCTTCATTGGCTTCCCAGCGCAGGGTGATGCGCCGGTCCGGCTCGACCTCCACCACCTCGACCGGGAATGCCCCGGGAAAGTCGTGGAAGTCCCACATCACCGTCGCGCCGGTTTCGAGCCGCCCCTGCGCGCCCCCGGTGGTGAAATAATGCGAGAGCTGGGCCGGGTCGGCCACCGCCTCGAACACCGCATGAACCGGCCGCGCGATCCGGATCGACACCTGAAATTTCAGCTCCATGAGCCGTCTCCTCTTGAGTCGACGGCAATTATGTTATAAATTTATAACATGTCAATCAGCGACGCCCATGACCTTGTGTTCAAGGCGCTTTCCTCCTCGGTCCGGCGGCAGATTCTGGATGATCTGCGCGATCAGCCGCTCACCACCGGCACGCTGTGCGCGCATTTTCCGGAGTTGGATCGCTGCACGGTGATGCAGCATCTCAAGGTGCTGGAGCAGGCGGACCTGGTGACGGCGGTGCGGCGCGGCCGCGAGCGCTGGAACCATCTCAACCCGCTGCCGATCCATGCTATTCACGAGCGCTGGATCGGCCCGCACGCGGCGCTGGCGGTGGCGCGTCTGGGGCATTTGAAGGCAGCGCTGGAACATCCGGCCTAGACCCGATCGCCATTCCGCCCTGACGTGCCGAAAATGGCGGATTTTGGTAACCCGATGCGCAGCCGGGCGAACGGCATGTGAGCACCGGACGTGCGGCAAGGCGCCATTTGCAGGCCGTCAGGGCTGAATGGCGATTCACCACATTAGAATCATATTGTTGCCAGTGGCCCTCTTGAATCTAAAATTGGCTCTTACCCCGCCGCAAAGTGTGGCGAACTTCAGATGCGGGTCACTCGCGCCCCCGCGCCTCAGGCCGCCGGGCGGATGCGATCTCGGTCCGGCGGCGCGGCATCGCCCGCCCTATGCCCGGCCAGCGTCGCTCGCCCGGTCCGCCGGGCCGCAGACCCTGTCCGCAGCGCCGCTCCCCGTGCCCGTCGAGCGACGTCGAGGCACGCCCCGCGCACTCGGTCGCGGATGCGCGCCCTGCCTGCGCCGCTGGCTCAGCGCGCCCAGCGGGAGGGCTTGGCGCCCGGCACTGTGCGATAATCGCCTTGCAGGGCCAGCATCCAGCCGGGATATTCCGGTGCGAGCTTGCTGGCCTCGTCGAGCGTGGCCAGTTCGGCTTCGCTCAGGTCGATATCGCTGGCGGCGATATTGTCGGCCAGCTGTTCGGCTCGCCGCGCGCCCAGGATCACGCTAGTCACGACGCGCTGGTGGAGCAGCCAGGCAATGGCGATCTGCGCGACGGACGCGCCATGCGCCGTCGCGATCGGCCGCATCACGTCGATGATGTCGAAGGCCTTGTCCTTGTCGATCGGCGGGAAGTCGAAGCTGCCGCGCCGCCCGTCGCCACTGCCGTCGCGGCCGAACTTGCCGGAGAGGAAGCCCCCGGCCAGCGGGCTCCACACCATCAGCCCCACGCCTTCCGCGCGCATCATCGGCACCAGCTCGCGCTCCAGATCGCGCCCGGCGATGGAATAATAGGCCTGCAAGCTGGCAAAGCGCGCCCGCTGCTGCGCGGCGGAAATGCCGAGCGCCTTCATGATCTGCCAGGCCGCCCAGTTGGATACGCCGATATAGCGCACATGCCCTTGCGCCACGAGGTCGTCGAGCGCGCGGACGATTTCCTCCACCGGCGTGGCAGGGTCCCAGCCATGGCATTGATAGAGGTCGATATGGTCGGTCTGCAAGCGCGTCAGGCTGGCCTTGACCTGATCCATGATATGCCCGCGCGAGAGGCCGCGGCTATTGGGCCCCGTGCCCATCGGCCCCAGCACCTTGGTGGCGATCACCACATTCTCGCGGCCAAGGCCGAGATTGCGGATCGCCTGGCCCAGCCGCTCTTCCGATGTGCCTTCGGAATAGACATTGGCGGTATCGAAAAAGTTGATCCCGGCATCGAAGGCGATTTTGACTAGCTCGTCCGCCGCCGGCTGGTCGAGCTGGCCCATCGCGGCCCAGCGGCCGCCGGTCGCGCCGAAGGTCATGGTGCCGAGGCAGAGTTCGGAAACGGTGAGGCCGGTGCGGCCGAGCTGGTTGTAGCGCATGAACGACTCCGGCGTTGGCGGACGGGCGTTGGCGGGATCGGCGCACTATGGCGCATCCATTGCGTTGTGCAACGGGTTTCGCTGCGGCGCCAGCGGCGATCGCGGCGCATCAAGGGCGCGCCGGGGCCCGCTCAGGCAGGGTGGCGCGGGCTTCCATCGCCGGTCTGCCGGCTTCTTCTGCGGCGGTGATGCCGCCCCGGTTCCGCGCCCTGTGCTCGCGTCGGCCCGCTATGAGCCGGCCTGCCGGGCTCGGGGCGTGCGGGCATGAGGCCGTCGGGTGCGGGCGATCTGGCCCTGCGCCACCGCCTGTCGACGGTTCAGTCCGCGCCGTAAGGAACAACGGCCGACCACAGGCGCGTTTCCGGCGTCGGGATCGGCAGCGCCAGCGCGGCCGCTGTGCGCGAGCGGCCGGGGCAGGCGGGCGATGTGCGGGCCTGTGCGGTCCCGTGCTTATTTGGGGGTCATATAGGGCACGAAGTCGCCAAGCGAGCAGCTGCCGGTCTGCGCGCCGCTGGGCAGATTGACCACCGTCGCGATATCGCCGCGGCAATATTGGCTGGTCACGCGCCGCATCACCAGCGTGTCGCCCATCGACAGGCCGTTGCATGCGCCATTCAGCGTATTGCGGTAGACGAGATCCTTGTTGACCCGAAAGATCAGCGTGTTGTCGCCCAATGCGCGCAGGTCGTCGCTGCGCAGGGCGGTCACGCAACTCACCGGCTCACCGGGCACCTTGCCGTCCAGCGCGCGCGCCAGGTCCCGCGCCTCGCGTGCGCCGAGCTGGGGCTCGCCACCGGCTGACTGCACGCAGGCCGTCAGGGGCAGCAGCATCAAAGCGAGAAACATCGTCTTCATGGCGTCACTCCTCTCGCCTCACCACCCGGCGGTGGCGAGATTACCAGTGTTTGCGCAAGTTCGCACTCTTTTCGACGGAGACGGCGCGCGCCGGCCTTGATCCGGCCGGCCGCGCGTCCGTCCCCGCCCGCGTTTCAGCCCGCGTCCTTTTCCGCGCGGCGGCGCGCCAGTTCGGCGATGCTGCCGGTGCGCATGAACGGATTGGTCGCCCGTTCGAGCGCGATGGTGGTGGGCACCGTCGCCTCGCCGCGCGCGCGCATCGCCTCCACCTGCGCCAGCCGCGCCCGCACCGCTTCATTGTCCGGCTCGGCGCGCAGCGCATAGCGGCCGTTGGAGAGGGTATATTCATGGGCGCAATAGACGCGCGTCTCGTCCGGCAGCGCGGCGAGCCGGCGCATATTGTCGAACATCTGCGCCGCCGTGCCCTCGAACAGCCGGCCGCACCCCATGGCGAAGAGCGTGTCGCCCACGAAGATCACGCCCTCGTCGGCAAAATGATAGGCGATATGCCCCGCCGTATGGGCCGGCACATCCAGCACCGCGGCCTCATGCGCGCCCAGGCGCACGCGGTCGCCCTCGCGCACCGGCCGGTCGACATCGGGGATTCTGGCCAGCTCGGCGCGGGGCGCGGTCACGGTCGCGCCCGTCGCCGCCACGATGCCGGCATTGCCGCCGATATGATCGCCATGCCAATGGGTGTTCCAGATCTGGCCGATCCGCCAGCCGCGCGCCTGCGCCGCCGCCAGCACCGGGTCCGCGACGGCCGGGTCGATCGCGAGGGTCTCGCCGCTCGCGCGATCATGCACCAGCCAGACATAATTGTCGGCCAGCACCGGCACGCGGATGATTTCAAGTGTCGATGCCATCCTGCTTCTCCGTCTCCGCATCAAACGCGATCAGGCCGTCACCATGATCGCAGGGGATTGGCGAGCGTGGGCGCCGGGCATGGCCGTGCCCGGCGCGGCGGCCCATGCCCGGCTCGGTTACGCCCGGCGCCGGCTAGGCCCGGCCCCGGCTAGGCCTGGCTACACCGCCGGCGCGAGCGCGCTGGTCACCATTCGCCGACATTGGGCATGGAGAGCCATGGCTCGGCCGGCTCCAGATGGCCATCCTGCAGCAGCTCGATGGAGATATTGTCGGGCGTGCGGATGAAGGCCATATGCCCGTCGCGCGGGGGGCGGTTGATCGTCACGCCGGCATCCAGCAGCCGCTGGCAGGTCTCGTAGATATTCTCGACCCGATAGGCGAGATGGCCGAAATTGCGCCCGCCCGTATAGACTTCCGGCGCGGCCCCCTCGGTCGGCCAGTTATAGGTCAGCTCCACCTGCGCGTCCTCGTCGCCGGGGCAGGCGAGGAAGAGCAGGGTGAAGCGCCCTTGCTCATGGTCCATCCGGCGCACTTCCTTCAGGCCGATCAGCTCGAAGAACGCCACCGTCTTCTCAAGGTCGGTCACGCGGATCATCGTGTGGAGATATTTGGGCATGCGGCAGGTCCTCCGTTCATCGCCGGTTGGGGCGATGGCCATCATGGGTGGTAAAACGCTGCCGGTGAGATAGGCTGCGCGGCACGCGGACGGAAGAGAGGAATTGCCTCATGGGCTGGATGCAGGACATCAACCGGGTTGCGCTGGCCGGCGCGGTCGTGCTGGCGGGGGGGATGATCGTGGGCGGATATCTGCTGGGCGACGGGCTGCGCCGCGCCCATGCCGCCGAGCGATCCGTCACGGTGCGCGGCCTTGCCGAGCGCGACGTCACGGCCGATCTCGCCACCTGGACGATCGCCTATGCCGCCACCGGCAACAACCTGCCGGACGTCCGCGCCGAAATCGAGCAGAATACCGAGGCGCTCAAGGGCTATTTCCGCGCGCTCGGTTTCCCGGACGATGCGCTCACCGCCACCGGCGCGGGCGTCAACCAGTTCGTGAACAACGGCATTCCCAACATCACCATCACCCAGCGGATGCAGCTGCGCACGACGGATATCGACCGCGCCCGCAAGGCGGTGGCCGAGCAGTTCGACCTGGTGCGGCGCGGCGTCACGCTGCAGGAAGGTTCGGCGATGACCTACAGCTTCACCAAGCTGAACGCGATCAAGCCGCCCATGGTCGCCGCCGCCACCAGGGATGCGCGCAACGCCGCCGAGCAGTTCGCCAAGGATAGCGGCACCGCGGTCGGCGGCATCAAGAGCGCGACCCAGGGTTATTTCTCGATCGAGCCGCGCGATGGCGAGCAGTCCGGCGGCTATGGCGCGGCCGACACCCCCTTCAAGAAAGTCCGCGTGGTGACGACGGTGGATTTCTATCTGGAGTGAGGGGGGCCGCGACTGGCGCAGATTGTCGGGGAGGTGGATCTTCGACCGAGGCGCGATGGCCGGGAGTGATTGACTCTCTCAAGTCGAAGATTAGCGTTAAGCAATGTTCGTCGATCGTCGACATTTTCTGGCGCTCGCTTCGGTCGCCGTCGCTTCACCAACGCTCGCATTGGGCGCGCGCGCGAAAGGGCGTATCGAACAGCTGACCGGAATCGGTTTCGACGATTATCCCGGTGCGCGTATCCGAATATGGCTCCCGGCAGATTACGCGGAAGGCGCACGCGCTTTCCCCGTTCTCTACATGCTCGATGGTCAATATGCTTTCGAGACCGATAGTGACGGGGTCAATTTCGGCGTCGATCGAAGAATGGCGCAACTCGTCGCCTCCGGAACGCTCCAGCCGCACTTGATCGTCGCGATCGATAACCTTGGGCGGGATCGCTTTCTCCAATACATGCCCGAGTCAATCTATCAGGAGGCCCGAGGCGACTTGCGTGAGGGGCTCGATCTTGAGCTGGCTCGTCACGATGGCAGGCCACTCCAATCGAACGCTCTGCTCCGGTTTCTGACAACCAGACTCAAGCCCTTCGTGGACGAAAACTACTGGACTCGGCCTGAACGACTGCACACGGCCATCTTCGGTGCGAGCATGGCCGGCGTGATGGCCGGGGCGATTTTTGTGGAAGCGCAGCAGGTCTTTGGACGCGGCGCCTGCATGTCGCCCAATTGGCCTCTCTACGACAATCGCTTCATCGACTATCAACAACTGCTGTCGATCTGGCCCACCTATTTCGGCAAGCTGGGCGCGCCCGAAGGCCGGCGCCTGTGGCTCGATCATGGAACGGAGATGGAGCTGGATGCGGGCATGGCGCCGCATCAGGCCAATATCGCTGATCGCCTGGTCGCGTTGGGTTGGGAGCGCGGGCGCAATTTGCAGGCGCACATATATGAAGGGGCTGGTCACGCCTTCGCGCAAACCGCAGTGCAAATGGACGAGCTTCTCGCTTGGATGCTGGCTTAACCCGGCTGGATCGTCATGCTATCGGCCGATGTCGCGCTTGGTTTCAGGCGCCGGGGTGGTCGGCGCGGTCGCATCACCCAGCTGCGCCAGATAATCGGCGGCCTGCTTCGTGATGTCGCTATCCGGCGTGGCCAGTTCCTTTGCGCGCTGGAAGGCGGCGCGGGCGGCGGCATCGCGGTCGCCGCCAAGCGCATAGATGATGCCCTGTTCCAGCGCGATCGGCGCATCGCCCCGTGCGCGTCTCGCGGCCTCCTCGATATGCGCGCGGGCCAGCGGCAGGTCACCCATCCGCCGCGCCAACGTGGCGGAGAGCAGCCAGGCCAGCGGATCGGAGCCGGCCAGCACCACCGCCTGATCGAGATCGGCGCGCGCCCCCGTCATATTCCCCGTCGCGACTCGCGCGCGGGCCCGGTCGAGATGGATTTCGCCCGTCGCCAGCGTGCGCGGCAGCGGCTGCGCCAGCGCCTCGTCGAGCGCGCGCCCGGCCCGCGCGGCATCGCCGCCGATCAGCGCGGCATTGCCCGCCTGTGCCCACAGCCGCGCGCGCGTCACCGCATCCAGCCCGGCGATCGCCGCGCCGCCTTCAAAGGCGTCGGCCGCCTCCTGCCAGCGCCCGGCCTTGCCCAGCGCATAGCCATGGCACTGCGCGGCATAAACGCCGCCGTCATCGCGCGCCCAGTCCTGCGCGGCGGCGATGCCGGCCTCGGGCGTCCGGTTCGCCTCGGCAAGGCAGGCCGCCAGCCGCTGCGCGATCGCGGGCGGGATTACCGCGGCGAGCGAGGCGGCGTCGTTCGGCGCCGGGGAGGCCGCCGCCGCGCCGGGCAGCGGCTGCTGCATCGCTTCGGCCGCCTTGCGCTCGTCGCGCCGCTGGAGCAGCAGTTCCATCTCGCGATCATAGGGCGTGGGCGCCATGATGAGCGCGGCGAGGAACAGCATGGGATCAGGGCTCCGTGAGGCTGGCGAGCGTCCCGATCAGCAGGGCGATATCCTGCGGACGCGAGAAGCGATGGTCGCCATCCTTGACGAGGATCGTCTGCACATCGGCTGAACGGACCCGCTCGGCGATGCGCAGCGCGGTCTGCCATGGCACATCCGGGTCGGCCTGCCCCTGCAGCAGCCGCACCGGGCAATCGATGGCGATCGGCCCGTCCAGCACCCGCAGCGACTCGCCGGAGTTCCAGAAGCCATAAGTGGTGAGCACGGCCTCGTCGCCATAGGGGGTCGGCTCGACCAGCCGGCCATCGCGGCGGATGGTGGCCTTCTGCAGCGCGTCGAAGCCCCAGTCGGTAAAGTCCGGCGCGGCCGCGATGCCGACCAGCCCGACCACCCGCTCGCCCAGTTCCCGCGCCAGCAGCAGCGCCAGCCACCCGCCCATGGAGGAGCCGACGAGCAGCAGCGGCCCCTCGGGCGCCAATGTGTCGATCGCCAGCCGCGCATCGTCCCGCCAGCTGGCCAGCGTGCCATCCTCGAACTCGCCCTCGCTCTCGCCGCAGCCGGCATAATCGAGGCGCAGCAGCGCCCGCCCGGTGCGCGCCGCCCAGGCGTCGATCCCCTGGGCCTTGCCGCCGAGCATGTCGGACATATAGCCGGGCAGGAAGACGATCGTCGGCCCGTCGCCGGCGCGGTGGCGGGTGGCAAGGCGCAAGCCGTCCGCGCGCGTGATGAAGGCGGGCGGGGCGATGGGGTCGGTGGGGCTGTCTGTCATGGCGGCGCGTTGTGGCCTCTTTCGCTCGCGCGGTCAAAAGTGGCGCGATGGATGGCGGGAACAGCGCGACCCGAAGCGCCGGTCCGATCGGGGCGAAGCCGGTGGCCGCCCGCTGGAATGCCCCGAAGCCGAGCCTGATGTCCGGGTCATCCGCGCAGGCATTGGCCATCGCCTGCCATGCGGCGGGCGTCAGCGCCGGCCGATAGGCATGGCTCTTGACGGCCGAGCGCGGGAAGCCGGTCTCGCGCTCGTCAGGTCCCGGATGCGTCGCCATCCAGCGCGCCTGATGACAAATCGCCCCACACGCCCTATATCGCGCCCATGCCGATGCGGATCGCTCCCCTGACCATGAGGTCGACTATGACCACCCGGACATTGTCCGGGGCCATCCGCACGCGCGTCATGCTCGCCTGCTGACACGCGCCGCGAGGCCCTTTCCGGACGGGAGGGGGGCGCAGGCACGTTTCCAATCCTTCCTGCCTCTTTTCAATCCGGCCGCGCTTGCCTAAGCGCAGACACGCCGCAGACAGGACAGACGACCGATGACGCAATTGCTCAAGATCACGCTCCCCGATGGCTCCCAGCGCGAGGTCGCGCGCGGGACGACCCCGGCGGACATCGCCGCTTCCATCGGTCCGGGCCTGGCCAAGGCGGCGCTGGCCGCGCGCGTCGATGGCGAGCTGCGGGATATCAACCGGCCGCTGGAGGCGGATGCCGCCCTCGCGCTGGTCACGGCGAAGGACGAGGCGGACGCGCTCGAACTGGTCCGCCATGATTATGCCCACGTCCTCGCCGAGGCGGTGCAGGCGCTGTTCCCCGGCACGCAGATCACCTTCGGCCCGTCCACGGACGACGGCTTCTATTATGATTTCGCCCCGCCGGCAGACCATGGTCCCTTCACGGAAGAGGATCTGCCCGCGATCGAGGCGAAGATGCGCGAGATCATCGCCGCCGACAAGCCGCTGGTGCGGGAAGTCTGGAGTCGCGCGGACCTGATCGCGCGCTGGACCGCGCAGGGCGAGACGTTCAAGGCGCAATGGGCGCTGGAACTGCCCGAGCATGAGGAGCTGACGGTCTACTGGTCCGGCAGCGACTGGCTGGACATGTGCCGCGGCCCGCATCTCGCCTCCACCGGCAAGCTCGATCCCGCCGCCTTCCAGCTCACCCGCGTTTCCGGCGCTTACTGGCGCGGCGATCAGAAGAACGCCATGCTCTCGCGCATCTACGGCACCGGCTGGCTCAACAAGAAGCAGCTCGACGCGCATCTGCACAGGCTGGCCGAGGCGGCCAAGCGCGATCACCGCAAGATCGGGCAGGAGATGGACCTGTTCCACCTCCAGCAGGAGGCGCATGGCTCGGTCTTCTGGCACCCCAAGGGCTATCTGCTCTGGCGCCAGCTGGAGGCCTATATGCGCCGCCGGCTGGATGCGGCCGGCTATGCGGAAGTGAAGACGCCGCAGATCATGGATTCGCGCCAGTGGGAGCAATCCGGCCATTGGGGCAAATATCGCGAGAATATGTTCGTCATCCCGGACGAGGTGCCCAACACCGATGATGACGGCCCGGTCATCTCGCCGGATGCCGACTGGATGGCATTGAAGCCGATGAACTGCCCGGCGCATATCCTCATCTTCAAGCAGGGCATCAAAAGCTACCGCGACCTGCCGCTGCGCATGGCCGAGTTTGGCTGCTGCCACCGCAACGAGCCGCACGGCGCGCTGCACGGCCTGATGCGCGTGCGCCAGTTCACGCAGGATGACGCGCATATCTTCTGCCGCGAGGACCAGATCGTCGAGGAAGTCGCGCGTTTCTGCGATCTGCTCGACACCGTCTACAAGGATCTTGGCTTCCCCGATTATGCCATCAAGCTCGCCCTGCGCCCCGAGCAGCGCTACGGCACGGATGCGATGTGGGACTGGTCGGAGCAGTCGATGCGCGACGCCGTCGCCGCGACCGGCCGCGCCACGGCGGAGTGGGGCTGGGAGGAACTGCCCGGCGAAGGCGCCTTCTACGCGCCCAAGCTGGAATTCCACCTGACCGACGCGATCGGCCGCACCTGGCAGGTCGGCACGATCCAGACGGATACGGTGCTGCCCGAGCGGCTCGACGCCAGCTATGTCGGCGAGGATGGCGAGCGTCACCGCCCGGTCATGCTCCACCGCGCCATTCTCGGCAGCTATGAGCGCTTCATCGGCATTCTCATCGAGCATCATGCCGGCCGTTTCCCCATGTGGCTGGCCCCGGTGCAGGCCGTCGTCGCCACCATCGTGTCGGATGCGGATGATTATGCGCAGGAGGTCGCGGCGAAGATGGCGGCGGCGGGCCTGCGCGTCGAGACCGACCTGCGCAACGAGAAGATCAACTACAAGGTGCGCGAGCATAGCCTCGCCAAGGTGCCCAATCTCCTCGTCGTCGGCCGGCGCGAGGCGGAGGAAGGCACGGTCGCGCTGCGCCGCCTCGGCTCGGACGAGCATCAGAAGGTCATGACGGTGGATGAGCTGATCGCCCGGCTCGTCGCCGAAGCGACCCCGCCCGATCTTGTATGATCATGGCGCGCCGCCGCCGCGCGGCGCATCATTGTTATGCCGTTAACCGGGATAGTGGCACAAGCGCCGCTATCAGGGCGCTTCACGATGCCCCCCTTTTCGTGACCGTCAAAAATCGTTAAGTTAGTCGATCAAGACATTGAAGATGGAGAACCAGCTATACGTCCCCCAATGATGCGCCGTCCCATGGCGCCCATGCCGGCCAACGGGCCGCGCTATAATGATTTCATCACCGTGCCCAAGGTGCGGGTCATCGATGAGGAAGGCGAAAATCTCGGCGTGATGATCACGCGCGAGGCGATCGAGCAGGCAGCCGAGGTCGGTCTCGACCTTGTCGAAGTCTCGCCCAATGCTGATCCGCCAGTCTGCAAGTTCCTCGATATCGGCAAGTATAAGTATGAGGCCCAGAAGAAGGCCAATATTGCTCGCAAGACCCAGAAGACGCAGGAGATCAAGGAGATCAAGATGCGTCCGAACATCGACGAGCATGACTATGACACCAAGATGAAGAAGGTGGTCGACTTCATTGGCGATGGGGACAAGGTCAAGGTGACGTTGCGCTTCCGCGGTCGCGAGATGGCGCACCAGCAACTCGGCATGGTGCTGCTCCAGCGCGTGGCGGAAGCCACCACGGAAATCGCCAAGGTCGAGGCCTATCCCCGCATGGAAGGCCGCCAGATGCTGATGGTGCTCTCCCCCAAATAAGCCGCCGCGGGTGCCCGGCAGGGCGCCCCCGCGCGGCAGGGGCGCCTGCGGGCCGCCCGGCGATCAGAGCCAGAACCGCGCGCCGGATTGTTCGGGAGCGCCCGTGGAGCCGTGCCAGCCGGCTTGATGACAGCGCGCGTGCCCGCCGGTTGATCCGGCGGCCTGTCGCTCACCTTCCGGTCAGCGTTGTTTCCTGGCCGTGGTCGCGGTGAAATCGGGGGCCTTGTTCGCCACCCAGTCGACAAATTTGCGCACGGCGGGGTTGGCCAGCAGCCCGTCCACATCCATCCCGTGGCGCTGCAATTCGGAATTGGTGAACTGGGTGGTCAGCGTCTGCTGGCAAATGGGATGCATGGGCACAACATCGCGCCCGCCCCGGCTTTTGGGCACGGGATGGTGCCAGACGATGGTCTGGCCCGTCGGCCGGCTGCAGAGCCAGCAGGGCACCGCCATCGCCTGCGCCTCGTCCTCTGCCGGATGCCCGTCGCCATAAAGGCCATGTTTCGAATGTTTGCGGGCCATGTGTCTACCTGAATTGCCTGAATATGCGCCGCTCGCCTGAAGCGGTGCGGGGCTATTACCACATGCGCCCGCCATATGGGCACGCGCATGACATGGCGACCTCCTCGCTCACTCGCGCAGCATTGCATGGTCGGCCAGCCTGCCTGCCGGAATGGGAGCAGCGCCGTCCCCCGCCGCCCAGCAGCAGCCAGTTGACCGGAACGCCGCCTGCGATCATGGCAGACCCATGACCGATTCCACGCCTCTCACGCTCTTCAACAGCCTGACCCGCCGGGTCGAGCCGTTCGTCCCCGTCCACCCCGGCGAGGCGCGGGTCTATAGCTGCGGGCCGACCGTCTATAATTACCAGCATATCGGCAATATGCGGGCCTATCTGTTCGCGGACACGCTCGGGCGCACCTTGCGCTTCAAGGGCTATCAACTGCGCCACATCATCAACATCACCGATGTTGGCCATCTCACCTCGGACGCGGACGCGGGCGACGACAAGATGGAGAAGGCCGCCGCCAGCCTCGGCAAATCCGCCTGGGATATCGCGGCCTATTATACCGGCGCGTTCAAGCAGGACCTCGTCCGCCTCAACGTCACCGATCCGGCGCGCTGGACGGTCGCCACCGATTATGTCCCGCAGATGATCGAGGCGGCGAAGCTGATCGCGGACGAGCATTGCTACGCGCTTCCCTCCGGCCTTTATTTCGATGTCTCGACCGTGGCCGATTATGGCCGCCTCGCCCGCGCCACCACCGATGAGGGCGAGGGTCGCATCGAGGAGGTCGAGGGCAAGCGCCACGCTGCCGATTTCGCCATCTGGCGCACCACCCCGCCGGGCGAGACCCGCCAGATGGAATGGGACTCCCCCTGGGGTCGCGGCGCGCCGGGCTGGCATCTGGAATGCTCGGTGATGAGCCGGGCGGAACTGGGCCTGCCGTTCGATATCCACACCGGCGGCATCGACCATCGCGAGATCCACCACCCCAATGAGATCGCGCAAAATCAGGCCATTCAGGGCTTTGACGCGCAGCATGGCGGGCTCGATTGCGCCCAGCACAGCGGCGCGCGCATCTGGATGCACAATAATTTCCTGATCGATCGCGGCGGCAAGATGAGCAAGTCGACCGGCGCGTTCCTGCGCCTGCAACTGCTCGTCGATCGCGGCTATCACCCGCTCGCCTACCGCTTGCTCTGCCTGCAGGCCCATTATCGCAGCGAGCTGGAGTTTAGCTGGGACAATCTCGGCGCCGCGCTCACCCGCCTCAAGCGCATGGTGATGGCCGTCGCCGCGCTCAGGGCGCAGGCCCCCGCCGCCGTCTCCCCCGCCTCCGCCCCGGATGGCGGCTGGACCGCCGAGCGCCTCGCCGCCAGCGTCGGCGGCAAGTTCGCGCCCTTCATCGCCCGTTTCGATGCCGCGATCTCGGACGATCTGCGCACCCCCGTCGCGCTCACCGTGCTGGAGGAGCTGCTCGTGCTCAAGAAGGTCGACGCGGCGGACAAGCTGACGGTCATCGCCGCGCTGGACAGCGTTCTGGGCCTCGATCTGCTGACCATCACGCGCCCCGCCTTGCGCTTGCGCCCCGCGGGGGCCACCATGGACGAGGCGGCGGTCGAGTCCCTGCTGGCGCAGCGCAAGGCCGCGCGCGTGGACAAGGATTTCGCCCGCTCCGATGCCCTGCGCGACTCGCTGGTCGCCGCCGGCATCGAGGTGATGGATGGCGACCCGCTGGGTTGGGAATGGAGACTCGATGGCGCATAGACCAGTCCTCGTCTTCCCCGAGCAATATCGCGCGCAACTCGCGCCGCTGCTGCCCGATGCCGTCGAGCTGCGCTGCTTCTCGACACTGGAAGAGGCACTGGAGCTGGCCCCGCAGGCCGAGATCGGCTGGTTCGACGAATGGGCCTCGGGCGCCTACACGCGCGGCCCCCGCGCGGCGGTCAACGCGAAATGGATCAACACGGTGATCGTCGGGCTGGATGCCTTCCCGGTGAAGGAGATCGTCCAGCGCGGCCAGATTTTCACCAATGGCGCGGGCATGATGCCCGATGTGGTGGCCGATTTCGCGCTGCTCGGCGTCCTCACCCTCGCCAAAAGGCTGGACGAGGTGGTGCGCGCGCATGATCGGTGCGAGTGGCTGGCTGGTCCGCCCGGCACCATGGAGATGCGCGGCAGCAAGGCGCTGATCCTGGGCTATGGCGCGATCGGCCGGGAGATCGGCCAGCGGCTGCGCGCGTTCGGCGTGGACGTGACCGGCGTGCGCCGCTCGCCCGATCCGGATCCCGCGATCATCGGCCCGCAGGCCTGGCGTGCGCGCCTTGGCGAGTTTGATCATATCATCATCGCCGCGCCCAATACGGACGAGACCCGCGCGATGATCGGCGCAAGCGAGCTGGCCGCGATGAAGCCGACCGCGCGGCTCGTCAACATCGCGCGCGGCGACCTCATCGACCAGCCCGCGCTCATCGCCGCACTGGAGGCCAGGCGCATCGGCGGCGCGTTTCTGGACGTCACCACGCCCGAGCCGCTCCCGCCCGATCACCCGCTCTGGCGCGCGCCCAACAGCCTCGTGACCATGCATCTGGCCGGCCAGAGCCAGACCTCCGCCTTCCGCCGCGGCGCCGAGCGCTTCCTCAGGAATTTGCAGCATTATCTGGCCGGCGAACCCCTGGAGCATGTCGTCGATCTCGGCCGGGGTTATTGAGTGGAACCGTCCGGTCTCGTTGCGTGTCACCAATCGCTCAATGTCGCAGACGGGGTGCTTAGCGACCGTCCGCTCTCATGCGGCAGCGAGGTGAAAGGGCCGTTCATCTAGCTTTTTCAGGCCTGCTGATTGGGCCCTAGGCGCGTTCCATCGGAACGGATTCCTGATTTCTCTGCCGACGCAAGCGAGCGGCCACGGCATTAATGGCGTCAGCCATGGGCGGGGGTTCGTCTAGCACCGTTAGAGAAACGGTTGTGCCCATTCCGAATGTGATGGCGCTCTCACCGTCCTTAAGTTGGGCAAACGCGGCCTGACGAGCAATGCTTCGCGCTGTCTGCATTGCCTCTTCGAAATTCTCTCGGAGTTCTTTCAGGCTGAGGTTGAGCAGTTCATACACTGAGTTCCCAAAGTCAAAGGTCTCCTGCGGCGTTGGGAAATGCCCTTTATGGATGACGTTGTTACGGAACGATATTCTGTTATCTGGTAGTAGTGTGGGCGGCCTGCCGTGTGCGGCTGTGTACAATCCGATGAACATGCCCAATTGTCGCTCAGATTGATTGGAGACCGGCTTCCACATCGCCCTAATGGTCTCTATCGCGACTTTGCGGTCGACGAGTAGCGTCTGGATTGCGAACTCATAGAATCGCTCAAGGGCGGCTGCGAATGAACTCACCGATTCCCGAAAATATGTATCGACGAATGCTTCAATAGCACTTTCGAACAGAAGTTCAAAATGCTGAAAGTCCGCTACCATCACAATTTCATGACCACGGTTGCAGTTAGTTCTATAGAGACCGACAGTTTGGACCGGAACTACTCGCATTTCCATGGGGATACCGTCGGTTGGTATTGTACCGACGTTCGCGATAAGGTCCTCGGCACATTGAGTGCACATTACAGGCATTAGCATCGAACAAATCCTTGCGGGGCCTGAAGCCATAACCGAAAGATTATAGGAAGACGAGTATCAGCTTCCGGGGAGAGTCTGCTCCGACAGGGAAGTTCTTTTCTGAATCGATTCCGGACAGGCCGTTTCCTGGTACAAGTGACTCGATGGCAAGCGTGGCTGAGTGTGCGGTCGAAGGCGCTACCGGCCGAGTTCGCGCTTCGTTTCCTGCGGGGCCTTCGCCAGTCCCTCACGCGCCGCCGCCAGCGCATCGGCAATCGTGGCGCGGAAATGCGCGTGCGGGGTCTGCACGCCATGGGCATGCAGCATTGTGCGCACGGTCGGCCGCGCGCCGCTGATATACAGCGCCGCCTTGCGCCGCGCGATCTTGCGGGCGAACGCCTCGATCGTCGTCGCGCCGGTCGAATCGAGCACCGGCACCTCGGCCAGGTCGATCACATAGGCGCGCGGCGCATCGCCCAGCCGGTCGAGCGCGGCCGAGACCGCGCCCGCCGTGCCGAAGAAGAACGCGCCGGAAATGCGGCACATGGCGATATCCCGGTCCGCGCGGCCGGTGCCCGCAAAGGCGCCCTCCGTCTCGCTGTCGGCGCGGTCCGCCGCCACCATCGGCAGGCCGCCCTCCACGGCGCCCTCCACCGCGATCGCCTGCGTCATGCGGTGCAGGAACAGCAGCACCCCAAGGCTGAAGCCGACCAGGATGCCGAGGCTCAGATCGCGGAAGATGACGAGCAGGAAGGTCACCGCCAGCACCAGCGCATCGCCGCGAGAGGCGCGCAGCAGCGTCATCACCTGATCGCGCGCGATCATGTTCCAGGCGACCGTCGCCAGCAGCCCGGCCAGCGCGGCGAGCGGGATATAGCCGGCCAGCGGCGCCGCCACGAGCATGAAGGCGAGCAGGAACAGCGCATGCAGCATCCCCGCCACCGGCCCGCGCGCGCCGGCGCGCACATTGGTGGCGGTGCGCGCGATCGTGCCGGTCACGCAGATGCCGCCGAACAGCGCGCTGCCGACATTGGCCACGCCCTGCGCCACCAGTTCGCAGTTGGAGCGGTGGCGGCTGCCGCTCATGCTGTCCGCCACCACGGCGGAGAGCAGGCTCTCGATCGCGCCGAGCAGCGTGAAGGAGAGCGCGGCAGGCAGCAGCGCAGCGATCCGGGCCGGGGAGAGGTCGGGCAGGCGCGGCGCGGGCAGGCTGGCGGGGATGCCGCCAAAGCGGGAGCCGATCGTCTCCACCGGCAGCGCCAGCAGCGCGCAGAGCCCGGCCGCGGCCACCACCGCGATCAGATAGGCCGGCCAGTGCGGCCGCCATGTGCGGCAGGCGGCGATCAGCAGGATGGCGAGCAGCGCCAGCGCGACCGCCGCGCCGTTCACGCTCGGCAGGGCCTCCCCCAGCGCCAACAGCTTGGGCACCAGCTCGCCCGGCTCCGGCCCGCCCAGCCGCAGGCCCAGCAGGTCCTTGAGCTGGCTCGCCAGGATGATGATCGCGATGCCCGCGGTGAACCCCACCGTCACCGGATAGGGGATATATTTGACGAAGGTGCCCAGCCGCAGCCAGCCCGCCGCCATCAGCATCAGCCCGGAGAGAAAGGTCGCGAGCAGCAGTCCCTCGACGCCATGGCGCGCCACCGTGGCCGCCACCAGCACGATGAACGCGCCCGCCGGCCCGCCGATCTGGAACCGGCTGCCGCCGAGCAGCGAGACGAGGAACCCGCCGATGATCGCGGTGTAAAGCCCGCGCTCCGGCCCGACGCCCGAGGCGATGGCGATCGCCATGGAGAGCGGCAGCGCCACGATGGCGACGGTCAGCCCGGCCAGCGCATCCGCCTTGAGCGCGGCGCCGTCATAACCCTCGCGCAGCACCGTCACCAGCTTGGGCGTGAAGAGCGCCGCAAAGCCCGGCCGGGCGGCGGCGGCGGGGCCTGTCATGCCTCCTCCCGCCGCGCCGGCGTCTTGAGGCGCACGCCCCGCCCGCCGGCCGGACTGGGCGCCTCGTCGCCGATCAGCTCCACGCCGGCGGCGTTCAGCGCCTCGACCACCCGGGTGAGGCTGCCGACGATGCCGCGCACATTGCCGTCACTGGCTTCCATCCGCCGAATCGTCGGCACGGAGACGCCGGCGAGTTGCGCCAGTTGGCGCTGATCGAGGCCAAGCAAGGCCCGCGCGGCGCGCATTTGGGAGGCTGTCATCATGATATCCTCCTATCAAAACCCATGATTGATATCAAATATATCAACATGATGGTTTCAGCGATCATGATACCCCTCATTCAATCGTCCCGAGTCGTCCTCTTCCAAATCCCCGCCAACGCCCCATCTGCGCTGCCAAAACCTGCAAGTTGCTTGCCTCCCGGGCCCTGAAAGCGTAGGGGCTTGCCCCCAGCCGGACACTCCCCATCTTGTGTCCAGGCGGATGGAGTTCTTGATAAAATGACGGCGACCTGGAGCCCCGCAAGCTGGCGGGACCATGAAGGGCTGCAAATGCCCGAATATCGCGATGCGACGGCACTTGCCGCGGCTGAAGCCCAGCTCGGCAATTATCCGCCGCTGGTGTTTGCGGGCGAAGCGCGCAGCCTCAAGGCTGAGCTGGCTCATGTCGTGTCCGGCGACGCCTTCCTGTTGCAGGGCGGCGATTGCGCCGAGAGCTTTGCGGAATTCCATCCCAACAATATTCGCGACACCTTCCGCGTGCTGCTGCAAATGGCGGTGGTGCTCACCTTCGCCAGCAAGCTGCCGGTGGTGAAGCTGGGCCGCATGGCCGGCCAGTTCGCCAAGCCGCGCTCGGCCGGAACCGAGACGATCGGCGGCGTCGAGCTGCCGAGCTATCGCGGCGACAATGTGAACGACATCAACTTCACAGCGGAATCGCGCGAGCCCGATCCGCAGCGGATGGTGCGCGCCTACAACCAGTCGGCGGCCACGCTCAACCTGCTGCGCGCCTTCTCGACCGGCGGCTATGCCAGCCTCGACCATGTCCATGGCTGGATGCTCGATTTCATGGGCCGCAGCCCCTGGGCGAAGAAGTTCCAGGAGATGGCGGACCGCATCGGCGAGACGCTGGCCTTCATGAAGGCGTGCGGCCTCAGCCCGGAGACGGTGCCCCAGCTGCGCGGCACCAGCTTCTACACCAGCCATGAGGCGCTGCTGCTCCCCTATGAGCAGGCGCTGACCCGGCAGGATTCGCTCACCGGTGACTGGTATGACACCAGCGCGCACATGCTCTGGATCGGCGATCGCACGCGCTTCGTCGGCTCGGCCCATGTCGAATATCTGCGCGGCATCGGCAACCCGATCGGCATGAAGTGCGGCCCCAGCCTGGCGCCGGACGATCTGCTGCGGATGCTCGATCTGCTCAACCCCGCGCGCGAGCCGGGGCGGATGACGCTCATCACGCGCTTCGGTCATGACAAGATCGAGAGCGGCCTGCCACCCCTGGTGCGCGCCGTGCTGCGCGAGGGGCATCCGGTCGTCTGGTCGTGCGATCCGATGCACGGCAACGTCATCAAGGCGAACAATGGGTACAAGACCCGCCCGTTCGAGCGCATCCTTGCCGAGGTGCGCGGCTTCTTCGCCGTGCATCGCGCGGAAGGCAGCTTCGGCGGCGGCATCCACGCCGAGATGACCGGTCAGAATGTGACGGAGTGCACCGGCGGCGCGGTCGCGGTGACCGAGCAGAGCCTCGCGGATCGCTACCACACCCATTGCGACCCGCGCCTCAACGCGGCGCAGAGCCTCGAGCTGGCGTTCCTGCTGGCCGAGATGCTCAATGACGAGCTGGAAGAGCGCCGCAAGGCCGCTGCCTGACCCGATAGCCATCGGCGGTTCCGGACGGGACCGCCGATGCCTCGTCCGCGCGTGACGAAAGAAGCACAGCGCCTGCCCGCAAGCACGGGTTCATGCGCCTCCACCCTTGCGTAAACAGCTTTCTCTGCCGATAAGGTAGGCATGCTTTCGCAACGCACGCGCTATTCGATCCGGGCCCTCCAGCATCTGGCACGCCATTATGGCGAAGGGCCGATCCAGCTTGCCGATATCGCCACCGCGCAGAACATTCCGGCCAAGTTCCTGACCGTGATCCTGTCCGAGCTGAGCCGGGCCGGTCTCGTGGCCACGCGGCGCGGGCGCGATGGCGGCTACTGGCTGGCGCTGGCGCCGATCGACGTGCGCTATGGCGATATTTTCCGGCTGACGGATGGCGCGCTCGCGCTGGTGCCCTGTGCCAGCCGCTTCGCCCACCAGACCTGCAAGAACTGCCTGCCCGAGGATGAATGCGAGCTGCGGCGGATCATGCTCAAGGTGCGTGACGAGACGGCGGCGATCCTCGACAAGCTGACCCTGGCCGACCGGTTCGAGCTGGCGGACGAAGACCGGGTTTCCTGACCCCGCCATGCGCGGTCATGGCGACCGCCGGATAATCTCAAGGAGCGATGGAGCCGCAATGACGATCACCCTGCATGGTATCCCCAATTGTGACACAGTGAAGAAGGCGCGCGTCTGGCTGACTGGCCAGGGCGTGGACCATGTCTTCCGCGATTATAAGAAAACGCCGCCGAGCACGGAGGAACTGGCCGGCTGGGTCGCGCAGGCCGGTTGGGAAAAACTGCTGAACAAGGCGGGCACGACCTTCCGTAAATTGCCGGAGGCCGACAAGGCCGGACTGGACGCGGACAAGGCGGTGGCGCTGATGGTGGCGCACCCCTCGCTCATCAAGCGGCCCGTGGTGACGGGCGCGGGTGATCTGATCGTCGGGTTCAAGCCGGATCAGTGGACCGGAGCGTTCGCCGGCTAAGGCCGTCGACCCCTCTGTCCGGAGCGCCCTCCGGACAAGGCGGATGTGACGAAAAGGCGGCCCGTTGCACTGGCAGGGGCCGCCTTCCATGGCGATCAAAGGCGCCGGATCATTCCGCCGGCAGGTAGATCTCGCCGCCTTCCTCGCGGAACTTCTCGCTCATCTGCGCCATGCCCTGTTCGGCTTCCTCGGCGGCGATGAAGCCGGTGCTGTCCTGATTCTGCCTTGCGGCAAAGTCCCGCACTTCCTGCGTGATCTTCATCGAGCAGAATTTCGGCCCGCACATCGAGCAGAAATGCGCGGTCTTGGCGCCTTCGGCCGGCAGCGTCTGGTCGTGATATTGCTCGGCCGTATCGGGGTCCAGCGACAGGTTGAACTGATCGCGCCAGCGAAACTCGAAGCGCGCCTTGGAGAGCGCGTCATCGCGCACCTTGGCGGCCGGGTGCCCCTTGGCGAGATCGGCCGCGTGCGCCGCCAGCTTGTAGGTGACGACGCCGACCTTGACGTCGTCGCGGTCCGGCAGGCCCAGATGCTCCTTGGGCGTGACGTAGCAGAGCATCGCGGTGCCATACCAGCCGATCATCGCGGCGCCGATGCCGCTGGTGATATGGTCATAGCCCGGCGCGATGTCCGTGGTGAGGGGCCCCAATGTGTAGAAAGGCGCCTCGCCGCAGCTTTCCAGCTGCTTGTCCATATTCTCCTTGATCTTGTGCATGGGCACATGGCCCGGGCCCTCGATCATCACCTGCACATCCTGTTCCCAGGCGCGCTTGGTCAATTCGCCCAGCGTATAGAGTTCGGAGAATTGCGCCTCGTCATTGGCATCCGCGATGGAGCCGGGGCGCAGGCCATCACCCAGCGAATAGGCGATGTCATAGGCCTTCATGATCTCGGTGATCTCGTCGAAATGCTCATAGAGGAAGCTCTCCTTGTGATGGGAGAGGCACCATTTCGCCATGATCGAGCCGCCGCGCGAGACGATGCCGGTGACGCGCCTGGCGGTCATCGGGATGTAAGCGAGGCGCACGCCGGCATGGATGGTGAAATAGTCGACGCCCTGCTCGGCCTGCTCGATGAGCGTATCGCGGAAAATCTCCCACGTCAGCTCCTCGGCAATGCCGCCGACCTTCTCCAGCGCCTGATAGATGGGCACGGTGCCGATCGGAACCGGCGAGTTGCGCAGGATCCACTCGCGCGTGTCATGGATGTTGCGGCCGGTGGAGAGGTCCATCACCGTGTCCGCGCCCCAGCGGATCGACCAGACCATCTTGTCGACTTCCGCCGCCACGTCCGAGGCGACCGCCGAGTTGCCGATATTGGCGTTGATCTTGACGAGGAAGTTCCGCCCGATCGCCATCGGCTCGGATTCGGGATGGTTGATATTGTTGGGGATGATGGCGCGGCCGCGCGCAATCTCGTCGCGCACGAATTCCGGCGTCACATAATCCGGGATCGACGCGCCCCAATCCTGCCCATCGCGGACAAGATTGGCGACCTGCTCGCGGCCGAGATTTTCGCGCTCGGCGACATATTCCATCTCCGGCGTGATGATGCCGCGCCGGGCGTAATGCATTTGGCTGACGTTCATGCCTGCCTTCGCACGCAGCGGGCGCTTCACGACATTGGGGAAGGGGCGCACGCCGCCCGAGCGATCCGGGCCGAGCTGGCCGTTGTCCTCCGGCTTGAGGACGCGGCCGTCATAGGCCTCGACATCGCCGCGGCCGATGATCCAGTCGCGGCGCAGCGCGGGCAGGCCGGCCATGATGTCGATATGGGCGGCCGGGTCGGTATAGGGGCCGGACGTGTCATAGACGCGCAGCGGCGGCTCGCCGGAGGATGGCTCCAGATCGATCTCGCGCATCGCAACGCGCACGCCGCTGCCGGACTTGGCGGCGATATGGACCTTGCGACTGCCGCGAATGGGCCCGGTGGTGACGCCGATTTCGGCTTTGGCGGGAATGTCGGCCATGGATGAGAGACCTTTCTTTAGACGAAATGAGCGGTGCTGGCGGTGCCGGTGAGGCCGGCCAGACCAAGAAGAATGCCGAGAATGAGCGAGACGATCGCCCAGATGCGGGTGAAGCCGAGCGACCAGTGGCCGATGCGCAGCAGCGGTCCGGGCACGGCGATGAGCAGCGCGCCTTCGATCAGCGCGATCCAGCCGATGACCGTGACGATGATGGCCAGCGGATCGGTGAGGTGGCTATGCGCCATGGCAAGCGCGACGCCGATGGCGAAGACCGTGACGCCCATCAGGATCTGGAGCGCCGCGGAGGCGGCAAGCTCGTCCATCACCGCCTTCCAGCGATGCGGTCCAGCCAGCCCGGAGAGGCCGATCAGGATGAGATAGAGCCCCATTGCCTGGGCGAGTGTGAGGGTGAGCGTGGAAACGGTGGTGATCATGTCCGACATCCTTCCTCATGGCACGATGCTCGCGCGACGGATGGATGGGGCGGGGCTTTCTGGGTGTGCCCGGTCCACTCCCTCCGCCGGTATGAGCCGGTTCAGGTTCAACGGGTCGGATGGCGCTACCCATCCCTCTCAGCTCAAGCGAGCTCCCCGGGGTGGCGCGGATGTTAGACTGTCCGGCGCGGAAGTCCAGTCACGACGGTTGCGGGCGTCGGCAAGGCGCAACCTGCCGGTGGCAGGCTGATCCTCGACCGTCGGTTGCCGGCATGAGGGTATGAGGGCTTGCGACCGGCGATCCTGCCGGTCCGCTGGTGCTCCCGGCGGGGCAGGCATCGGCCGGCTCCGCCTTGCGCTTAGAAGGTGAGCGCCACCCCGAGCGCGCCGACGAGCTGGCTGGCGGCACCGCGCTCTGCGACAATGGGGGAGTCGCGCACGCTGCCGAGCAGCCGCGTATAGGACAGGCCGCCGACCAGGGCGAAGCCCCCGTTCAGCAGGTCGCCATCCAGGTCGACGACGCCCATCAGCGTGGCCCCGACGTTTTTCCAGCCGCCGTGCGCGGTATAGCCGGGCAGGCCGGAGGCGATGGCGCCCGTGGGCGATACGTCGAAATAATAGCGGGCATAGGCGGTATCGACATGCTCGGCCGAGATGTTGAGCACCATGGCGGTGCCACGGCTCAGGGGGGTCAGATAGGTCAGCGAGGGCGCCACGATCACGCCGCGATGCGCCTTGGCGACATCCCGGCGCACATCGACACCGAATGACAGGCTGTCATAGGGGTTGGTCAGGCGATTGATGCTGAACCCGGCGGTGCCGCCCAGCTCGATCGCGGTGTTGCGCTTGCCGAGCGCGGCGACGGCGGGGTCCTTGATGCTCCGTGTGCGCTCGAACCGGGCGCGGACGACGGGCCCGAGCGTAAGGCTCACCTTCTTGCCGACATCGGGAATGAGGTCCAGCGCGATGCCGGCGATCCGTGGATTGATGGTGACAGGGCCGACCCGCCCCATGATGCCGCCCATGGGAAAGACGCTGTTTTCGTCGGCACCTTCAAAGCTGGGGCCATAGGCAAGACCCGCGCCAATGGTGATATAATCACCGTCGAACACAGACCTCTCCTGTTCCTGCGCATGAGTGACGGCAGGCCAGAAAAACAGGAACAGGGCGGGGAGCAGCGTGTGAATTGAACGTGTCATATGGGAGGTCAACGGCTCAGAACGGTGTTGGTTGCGCGCGATATGCGGGCGGGCGGGGCGGCAGGGCGGTCTGGAGGCCCGGTGCGCCGACCTTGGACCACATGGCTTCTCGCGGTGCAATGACGGGCGACTCGACCGGACGCAAACGGCACAGCTCTCGACGTGCGGGCAGGCCGCCGGAACGCGATCTATGCGCCGGGCCGAGCGCTGTGTGAGGCAGATGGCCGCGCTGCTGCCCATCCGCGGCGGGCTTACAATCGCGCCGCGTCGCGCTATGGCGCGAGGCATGACTGATCCGCTTCCGACCGCTCCCGCCTTCCGCGTCCCCGCGACACCGGGCGACCAACGTTTCGCCTTCACCATCGCCGCCACGGACGGCAAGGCGCGGACGGGTGACATCGCGATGAAGCGCGGCACCATTCGCACACCGGCTTTCATGCCGGTGGGCACGGCGGCGACGGTAAAGGCGATGCGCCCGGCTGAAGTGCGGGCAAGCGGCGCGGACATCATTCTTGGCAATACCTATCATCTGATGTTGCGTCCCGGCGCCGAGCGCGTGGCCAGGCTTGGCGGGCTGCATGCGCTGGGCGGGTGGGGGCGGCCGATCCTGACGGACAGCGGCGGCTATCAGGTCATGAGCCTCTCCAAGCTTGCGAAAGTGAGCGAGGAGGGGGTGGCCTTCGCCAGCCATCTCGACGGATCGCGCCATATGCTGAGCCCCGAACGGTCGATGGAGATTCAGCGCCTGCTGGGCAGCGATATCGTCATGGCGTTTGACGAGCTTGTGCCGACCACGACGACGCGCGACGCGCAGGCCCGCGCCATGGAGCGATCGATGCGCTGGGCGGTGCGCTCGCGGGCCGGGTTCGATGCGGGCGGCCCGCATGCCGCGATGGCGGCCCTGTTCGGCATCCAGCAGGGCGCGCTGGACGTCGACCTGCGCCGGCAGTCTGCGCAGGCGCTCGTGGATGTCGGCTTCGATGGCTATGCGGTGGGTGGCCTTGCGGTGGGCGAAGGGCAGGAGGCGATGTTCGCCTGCCTCGACCATTGCGTCGATCATCTGCCCGTGGAGCGGCCGCGTTACCTGATGGGCGTAGGCAAGCCGGACGATATTGTGGGCGCCGTAGAGCGCGGCATTGACATGTTCGATTGCGTGCTGCCGACCCGCTCGGGTCGCAACGGACAGGCTTTTACATGGAGCGGCCCGCTCAACATCCGCAATGCCCGCTTCGCCGAGGATGAAGGGCCGCTGGATCCGCGCTGCGCCTGCCCGGCCTGCACCGGTGTCAGCCGCGCCTATCTGCACCATCTGGTGAAGGCCGGCGAAATGCTGGGCGCGATGTTGATGACGCAGCATAACCTGCATTTTTATCAGGCGCTGATGGCCGGATTGCGCGGCGCGATCGCGCAAGGGCAATTGACGGCGTTCGCGGATGACTTCCGGCGCGATTATGCGAGCAAGGCGTTTTAGCGGCGGGCGCAGACGCGGTCCGAACCTGTAGCGCTCTTCGCTGGATGATTGCGTCGCGCGGAAGGTCCAATCCCGATGCTGCATGCCGGCGATATATCCGGCATCGATCCTCCGTGCCGTCTGGTTCGGCTGCCCCTCTGATATGCTCTCGGCGAAATATGACGGGCCGGCGGTCGGCCCCTTTTGCGCCATCTCCTTCGCCGCGCTAAGAGGCCGGCATGGAGAATCTGACCCTTGGCCCGATCGCCGATGCGCTTGAGCGCGCGCGGCTTCATTCGCCCTTTCTTGCCCGGCAGATCGAGGTTTATCCCGATCTGGTCGCGCTGCTGGAGGCGGGTGAGGCGGATGCTGCGTGGGCGGCGGCGCGCGCTCTGGCGGCGGATGCGCCGGTCGAGCAGCGGTTGCGCATTCGGCGCGGGGGCGCGGCGCTGGTGGCGGCGATCGCCGATCTGGCGGGGCTGTGGGGGTTCGATGTCGTCACGCGGCGGCTCTCCGATTTTGCCGATGAGGCGGTCGAGGCCGCGTTGCTGGCGGCGTTTGCAGAGCGCTACCCCGATCAGGCGCCGCGGGGCATCGCGGTCATCGCGCTGGGCAAGCATGGCAGCCGGGAGCTGAATTATTCGTCGGACATCGACCCGATCCTGATCTTTGATCCTGCCACGATCCCGACGCGCGGCAAGGAGGAGCCGCAAGAAGCGGCGTTGCGCATGGCGCGACGCATGGTGGCCTTGCTCTCCGAGCGAACGGGGGATGGCTATGTCTTCCGGGTCGATTTGCGGCTGCGGCCCTCGCCGGAAGTCTCGCCGATCATCCTGCCGGTTGGCGTGGCGATCACCTATTATGAGAGCGCGGCGGTGGGCTGGGAGCAGGCCGCGTTCGTTCGCGCGCGGGCGGCGGCAGGGGATCTGGCGCTTGGTCAATCCTTCCTCACGGCGATCCGGCCATTCGTGTGGCGCAGGAGCCTCGATTTCGGGGCGATCGACGCGATCCGCGATGTGAGCCGGCGCATCCGGTCGCATTATGCCAGCGGGCAGCGCTTCGGCCCCAAATATGATCTGAAGCGCGGGCGTGGCGGGATTCGCGAGGTGGAGTTCTTCGCGCAGGCACAGCAACTCATTCATGGCGGGCGCAATCCGGACCTGCGCGCGCCGGCGACGCGCGATGCGCTGCGGGCGCTCGGCGAGGCCGGACTAATCGCACCCGAGACGGTGGCGCAACTCGACGCGGCCTATGTGATGCTGCGCACGATCGAGCACCGGCTCCAGATGGTCGATGATCGCCAGACGCACAGCCTGCCGGCTGATCCGGTGGCGCTGGATACCGTCGCGTGGTTGAGTGGCTATGGTGATGGCGCGGCGCTGATCGCCGCGCTGATGCCGCATATCGAGGTGACCGGGCGGATCTTCGACACGCTGGTGGGAGAGGACGAGGGGGAGGTGGACCGTCTGCCCGAGGAAGCGCGCGGGCTGGCCGCGCGGCTCCGCGATATCGGCATTGACGAGCCCGAGCCCTTCGTCGCGCGGATCCAGCACTGGCGCGATGGCAGCTTGCGGCCGCTGCGCAGCGCCCCGGCCCGTGACGCGCTGGAAGAATTGCTGCCCGGCCTGATGCGCGAGATCGCCCGCGCGCCGGCGCCGGTCAATGCGCTCAACCGGCTCGATACGGTGATCGCCGGGCTTCCCAGTGCGGTCAACCTGTTGCGGTTGCTGGTCGCGCGGCCGGGATTGGCGGAAACCCTTGTGTTGATCCTCGCCCATACTCCGGTGCTGGCCGAAGCGCTCGGCCGCCGTCCGGCGCTGTTTGACGGGCTGATCGACCAGAGCGCGCTTGATCTGCCGCCGTCCGTGCCGGTTCTGGTGGCGGACATGAAGCGCCGCGACACCAGCGAGGATTTTCAGGGCAGGCTCGATCATGTCCGCCATCTGGTGGGCGAGCGGCGCTTTGCGCTCGGCGTGCAGATCTTGCGGGGCGAGGTCGATCCGGTCGAGGTCGGCAAGGGCTATGCCCGGGTGGCGGAGGCTGCCGTGGACGTGCTGGCGGGGGCAGCGGTGGCCGAGTTTGAGGAGGCCCATGGCCGGGTGCCGGGCAGCGAACTGGTGATCCTCGCGCTCGGGCGGTTCGGCGGTGAACTGCTCACCCATGCCTCGGACCTTGATATGATTTTCCTCTTCACCGGTGATTTTCAGGCGGAATCGGACGGTCGCCGGCCACTGGGCGCCACCCTCTATTTCAACCGGCTGGCGCAGCGGGTCATCAATGCCCTTTCGGTGCCGACGGCGGCCGGCGCCCTTTACGAGGTGGACACGCGTCTGCGGCCCTCCGGCAATCAGGGGCCATTGGCGGTCAGTCTCGACAGCTTTGCGCGCTATCAGGCGGAGTCGGCATGGGTGTGGGAGCATCTGGCGCTGACCCGGGCGCGGCCGGTCTACGGATCGCCGGCCGCGCGCGCGGCGCTGGAGAGTATTATCAGAACGACGCTGACCGCCCCGCGCGATCCGCAGGCGCTGCTGGCCGAGGCGGTGGCGATGCGGCGCGATATCGCCACGCACAAGCCACCGGCCGGGCCGCTCGACGTGAAGCTGGTGCCGGGCGGCCTCATTGATCTGGAGTTCCTGATCCATGTCACGCAACTCACCCGTCACGCCGGCTTCTCGCCCAATCTCAACCATGCGCTGGAGATGTTGATCGGGGAAGGATGGCTCGACCCGGCGCTGGCGGAGGCGCATGCGTTGCTGGCGCGTTATCTCATCGTCTCGCGCCTCGTGACGCCGCAGTCGACCGAGCCGGCCGAGGAGAGCCGCTGGCTCGTCGCCAAGGCATGCGGTGCTCGTGACTGGGCTGATGTGCTTGCCAGAATCGAGGGCGCGCGGCAGATCATCGGCACAAACTGGCATGCGCTGGCCGATCGGGCCGCGCCGGCCGATCAAGCGGAAGGATAGTGTCATGCTCAGGGAAGGCGATATGCTGCCCGACGTCACTCTGGTGGGAGCGGATGGCGCGCCGGTCCGGCTTGCCGACTATCGGGGCAAGCCGCTGGTGGTCTATTTCTACCCCAAGGCGGATACGCCCGGCTGCACCACCGAGGCGATCGACTTCACCGGGTTGATCGATGATTTCGGTGCGCTGGGCGTGCCGGTGATCGCGGTGTCGAAAGACCCGGTCGCCAAGCTGGCGCGCTTTGCCGAGAAGCATAGCCTCGCCGTCACGCTCGCGTCCGATGAGGACGGCCGTGCATGCGAGGCTTTTGGCGTCTGGGTCGAGAAAAATCTCTATGGCCGAAAATATATGGGCATCGCCCGCGCGACTTTCCTGGCCGATGGACAAGGGCAGATCGTGCATATGTGGCCACGGGTCAGGGTCAAGGGACATGCGGCCGCTGTGCTGGAGGCCGTCAAGGCACTTTGAAAAGGCACTTTGAGCGCGAGCGTGTGACAGCGCGGCCATCACCGCTGCAACGGGTGGGCCGGGCCAGACGGTCTGCCTTGCCCACGCTATGCTGCGATGCAGTGTTGGTACGGGAAATGGCGGTTCATTGGCGCCGGCAAAAGCGCCCCTGAACGGGGATCGATGGACACACCGTTCGTTGAAGGGCACGGCGGCTTGCCGTGTAGTGGCGCCAGCGTGGCATGAGGGCGAGTTGGCCGGGCCGGTGGCCCCGCCCGTCCAAGCCATGTCGGCAGGACCGGCGCTTTTCTGCCGCACCGGCTGGCCGCCATCCTGATGGCGGATGCTGGACAGACCGGGTTGGTGCGGCCATGGCATTGCCATCGATGGCGGGAAGGCAAGGCAGGCGTGACAATGAGCGATATGGGAGCGGCGCGCAGTCTTGGGGCCGCCTGTGTGGGTGTGCTGCAATGCGGCGATCCACACGCCAAACTGATGGCCGCGCGCAAGGTGGCGCGCGATTGGCGGCTGGGGCGCCTGGCTCATCGGTTCGATGTCGCTCCGCCGGTCCGCCCGGCCCGGCCTGCGCACCCCGAACTGCTGCCGCCCACGCAGATGCCCCGGCGTGGCAAGGGCGGGTCGCAGCGCGCCCGTGTCGCCATGATCCACGCCCTGGCTCATATCGAATTTGTCGCGATTGATCTGGCGTTCGATCTGGTGGCGCGGTTCGGCGCGGCATTTCCGCCGGAATTTGCCGATGACTGGTTGCGCGTTGGAGCGGACGAGGCCATGCATTTCGCCTTGCTGTCCCGCCGTCTCGCGGACCTTGGCAGCCATTATGGTGCGCTGCCGGCGCATGACGGGCTGTGGGAGGCGGCGGAGGAGACCGCGCATGATGCGCTGGCCCGCATCGCCATCGTGCCGATGGTGCTGGAAGCGCGCGCGCTCGATATCACGCCACAGACGATCGACCGTTTCGCGACGTTCGATGATCACCAGACCGTGCGGATGCTCGCACGAATCGTTGACGATGAAATTCGCCATGTCCGGGCGGGGACAAAATGGTTTTTGTGGGCGACGAACAGAGCCGGGCAGAATCCGCAGGAAACCTACCAAAAGCTGGTTCGGACGCATTTTCGGGGGAAGCTGAAGCCACCGTTCAACGACTCAGCGCGAAGTCAGGCCGGTTTGACGCGGGAATTTTACATGCCCCTTGCGACTTAACCCTTTTTTCGCTCGAAAGTTCCCAACGGTGCGTCTGTGCCGCAACGAAAATATATCCAGGGGCCCATCCGGCGGGCTCGATATGGGGTCCGCATGAACCATTTTTTTGCCGTCGCATCGACCATGGACGGTGTCGTCAAGATTGCAGGTCGACTCATCGCCGCGGCTGCGCTGCTGATTGGCGCGCCGGCGATCGCGGCTGATCGCGCGAACGACGCCCAGTTCTCGTCGCTGTTTGCGGCCTGGCAGAAGATGGAAGCGCCGACCGAGCAGGACACCCGCACCAAGGCGTCGATCCCGTCGCGTCAGCCGGTGGACAGCGTTTCGCTCAGCAGCAATTTCGGCAGCCGCTCCGATCCGTTCAATGGTCAGCGTCGTCTGCATCAGGGCATTGATATTCCGGGCCCGATCGGCACGCCCATCTACGCCACGGCGGATGGTGTTGTGCGTCGCGCGCAATGGGCCAATGGTTATGGCAACCTCGTCGAGATCAGCCATGGCAACGGGCTTGAAACCCGTTACGGCCACCTCTCCAAGCTGATCGCCCAGCCCAATGAGCGCGTGCGCCGTGGCCAGTTGATCGGCCTGATGGGCTCGACCGGCCGCTCGACGGGCAGCCACCTTCACTATGAAGTGCGCATCGCCGGCAGCGCCGTGAACCCTATCCCCTATATTGACGGCACCAACTACGAACTGGCGCTCGCCGAAGCGAAGGCCCATAATGCGCAGCAGATCGCCATGGGCGGTCCGGAAGCCCGCAATAGCAGCGACAATCGGGATCGTTGAGCGGATGCGCCCGGTGCGGCGCGTCCAATATCTGTTTTGCCGGATTTGATGAGCCGATCGGTCGCGCCCCGCCTTGCCCCGGCGAGCCGCGGCGCCTATCTTGGTTGACATGGACATCGGTCTCTCTCCTTCGGCTGCCGCGCGCGTCGCGCAGATTGCGGCGCGGCAACAAAAGCCGGCCATCCTTCGCCTCGCGGTGGAAGGCGGTGGCTGCTCGGGCTTTCAATATCGTTTCGGACTGGCCGATGCCGCCGAGGATGATGACATCAGCGTTCAGACCGATGGCGTGACGCTCGTCGTCGATGCAATGAGCCTCGATCTGGTGCGCGGCGGCGTGGTCGATTTTGTCGACAATCTGGGCGGCGCCTCCTTCAAGGTCGAAAATCCCAACGCCACGGCCGGCTGCGGCTGCGGAACCAGCTTCTCGGTTTAAGGCGACCCGCTATCCAGCGCATGCCGATGGCTCGCCCCTGATGGAAGAGCGGGTGGTGGCACGGTGCTTGCTGCAGCCGCCCTGTCGGTTAAGAGGGGGCGGCCCCATCGAACATCGAGATTGCTCCCATGCGTATCGCAACCTTCAATATCAACGGCATCAAGGCGCGCCTGCCGCGTCTCGTCGAATGGCTGAGCGAAACGCAGCCGGATGTCGCCTGCCTGCAGGAAATCAAGACGCAGGATGAGGGCTTCCCGATCGCGGATATCGAGGCGGCCGGCTATGGCGCCATCTGGCATGGCCAGAAGGGCTTTAACGGCGTGGCGATCCTCGCGCGCGGGGCGACCCCCACGGAAGTCGCGCGCGGGCTGGCGGGCGAGACGGAGGATGACCATAGCCGCTATCTCGAGGCGGATGTGAACGGCGTGCGCGTCGCGACCATCTATCTGCCCAATGGCAATCCGCAGCCCGGCCCCAAATTCGATTACAAGATTCGCTGGATGGCGCGGCTGCGCCAGCGCGCGGCGCAGATCTGGGCAGAGGAAGTCCCGGCGGTGCTGGCTGGCGACTATAATGTCATCCCGTTCGACCGCGATGTGTGGAAGCCAGCGGCCATGGCGGATGATGCGCTGATGCAGCCGGAGAGTCGCGCAGCTTACAAGGCGATGCTGGGCGATGGTTGGACCGATGCGCTCGCGACCCGCCATCCGCAGGGCGGCGTGTGGACCTATTGGGACTATCAGGCCGCCGCCTGGCCGCGCGACGCCGGCTTCCGCATCGATCATCTCCTCCTCTCCCCCGCCGCGGCCGATCGGCTGGTCGACGCGCAGGTGGACAAGGAATATCGCGGCCGGGAACGGGCCAGCGACCATGCGCCGGTATGGGTGCAATTGCGGGATTGAAAGGCGAGGACGGTCGCGGAGAGGCCGTCGCGGCGCGACGTATCAGGGCTGGCGCAGGGGTTGCTCGTCCGTCTCGGCCGCAAAATGCCAGAGGATTCCCGTGGGGTCGGTCAGATAGAAAACCGTCAGCCCCCAGTCTTCCGCTTTTGGCGGGTGGGGCGGGGGAACGTCAAAGCTCTTCTCCAGCTCCAGCGCGCTGATCACACGCCACCAGGCGTCTATGTCCTCAACGAGGACATGCATCACGCAGTTTTCCGCCCATTCTTTAACATAATCGCCTTGCAGCAGAAACGCGTTCGGCCCCAGCCGCAGTTCGGCCAGGGCCTCGCCTAGCCGAAAGCTGTGAAACCCGAGCGTTTCGTAAAACCGCAAGCTCGTCTGGAAATCCTTGGCGGGCAAGAAGGGGCGAAAAGCCTGCACACTCGGCGCAAGGTCGGCAAGCGTGGTCATGATCCTCTCCCGTGGACGAGTTTGGTTCTTTTCGTTGGCTCTCCTGGCGCGGCTGTCAATATGGATTTCTGCAAGGGGTGGCGTGGGTCAGCCCATGTTCCCGAGCGCTCCAGAATAGGGCTCGAAATCCGCTGTTTCCTACCGTCGCTAGCTGGCCGGCGGCCGGCGTCGATAGCTCAGCGCTTCAGCGATGTGCAGGCGGTTGACCTGCTCGGCACCAGCCAGATCCGCGATGGTGCGGGCAACGCGCAGGACGCGCGTATAGCCTCGCGCGGAGAGCTTCATGGTGGCGGCCGCTTCGGCCAGGAGAGCCTGCCCAGCCGTGTCGGGCGTGGCGACGGTTTCCAGGGCTGCGCCGCCAAGCTCCGCATTGGTGCGGGCATTGTCACAGGTGGGCGAGCGGGCGGTCTGGAGCGCGCGAGCGGCCGCGACGCGCATGGCGACTGTCGCCGAGCTCTCGACCGGTGCCGGGCTGACAAGGTCGGCCGCTGAGAGCGCGGTCACGTCGACATGCAGGTCGATCCGATCGAGGAGCGGGCCGGAGACTTTTGCCTGATAATCGGCGGCGCAGCGCGGAGCGCGCGAGCAGGCGAGTGCTGTATCTGCAAGATGACCACAGCGGCACGGGTTCATCGCGGCGACCAGCTGTACCTGTGCCGGGAAGGTCACATGGGCATTGGCGCGCGCGACGCTCACCGTTCCTGTCTCCAGCGGCTGGCGCAGGCTATCGAGCACGGTGCGCTGGAATTCGGGCAGTTCATCGAGGAAGAGGACCCCCAGATGCGCGAGGCTGACTTCGCCCGGTTTGACGCGCTGCCCGCCGCCGACCAGCGCCGGCATGGAGGCGCTGTGGTGCGGCGCGCGATAGGGGCGGTTCTGGCTGATCCGTCCGCCCGGCAAGGCGCCGGCGATGCTGGCGACCATCGAGACCTCCAGCGCCTCCGCCGGGGCAAGCGGTGGCAGGATACCGGGCAGGCAACTCGCCATCAGCGATTTACCGGCGCCGGGCGGGCCGATCATCAGCAGGTTATGACCGCCGGCCGCCGCGATTTCCAGCGCACGCCGGGCGGTTTCCTGTCCCTTCACCAGGGCGAGGTCGGGCGCGGAGACGGGTGGCTCGGCTTCGCCCGGCGCGGGGCGAGGGAGGATGGTCGCTCCCTTCAGGTGATTGATGAGCGCCAGCAGATCCGGCGCGGCCAGTACGCCGTCCGTGCCGGCCCAGGCGGCCTCGGCGCCTTGCGTGGCAGGGCAGATGAGGGTCAGGTCGCGCGAGGCGGCATGGAGCGCGGCGAGCAGCACGCCGGGCACGGGCGCGAGCCGGCCATCGAGCCCCAGCTCGCCGACGACGAGATGGTCGCCCAGATGTTCGGCATCGACAATGCCCATCGCGGCCAGCAGGGCCAGCGCGATCGGCAGATCATAATGCGAGCCTTCCTTGGGCAGATCGGCTGGTGAGAGATTGATGGTGATGCGTTTGGGCGGCAATGAGAGGCCGATGGCGGCGATCGCATTGCGCACACGCTCGCGGCTCTCCGCCACGGCCTTGTCGGCCAAGCCGACCACGATGAAATTCGGCAAGCCCGCCACGAGTTGGCACTGCACCTCGACCGGGCGGGCCTCCAGTCCGAGGAACGCCACTGTCGCCACTGTTGCGATCACCGTTCGTTCTCCCCCGCGCCATGGTTAGGC
Source organism: Sphingobium sp. (assembly GCA_035555575.1). Classification (GTDB taxonomy): domain Bacteria; phylum Pseudomonadota; class Alphaproteobacteria; order Sphingomonadales; family Sphingomonadaceae; genus Sphingobium. Next base: position 50,410 of record DATMGL010000018.1, read on the forward strand.
GCCCGCGCGGGGGGAAGTCGAGCCTATTCTTTGGGCGGAAGCTTGGCCGGCAGTTGAAACAATGTCGGGAAGAGCGCGATCAGCGCCGGGTCGCCCTCGGCATGGAGCAGGCCGGCCTGCGCCAGTTCGGTGATTGGCACGCCACCATGGACATAGGCCCCCAGGCCGGGTGCCGTGCCCGTGAAGATGGCGGCCGCATCGTCCGGTTCGGCGCGGGTGATGGTGATCCAGCCATTCTTCACATGGCCGCGAAATGCGAGCGCGCCGAAGCGGAAGCCGACGATGACATCGAGCGATCGTGTCCGTTCGGGCAGGATGAGGGTGCGCAGCGAGAGCATGATCGAGACCGGACTGATCGGCAGAGTGGGATCGTGCAGCGGCGAGCGCGCGGCCCAGCGGCCCAGTTCGCGGATGATGATTTCCGCTTCATAGCCCCAGTCGGTCAGGCCGTAGACCTGCACCTGCGCGGGCGGTGGCAGCATGGCCTTCTCGACGATGCCGCGCGCCTCCAGTTCGGTCAGGCGCTGGGTGAGCACATTCGCGCTGAGGCCCGGCAGGTCGTTGCGTAAATCGCTGAACCGGCGCGGTCCGAGCATCAGCTCGCGCACAACGAACATCGCCCAGCGTTCACCCAGCAGTTCAAGACCGTGGGCGGTGCCACAGGCGTCGTCATAACGGCGGTTGATCGCGGCTGAAGACCGGTTGGTTTCTTTTTCTAACTTCATAGTTGCGTCAGATAATCATCATGGGCAGGATTATCAAGGCCGGGGCGAGTCGCCGGGCCTGATGAGCGAGGGAGAAAGCTGTCATGGAGAGGATGATCTTCGTCAATTTGCCGGTGCGTGACCTCACGCGATCGATCGCCTTCTATCGAGCGATCGGTGGCGTGCAGAATATGGATTTCAGCGATGACAGCGCGGCGATGATGCGCTTTTCAGAAACGATCAGCGTGATGCTGCTGACCCATGCGCGCTTCAGCAGCTTTACCGCCCGCCAAATTCCGGATGCAACGCAGACCGCGCAGATGCTTCTCGCCCTCTCGCAGGAAAGCCGCGACGCAGTCGATGCCGCGGTGGCCAGCGCAGCCGCGACAGGCGGCACGGCCGATCCCAACCCCTCGCAGGATCATGGCTTCATGTATGGCCGCAGCTTCGCCGATCCGGACGGCCACATCTGGGAGCCGGTGTGGATGGACATGGCGGCGGCGATGGCGGGGCAAGCGGCGGCGGACTGAACCGACGCATGGCATGGAGAGGAATGATATGGCGCAGCATGACGACGCCGCAATCGAGGTCACCGGGTTCGCCTGGGTGCCGCCTTTTGCGCGCGGACAGGTGCGCGATCTGCGCGTGCGCTGGGCCCTTGAGGAGATCGGCCTCGATTATCGCACGCGGCTGCTCGATCGGCGGGACGGGCGGACGGATGACGACCCGGGCCAGCCTTTCGGCCAGGTGCCGGTCTATCGCGAGGGCGGGCTCACCCTGTTCGAATGCGGTGCGATCGCCTTGCACATTGCCGAGAAGGACGAGCGGCTGCTGCCGCGCGAGCCGATCCCGCGTGCGCGAGCCATCGCCTGGCTGTTTGCGGCGCTCAACAGCATCGACCCGATGATGGGGGCGTTGCTCGAGATCGATCTGTTCAGCGGCGGCGCGCAATGGGGCGTGCTCCGTCGACCCGCCGCAGCCGTCCGGCTGGAAGGGCGACTGGCCCAGTTGGGCGCCGCGCTCGGGGCGCAGGACTGGCTGGAGGAACGTTTTACCGTGGGTGACCTCATGATGGTCGCCACGCTGCGGAACCTGAAGCCCGGCCAGTTGTTCATGCCGCAAAACCTCATGGACTATATTGCGCGGGGGGAGGCGCGTCCCGCGTTTCAAGCCGCACTGGCGGCGCAGCTGGGCGATTTCGCGCTCGATCGGGAAGGAGTGCCGACATGACTTATATTGATGGCTTCGTCTGTCCGGTGAAACCGGGACGCAAGGATGATTATATCGCGATGGCCAGAGCCGCCGCGCCCGTCTTTGTCGACCATGGCGCGCTGCGGGTCGTGGAGACGTGGAATGACGATCTGATGGTCGGCAAGACCAATGATTTCCGCACCGCGGTGATCGCGGAGGATGGCGAGGATGTCGTCTTCTCGTGGATCGAATGGCCGGACAAGGCGACGCGCGACGCCGGCTGGCAGAAATGCATGGCCGATCCGCGCATGAAAGGGCCGGAGGATAATCCGATGGCCGGCGCGCGCATGGTCTATGGCGGCTATTCCGTCATTCTGGATCAGAAAGCCTGAACTGGCCGAGGCCGTGCCGCCCGATGGCCGGCACGGCTGGACCGATCCATGCGTGCTCGCGCTCACGCCCCGTCTCGGGGAAGCGACGGACGTGCCTCGGTCATGATGACGGAGAGAGAAGATGGCCAACAGGCAGGGCGAATTCATCTGGTATGAATTGATGACCACGGATGTGGACGCGGCGCGCGCTTTCTATGAGCCGGTGGTCGGCTGGAAGATCGGTGCGACGAGTGGCATGCCGGGCATGGACTATCGCATGATCGACGCGCCGGATGCGAGCGTGGGCGGGATGATGGCGATTGACGCCGAGATGGCGGCGCAGGGCGGCAAGCCGGGCTGGCTCGGCTATATCGGCGTGGATGATGTCGATGCCACGGTAGCGGCGATCAGGGCGCAAGGCGGTCATGTCTATGTGCCGCCGAGCGATATTCCCGATGTCGGGCGCTTTGCCATGGTGAGCGATCCGCAGGGGGCGCCGTTCTACGTGATGCGCGGCGCGGTGGATGGCACCAGCACGGCCTTTTCGCCCGATGCCATGGGGCACTGCAGCTGGAACGAACTGACGACATCCGATCAGGCGGCGGCGGACGCCTTCTATGCTGCGATCTTTGGCTGGGAAACCAGGGAGACCATGCCGATGGGCCCGGCGGGCGATTATCGCTTCCTCAATGTCGGAGACCTCCGCATCGGCGCCTCCATGCAGCAGGCCGGCCGCCCGCGCTGGCAACCCTATTTCACGGTGTCCTCGATTGGCGCCGCGGTGGATGCGGTGAAGGCCCATGGCGGGACGGTGGATCATGGGCCCCATGAGGTGCCCGGCGGCAGTCATGTCATCATCGGCACCGATCCGCAGGGCGCGCGGTTTGCGCTCGTCGGCAAGCCTTGAGGAGAAGCGCGATGATCGATCCAATCACGCCCTGCATCTGGATGGACGGCACGGCCGAGGAGGCCGCACAATTTTATGTCTCGCTCTTTCCCGATTCGCGGATCGGCGAGATCAGCCGTTATCCGGCCGAATCCCCCTTTCCGCCACATTTCAAGGCGGGCACGCCGTTGCTCGTCACCTTCACCCTTGCCGGGCGGCCATTTGCCACGCTCAACGGCGGCCCGGACTTTCCGCAGACGGAGGCCGTCTCCTTCGTCGTGCCTGTCGACGATCAGGCGGCGGTGGACCGCCTGTGGGCGGGGCTGACTGCGGACGGCGGCGCGGAGAGCATGTGCGGCTGGTGCAAGGACCGCTATGGCGTTTCCTGGCAGGTGGTGCCGCGCGCGCTGCTCACGATGCAGGCACAGGGCAGCCCCGAGCAGGTTGCGCGCATGTCACAGGCGCTCATGACCATGCACAAGCTCGATCTCGCGGCGCTTGAAGCGGCATTTGCCGGGGAGGCGGCCGCATGAGTTATGCGTTGTTCGCCCATCCCTTCTCCTCCTATTGCTGGAAGGTGCTGATCGCGCTTTATGAGAAGGAGGCGCCGTTCGATTATCGCATGGTCGAGGACGCGGAGGTGATGGCGCAGTTGCGCAGCTACTGGCCGCTCGGCAAGTTTCCCATGCTGATGGTGGAAGGCGGCGCCGTGCCCGTGCCGGTCATCGAATCCACCACGATCATCGAATATCTCGACCTGCACCATTATGATCGTGCGCCGCTCATCCCGGCCAATCCGACCGATGCGCTCAATGTGCGGTTCATGGACCGGATCTTCGACAATCATGTGATGGCGCCGATGAACGCGATCGTGCGGGAATATCTCGTCGATCGGGCCGCGCCGGACAAGTCGCGAATGGCGCAGGCGGAGGCCGCGCTGGACATCGTGTATGACTGGCTCGACACACGGCTGGCCGGTCAGCCATGGGCCAGCGGGCATAGTTTCTCCCTCGCCGATTGCGCGGCCGCGCCGGCGCTTTTCTATGCCGATTGGGTGCGGCCGATCCCCGAGACGCTGCCGGCGCTCCGGGCCTATCGCGCCGCGCTCAACGCTCGTCCGTCGGTCGTGCGCTGTATCGAGGATGCGCGGCCCTACCGCAGCTATTTCCCGCCCGGCGCACCCGATCGCGACTGACGCCGCGTGTCACCCCCTTGCATTGTTGCCCCCGCCAATGGAGAGCATCGAGCAGGACAGGCATCCGCGGGTGCACGTTGCATCAATATCCGGCCCTTCCGGGCGCGGGTTCAGCCTGCCGGGGCCATCGCCGGTTCGAGCAGCCCGGCAATCTCCTCGGAAGAACGCACGTCGGCGAACAGAAACAACATATTGTTCAGTGTCATATTATGCTCGGCATCGGTGAGCGCGGCATTGGTATCCGTCGCAAATATCACGCGGTAATTGAGTTGCATCGCGTCACGGGCAGTCGATTCGCAGCAGCAGTTTGTGAGCGTGCCGCTAATGATGAGCGTATCGATGCCGCGTGCACGCAGGTCCGCGTCGAGATCGCATGTGCCGGGGATGAACGCGCCAAAGCGGCGTTTCTCGATAGCCACGTCCGCGCTTTCGTCGACATCGAGTTCCGGCCAGAGCTGCCAATAGTGCGCGCCCGGCGTGAAGGCATCCTGATGGCCTTTGGACGTTGCTGGCGAGAAGCGGGAATAGAAAGTGGACCAGGATGACAGGTCGCCCACCGGCGTGGTGAACTGGACGAAATAATTCTGGCCACCGGCCGCGCGGACGGCCCGGCTGATGCGGTTGACAGCGGGCACGATCCTGCGGGCCATCGGCACTTCGACGGGGCCGCCGGCTTCGACAAAACCATTCTGCATATCGATCACGAGATGCGCCGTGCGCGCCGGGTCCAGCGTGTCGATCACATGGAGCTTGCCGCCGCGCTCGGCCGTCAGTCGTGTCACCAGATCGGGATCGAGCATGATCCTGTGCATCGCCATTATCCTTTCCCAGCGGGTTTCGGCCCGGTCGGGCACGCTTTGGCGGCGAGTATAGGTCGGCCCGGCCGGCCTGTCACGAGGCGAGGAGGCAGGCGGACAGGGAACCATGGTTCCAATTGCGCGCCGAGCGGCTACAACATGCGGCATGTGCAATCGGGAAGAAAGAATGGCGACACGAGGGAGGGACGACGAGCGGATCGGCGATTTTGAATCCTGGGCCAATCATTATGATGACTTTTATCCGACGGGAAGCCGGCTGGATCGCGAATATCGCCTCTCGCGATTGCTGGTCATGTCCGGTCGCACCTGGATGACGCATATCGACAACCGACTGCGTGCGGCAACGGGGCAGACGCGCGCGCGCTGGCAGATGCTGTTCACCATCGCCTTCGGGCAGCAGCCCGTTACGTTGACGGACATCGGCCAGCGCCTGTTCGTGCAATGGCCGACCCTGGTGCGAGTGGTCGAGGGCCTGGTCGCTGATGGCCTCATCACGCGCATCGACAATCCGCGGGATGGTCGCTCGAAACTGGTGTCGCTGACCCCGGCTGGACAGGCGATGGTCGAACGGATCCAGCCGATCCTGGATGAAGAGCGGGCCGCTGTGCTAGCCGATCTCGCGGATAGCGAACTGGAGCAATGTGCCGAGCTGCTCCACCGGATTTTTGCGCGCGTCGCGGCCAGCTGAGGCTGGGGATCGCGCTGGGCGCTGGTCGGGGCTTTCACCGCTGCCATGCTGTTTGCCCCGTCTCGATCCTTGATAACGGGCCGCCCGGGCATGATTTTGTCATGGCGTGATGCGGGGCGCGCTGGCATCAGCGGGTCATGCCGACAATCGCGCTGCTCCTCATCTCCAATATCTTCATGACGGTTGCCTGGTATTGGCACCTCAAGGGCGGGATGACCCGGCCACTGCTGTTCGTCATCGGCATAAGCTGGAGCATCGCCTTTTTCGAATATTGCTTTGCGGTGCCGGCCAATCGGCTCGGCTATGCGAGCGGCTGGAGCGCCGGCCAGCTCAAGATCACGCAGGAGGTGATCGCGCTTGCGATCTTCGGCGTGTTCATGGTCGTGGTGCTTGGCGAACCCCTTGGCTGGCGCCACGCCGGCGCGTTTGCCTGCCTGGTGGGCGCAGTGGCCTTTCTGTTCTGGGGGCGCAGTTGAGCGACCTGTCGCTCCGGTCGCGTTCGTGATGGAAGCGCTGGCGCATCGCGTCGACCGCATGCGCCAGCGCCCCCTGTCGCAGGCGGTGCGCTGCCCTCAGAAGCCGTAAACCAGCGTCGCGCGGGTGACGGTGTCGGTTTTCTCGTTGATCGCCGGTGGATTGGTCTCGTGCCGCACGCCGTAGGAGAGGCGGCCGGAGAGGGCGCCGCTCAGCTTGGCGGTCAGCGCGGCAGTATTGCTGTAAGTGCTGTTGCCATCGCCCCAGAGCGCCTGCGCATTGTTGCTGAAGTCCAGCGCGGGTGAGATGTGCCAGACGAAATCGGCACCGGCGAGGCCATTGAACTTGCTCGTCGAGGGTTCGGCGATCCAGTCGGTGCGGCGCCAGGCCGGGCCGCCCTTGATATCCAGCGTCATCGCATCGCTGTCGATCACCCGGTAGCCCATGCCGCCCGACAGCGTCACGCGGTCCGAGAAGCCCTGGAAGCGGTCCTTCTCATACATGGCGAGACCGAAGGTATAGAGCCGGGCGGTAACATTATAGTTGGGCTCGTAGCTCGCCAGCCACTGGTTGCGGGTGGTGACGCCGTCGGCGCGCTGATAGTCGGCAATCGCGCGGATCTTGTGGCGCCAGTCAATGCCCTCCTTGTCCAGGGCGAGGCCGACCGTGATGCCGCTGGTTTCGCTATTGCCGGTGGTGAGGAAGCCGCCCAGCTCGCCATTGCCGTGCCAGTTCTGGAAAAAGCCGGCCGCGCGCTTATGCGCTTCATCCGCCGCCGCGACGGCTACCCGATGCGCGCTTACCAGTGCATCGATCTCCGCGCTGTCGGCCGGATTGGTCGATTTGGCGAATTTGGCGACAGCGGCGATCTCGGCATCATTGCCGCTGGCGATGGCCGCATCGAGCATCGTGCGCACGGGGGCTGGCAGGTCCGCCATGGCGGGCGTGGCCATGGCCGAGACCAGCGCGGCGGCAAGCGTCGTCAAACCCCGGAAGGCGGTCGTCATTCTCATTCTCCCACTGTGAACCGGGCGCTGCGATAGCAAGTCGGACTCATCCTGTCCGGCGTAAGCCGTCGCTTCATCGGATCGCGGGCACGGGGGATCGCGGGGTGGTGGGGTCAGCTCGATCCCGGCATCCGTCGCGCGCTGGCGACATGATGGGCGTGGGTGATCGCCACTGCGAGCGCGTCCGCCGCATCCGCCCCGGCAATGCGGCAGCCCGGCAGCAGCCGCGCGACCATGGCATGCACCTGATCCTTGCTGGCATTGCCGACGCCGACGACCGCCTTCTTGATCAGCCGCGCGGCATATTCGCCCACCGGGATGCCGGTGCGCGCCGCGCCGAGCAGGATCACGCCGCGCGCCTGCCCGAGCTTGAGCGTCGATTGCGGGTTGCTGTTGACGAACACTTCCTCGACCGCTGCCTGATCGGGTGCATAGTCGACGATGAGCGCCGCCAGCGCCGCATCGAGCGCTACCAGCCGCTGGGCGAGCGGCTGCTTCGTGTCGGTCTTGATCTGGCCATTGGCGAGATGGGAAAGATGATTGCCCTGCGCCCGCACCAGTCCCCAGCCGGTGGTGCCAAGGCCGGGATCGAGGCCGAGGACGATCATGCGACGGGGGGCTGACGACGGCCGGTGCCTGTCAGCGTGATCGCCCTGACCAGCGCCTGCGCGCTGCGCCCGGGCGATCGGCAATGGCATCATCCCAGTTTGGCCATCACATCGTCGGGCACTTCATAATTGCCCCAGACGGCCTGCACGTCATCGTCATCGTCCAGCGTGTCGATCAGCTTGAACAACGTCGCGGCGTTGCCCTCGTCCATTTCCACCGTGGTCTGCGGACGCCAGGCGAGCTTGGCGCTTTCCGCTGCGCCGAGCTTGTCTTCGAGCGCGCGGGCGACCTCGTGGAGGGCATCCATCGCCGTCCAGATCTCATGCTCGTCCTCGTTGGAGGAGACATCTTCCGCGCCGGCTTCCAGCGCCGCCTCGAAGATCGTGTCCGCATCGCCCGCATCGGCCGGGTAGGCGATGAGCCCCATGCGGTCGAAGCCATGGCTCACCGCGCCGCTCGCGCCGAGATTGCCGCCATTTTTGGAGAAGGCGGTGCGGATGTTGGTGGCGGTGCGGTTGCGGTTGTCGGTCAGTGCCTCGACGATGATGGCCACGCCGCCGGGGCCGTAGCCCTCGTAGCGCATTTCCTCGTAATTTTCCGCATCGCCCCGGCTCGCCTTGTCGATGGCGCGCTGGATATTGTCCTTGGGCACGGATTGCGCCTTGGCCGCGTTGATCGCGAGGCGCAGGCGCGGGTTCATGTCCGGGTCGGGCGTGCCCATCTTCGCAGCCACGGTAATCTCGCGCGACAGCTTGGAGAAGGCGGCGGCGCGCTTCTTGTCCTGCGCGCCCTTGCGGTGCATGATGTTCTTGAATTTGCTATGGCCTGCCACAGCTTGTCCCTTCAAATGATGGATCGGATTATGCCTCGCGTCCTAGCTTGGCGGGCGGGCGGTGGCAACTGGCACGGCCGGATGTCATAGGGGCCTGATGCATGGGGTGGCGTCCTTCCACGTCGCGCGCTATCCCGCTGGCCATGGCCTCCCGGAATCATCTCTATCTCGTCGACGGCAGTGGATATATCTTCCGCGCCTATCACCAGCTGCCACCCCTGACCAATCGCGACGGGCTCAATGTCGGCGCCGTCTATGGCTATACGACGATGCTCTGGAAGCTCGCCGATGCGCTCGACAAGGAGGAGGGGCCGACCCACCTCGCCGTGGTGCTGGACAAGGGCTCGCACACCTTCCGCAACGAGCTTTACGATCAGTATAAGGCGAACCGGCCGCCCGCGCCGGAGGATCTGGTGCCGCAATTCCCGCTGATCCGCGTGGCGACGCGCGCCTTCTCGTTGCCGTGCATCGAGGAAGCCGGCTTCGAGGCGGACGACATCATTGCCACCTATACGAAGCTGGCGGTCGCGGCCGGGTGGCAGGTGACCATCGTCTCCTCCGACAAGGATCTGGCGCAGCTCATCCAGCCGGGCGTCGACATGCTCGACACGATGAAGAATGAGCGGCGCGGGCCGGACTATGTCATGGCCAAGTTCGGCGTGACGCCGGAGCAGCTGGGCGACGTGCTGGCGCTGATGGGCGACAGCGTGGACAATGTGCCGGGCGTGCCCGGCGTCGGCCCCAAGACAGCCGCCAAGCTGATTGGCGAATATGGCGATCTGGACGGTGTGCTCGCTGCCGCGCCGGGCATGAAGACCTCCAAGCTCAAGGAACGGCTGATCGAGCATGCCGACCTCGCCCGCCTCTCGCGCGAGCTGGTGACGCTGCACGAGGAAGTGCCGTTGCCGCATGCGCTGGAGGAGTTGCGTCTCGACGGCATCCCGCCCGAGCCGCTGCGGGAATTTCTGGAGGAGCAGGGCTTCAAGGCCTTGCTCTCGCGCATGGCCGCTCACTCGCCGGGGCGGGACAAGGCCGATCCGGTGGCCGCTGCCGCCGCGCTGGCCGATCCCGGCACGCCGGATTTCGTGCCGCTGCCGCCAATCGATTGCGATGCCTATGAGACGGTGACGACGATCGAACGGCTGGAGCATTGGGTCGCGCAGGCCCATGCCAGCGGCATCCTCGCAGTCGATACCGAGACGGATTCGCTGGACAGCATCGCCGCCAATCTTGTCGGCATCTGCCTTGCCACCGCGCCCGGCCATGCCTGCTATATCCCGATCGGCCACCGCAGCAGCGACGATATGTTCGGTGAAGTCCCGCCGCAATTGCCGCTGGCGGAGGTGGTCGCGCGGTTGCAGTCATTGTTCGTCGATCCCGGCGTGCTCAAGATCGGCCACAACATCAAATATGATCTCAATGTGCTGGTCCGCCACGGCCTGCCACTCAGCCCCATCGATGATACGATGGTGATGAGTTTCGATCTGGATGCCGGCCAGTCGCTCGCCGGCCATGGCATGGACGAAGTGGCGCATGCCGTGCTCGAACATAGCTGCATCACCTTCAAGGATGTCGCCGGCACCGGCAAGAAGGCGATCAGCTTCGCGCAGGTGCCGCTCGATGTCGCGACCCGCTATGGCGGCGAGGATGCCGACGTGACCTGGCGCCTGTGGACCCGCTTCAAGCCGCGCATCGCGCAGGAAGGCGTCACGCGCGTCTATGAGCTGGTCGACCGGCCGCTGCTTCCGGTGGTGGCCGGCATGGAGCGCAGCGGCATCAAGGTGGATCGCGAGCAGCTCTCGCGCCTCTCCGGCCAGTTCGCGCAGGAGATGGCGCGGCTGGAAGACGAGATCCAGGCCGAGGCCGGGCAGCCCTTCGCGATCGGCTCGACCCAGCAACTGGGCGCGATCCTGTTCGACAAGATGGGCCTGAAGGGCGGCAAGAAAGGCAAGTCCGGCGCCTATTCGACCGATGTCACCGTGCTCGAGCGGATGAAGGCCGATGGCGTGGCGATCGCCGGGCTGGTGCTGGAATGGCGGCAGCTCGCCAAGCTCAAATCCACCTATACCGATGCGTTGCAGGCGCAGATCAACCCGGTGACCGGCCGCGTCCACACCAGCTACAGCCTGACCGGCGCGCAGACCGGGCGGCTCTCCTCGACCGATCCCAATCTCCAGAATATCCCGATCCGCACCGAGGTCGGCCGGCAGATCCGCGATGCGTTCATCGCCGAGCCGGGCCATGTCATCCTCGCGGCGGACTATAGCCAGATCGAGCTGCGCCTCGCCGCCCATATGGCGGACGTGCCGGCGTTGCGCGACGCGTTTCTGCGCGGCGAGGATATTCACGCCGCCACCGCGCAGGAGCTGTTCGGCCTGGTCGATCGCGATACGCGCGCACGCGCCAAGACGATCAACTTCGCCATTCTCTACGGCATCTCGCGCTGGGGTCTGGCCGCCCGGCTGGAGATTGAGGCGGACGAGGCGCAGGCGATGATCAGCCGTTATTTCGAGCGCTTCCCCGGCATCTCCGCCTATATCAACGAGACGCTGGAGAAGGCGCGGCACAGCGGCCATACGCAGACCTTGTTCGGCCGCAAGACGTGGTTTCCGCAGATCCGCGCCGCCGTCCAGCATATCCGGCAGGGCGCCGAGCGCGCCGCCATCAACGCCCCCATCCAGGGCACCAGCGCGGACATCATCAAGCGCGCCATGGCCCGCATGGGGCCGGCGCTGGCCGAGGCCGGGCTCACCCGTACGCGCATGCTGCTGCAGGTGCATGACGAACTGGTCTTCGAGGTGGCGGACGAGGAAGTGGACGCGGCCACGCCGATCATCCGCGCGGTGATGGCGGGCGCGGCCGAGCCGATGGTCAGTCTCTCCGTGCCGCTCGGCGTCGAGATCGGCACTGGCCCGAGCTGGGGCGCAGCGCACTGACGCGGTGGATCGGCCATGATAATCCGGGATGAGCAGCCAGGCGATGTCGCGGCGATCCGTGACCTGACGGCGGCGGCCTTCAGCCATGCGCCACATTCCAGCGGCACCGAGGCGGCGATTGTCGACGCGCTGCGCCGGGCGGGCGCGTTGACGCTCTCCTTGGTGGCCGTTGACGCTGGCGTTATTGGACATGTCGCTTTCTCGCCGGTCAGCATCGCCGGCGTGGATGGTGACTGGCAGGGATTGGGGCCGGTATCCGTCGCGGCTGCGCATCAAAGACAAGGCATTGGCGAGGCGTTGATACGCGCGGGGCTGGAGCGGCTCCGCGCGGACGGCGCAGCCGGATGCGTCGTGCTGGGCGATCCGGCCTATTATGGACGCTTCGGTTTCATCTCGGACCCGAGGCTCAGCTTTGCCGATGTGCCGCCCGACTATTTCCAGCGGCTGGTGTTTCGGGGGCGTTCACCTGCTGGCGAAGTGCGCTATCACCCCGCTTTCGCCACCGCCTAGCGGGTGCGTTCGCCCAGCTTGCGTTCCCAGGCGAGGGCGTGGGCCACGATGGTGTCGAGATCGTCATGCGCCGGGCGCCAGGGCAGCGTTGCCAATATGCGCTGATTGTCCGAGACGAGGCTGGGCGGATCGCCGGCGCGGCGGCCTTCGATGCGGCGCGCCACCGGCACGTTGGTGACACGGTCGACAGCATCGAGCACCTCAAGCACCGAGAAGCCCCGGCCATAGCCGCAGTTCATGGTGAGGTTGCGCTGTGGCTGCGCGATCAGCGCCTCCAGCGCCAGCACATGGGCGGCGGCCAGATCGCTGACATGGATATAGTCGCGCACGCCGGTGCCATCCGGTGTGTCATAGTCCGTGCCGAACACGGCGACATGGGGGCGCTTGCCCAGCGCCGCCTCGACCGCGACCTTGATGAGATGCGTCGCGCCTGCCGTCGACTGGCCCGAGCGGCCGGCCGGGTCGGCGCCCGCCACGTTGAAATAACGCAGCGCGCAATAGTTGAGCGGATGAGCGGCGGCGACGTCGGCCAGCATCAGCTCGGTCATCAGCTTGGACTGGCCATAGGGGTTGATCGGCCGGGTGGGGGCATCCTCGCGCACCGGGCTTTCCTCCGGCTCGCCATAGGTCGCGGCGGTGGAGGAGAAGATGAAATGCGGCACGCCGCCCGCCACGGCGGCTTCGATGAGCGCGCGGCTGTTCACGGTGTTGTTGCGATAATATTTGAGCGGCTGCGCGACCGATTCCGGCACGATGATCGAGCCGGCGAAGTGCATGATGCCCTTCACGCCATGGTCCGCGATGACCCGGCCGACCAGCGCCATATCGCCGATATCCCCCTCCACGAAGGCGGCTTTTTCATGAACCGCCCAGCGGAAACCGGTGGTGAGATTATCGATCACCACGACCGGCCAGCCCGCATCCACCAGTGCGAGCACTGCATGGCTGCCGATATAGCCCGCGCCGCCGGTGACGAGAATGGTGGGTTTGTCGCTGTGCATGATGCCGGATGGGTCCTTTGATTGGTCAGTCAGTCAGTCAGTAGAAGCGCGCGATGACCGGCACGATGGCCGTCGTCAGCAGCAGGATCGCCAGCGCGGCCAGCCAGTGCCGCCATGTCATGCCGCGCCCCGCGTCACCATGGGTCAGTCGTGCCGATCGGCCAGCGCGGCGACGGCCTTGCGCACCTCCTGCGAGCGGCCGCGCGGCAGCACCAGGATTTCGTCCGCCGTGGCGATGACGATCAGGTCCTCGCCGCCGACCACGGTCACATGCGGACCATCACTGCGGATCAGGCAGCCGCGCGATTCGATCGCGTGGCAATGGCCTTGCACCGCATTGTCCTGCGCGTCCCGGACGGAGAGGGCGTGGAGCGCGTCCCAGCTGCCGACGTCCGACCAGCCCATGCGCACCGGCACGCAGGCGACCTGACGGGCCCGCTCCATCACCGCATAGTCGATGGAATCGGCCGGGCAGGCGGCAAAAGCCTCGGTTTCGGGCCGCAATGTGCTGCCCTCGCGGGTGCCTTGCGCCATGGCAGCCTGCGCCGCGGCGAGCATGGCCGGCTGATATTCCGCCAACGCATCGATATAGGCGCGCGCGCTGAACAGGAAGATGCCGGCGTTCCAGACATGGCCGCCCTGCGCCAGCATGGCGGTGGCATGGTCAAGGTCCGGCTTTTCGACAAAACGGGCGACAGCGCGCACGCCATCGGCCAGCACGTCCCCCAGCGCGATATAGCCAAAGCCTGTTTCCGGCGCATCCGGCTCGATGCCGAAGGTGACCAGCCAGCCCTGGGCCACCAGCGGCCGGGCGCGATCGATCGCGGCGTGGAAGGCGGCGACGTCGGCCACGACATGATCGCTCGGCATGACCAGCATGGCGCTGTTCTGATCCTCCAGCGCCAGCGCGGCCAGTGCAATGGCGGGCGCGGTGTTGCGGGCGCAGGGCTCCAGAATGAGCGTCATTCCGGCGCGGCCCTGCGCATGGATCAGCCCGGCATGGGCCGCATTGCCGACGATCACCGGCGCGGTGGCGTGGGCAAGGCCCTCGATCCGCGCGAGCGTCAGCTCGAACATGGTGCGCGCGTCGGTGAGCGCGATGAACTGCTTGGGCCGCGCGCTCCGGCTGACTGGCCAGAGCCGCGTGCCGGCGCCGCCCGAGAGAATGACGGGTGTAATCGGCTGGGGTTCGGCCACGACCGGGCGGTCCTTTCCTCGCTAGGCTCCCGCTGGCCTACCGGCGCTGGCGACGCACGGCAAGGGCTGTCGCCCGATGCGAGGCTAGCTGAACGCCTTGCTGATCGAGCAGGCGGCCGGACCGAGGATGACCACGAAGAGCGTGGGGAGGATGAAGAGGATGAGCGGCACGGTCATGATCGCCGGCAGCCGCGCGGCTTTTTCCTCCGCCCGCATCATCCGCTCGTGGCGGAATTCGGCGGAGAGGACGCGCAGGGCCGAGGCGAGCGGCGTGCCATATTTTTCGGTCTGGATCATCGTGGTGACCACGCCCTTGAGCGCGTCCAGCTTCACCCGCTCGGCCAGATTCTCGAACGCCATGCGCCGCTCGGTGAGGAAGGACAGCTCGATGGCGGTGAGCTGGAACTCCTCGCCCAGCTCGGGATAGGCGGTGCCCAGCTCGCGGGCGACGCGCGCAAAGGCGGCGTCCACGGTCAGCCCGGCCTCGGCGCAGATGACGAGCAGGTCGAGCGCATCGGGAATGCCCTTGCGGATTTCCGTCGCGCGCTTGGTGATCTTGTTGTTCACATAGAGATCGGGCGCCTTGTAGCTGAGCAGCAACGCGCCGGCAAAGACGCCGAACTTCTTGAGCGTGCTCCAGTCCGGCCACAGGTCGAAGCCGTAGATCAACAGGGCCGCGCCGCCGCCGATCGCGATCGGCAGCACGAGCCGGCCGAAGATGATCGCGATGGCCCATTCCTTGGAGCGGATGCCGGCCTGCGCCAGCCGCTTCTGCGCGTCCTTGAGCTGATCGTCCTGAAGCACGCGCAGGGAGGTCAGGAGCCTGTGCATCCAGTCGGTCGTGTCATTCTGGTGAACGATCCGCGCGCGCCGTTTGCCGGTGGACGCCGTGATGCCTGCCTTCAGTTGCTCGCGCCGCTCGTTGAGCGCCTTGACCCGTCGCGCCATGGGGTCTCGCACGGTCGAGGCGGCATAGATGGCGACGAGCACCGCAAAGGTCGCCATGGCAGCGAGCAGCGTGCCGACATCGCGCGCGTCGAGCCCGAATAATGTGGCGCCGTTGGACGTCATGGCTGCTCCTGGTCCTTCCTAAATCTCGCCTAAATCTCGAAACTGATCATCTGGGCCATGATGAACACGCCGCAGCCCATCCAGAACAGGCCGCCAATGCCGACCAGTTGCATCAGCCCGAGGCCGAACAGCCCGGTCGGGTCGCTCGTGAAGAACGGCGCCATATATTCATAGTTGATCCAGCAGATCATGCCGAACACCAGAAAGGGCAGCGCGCCGATAATATAGGCGGAGGCCTTGGATTCGGACGACATGGCACGGATCTTGAGCTTCATCTGCGCGCGCTGGCGCAGCACGGAGCCCAGATTGGCGAGCGTCTCGGCCAGGTTGCCGCCGGTTTCGCGCTGGATGGCCAGCGTGATGCAGAAGAAGCGGAACTCGGTGGTGCCGAGCCGGTCGCCGGTTTCCTGAAGCGCGACGTCCATGGATTTGCCGATCTTGATCCGCTCGTTGATCATCTTGAATTCCTCGCCGACCGGGCCGGGCACCTCGCTGGCGACGACATTCATCGTCTCGCTGACCGGCAGGCCGGAGCGCAGGCCGCGCACGAGGAGGTCGAGCGCATCGGGGAAATTGGCGTTGAACTTGTCGACGCGCCGCTGGATCATCTTGCCGACCATATAATGGGGCAGGCCGAAACCTGCCGCCAGCGAGACGAACAGCGCGGGCAGCAGCGAGAAATCGCGCATCAGCATCACGGTGAACAGGAGGATCGCGATCGCCACGCAGGTCGCCATATAGTGGCCCAGCGTCCATTTCCGGCCGGTCATCGCAAGCCGCTTGGCGAGGTTTTCCGGGTTGGGAATGAGCGAAAC
Source organism: Sphingobium sp. (assembly GCA_035555575.1). Classification (GTDB taxonomy): domain Bacteria; phylum Pseudomonadota; class Alphaproteobacteria; order Sphingomonadales; family Sphingomonadaceae; genus Sphingobium. Next base: position 66,715 of record DATMGL010000018.1, read on the forward strand.
GAGCAGCTGGTTCTTCTCCACCCGGCGGGAGGAGATGACCCGGCGCATCCGGGCCTCGATCTGGTTGAGGTCGCTCACCGCGTGGCGGCTGCGGATGGCCGCGACGCGTCGCGTGCTCGCACGGCTGGCGGACGGGCCGGCAAGGGCGAGGACGAGCAAGATGAGCATCGTCCCCATGAGCAGCATCAGCATCAGCAGTTTCGGATCGGTCATCGCCTCATCCACTCGGGTTCATCATGCTGCCGGCGCCGGCCGGTCCGGCGCCTGACGGCTGCGGTTCAGTCTGCCATCGCTTCGTCTTCGGCTTGCGCCCGGGCCTTGCGCGGGAGCGCCAGCTTCACCTCGAGCAACCGCCCGATCAGCGACGCGCTGGTCTTGCGGGTTGCGCCATCGGCCGCGTTCGCGCCCTCGCCTTCGGCGGCGGTGACAAGCGTGCGGTGCAGCGCCAGCAGGCCCTGCCCCAGTTTGCTGGCGCGGCCGCTGTCCGCCACGGTCTTGCCGAGCTTGGCGGCCTGTGCCGTCACCTTGGCGTCATAGGGCAGGACCATGTCGATGCGCCGCTCGATGCTATGCTCGAAATCCTTGCGCGCAATCTCGGCCGTGCCGGGCTGCGCCTTGTTGGCGACGACGATCACCTGGGACTGCGGCGCATTTGTTTTGAGCCATGAGAGGATGCGGATGCTGTCGCGTGCCGAGGCGAGGGTGAACTCCGCGACGAGCACGACCAGGCCCGATTCATGGACAAGATGGGGATGCTGCACCAGCATGGCGCGTGGCAGGTCCACAAAGGTGCGCTCGAACGCGCTGCGCAGCTCTTCCTCAAGCTGGAAATAGGCCGATCCGTCGGTGATGAGCGGCTGGTTGATCGGCGCCTCGGCCGAGAGCAGCGCGAGCGTCTCGCTGGCGCGGACCATCGCCCGTTCGATGAACAGCCCATCGATGCGGCTGGGGTTTTCGACCGCGTCGGTCAGGCCGCGTCCCGGCTCCAGGTCCATGGACAGCGCGCCGGTGCCAAAATGCACGTCGAGATCGAGCAGCGCGGTGGAGCGCTTCCCCCTCGTGCTGCTGAGATAGGCCAGCGAGGCGGTGACGGTCGATGCGCCAACGCCGCCGCGTGTGCCGATGACGCTGATCATCAGATGCGGGTGATCGTTCGCCGCTTCCGTGCGCGGCGCGAGAAACACGGCCTGCGCGGCCGCAAGCGTATCGCGCAGCGCGTCCGCCGCCATGGGTTTCAACAGATAATCCTGGATGCCGCTGGCGACCAGATCGCGATAGAGGCGCACGTCATTCACCTGACCGCTGGCGATCACCACCGTGCCCGGCTCGCACACCTCCGCGAGATTGTTGATATCGTTCAGCGGGTCGCCCGATTCCGACAGGTCGACAAACAGCACATTCGGGCTTGGCGACATGGAGAGCGACTGGACGGCATTGCGCAGGCCGCCCTTGTGCACTTTCTCGATCGGCCAGCCCAGGTCCTGCACGACGGCGCGCAGCAGGTCGAGGCTGTGATCGTCGCACACATAGGCGTGGAACGGATCGCGCCCGTTAGACCCGGCCAGTTTCCAGGGTGCGTTCATCTCACTTACCTCCTGCCGACATGGCTTGCAGGCCGCCGCTGCCGGTCGGCGCCTTCTCCTGATAGGCCTTGATCGCGCGGCCGCTGACGCCGTTGGTCGGATCGAGCGCGGCTTCGCGGCCGTCGACCAGATCGCGGGGATCGGCGATCATCGCGGCCAGATTGCTGGCGCTCGCGCAGCCATAATTGTCGCTGAGGCCGCCGACGAAATCGGCGCCGCTCCGGTCCGCCCAGCTCGGGCAGCCCGGCACGCTGGCGACTGAACGGCTGACGATCACGCGCATGCTGCCGGTCGGCGCCTCGCCCGCGGTGATCGGCGCGTTGTCCTCGATCAGCAGGCCATAGCGCCCGACGACATTGGCGATGGCGTCGCGCAAGGCGAGGGTGCCCCGGCCGTCATCGCCGGCGAGCGAGACATGGTCGCCATAGCCCAGTCGCAGCGCCTGAAACCAGCTGGCGAGCCGGCTCTGCTCGGCCGGGTCGAGCCCGCCCGCGCCGTTGCCGGTCACGTCGAAGATGAAATCGGTGCGCTGGACCACCGGCTGGTGGCTCGGCTCAACGCCGCGCTCGATCGGGCGGGCCGTGGCCGGGGCGAGGCCCAGCGCGGCGGCGAGGCACAGGCCCGCTACGAGAGCGGTGGGGCGGGGGAGAAATCTGCTCATATCCATCTCTTTCCCTCGCTGGTCAGAAGCTGAAGCCGGGGGCGGCCGTCTTGCCGCTGGCTTTGGAGACGCGGGTGGCGACACGGTCCGGCGTGACGGTGGTCGGTGGCGCCGGCTCGGGTGTCGGCCGCGCGGCGCCGCTTTCGCCGGCATGCATCTGGTTGCCCAGGATGCGCTGGGCGTCGTCGGCGTTGCGATAGCCGTCCGTCGGCAGGGCGATCTCACGCGCGTTCACCGGCCGCACCAGATAAGGCGTGACGATGATGACCAGCTCGGTCTGCTGGCGGCGATAGCCTTGCGACTTGAAGAGATTGCCGATGATCGGCAGGTCGCCGAGGAAGGGCGCCTTGTCGACCGTGTTGCCGCTCGTGGTGGAGAGCAGCCCGCCGATCATGAAGCTCTGGCCCGAGCCAAGCTCCACCGTGGTTTCCGCTCGGCGGGTCGAGATGCCCGGAATGACATAGTCGTTGAGGCGGACGCCGGCGCTGCTGTCGAGCTGCGAGACCTCGGGGCGCACGCGCATCGAGATGCGGCCATCGGCCAGCACGGTGGGCGTGAAGGCGAGGCTGACGCCATATTGCTTATATTCGACCGAGACCTGCCCCAGCGTCGTCGAGATCGGGATGGGGATCTCGCCGCCGGCCAGGAAGCTGGCGGTCTCGCCGGACAGCGCGGTCAGATTGGGATTGGCCAGCGTCGCGGCGAGTCCCTGCGTCTCGGCCAGGTCGAGCGTGCCCATCAGGTCCAGACCGAGGAGCCGGCCGGCGCCGCCCAATGTGGTGCCGGTCGCGCTGTTGTTGAACTTGTAGACCGTATCATAGGCCTGCCGCCCGGTGACCGGATCGATGACCGGAACCTCAAGGGGCTTGCCGCCCGCGGGGTTGGGAATGAAGGTGTTCACGCCGGGATAGGTGATCGAACCGGCATTGCCCTGGCCGATGCCGAACAGGAAGCCACTGCCCAGATTGCGGCTGCTGAGCAGGTTGAAGCCGATATTCTTGGCGAAATTCTTGTTCACCTCGGCGATGCGGACCTGCAAGTTGACCTGCATCGGCGTGGCGGTGCGCAGGCGGCTGACCACCGTGGTCTCCTTGCCGGCGAAGGCCTGCACGAGCCGCTCCACTTCGGAGGCGTCCTCCGGCGTGGCGATGGTGCCGGTGAGCAGCACCATGCCGTTCATCGTGCTGACCTGAACGTCCGCTTCCGGCATGGCGATTTGCAGCATCTGGTCGATACTGGTGATGTTGTTGCCGACGCGAAGAGCATTGGCGTAGAGCATCTTGCCGTTGCTGGCGGTGACGAACACATTGGTCTCGCCCGGTGCCTTGGCGATCAGGTAGATCTGGCGCTGCGAGCGGACATGGACATCGGCCACGGCGGGGTTGGCGATGACCACGTCGCTGAGATTTTCCGGCAGGTTGATGACCCGGCTCTCGCCGATGGCGAGCAGCAGCGCGCCATTATCCTGCTGGCCGGGGCCGGCGGCCCAGGCGGTCGTCGCGATGAGCGGCGCGCTGGCGGCAATGGCCAGCGCGGCGGCCAGGGCACCGGTCGCGACACGCGCCGGGGACAGTTTGAGGACGTGGTGCATCTTACTTGCTCCCCACCGCAACAGAGGTGACATCGGTGCCCCGCGCGATACGGACGACCGGGCCTGCGCCCCCGCCGGTGCCGGCGGCGATCCCGGCTTCCCCATTGGGGTCGACCGGCTTGCCCGGCACGCTGCTGCGCTGATAGCGCGAGACGTCCGCCCCGGTGGCATAGGTCGAGCGCTTGTCCGACGGGCGGCTGGCGACGGCGGCGAGCATGGTTTTTTCCGCTGCGGCGTCGTCCCCGCCCGGCACGTCAATTTCGCCGGAGGCCAGCGCCGCTTCGAGCTGCTGGCTATTGTCCGCAAGCGACCGGAGCGAGAGCGAGATGGCACCGATCGTCTGGGCCACGCTGATTTTCTCGGCCATGCGCGGCGTCACTTCCAGCGTGACGTTGGAATAGGTCTGCACCACCGGCTTGCCGTCCTCGCCAATCGCGTTGGTGCGCTGGTCGGTGGCGAGCACGCGCAGGTTGCTCAGGATCGTCTCGGCGACCTTGAGTGGATCGCCGTCACCGCCGCCGGCGACGCTCTGCGTCACCATCAGGTCCACCCGGTCGCCGGGGAAGATGAAGCCGGCCACGCTGCTCTGGATGGAAACGGGGACGGTCACCGCGCGCATGCCCGGCGTCAGGGCGGCGGCGAGGAAGCCGCGATCACCCGGCTGGATGAGCGAGCCCTGCGTCACCGGCTGACCGGCGGCAATGGCGGTGCGGACGACCGAGCCGACCAGCTTCTCCGTGCTCGATTTGCCCTCGAGGAAATAGGCTTCCTCGACCAGTTCCTTGGGCCAGGGCTGGTAGCGATAGGCATCCGCGCCGACGATGGTGCCGACCGGCAGCGACTTGGTCGCGACCAGCACATGCGGCATATCTTGCGGATTGGGCATCGCGGCGGCGGTGGCCTGCGGCGCGGCGCTGTCAGCGAACATGGACCGCGCCAGGAACGCCGCCATGACAGCGATGATCAGCGCACCGGCCAAAAGTCCGATCTTTTTAGGTTCCATGACGAGTCTCGTCTCCCATCGGCGAGACCAGCGGCCTCGGACCGGGCCGTTATCAGGATAAAGGGTTAAAATAGCGTTCGCCTAAAACCCACAGGCCGGCGAAGGCGATGGCGACGCCATAGGGGATTTCAGGCCGGCCCTCGCGCCGAAACAGGCGGTGGTGGGCGACCGTCGCGATGGTCACGCCCCCGCCTGCTAGGGCCATGATGACGAGCAGTGCGAGCATGGCCTCGGGCGGCAGCCAGAGCGCCAGTGCGCCGAGCAGTTTGACGTCGCCGCCGCCCATCATGCCGAGCGCGAACAGCGCGGCGAACAGGGCGAATACCGCCAGCGCAAGGCCAAGCTGGAGCGCGATGTCGGGGTAGAGGACGAGGCCATTGGCCCACCACCAGAGCGGCGCGAGCAGCGCGATAACCAGGTTGAGCCGGTTGGAAATGGTGCGCCGGCGCAGGTCTGTCACCGCGCCCCAGAGCAGGAGCAGCGCGAGTGTGGCGATGAGCAGGGAAGGAAGCCAGGGGCCAGTCATTTGCGTAAAGGGCTAGACCTTTGCCCTTACGAAATCGTAACCAGCGCGCGATGTCGATTTGCCGCCCCGATGCGCCGCCCGCCCTGATCCTCTCCACGCTCCGACGCCGCTGCCATGACGACGCCTGATATCCAGCCCGATATCTTGCCCGATATCCTGATCGTGGGCGGTGGCATGGCCGGGTTCAGCCTCGCCGCCCGGCTCGTCGGCCGCGCGCGGGTGACGTTGATCGAGCAGGAGGCGCTACCCGGTTTCCACGCCACCGGTCGCTCGGTCGCGTTCTGGAACGAAAGCTATGGCGGTCCGGCGATCCAGCCGCTGACCACCGCGAGCGGGCCGCTGCTGGCGGCGCCGGACCCGGACTTTTCCGAGCGGTCATTTCTGGCCGCGCGCCGCGCGATTCATGTCGGGCGAGCGGCCGATGCGGGGCTGGCCGCGGCGATGCTGCGCGATTTCGCGGCGAGCGGTGTCGCGCTGACGCGGATGGACAGGGATGCGCTGGCGGCCAGCCTGCCGGGGTTGCAGCCGGACTGGACGGTCGGGCTTGCCGAACCGAGCTGCATGGATATCGACGTTGCCGGCTTGCTGGCCGCCTGTCGTCGCGCGGCGCGGCGCGGGGGGCTCGATCTGCGACTCGATACGCGGCTGCTCGCGGCGCGGCGGGTGGGCGGCGGCTGGCAGGTGGAGACCAGCACGGGCCCGTTGTCCTGTGCCATCATCATCGACGCGGCGGGGGCCTGGGCGGACGATGTTGCGCGCCGCTGCGGTGTCGGCCCGCTTGGTATCACGCCCTATCGCCGCACTGTCGTGCAGTTGCGCTGCCCGGATGCGCCGGCGCAGTTCCCGCTGGTTGTCGGCTTGCCGGGCACCTTTTATTTCAAGCCGGAGGGGGCGGGGCATCTGTGGCTCTCGCCGCATGACGAGACGCCGGACACGCCGCGCGATGTCGCGCCCGAGGAACTGGATGTCGCGCTCGCCATCGAGCGGTTCCGCGCGGTGGTCGACTGGCGGATCGAGGCGATCGAGCATAAATGGGCCGGCCTGCGCAGTTTCGCGCCCGACCGGCGGCCGGTCTATGGCTATGACCCGCGCGCGCCGGGCTTTTTCTGGTTCGCCGGGCAGGGCGGCTTCGGCATCCAGACAGCGCCCGCCGCTGCCCTGATCGGCGCGGCGCTGGTGTTGAAGGCGGCGCTGCCGGCGCCGGTCGCCGCGATCAATATCGCCGCCTATGCGCCGGATCGGCTGCTGGCGCGCTGACCCTGCACGAATGATTTGGGCTCTCGCCGGGCGGCTGGTAAGACTGGCGGCCGCATCACAAGCAGGAGAGGAAGCCGAGCATGGCGCACAAATTCGTGATCGAGAAGAACAAGGCCGGCGAATTCGTCGCAAAGTTCAAATATAACAGCGAGATCATCTTCTGGACCGAAGGCTATTCCAGCAAGGCGAACGCTCGCAATGCGATCGAATCCATCCTCAAGAACGGCCCCGGCGCGCCGATCGAGGAAAGTTGATCGGCTGCCTCGCTTGAGCGATCCGCCCGGCGGGGCGGGATGATCGCGCCCGCCCGGCGTCACGGCGCCGGGCAGGCCCTGATCGAGATTACTTCAGCGTGTCGAGATAGGCGATGACGTCCGCCCGGTTCTGCTCGTTGGCGATGCCGGCGAAGGCCATCTTGGTGCCGGGCACCATCTTCATCGGCGCGCGCAGATATTCCGACAGGGCGGCGTCGGTCCATGTGATGCCGCTATTCTTCATGGCCGGCGAATAGGTGAAGCCCTCGACAGCGGCTGCCTTGCGGCCGTTAATGTCGTGGAGCGAGGGGCCAAGGCCGTTCTTGCCCGGCTCGACGGCGTGGCAGATCTTGCACTGGGCAAACAGCTTGGCGCCATTGGCTGCGTCACCCGCTGCGGCGGTCGTCGCGGCCGGCTCCGCCTTGGCGGGCGTGGCCTCGGCGGCGGGCGCTGCCGGTGTCTCGGTCTTGGCGGCCGGTGCGTCGGTGCTGATGGCGGCGACTGGCTCTGCGGCGTTGGCCGTTTCGGTCACGTCGGGCGCGCTCGTGGCGGCTGCGTTCAGGGCGGTGTCGTCCGTGAGGTTGACGGCATTGTCGATCGGCGCTTCATCGGCGTTGGTCGTCTCGGGCTGGCCGCCGCACGCGGCGAGAAGCGCGATGAGGCCGAGCGTGGAGGCAGCCCCAAAAAATCTGGCAGGACCACGCGCACGAAGAAGATTGGACACAGGGCGACTCCTGAAATGAACCATCGCCCTTGATCCGTTTGGATAAAGGCGGCGACGCTTGCTCCTGTGCGGCGCGCGACGGGTATCGTCAACCCGGAATTGCGGCGGTGGGCCGGCCTGTGGCGCAGGCCGCCGCAAACGCGGCGCGGGTTGACAGCGGCTGGCGAACCCGGTGAAGGAAGGGGCAACGACGAGAAAACGAACATGGTGGGGGGTGGATTGGCCGAAACGTGCGACAAGGCCGTGGGAGAGCCGGGGGACGGGGCGTTTTTGTCCGGGCCGTCCCGTCTCGATCGGGAATATGGCTTCACCTACCGGATCATCCTGGTCGCCCGTCGGTATCGGGCGATGCTGGATGAACGATTGCGTCCGCTGGGCTATGGCACGGCCCGCATGGAGGCGCTGTCCATGATCGCCCGCGCGCCGGAGCCAAGCGCGCAGATCGCCATTGCCAAACGGATCGGCATCGAGGGGCCGACGCTCACCCGGATGCTCGATGCGCTGGAGGGGGATGGCCTCGTCCTGCGGCGGCAGGACCCCAATGACCGGCGCACGAAGCTCATCGAACTCACCGAGGCCGGCCGGGAGGCGCTCGCGGAGATTGCCGAGGTGGCCCACGCGTTCCGCGCGACCGTGTTGACCGAGCTGAGCGATGAGGAGCTGGATCAGGTGAATAATGTCACCGCAAAGCTGGTCGATTCGCTCTGTGAGGGCACCCAGCCCTGAGCGTGCGCGCGGCGTTGCCGCTGCTGCTGGACTTGCCAGGCCGCCACGGATACTTCCGGCGCGAATGATTTTTGCCACGGGAGTGATGCGGATATGGTGCAGGGCGATTTGGCGCAGGCGGGCGGTCTTCCCCGCATCGTCCATCTCGACAGGATGACGCTGGGCGGAGTCGATATCCCCCGGCCAGGGCAGCCGCATGACTGGATTTCCCATGAATTCACCGAGCCGGGCGATGTCGTCGCGCGGCTGGCCGGCGCGCACGTGGCCGTCATCAACAAGGTGAAGCTGGACGCTGCAACGCTGGCGGCGCTGCCGGACCTCAGGCTCATCGCGGTCACCGCCACCGGCACCGACGTGGTGGATAGCGCGGCGGCGCAGGCGCGCGGCATCGCGGTGCGCAATGTCGTGGGCTATGCCGGCACGTCGGTGGCGGAGCATGTCGTCATGCTGATTTTCGCGCTGGCACGCGGATTGGTGCCGTTTCGCGAATCGGTGATTGACGGGCGCTGGGAAAACGGGCGCGCCTTTTGCGTGTTCGCGGCGCCCGTGCGGGATCTGGTCGGGCAGCGGCTCGGCCTGTTCGGCAGCGGGGCGATTGCGCAGGCGGTGGCGCAGCGGGCGCGGGCAATGGGGCTGGACGTGGTGTTCGCCGGCCGGCGCGGCGCGGCGCCGGGCGACGGGCGACTGTCGTTCGAGGATGTGCTGGCGACCAGCGACATCATCAGCCTGCACTGCCCGCTCACCGCTGAGACGCAGCACATGCTGGATGCCGATACGCTGGCGACGATGAAGCCGGGGGCGCTCATCATCAACACCGCCCGCGGCGCGCTGATCGATCTGGAGGCGCTGGAAGCGGCGCTGGAGCACGGCCGGATCGGCGGTGCGGGGATCGACGTGGCGCCGGTCGAGCCGCCGCCGCCGGGCAGCCCGATCCTGCGCCTCGCGCGCCGGTCGAATGTGATCGTGACGCCGCACAGCGCGTGGCTCAGCACGCAGGCGGTGACGGAACTGGCGCGCGTGACGGGCGAGAATATCGCCACTTTCCTGGCGGGCCGATGAGCGGGCCGCTGCCCCGCCGCGCCGTGCTGGAGGGCGCTTATGCGGCTGCGATCGCGGCCTGCAAGCGGCCGCAGGCGATCATCGATGCGCTGCCACCGCGCCCGGCCGGGCGGGTGATCGTGATCGCCGCCGGCAAGGGCGCGGTGCCGATGGCGCAGGCGGTCGAGGCGCATTGGCCGGATGCGACCGGCATTGCGGTGACGCGCACGGGCTATGGGGCGCCGCTCCAGCGGATCGAGCTGGTCGAGGCGAGCCATCCGGTGCCGGATGCCGCCGGGCTTGCGGCGGCGCAGCGCTGCCTCGCGCTGGCGCAGGCGGCGGGGGCGGATGATCTCGTGCTGGTCCTGCTGTCCGGCGGGGCGTCGGCGTTGCTCGCCGCGCCGGCGGCGCCGCTCGATCTGGCGGCCAAGCAGGCCGTGACGCGCGCGCTGGTGCGGTCCGGCGCCAGCATCGGCGAGATTAATCTGGTGCGCCGGCATTTGTCGGGCATCAAGGGTGGGCGGCTCGCCGTTGCCGCCTGGCCGGCGCAGGTGCTGACGCTGGCGGTGTCCGACGTGGTCGGCGATGTGCCGGAAGATATCGGCTCCGGCCCGACCGTGGGCGACGCCGGCACCATTGCGGACGCGCGAGCCGTGCTGGCGCGCTATGGCATTGCCGAGCCGCAGGGCTGGAGCGAATCGATCAAGCCGGACGATCCGCGTCTCGCGCGCAGCCGGTTCGCGGTGGTCGTCCGTCCGGATGACGCGCTGGATGCCGCCGCCGCCAATCTGCGCGCGCAGGGCTATGCGCCGGTCATGCTTGAACGCGAGGCGACCGGCGATGCGCGCGAGGCGGCCCGCCGCCATGGCGAGGCAGCGCTGCGGGCGCTTGCCGCCGGCGAGCACAGCGCGCTCATCTCCGGTGGCGAGTTGACGGTTACCGTGACCGGGCGCGGGCAGGGCGGCCCCAACCAGGAATATGCCCTCGCGCTGGCTGGCGAGATTGCCGGCCAGCCCGGCATCGCGGCACTGGCGGCGGATACGGACGGGGTGGACGGCAATCGTGACGTCGCCGGGGCCTATGTCGATGGCGCGACGCTGGCGGCGCTCGAACAGGTCGGCGTCGATATCGCGGCGGTGCAGGCGGATAATGACGCGGGCAGCGCGCTCGGCGGGATCGGCGCCTTGTTCGTGCCCGGTCCGACGCAGACCAACGTCAATGATCTGCGCATCATTCTGGTCGACCCATGACGATGGCGGTGCCCGGCGGCATGGCGCCCGAGCGCAGGGTCGTGCAGACCGGGCTGCTCGATATCGCCGTGGATTGCTGGGGTGATGAAACGGGCGCGCCGGTGCTGCTGCTGCACGGCTTTCCCTATGATCCGCGCTCGTTCGATCATGTCGCCTCGCTGCTCGCGGCGGCGGGCCTGCGCGTCTATGTACCCTATCTGCGCGGCTTTGGTCCCACCCGATTTCGCGCAGAGGGGACCATGCGCTCGGGGCAGCAAACCGCGCTGGCCGATGATGCCCGTGCCCTGCTGGATGGGCTCGGCATCGCCCGCGCGCTGGTGGCCGGGTTTGATTGGGGCGGGCGGGCCGGCTGCATCATGGCGGCGCTCTGGCCGGAGCGGGTGCGCGGCCTGCTCGCGGTGAGCGGCTATCTCATTCAGGATCTGGCCGATCCCACGCGCCCCGCGCCGGCGGCCATCGAGCATCTCGTCTGGCACCAATATTTTCTCGGGTCGGCGCGTGGCCGGCGGGCGCTGGCCGAGCGCCCGCGCGATATCTGCCTGCACCTGCGCCGGCAATGGTCGCCGGGGCTGGTGGATGAGGCGCTCTTCGCCCGCAGTGCCCTGTCGTTCGACAACCCCGATTTCGCGGCGGTGGCGTGGCACAGCTATGCCCACCGGATCGGCGGCGCGCCGGGCGATCCGGCCTATGCCGCGCTCGACGCCGCGCTTTTGCCGCCCCCGCCCATCCACGTGCCGACGATCCTCCTGTCCGGCGAAGACGGCCTGCTCGGCAGTCGCGCGGCGGGGGATCGGTTTACCGCGCTGCTGGAAGAGATCATGGTCGAGGGAGCCGGGCATGATCCGGCGGCCGAACAGCCGGAGGCCTTTGCCCGCGCGCTGCTGGCGCTGCACGCGCGGACGACCTAGCCGGCCATGAAAATGATCGCATTTGCAAATCATTTGAATTTGAATTAATTATAAACGAACAAACAATGGAATCGGCGCATCGAGCCATGTGCCACGGGAGACGAGTCATGGAAGTCAGCAAGCTTCACCCCATTTTCGCGGCCGAGATCGTCGGCGCGGACTTGTCGAAAGCGCCGGATCAGGCGCTGATCGATCTGGTCGAGGCAGCGATGGCGGAACATGGCGTCATCTGCATTCGCGATCAGGGCCATATTGGCGATGCCGGGCATTTGCGGTTTGCGCGGGCGTTCGGGCCGCTGGAGCTGCCGCCGGGCTATGAGCAGCGCAAGGGCAAGCCGGGCCGCATGGCGCCGGAGCTCTATGATGCCTCCAACCTTGATGCGATGGGCGAGATTGTCGATCCGGATTCGCTGCGCGCCAAATTCGCCAGGGGCAATGAACTGTTCCATGCCGACAGCTCGTTCAATGACATGCCCAGCAAATGGTCGATGCTGCTTGGCCATATTGTGCCGCCGGAAGAGGGCGACACCCAGTTTGTCGACCTGCGTCATGTCTATGCGCAATTGCCGCCGGCGAAGCAGGCGCAGATCGCCAGTCTGGTGGCGGAGCATAGTTTTGCCGCCAGCCGTGAAAAGGGCGGGGTGGAGAGCGCGGACGCCGATCGCGTGCGCAGCATCATGCCCGGTGCCATGCAGCCCATGGTGCGCGTGAGCCCCTCCGGTCGCAAGGCGCTGTTCATCGGTTCTCATGCCTTCCGTGTGGAGGGCATGGACGAGGCGGCCGGCACGGCGCTGCTGGAGGAACTGATGGCCTTCGCCACGCAGGAGCGCTTCATCTATGCGCATAAATGGCGGCAGGGCGATCTGCTGATCTGGGACAATCGCTGCGTCCTGCATCGGGGCGCCGGCTTCGATCATGCGCGCTACAAGCGCGATCTGCGCCGCGCCAATGTGAATGAATATGGCGAGGAACATAGCGCGGTCCCCAACGCGGTGCTGACCCTTGACGAGCCGCGCGCGCGCCAGCCGGTGTAATCGGCGCGGCGCTTGCGTTTGGCGGCGATTCGCGGCATTATCGGTAGATTGCTAACGACATCGCGGGCTGGTCTGATGGAGTCGGGCCGGCAGAAGCGTGAAATGATTTTGCGGATGCCGGCAGCCGCCACGCGCCGCAACCTTGTGAGAGGAGCTTGAGCTTGGACTACCCTCTGATCAGCTGCGACGATCATCTCGATCTCAATCAGCTTCCGTCCGACCTGTGGACCAGTCGCCTGCCCGATCATCTCAAGGCGCGCGCGCCCAAGGTGGAAATGGTCGATGGCCGCGCCGTCTGGATGTGTGATGGCAAGAATTGGGGCAGCTGGTCCGGGCAGGCGGGCGGCCCGGCCGGCCCCAAGCCGGTCTTCACCGCATTTGATCGCGGCGGCATTGTCGACCTCACCGAGCGCCGTCCCGCCGTCCCCGAGCTGCGGCTGGCGGATATGGACCGCGACGGTGTCTATGCCCATGTCATCTTCGGCCCGGTCACCTCGATCGTGCTGGATGACGCCGAGCTGCGCGATGCCTGCTACGCCACCTATAATGAGTGGCTCAAGGATTTCTGCGCGGTGGCGCCGGATCGGCTGATCGGCGTGCCGATGCTCCCGCCCGAGCCCGAGGCGGCGGTGCGCGAGTTGCACCACATCATCGCGCTGGGCGGCTTCAAGCAGGCCAATCTGCAGATTGCCGTCGCCGAGCCGCGCCTGGAAGACCCGCGCTGGGAGCCTCTGTTCGAGCTGCTGGAAAAGAGCGGGATCATCCTCTCCTTCCACGTCACGGTGTTCCCGAGCGTCAGCCGCGCATTCGACAAATATAAGGGCAGCCCTGGCGCCACCTTTCTGCATGTGAAGATGTTCATCGAGCAGTTTCTCGATCCGTTCGCGGACCTGTTCGCCTGGGGCATTCTCGAGCGCCATCCCGGCCTCAAGATCGTCATTGCGGAGAGCGGGATCGGCTGGCTGCCATGGGTGGTCGAGGAACTGGACTATCGCCACTGGCGGCTGTGGGAAGCGGAGGAATTTTGGTCGGCGCGCGGCGGTATTCCGCTCAAGACCAAGCCGTCGGAGCTGTTCAAGCGGCAGATTTACGGCACCTTCCAGCAGAGCCCCACGGCCGTCGCGCTGAAGGATTTTTACGGCGACGACCATCTGCTCTGGGCAACGGATTATCCCCATCCGGACAGCATCTGGCCCAACAGCCGCAAGATATTGGGCGAGTTCACGCAGGGCGCGGATCCGGCGTTCGTGCGCAAGATCGCTTTCGAGAATGCGGCCAAGCTCTATGGCCTGACCCTGCCGGCGCAGGAGGATGCGATCGCCGCCGAATAGAGTGGCTGCATCCGGTTGAGAAAACACCGAAAAGGGAGCGTTCGCGCTCCCTTTTTTGTGATCATCGGCAAGCAGAAAGCCCGGCCGCCATGGCCGCCCACGGCAGGCCGTGGCGGCCATGGCGGCCGTTCAGCGCGCCGTCACGCGCTGGATGAACCGGCGCAGTTCGGCATGGACGGCGTCGCCCTCGGGCGTCTGTCCGCGCCCGAAGCTGCCATGCGGCATGGCTTCCCACACATGAAGCTCGGCCTCGACGCCGGCCTCGCGCAGCTTGCGGTGGATAAGCACCGAGTTGGACAGGAACAGATCGCGCGTGCCGCTCTGCACCAGTGTCGGCGGGAAACCGCGCGTATAATCGGCGAAGAGAGGCGAGAGATAGGGCGCGCGCAGGTCCTGCCCCGCCGCATAAAGCGCGTTGGCGTCCGGCAACGGGCGCTTGAGCACCACGTCGAGATCCTCGTTGGTGCGGAAGCTGTCACCGCTTTCTGTCAGGTCGATCTCCGGCGTGAGCAGGATGACGCCGGCCGGTGGCGGCAGGCCCCGGTCGCGGATCATCAGCGCTGTCGCGGCGGCGAGATTGCCGCCCGCGGAACTGCCCCCGATCACGATGCAGCGCGGATCATGGATGTCCGCCAAGGCTTGATAGACGGCGAAGCAGTCTTCCGGCGCGGCAGGATAGGGGTGGTCCGGCGGCATGCGATAATCGACGCTCACGGTCCGGACGCCCAGCGCCGCGGCGGACTGCGCGCCCTGCGCTCGGGCGAAGGCCCCGCCGCCGAACACGAATGCCCCGCCATGGAGGAACAGATAAAGCACGCCATCCGCATCCGCGCGGCTGGTCGGCGTGCAATCATGGCAGGGAACGCCCGCAATCGTCCGCGTCTCGACCGATGCGGGCGCGGCCGCGAGCATCGGCGCTGCCGCCTCGGCCCACAGCGCGTCGCTGGCGGCAATGGCCTGCCGCCAGCCGGCCAGATCGTCCGATGCAGGCCAGATCGGGCGCGGCAGGGCGGCGCCCTCGGACAGCGCCTGTCTTGCCGCCGGGCTGATCGTTGCCGGTGGCGCGATGGTGCGCGCGGCCAGTTGGACGGGGGTGAAGGCGGGCGTTTCCTGATCGGCCATGGATGGTCTCCGGGCTGGCGGGGTCACATGGTGACGACGACCTTGCCCACCTGCTGGTTGGATTCAAGAAAGCGATTGGCTTCGACCATCTCGCTGAACGGGAAGCTGCGCGCGATCACCGGTTTGAGATGGCCCAGTTCCAGCCCGAGCAGGATACGCTCGCGGGCCGCCTTGTAGCGGTGCGGATGGTTCCAGATCTCGGAGGCGATCCAGCCGCGCATGGAGAGCGCCTTGAAGGCCATGTGCCAGTGCGGATAGGGCGTCGGCTGCTCGCTGAGCCCGCCATAGATGAACAGGATGCCGCGCTCCGCCATGGCGCTTGCCAGCGTATCCACATAAGGCCCGCCGACCGGATCGAACACGATGCGGGCGCCGGTGCCGCCGGTGATGCGCATCACCTCCTCGCGCAGGTCGACTTCCTCGGTGGCGACGACATGGGCCGCGCCCAGCTCGCGCAGCGCCTCCGCCTTGGCGCTGGTGCGGGTGGCGGCGATGGGGATGGCGCCGGCCCAGTTGGCCAGCTGGATCGCGGCGAGGCCGACACTGCTCGATGCCGCGCGGATGATGACATAATCGCCGATCCCCGCCTGTGCGACCTCGATGATCGCATAGGCCGTCATGAATTGCATCCAGACCGAGGCCGCCTCGGCCGGCGTCAGCCCCGGCGGGGCCGCGAGGAGGCAGCGTGCCGGCACAATCGCCTGCTCGCCCCACACGCCATATTGGCCGAGGGAATACATGGGGAGCGCGCAGACCCGATCGCCCGGGGCAAAGCCGCCGACGCCATCGCCCAGCGCTTCCACAATGCCGCAGGCTTCATAGCCGATCAGCGTCGGCAGCTGGGGTTTGGTCGGGTAGCGGCCAGCGCGGAACATCGCCTCCGACCGGTTGAGGCCGACTGCCTCGACGCGGATGCGGACCTCGCCTGCGCCTGGTGCGCCGACGTCGATCTCCTCGAACCGCAAAACGTCCGGGCCGCCCAGTTCATGGACGCGCACGACTTTGGCCATGATTTCCTCTCCAGTGCTTGTTCGCTTCTCTCCTCCCATAGAGCCTTTTCCACCGGGGTGAAATCGGCGGGCGCATCAAAAAAATGGCCACCCCAGGGAGCGGGGTGGCCACGCAGGAGCGGGCCGTCTCGCGCAAGACGCCCCGATCGGCACGCAGGCTAGAGTTTGAAGTTGGCGCCGATGAAGAAGCGGCGGCCGTTAATGTCATAGGCCTGCCCGGACGAGGAGGCGCTGCCCGCCCCGTAGCTGCCCCCGCGCAGTTCGCCATTCGCGGCGTTGGGCGCCATGTTATAGCTGATCAGCGGCGGCGCCTTGTCGAAGAGATTGTCGATGCCGAAGCGGATCGTCGCATTCTTCGTCACGATGACGCTGCCATTCAGGTTGAACAGATCATAGGCCGGCGCCCCGAAGGTGGGCGTGTTCACATTGGTGGCGTAGGCCGATGATTTGGTGGCGGGAAGATGCTGCCACTGCAGGGCGATGCGGAAGCTGTCCATCCCGTAGCTGAGCGTATTGAACATCTTCCAGCGATAGGCGCCGCCGGAGTTGAGGCCGTTTTGCACCGTGCCGAGCGTGCCGGCATAATCCACCAGCGCGTTGGTGGGGAAGTCCGCCGTCTTGAGGTTGATCAGATAGCTGAACACGCTGCTGAAGCCCAACCGGCCGGGCACGCCGATGCCGGCATCCCCCATGTCCAGCGACCAGTCGAACTGCGCGTCGACGCCCGAGGTCCTGATCCGGCCGAAATTCTGATAGGCGCCGGTCAGGTTGCCGATCGAGCCGATGCCGACATTGCGCACCACGGCCTGACAGGCCGTTGCATTGGCATCGAGCGTGGGGTTGAAGGCGGTGTCGAAGCATTTCTGCTGGATGAAGTCGCCCGTCTCGGCGCCGATCGCATCGTCGATCTTGATATTATAATAGTCGACCGCGAGCCGCAAATTGCTCAGCCATGGGGCGTGCGTGGGGGCGGAAAGCACCGTGCCGACGGTCCAAGTCTTCACCCGTTCCGGCTTGATGTCGAGATTGCCGACGGAGGTGACGAAGCCCGTCGTCGCGCCCGATGCCTGTGTGCCGGCATAGAACTGGCCGGAGGTCGTCGGGTCGATGGCGTTCATCAACGTCTCGCACAGGGCGCGCACCGCGGCCCGGTTGGTGGTGTTGCCGGGGCCGGCGCCGTAGTCCAGCGTTGTATTGGTGCTGGAGCAGGCATCACCGCGGTTGAGGTTGACGAAGGATTGCTGCGGGGCCTGGAACAGTTCGGCGATATTGGGCGCGCGCTCGGCCTTGTTGTAGCCGCCGCGAATGCGCAGCCAGTCGGTCAGCTGCCAGTCGGCCATGGCCTTCCAGGTGAAGCTGCTGCCGGTGGTGCTGTAGTCGGATGAGCGGGCGCCCAGTTCCACGTCCAGCTTCTTTATGAGCGGTATGTTCGCCAGCAGCGGCACCAGCAGTTCGCCGTAGAATTCGCTGACCGAGATGGTGCCCCGCGAATTGCCGCTGGGATACAGGCCGGCCACCTGATCGAGGAACGAGCTGCCCTGCGTCGACAGCGTGTCGTTGGTGAAGCTGAAGCGGTTGCGGCGATAGGACGCGCCGAGCGCGGCCCGCAGATCGCCCGCGGGCAGAGCCACCAGCGAGCCTTGGGCGTTCGCCTCCCAGTTGGTTTGCTGCATCAGCGAGCGGGATTTCACATCCGCCGAGATGGCGTCGATACAATCCTGACTTGTCGGCACATTGTCGAATGGATTGAGGCCGCTGGTGCAGGTGGCGCGCGATGCCCCGAAACCGCCCTGAATCGCGTTGCCCTGCTGGGAGAAGCCGGCTCCCCAGTCGGGCGAGCGGACGATGGCGCGGTAGCGTTCCAGCGAGACGAAGCCGGAGGAGAGAAAGCTTGTTTCCGATTCACCCTGCGAGCCGGAAATGTCCCAGGTCCAGTCCGAGCCGGGAATCCTGCCCTCCAGCGCGATGAGCATCTGGTAGGTGAAGACATCCGCGGCGACCGACCGCGGCGTATCGAGCGGATACATGTTGAGCTGCCAGTCGCAATTCGCCGCCGAGCCGGGAACATTCGGGCTCGCGCCGGGGCAGTTGAGGTCGGCCAGCGCTGCGGCGGAGGTGCCCGCCGTCGGCGTGCGGCTCGCCAGGATGGCGGCCAGTTCAGCAGGCACATCATGGTCGGCAATGGGGATGTTGGCGCTCCAGCCGTTGCCGGCGACCGCCTTCTGCTGCACGGTGAGGGTGCTGGCCTTGTTGAAATAACCCTGCGCGACGAGGCTCACCCAATCGTTGATCTCATAATTGCCGCGCGCATAGACATTATAGCGGTTGAGCGGCAGGATGAGCTGATCCTGGATGAAGTTCTCGCCGATAAAGCCGAGGCTGGTCTTCTTGAAGTCCGGGCCATAGGGGCCGTTATAGCGATAGGCACCCGCGCGCGTGGTGAAGTTGTTGATGCCGCCAAAGGCGGTGCCATCATCATTGAACCACAAGGTGCCGGTGGTGGGATAATTGGGGAAGGCAGCGGTATCGCGGCCGGCGAAGATGTCGTTCAACACCGCCTGGGAGGGGCGATTGACGCCCGGAATATAGCTCGGGTGATCGGAGAAGGTCTTGTTGCCGCTGGCATCGGGATCAAGATAGAGGTCGCGGAACCAGGGCCGGTCGATGCGCAGGGCGGAGGCGCGGTCGTTGGTTTCGAACGCCAGGCTCATATTGCCGCGGCCATCCGCGAAATCGGTGCCCATGATGCCACTGACGGTATATTCCCGCCCGTCGCCGCGCTGCGAAATGCCGATGCGGCCGTCCAGCTCCAGCCCCTGGAAGTTCTTCTTCAGGATGAAGTTCGTGACGCCGGCCACGGCATCGGCGCCATAGGTGGCCGAGGCGCCACCGGTGATGATCTCGACCCGCTCGATCGCCGCCGAGGGAATGGAGTTGATATCCACCACCATATTGGCGTTGCCGGGCGTCGCGCGGCGGCCATCGAGGAGCACGAGATTGCGGTTAGCGCCAAGGCCGCGCAGCGAGATGCTGGCGGCGCCGGGGGTGTTGGTGGCCGTCGCCTGGATGTCGCCGCCGAGTTGCGGCGTTTGCGCCGGCGTGAACTGTGGCAGCTTGTTGAGATTGGACTCGATCGCCGATGAGGACGATGTCTGGAGGATGTCGGAGCCGACCGTGACGATCGGGCTGTTGGCTTCATAATCGCGCCGCGCGATGCGCGAGCCGGTGACGACGATGGCCTGCTCGCTGGCGCCATCCTCCTGTGCGTGGGCCGGTGCCACGAACGCCATGGCCCCGGCAAGGCCGGCTCCGCTGCTCAGCAGCCATATCCGCAATGCTTTTTCGAATGTCGTCCTGTCAGTCATGTCATCACTCCCCTTTTCATTGCCATCACGGCCGTTGCCGGCCGCGTGGATCGGCCACGCACCCAGGCGGGGCGCGGCGGATTCCTGATCTGCGCAGGGGTTTTTTGGGCGTGAGAGACCGCTCCGGCGCGCGCCATTCGGGCGCGCCGGCTGGTCGGTCATCGCATGGAACCTGACGGCTCGCTTCAACGGGACGGTCATGCCCGCGTGGCGAGCTCTCCCCCTTGTCAACAGTTGCTGTTATCAATAGATCGAATGCATATGGTTGATAACAAGACCTGTCTAGTGGAGATGCGCGACATCCGGTCCGGGCCGTCGAAGGACGCCGATTTGTGACAAATTTGAAACATAAGGGCCCATCCGCGCTGCGACAGGCATAAAAAAAGGGGCCTCCCCGAAGGAAGGCCCCTGATTTTCCGGTTCGAATACCGCTTGAGCGGTGATCAGAACTTCATCGTCGCGCCGAGATAGAAGCGGCGGCCGTTCGTGTCGTAGAACTGGGAGCCTATGCTGCCGCCCGCCAACTGGCCAGTCGTTGCCGGATCGGTGTTGGCGAGATTGACATTGGCCACCGGAGGCGCCTTGTCGAACAGATTCTCGATACCGAACCGGAGGTTGACGTCGCGGTTGATGGCGAAGGAGCCATTTAGAGCGAAGATGTCATATGCCGGTGCGCCCGTTGTGGCGGTGCCGCCGGGGACGAGCACCTCGGAAGCATCCTCAATGGAGGGCAGATGCTGCCACTGCAAGCCGAGGCTGACCGGCCCGACCCGATAATTGGCCGTTGCGAACAGGCGGTAACGGTAGACACCGGTATTGAGGCCATTGGTGCCGGTGCCGTCCGTGCCGGCATAATCCACCAGCGGCAGGGCCGGATTGTCGGAGGATTTGAAGTGCAGCATATAGTTGAACAAGGCGTTGAGCGACAAGACGCCCGGACCGGCATCAAAGGCCCAGTCGAGTTGGGCATCGATACCCTCAACCTGGAAGCGCCCGCTGTTGGCATAGGTCGTCTTGACGTCGCCCAGGGTGCCAACCGTTGTATTCCGCGAGATCGCCTGGCAGTTCGCATTGGTCAGAGCGGCGGTCGGGTCGGTTGCGATGGCCGGGTTGAACATCGGATCAAAGCATTGTTGCAGCTTTGCTGCGACGGATTCGACGCCGATGGCATTCTTCACCTTGATGTTGAAATAATCGACCGTCAGGCGGATCCGCGAGAGCATGGGCCCGCTGAAGGGCGATGAGATGACCGTGCCAGCGGTCCAGGTGTCGGCGGTTTCCGGCGTCAGGTTGGGATTGCCCACGACGGTTGGCCAGGCGAAGCCAAACGGCATGCTGTCCTGTCCGAAGGTGCCGGAGTAGAAGCGATTTGCGGTCGTCGGATCGCCGGTCGAGTTCATCATGATTTCGCAAGCTGCGCGAACATTGGCGGCGTTCGGATTCGTTGTCGGATTGGCGGAGAAGCTGCTCGGATTGGCGGCCGAGCAGACGTCGCCAACGGAGTTGAAGCCGAAAGTCTGTTGCGGTGCGAGGTAAAGTTCAGCGATATTCGGCGAGCGCTCGGCCCGGTTGAAGCCACCGCGAAAACGCAGCCAGTCCGTTACTTCCCAGTCGCCCAGCGCCTTGTAGGTGTAGCTGGTGCCGGTCGTGTCATAGTCGGACACGCGGCCACCAAGCTCGAGGCTGAACTTCTTGATGCCTGGGATGTTCCCAAGGATCGGGATCAGCACCTCGCCATAGGCTTCCTTGACCGTGTAGCTGCCAAAGGTGTCCTGGCTCGGATAGATGCCAAGCGCCTGATCCTCGAAGGAGCGGCCTTGTGACGTCAGTGTGTCGTTGAGGAACTCGAACTTCTGCGAACGATGGCTCACGCCGACTGCCGCACCGACGTTACCAGCCGGCAATGTAATCAATGTGCCCTGAATGTTTGCTTCCCAGATCGTCTGCTGAACCTTGGAGCGGTTCTTCAGATCTGCGCGCACGGCCTCAAGGCAGTCCTCGGAATAGTTCTGATCGCCGAAGACGTTGATGCCGCTGGTGCATGTCCCGGTCGACGCACCGAACCCGCCTTCACCGCTATTGCCAGTCAGGGAGAAGCCCTGGCCGAAATTGGGCGCGCCCATCACCGTGCGCAGGCGGGAGAGCGAGTAAATACCCGTCTGGCGGGCAAAGGTCTCGGACTGGCCGTGGTTGCCGTAGATTTCCCATGTCCAGTCGGTGCCGGGGATCTTGCCTTCAAAACCGGCAATCACGTGGAACGTCGTCACGTCCGTGAAGGTTTCACGCGGGTCCTTCATCAGCGCGGTCACAGCGAAGGGCGCGTTGGGATCCTGGCGTGCATTCAAGAGCGCCTGCAGATCGGCAGGGATGACGTCCTGGAACATCTGCGTATTGGTGCAGCCGCCCACCGCGCTGCGTGCGCAGGCGAACCGGTCACCGTAAAGAATGGTGAAGGCGGGGTTGGTGGGGCTGTTCGCCAGACTGGTGCCGGTCCCGAGAAGAACGGAACTCGGGTTGCCGCTGCCGTTCAGATTGCCGCTGCCGATATAGGGATCGTCGCCCCATGGAATATCGACACCCCAGCCGCCGGTGATCGGGCCGGGCTCGTTCTTCGTGTAGGTCGAAACCTGGCTGAACAGCCCCTGCCCAAAGACGCTGATCGAGTCGCTAATTTCATAATTGCCGCGGGTGAACACGTTGTAACGCGTCATCGGCAGGATGAGGTACAAGTTCGTGTTATTCTCGCTGAGCACCCCGTCATTGGTCAGCTTGTACCTGTAGTCGTCGATCGGCTGATTGAAGCCGGAGAAATAAGGCGTGTAGGCGTAACCCGCCGCCGGGCTGTACCACGAACCGTTCACGTAGGAGGAACCGTCGGGGTTGGTATAGGCGTTGAAGTTGGGATCGATCGATTTGCCGGGATATAGCGTGTTCAGCAGAGCCATATCCGTAACCGGATTGTCTTCTCCGAAAACGATGCCCGGGCGGTCGACGAAGAACTGGGTGCCGACGATATTCTTGTCCGCCCAGATGTCGCGATACCATTTGCGATCACGCTGGAAGCTCGCTCCGCGATCGTTGATCGACATCGCAATGCTGACGTTACCGCGGCCATCGGCGAAATCGGTGCCCATGATGCCGGAGATCTGCCATTCGCGATTGTCGCCGCGCTGGGTGATGCCCATCTGGGCGTCGAATTCAACGCCGACGAAATTCTTCTTCAGGATGAAGTTGGTGACACCGGCGACGGCGTCGGCGCCGTAGGTTGCCGAAGCACCGCCCGAGATCACCTCAACGCGCTCGATCGCGGCCGCGGGGATCGTGGAAATATCGACAACACCCGATGCGTTGCCCGGCGTTGCCCGGCGGCCGTCGACCAGAATGAGGTTGCGGTTGGCGCCAATGCCGCGCAGCGACACAGTTGCAGCGCCCGGCGTGTTGGTCGCCGTCGGCTGAATGTCGGCACCGCCGGTCGGCGTCTGCGCGGGGACGAACTGCGGCAGCTTGTTGAGGCTCGTCTCGAGCGCGGCCGTGCTGGACTGCTCGAACAGCTCCGAATTGACCGTCACGATCGGGCTGTTGGCTTCATAGTCGCGACGGACGATGCGCGAACCAGTGATGACGATGGCTGCTGGCTCGCTATCAGCGGATGTCGCACCGCCCTGCGCGTGAGCGGGCGCAGTAAGGGCCATGGCGCCCATGCCTGCGCAACTTGCCAATAGGACGATCCGCAATCTCTGGCCGATCGCACGGCTTGCGGCTTCACTGTTGCTTTTCAAGACATTTCTCCCCTGCTTTAAAACTTATTGCGCGAACTTCTTGCGGTTCTTTTGAGTGTGAAGTTCGCAGAAGCCGTTGGCTTCGAACTGAACTTCAGCGCCTGGTGCCGGTCGTCGATCCAGCACGCGCGTTATCGCGCTGCGGCTTGATCTGACGATGAAGGATGTTTCTGGTGCTTTCGCGGGCCAATCCGGTGCGCCCGGACCGGATGCTCGATGTCTTTACGTAGACAGAGTCATCCACGGATGATGGCATGTTGTAAATATCTTGTCCCCCCCCATGACACGATCCGCTTTTTTAGCGTGACCTTGTTAGAGAAAACCATGATTAGGGCTGGGATCGAGTCTTGTCCAGCGAGCGCGACATTGACTTTGTTTCGAAAGGGCAGTTCCAAAAACAAACGTGGCATATTGGCCACAGGGCGCCGTAGAACGCAGCAATGCCGGCTTTGATCGTCTCAAAGCCGGCATTGCTGTTGGTCATCGTCGGGCGGCGGCCCTTCTGGCCGGGTGCCGCCTCCGGTCGGGCTAGCGGATGCGCGTGACCCGCACCGAGCCTTGCCGGCCGACATTCATCAGATAGCTCCCCAGCGCCCCTTTGCGGATGGTGACGGTTTCATTGGGGGCTGGTGGGCGGAAGCCGGCGGCGGCACGTTCCGTCATGCGCCAGACAGCGCCATCGGTCAGGTTGATTTGCCACATGTTGAGGCCGTTATCGCTGACGGACTGCACGGCCACCTCGACCTCGCTCGCCTCGGCATTGGCCTGGCGCTGTGGTGCGGCGCGCTGGACATGTTCCGCGCCGAAGCCGCTCGCTGCTGCTGCCGCTGGCGCCGCTGCCGGGGCCGGTGGTGCTGCGGGCGCCGGCGCGGGCGTGCGGATGGAGGCGGCCCCGAAGTCCGACGATCCGGAGGACAAGCCGCCCTGCTGCTGCCCGCTCGGGATCGAATCATAGCAGGCAGTCCGTGCGGATTTCTTCGCGATGCGCGCACAGACGGCCAGCTGGTCCGCCAGACTGCCCTGCGCGGCTGCCGGCGCGCTCGCTGTCATGCTCGCAATGGTCACGGCCGTCCCCATGGCCAAGGTCAATTTCCCGATCAGCATTCCCTGCTCCTTACCAATTATGCGCCTATCATGGTGCCTGGCGGTCTGCCGAAGCGTGGCCGACTCGTCAAACGCCAAGCGAATGGCTGGATGCTTCAATATGCAACGATCTGTCGCAACGCCAGCATGCGATGCTGGCGTTGACCGCGAAATGAAATATGATCAATCATGGTGTTTGGCGGGCGGGGCGTCCCTCGGACCATCATGGGAGCGGCGGGCGATGCGGAACAATGGGGCGTGGGCGTGAACCGGGATGATATCATGTCCGCGGCCTGGGCGTTGCTGGACGATAGCGGGGTGACGTGGAGCGATACGGCTGTGGTCGCCGCGCGGCTCGGTATAGCGCGCGCGGCGCTGGAGACGCATTTTCCGGCGTCGGCCGGCCCTGAGAGTCTCGGCGCGGCCTTGGCGCTCGGGCTTGCGGAGGGCTTCTCCGTCGCGACGGGGGCCGAAGACTGGCGCGACCGGTTGATGCAGCGCGCGCTGTCGGCGCGGCGCGCCATGCTGGCGCGGGCCGGAGCGAGCCGCCTGTTCGCCGGCCTGCCGCTGCCCTTGCCGCTGGGCGATTCTGCCGGCGAGGTGATGGCCGCGCTGCAGGTCGCCGGCGTGCAGGCGGATGAGGCCGAGGCGGCCGTGGTGCTTGTCGACCGGCTGGCCATCGGGTCCGCGCTGGTCGAGCAGAGCCAGGATGGTCTCGTCGATCCGGAAGGGCAGTTTCAGCAGCAGCTGGCACTGGTGATGCGCGGGATCGCCGCCGCGCTCGTGGAGCCGGGCGCCGGGCCGTATGACGAGCGGCGGAGCCAGTTTCAATCGAAGCTCTGGGTGTTTCTGCGCAATGCCCGGGAGAGCGCAAACATCGCCTTCGCGCGCACGGTGCATATCAATGAGCTTGATCGCCGCATCCTGCTGCTGCTTCAGGCGCAGGGCGACATGACGCTGGCCGCCATTTCGACGTCCAACGGTGTCGACAAGGCGCAGGTCAGCCGGGCGATCAAGCGGATGAGCGACGTGGCGCTGGTGGCGCGCAGTGGCATTCGCAGCCCCATCCGCCTCAGCCAGAGCGGGCGGCAACTGGCGGAAAGATTGCTGCGTCAGGCCGAGCTGCGCAACCGTGAGCTGACATTCGGGGTGACCGACGAGCAGATCGTGACGCTGTTCGGCGTGCTCGATACGTTGCTGTCCCGTGCGGTGACCTTGTTCGAGCAGGAGCGCAAGCTGAGCGCCGCCAACCAGAAGCAGACGGAAACCGTCGACTTTCAGGATCTCGTCGATGACGGCCTGCCCGGAGAGAATGGCGTGGCCGTGGATCGCTCGCGCCTGCTTCCGCCCTTCATCACCTTATGCTCCTATATCCTGCGCGGCGGCGCGCTCGCCCACAAGCGCAAGACCGGCCTGTCCAATTTCGAGAGCTGGGTGATGAACGAGGTGTGTCGCCAGCCGCCGATCAGCTGGCCGCAACTGGTGCTGGCGCTGTACCGCGACCAGAGCCAGGCCGGGCGGACCGTCAATCATCTGATCGAGGCGGGACTGGTCGAACGCACGGGCAAGCCGGGCCGGCGCCATGGCTTTTTCGGGCCGACGGAGCAAGGCCGCCGGGTTTATGGCATCATCACGGAGACAGCGGCCCAGCGCATCGAATTTCTGTTTCAGGGGATCGACGAGAAGCGGCTCGATACCTTCATGACGGCGTTCGACATCCTGTGCCGTAATGCCGAGGTGCAGGCCGCGCGCGAACGGGCGATTCAGGAAATGGACCGCGACTGAGCGCGGCGCCGGCGCGGCATATGGCTGTCGACCGGCATGGCGGGGAGATGGGGGCGCCATGCCCCCTCTGCCCCGGCCGCGCGCCACGAGCGGGCCATGAGGACGGGCTGACGGGCCTTGTGGGCGTCGTCACCCGTCGTCATCGTAGCAGGGGCAGGCCCTCGATATGGGCTTAGGCGCCGGCCGCCCGATCAGGCGAGCGTCGTCATCCAGCCATGCGGGTCGGGACGGGTGCCGAGCTGGATGCCGACCAGCGCCTCGCGGAGCAGCCGGGCGACCTCGCCGCCATCGCCATTGCCGATCACGAAGTTGCCCCGCGTCGAGCGGACCTCGCCGATCGAGGTGATGACCGCCGCGGTGCCGCAGGCGAAGGCTTCCTTGAGGCGGCCGTTCTTCGCATCATCCTGCCACTGGTCGAAGCTATATGGCTGTTCCTTGACGGTATAGCCTGCCTCGGCGGCGACGGTGCGCAGCGAATCACGGGTGATGCCCGGCAGGATCGAGCCATTGAGCGGCGGGGTGATGATGGTGCCGTCGGTGAACACGAACATCACGTTCATGCCGCCCAGCTCCTCGACCCATTTGCGCTCGACCGCGTCGAGGAACAGCACCTGGTCGCAGCCCTGTGCGATGCCTTCCGCCTGCGGTTCGAGGCTGGCGGCATAGTTGCCGCCGCATTTGGCAGCGCCCGTGCCGCCGGGCACGGCGCGGACATGATCATGGCTGACCCACAGGGTGACCGTCGATTTGCCGCCCTTGAAATAGCCGCCGACCGGTGAGGCGATGACGCAGTAGATATATTCCCGCGCCGGGCGCACGCCGAGAAACGCCTCGCTGGCGAACATGAAGGGGCGCAGATACAGGCTGCCCTTGTCGGCATCCGGCACCCAGTCGGCATCGGCCGCGACGAGCTGGCGGATGCTCTCGACGAACAGCGCCTCGGGCAGATGCGGCATGGCGAGGCGCGTCGCGCTCTCGTTGAAGCGCGCGGCATTGGCCTGCGGGCGGAAGCTGGCGATCGCGCCATCGGGCAGGCGATAGGCCTTGAGACCCTCGAAAATCTCCTGCGCATAATGGAGCACGGCGGCGGCCGGATCGAGCGGGATCGGCTGGCGCGGGCCCAGCACCGCATCATGCCAGCCTTGCCCCTGCGTATAGCGGATCGTCACCATATGATCGGTGAACAATGTGCCGAAGCCGAGCTGCGCCATGGCGGCGGCGCGGTCGTCCGGCGCGGTGGGATTGAGGAGGGGGCTGACCGAGAAATCCAGCATGATCGAAAGTCCGTTGCGCGTTGGGCGGAAATGGTGATGGCGGGTCGGTAACAGGATCGCGGCGCGCTGTCATGTGGGAGATGGACTCGCGGCGATGGAGGCCATCTGCCGTCCGGGTCCAGCGCGCGGTCTGTCCCGGGCGAGCGAACCGCGTGCCCGGCGCACCGCGACGGCGCCGACCAAGCGCATGCCGCAACGGCCGGGCTTCCCGACCCGCGCTATGCCTTGTGCCGGTGCGGGCGGTGGGTCAGCCGCTTCCAGCCGACCCAGATGCCGCTGACCGAGGTCACCAGCCCGACGATGGAGAAGGCCCAAAGCAGGATATCGCGCGCCGGCCGGTGGGTGGTCAGCACATTGAGATCCCAGCGATGGAGCAGGTCGAACAGCCAGCGGTAGACGCGATCGCGCCGGGTCGCGCCGCGCACGATGGTGCCGGTCTGGGGGTCGATATAGAGCCATGTCGCCGCCGGATCATCGAAGCGCAGGCGCAGCACCGGCAGGTGGGCGGGGCTGGTCACGCCATAATAATAGGCGTCCTGCCGGGTCAGCCAGTCCGAGCGGAGCAGGGCCGCGCCGCCCATGAGCTGGCGCGCGGCCTGTTCGATGGCGGCGCGTTCCGCCGGGGGCGGGGTGAAGTCCGGCAGGGCCAGCACGCGGCGCTCGCCGGCGGCATCGAAGAGCGAGACACGCCACTGGCCGGCATCCCCGGTGATCCGCACGAGGCGCGCGCCTTGCGCCACCGCGCCGAGCTGCGCGAGATCGAACTGCGGCATGAGCTTGCCGGCGGAATAGGTGCGCACGGCGTCGTCATCCGGCCCGGATGAGGCGAAGAGGTGACCGGGGTCGACCGACAGCCAGCCGCTGAAGATCCACGCCAGCAGGAACAGTCCGCCGGCGAGCCCCGCGACATGATGCCAGAGCATCCAGCCATGATAGGGCGTCATCCGGCCGCCCTTGAAGCGCCGCTCACGTACCCGGGTGCGCAGCAGGCCGATCCAGATGCCGGTCACCGCCGCCGCGATGCAGGGGCCGGAGAGCCACAGCACCGCCTGCCGCCAGGCATCGCCATTCTGGCGCAGGATGGTGGGGTAGATCCAGTGCGGCACCGAGCCGAGCCAGTTCCAGAACCGCTCGCTGCCGGTGGTCGTGAGCACCACGCTGCCGGTGGAGGAGGAGACGTAAAGCGCCGTGTTGGCGGCATCGTCCAGCGAGACTTTCCACAACGGGCGATGGCGGTTGAAGCTGGCCGCAACGGTCCACTGGTCGCGCTCCAGCGGCTCGACGGTGGCGACGGGGCCGCCATGGGTGAAGCGGCGCGCCACGCGCGCGGCATAGGCGGCGTCGACGGGCTTCAGCGTCGCATCGCTGGCGGCGGGGACGGCGAGGCGGAAGCCGTCCCAGTCGGTCATTCGCCAGACGGGCACGCCGTCGCGCATGTCCAGTTCAAGCGATTGCGGCGGCCCCTCGACGCCGGCCGGTGGCCCTTGCGTCACCCGTGCCCAGTCGATCGGCTCGGCCCCGGCCACGCGTTTCTCCAGCGTGAGCGAGGGGAAGGGCACGTAGATCATCACCAGCCCGGAGATGAACCACATGGCGAACAGGATGCAGCTGGCGATCCCGATCCAGCGATGGATCAGATAAAGCCATCGCCGGACAAATTTGCCCGGCGATAGCCCGATCTTCCGGGTGGCGACGCTCGCCATTCAGCTATGCTCCATCCGTGTCCGCAGCGCGCCGGCCTCAGAATTTGGCACGAAGCGAGACATCGAAGGATTGCGGCCGCCCGAGCATCCATTGCTCGTCATTATAGGTGGTCATGGCATAGTCCTTGTCGAGCAGATTGTAGAGATGGACGTCGAGCGCGACATTGTCGGACAGGGCATAGGAGAGCGTCGCGTCCACGGTGGCATAGCCGGGAACGCGGAATCGGTTCGCGTCATCGGAGAAGCGCGTGCCGACATAGCGCAGCCCCGCGCGGGCTTGCAGGCTGGCCGTCGCATCCCAGCGCAGCCAGATGTTCGCGGTTTCCTCGGGCACGCCGGCGGGAACATTGCCGGCATAATCGCGGCCGCTGCTGGACATGAACTCGTCGAAGCGCGCGTCGAGGATCGAGGCGTTCGCGTCGATGCCGAAGCCGCTGGGCAGATCGAGGGAGACGGTCGCCTCGATCCCCTTCGCCGAGCGCTGGCCGATCTGCTCGATGGGGGCACCGGCATTACGCTGCGAGCGCAAGCCGTTCTTCGCGATCCGATAGGCAGCGATGGTCGCCGTGCCCCGGCCGTCGAGGAAGCGCGCCTTGGCGCCGATCTCGATCTGATTGCCGGTGGCGTGACTGAACTGCACGTCGCCGGTCGAAAAGCTGACCAGTGCGCCGAGCGGATCGACGCCCGTGGTATATTGCGCATAGAGCGAGATGTCTTGCGTCGGCTGATAGACGCCGCCGATGCGCCATGTCGTGTTGTGCAGCTTCTTGTCGAGCGCCAGCGTGTCGCCCGCCGCGCCGATGTTCCAGCGCCGCACCCGGTTATGCTCATAGCGGATGCCGCCGACCAGCGAGAATTGCTCGGTCAGCTGCAGCCGGTCCTCGGCGAAGAAGGCATATTCCCGCGTGCGACTGCGCCACTGCGGCGTGATGCCGACCGAATTCAGATAGATGCCGGGATCGAAGTTGAACGGATCGACGAAATCTTCCTGATAATCGCCGTTGAAATCATGGTCATATGTGAAGCGGATCGCATTCACGTCAAACCCGACAACGACGGTGTTGTTCACGCTGCCGCTGAACGGCGTCTTGATGGTGACACTGCCCTGATTGCCCCATTGGATCTGGTGGTGGCCAATGCCGTAATTGTCGGCGCGATAGATGCTGTCGGGCTGGCCCGGCATCCCGTTATAGCCATTGGGGCAATCGCCGGAGGCATCGATCCAGCAATAAGTCTCCAGATTGCGCCAGAGGCGGTTGCTGCTCAGGCGATAGACCTGATTGCTGACCGTGATCGACTCGCTCGGGCTCCAGTCGATCTGGAAGGTGGTGCGGTTGTCCTTGAAGCGCATCTGCGCATCGCCGACATTATAATTATTGCCGCGAATGCGCGTGTCCAGCTTGCCGTCATGCAGCGGCGTGCCGAAATATTTCATCGGCTGGCTATCGCCATAATCGTTGCGCAATGTGAGCGCCAACGTCTCGGTTGGCGTCCACAGCAGCGTGCCGGAGAAGGCGAGACTCTCCGAATCGCCCCGCTCGACATAGCCGTCCGACCGGCGATAGCTGGCGTCCAGCCGCACGGCGAGTTGCTCGGTCAACGGGCCGCCCACGCCGGCGGCGGCATGGAAGCTGTTCTGCGAGCCATAGCCGATCTCGCCCTCGGCCTCCACGCGCTCGCGGTTCGGCTTGCGCATGATGACGTTGACGGCGGCGCCCAGGGCGCCCTGGCCGTAGAGCACGGATGCCGGGCCGTTGAGAACGTCGATCTGCTCGACCATCCACGGATCGGTGGGGAAGGTGATGCTGCCGGACGCCGGAAACAGGCGCACCCCGTCGACCAGTTGCAGCACCGAGCCGCTGCCGAACCCGCGTGCGGTCAGGGCGACGCCGCCATTGCCCGGATTGCCGACATTGGCGATGCCGGGCGCGCGGCTTACCGCGTCCCCGATCGACATGTCGCCGCGCGCACGAATCAGGTCGCCGCTGATCACCGAGACGGTGGCAGGCGTCTCAAGCGAGGTGAGGTCGAGCCGGCTGCCTGTCGTGTTCGCCGTGGTGAGCGCGTCGCGTTCGAGCTGTCCGGTGACGAGAATCGTATCGAGCCCGGCGGCGCCGCGCGTATCGGCTTGCGCGAAGGCCGGCGTGGCGGCCAGCGGCGCGAGCAGGGCGGCCGACAAGGCCAGGCGGGATGCGTAAAGTGACATGGATATTCTCCCTGGGCGTTCTGCGTCTTGGCGACGCGCGCTATGGGGGCGGGGCGTAAGCGGGCTTTCCGGCCGTCGCAATCATCCGCTGCGATCGCGGACCGTTATGTCACGGTTACCAAATCATGTAACATGGCAATAAGTTATTGATAATATTCAATAAATATTGCAATATTTCGATCTTGACATCAAGGCGCGGCTGCCAGGAGACCCCGATTCAATAGACCGGAACCGACCGGTCCGACTCAGCCGCTAGACGATCAGCAGCCGCACCCGCGCATCGGCCGCCGCCAGAAAGGCCAGTGGCCCGGTCATGTGGAGGCCCGCGCACAGGTCGTCCGCCGTCAGCCCGGCCAGCGCCAGACCACTCTGGCAAAGGCTGATCGCGACACCGTCCGCCAGCGCCTCCGCGACCAGCGCGGCGAGCGTCGGCTCGCCCGCTGCCCGCCATGCGGGATCCTGCGGCGCGGCGATGGGCGGACGGAGCAAGGCCACGGCCGCCCCTTGCAGGAACAACGCCGCTGTCCCGCCAAGCGCGATCTCGCAGCGGCACAGCGTGAGCGCGGCATGGAGCCGGGCGGCATCGGCGCCGGCGACGATCATCGCCAGCGGCGGACGGTCCGCCATCATGTCAGCCGGGCACCGTCGCGGGTGCGCCGGCGGCCGGGCAGTTGGCGTCGCGCGGGATGGTCATCGTGCGGAAGCGGGCGGCAAGCAGGTCGAACACCATCAGCCTGCCGGTGTTGACCGCGCCGAACGGCACCAGCGCGCGGACGACTTCCAGTGCGCCCATGGCGCCGATAATGCCGGTGAGGGCGCCGACAATCCCTTCCTCCGCGCAGGTGCGGGCGGGATCGGTCGTGGCGTCGCCGACGAGGCAGCGATAGCAGGGCTGGCCCTCTTCCCAGCCGCGCCACACGCCGATCTGCCCCTCAAACTGACCAACGGCGGCGGTGACGAGCGGGATGCGCAACCGGGTGGCGGCATCGGAGACGGCGAGCCGCGTCTCGAAATTATCGCAGCCATCCAGGATGATGTCGGCATCACGCAGCAGCGTGGCGGCATTGGCGGCATCGAGTCGCTTGTTGATCGGGATGACGTGGCAATCCGGGTTGAGGCGATGGGCGGCATCCCGCGCCACCTCGGCCTTGGGGCGGCCGATATCGTCCGCGCCGAACAGGATCTGCCGCTGGAGATTGCTGCGCGATACCGTGTCCGGATCGATCACCCGCAGCGTGCCGATGCCCGCCGCCGCCAGATAGGCAATCGCCGGACAGCCGATGCCGCCCGCACCGATGATCGCGACATGCGCCCCGCGCAGCCGCGCCTGCCCCGCGCCGCCAATCTCGCGCAGCACGATATGGCGGGCATAGCGTTCCAGCTGATCGTCGGTGAAATCCATCGGCTGGCGCCGCCTCAGACCATCCGCACGCCGGTCGAGCCGAAGCCCCCGGCGCCGCGCACCGTCTCGTCCAGATCCATGACCTCGATCATCCGGCCGAGTTGCACAGGCGCGACCACCAGCTGCGCGATGCGGTCGCCGCGCTGGATCTCGAAAGGCTCGGTGCCCAGGTTGATGAGGATCACCTTCAGTTCGCCGCGATAATCGCTGTCGATCGTGCCGGGCGTGTTGGGCAGCGAGATGCCATGCTTGAGCGCCAGCCCGGAGCGCGGGCGCACCTGCACCTCGAAGCCTTCCGGAATGGCGAGCGCAAGGCCGGTGGCGACGGCATGGCGGCCCATGCTGGGCAGCGACACGGTTTCGGCGGCGACGACATCCATGCCGGCCGCGCCGGCGGTGGCATAGTCGGGGAGGGGCAGGCCCTCGCCATGGGGCAGGCGCTTTACGGCAATATCAATGGCCGGCCAGGGCATCGGCAATCCTTTCAATGAGGCGGGTCGCGACGGCAGGCTTGGGCATCTCCGGCCAGCTCTCGATGCCATCGGCGGTAAACAGGTGCACGCGGTTGCGCGCGCCGCCCATCACCTCGCCCGAGACGTCATTGGCGACGATCCAGTCCGCGCCCTTGCGGGAGCGTTTGGCCGCGGCGTGGTCGAGGACATGATCCGTCTCCGCCGCGAAGCCGATGAGCAGGGCGGGGCGCTGCGGATGCTTGCCGAGCGTCGCGAGAATATCCGGATTTTCCGCCAGCGCGAGCAGTTGCGGCGCGCCGGTGCCATCCTTCTTGAGCTTGATCGCCGACTGGTCGGCCGAGCGCCAGTCCGCCACCGCCGCCACCAGAATGGCGACATCGGCCGGGAGGGCATCCTCGACGGCGGCGAACATCTCGCGCGCGGTTTCGACATCGACGCGGGTGACGCCCGGCGGGGTCGGCAGCGTCACCGGCCCGGCGACGAGGGTCACGCGCGCGCCGGCCTGCGCGGCGGCGGCGGCGATGGCGAAGCCCTGCCGGCCGGAGGAACGGTTGGCGATGTAGCGCACCGGGTCGATCGGTTCATGGGTGGGGCCGGCGGTGACCAGCACATGGCGGCCGACCAGGACCGATCCGGACAGATCCGGCGCGTTGATCGTGCGTGTGGTATCGGTGAGCAGCGGATGCGGATCGGCGCTTTGCGCCCCTTGCGCGAGCAACCGCTCGATCTCGACCAGAATCTCGGCGGGCTCGGGCAGGCGGCCCTTGCCCCATTCGTTGCAGGCCATCGCGCCGACGGCCGGTTCCATCACATGGATGCCGTCCTCGCGCAACTGGGTCAGATTGCGCTGGGTCGCCTTGTGGTGCCACATGCGCACATTCATGGCGGGCACGGCGAGCACCGGCTTGTCCGTGGCGAGCAGCAGGGTGGTGGCGAGGTCATCGGCGATGCCGTTCGCCATCTTCGCGAGGATATTGGCGGTGGCGGGGGCGATGACGATCAGGTCGGCCTCGCGGCTGAGCTGGATATGGCCGATCTCGCGTTCCGCCTTGAGATCGAACAGGTCGCCATAGACATGATCCTCGGTGAGCACGCCCAGACTAAGCGGAGTCACGAATTCCCTGGCGGAGTCGGTCATCACGGCGCGCACCGCGATATCCTTGCCGCGCAGCAGCCGGACGAGTTCCAGCGTCTTGTAAGCGGCGATGCCGCCCGAGACGATGAGGAGGATGCGTTGGGTCACACCTGTTTATGTAACGTTTCCGCGGCTTTTGGCTAGGGGTGAGCGATCCGGGGCCCGCGCCGCCCGGACCAGATCGCGCAGGGCGGCCGGCGCAAAGGCCAGGCCGGCGAGGAACAGCGGCATGATCATCGCAATCCAGTAATAATTTTGCGGCCGGCCCAGCATCATCATGACTGCAAAGCCGGCACTGTAGAGCGCGGCGAGGCGGCTGGCGGGATCGCCACGGCAGCCCAGCAGGGCGAGGGGCGCCAGCAGCGCAGTGGTGGGCACCGGCAGGGCGCCGAGAATGGACGCATCACGCAGCGCGGTCAGCACGCGCGGCCAGTCGCCGGGCGTCATCCAGCCGGGCGAGGCGGGGTCACCGGGCAGGACGACGCTGGCCACCGCATGGGCATGGAGTGCCAGCGCGAGCGCGAACAGCGCTACGATGAACGCCCAGCGGCCGGCTTCCCGCCATCGCCGCTGCCACGGCGCAGCCGCGCCCATCAGCAGAACGAAGGGCAGCGCCAGCTCGCGAATCAGCAGCGCCAGCAAGGCGAGCGCGACGCTCGGGCCCCAGCGGTCGGTGCGGTGGAGGGCGAGCGAGAGGGCAATGAGCAGCGCGGCCCAGCTCTCGTGGAACGGGGTGAGGCGTGGGGCGGCAAGGGCAATGCTGCCGGCGAGCAGCAGCAGGGAGGCGGCCATGAGCGGGCGCTCGGCCAGCCCCGTCTTGCCGAGGCGGACGGTCCAGACGAAGATCGTCGCGGCGCACAGGCAGGTGAGCAGGGCGGTGCCCAGCCAACCGGGCATCGCCGCGAGCAGCAGCGCGAGCGTGGGCAGTCGAAAGGTGATGAAGGGCCGCAGCGGATAATCATTGTCGCGCAGCAGCGTGGCGGTGGCGGGGTAAGAGCTCTCCCCCGCACGCAGCCGGTCGATGATCTGGCGGTAGAGCTGGAGATCGTCGCCGGCGGGCGCGGCCGCCTGCTGTTCCAGCCCGCTCGGCGCGCTCCAGCTCTGCGCCATCGGTCGCACGACGCCGAGGGTGCAAAGCGCTGCCAGCAGCAGAATGAAGCGCGCACGGCCTGTCTCCAGCGCGGGGAAGGCGGAGGGCGCAGGCGCAGCGGATTGTCGGGCGGGCACGGCGGCGGACCATCCAGCCGCCATGGTTAAATTGGCGTTACAGGCTCCAGCCGAGCGCCAGCGCGGCGCCGGCGGCACCCGCCAGTGCGGCAGCCAGCGCGACGGCGCCGTAGCGCAGCAGCCAGCCGCCCTTCATCTGGACGACGCGCACTTCCGGCAGCGGCAGCGGTGGCGGCGCGCCGCCGGCGGGGGGATATTGCTCCTCGAGCCGCTGGACGAGGCCGGGCAGGCGCTTCCAGATGTCCATCGCATCGTGCAGCGAATCGGCCAGCTTGGCTTCCGGGCCCAGCTCGTCGCGCAGCCAGCCCTTCACATAGGGGCCCGAGACGTCCCACATGTTGATGTCCGGATCGAGCATGGTCGCCACGCCCTCGACCATCACCATGGTCTTCTGCAGCAGCAGCAGGTGCGGCTGGGTCTGCATGTCGAAATCGCGGGTGATGGCAAAGAGGCCGTCGAGCATCTGGCCGACCGACAGTTCGGAGACCGGCTTGCCGCGCATCGGCTCGCCGACCGCGCGCAGGGCGGTGGCGAATTCGCGCACGTCATGATGGGCGGGCACATATTGCGCCTCGAAATGGATCTCGGCCACGCGGCGATAATTGCCGGTGATGAGGCCGTAGAGAATCTCCGCCAGCCACATGCGCGCGCGTCGATCGATGCGGCCCATGATGCCGAAGTCGATCGCGGCGATCGCGCCATCAGGCAGCACGAAGAGATTGCCCTGATGCATGTCCGCGTGGAAGAAACCCTCGGAAATCGCCTGCCGCAGGAAGGTGTTGACCAGCCGTTCGGCAATCATTTTCACGTCATGACCGGCGGCGATCAGCGCATCGCGATCGCTGATCTTGATGCCGTCGATCCACTCCAGCGTCATCACCCGGCCATTGGTGCGGTCCCAGTCAATGGCCGGAATGTGGTAACCGGGCACGGCGGTCATTGCCTCGGCCAGCTCGGAGGCGGAGGCGGCCTCACGCCGCAGGTCCAGCTCGCGCGCGGTCCAGCGCTTGAGGTTGGCGATGACGAGGCGCGGGCGCAGGCGCGCGACCTCGCCGCCAATCTGCTCGAGATGCGCGGCGGCCCATTCATAGGTCTCGATATCGCGGCCGAACCGCTCCCGAATGCCGGGGCGCAGCACTTTGACGGCGACGGTGCGCCCTTGCGTCGTCACGGCCTTGTGGACCTGCGCGATGGAGGCAGCGCCGACGGCCTGCTCGTCGAAACTGGCGTAAATGGCTTCGAGCGGCTGGCCGAAGGTCGATTCGATCTCCGCGCGGATGGTCGCGAAGGGCACGGGCGGCAGCGCATCCTGCAGGCTCAGCAGATCGCGCGCGGCATCCTCGCCGACCAGATCGGGCCGGGTGGCGAGCGACTGGCCGAGCTTGATCGCCGCCGGGCCGATCGCCTGAAACGCCTCGGCATAGCGTGGTTCGCGCGGCACCCAGGCGCCGATTCGGGCGAAGCGGGCGAGGCGGCGCACCGGCGCGGGCGTGTTGCGATCCCGCTCGATGCCGCGCAGCGCACCATGGCGGGCGAGCGTGCGGCCCCATTTGAGCAGCCGCCACAGATGGGTGACATGCGACGTCATGCCGCCAGCTTCCCGGAGGCGCCGCGCCGGACGGAAGGGCGCGCCATGGCTATGCCTTCCACCCCGAATGGATCGCGACGAGACCACCCATGATCGGCTCGACCTTGACCTGAGTGAACCCGGCGGTCTCGATCATCCCGGCGAATGTCGGCATGTCCGGGAAGCGGCGGATCGATTCGATGAGGTAGCGATAGCTCTCCTCGTCGCCGGCGATCATCTTGCCGAGCTTGGGCACGAGCTTGTGCGAATAGCTGTCATAGACGTCCGAGAAACCCGGCCAGACATTGGTCGAGAATTCGAGGCAGAAGAACCGGCCGCCATATTTGAGCACCCGGTGTGCCTCGCGCAGCGCGGCGGGAATGTCGGTGACGTTGCGGATGCCGAAGGCGATCGTATAGGCGTCGAACTGCCGGTCCGGAAAGCTCAGCGTCTCGGCATTTTCCGGCTGCCAGACGAGCCCGGCGATGCCGCGCTTCGCGGCCCGGTCCATACCGACGCCGAGCATGTCCTCGTTGATGTCCGAGACGGTGATCTGCGCGCCATGCTTCGCCATGCGGAAGGCGATGTCGCCGGTGCCGCCGGCCATGTCGAGGATCACTTCGCCCGCGCGCGGCTTCACGCGGCGGACGAACTGGTCTTTCCACAGCCGGTGCATGCCGCCGGACATGGCATCATTCATGATGTCATAGTTTCGGGCGACATTGGAGAAGACGCCGCCGACCAGCTTTGTCTTCTCCTCGCGCGCTACCTCGCGATAGCCGAAGGATACTGTCTCGCTCATGGAGCGGGGCTCTAGCCGAGTCTGGCCGGGGCGGAAAGAGGCCGCGAACGCTCATGGCCGAGTCGCCGTCCGATCCGGCCGGCGGAAAGATGGAATTGACGGGGTGGCGCGCGGCCATGTCCATCTGCCAACGTGGCGTGACGGCCCGGCTTCCGGCCGATTGCCGGGCGACGCTGCCGTGGCTGGCGGTCGGTGGCGCCCGTGCCGGGTAACCGGTGCGACGTGGCCTGCTTGACCATGTCAGAGGGCATCGTTATAGGGCCGCCTGCCTTGCGATCCGTCTGCCGTGCCTCTTCAGGAGATTCGGCGGTGATCGGGCCGGGAGGCAAGCAGAGCTGAACATTGCCGATGCTCTTGCGGGGCCAGGGGTCATTGCTGACCGCCGGGTCCATTGTCGTTTGGGGTGGCTCGACCGAGCCGCCGTGCCGGCATCGCAGGATTGTTTGCGGATGGCAAAGTAACTGAAAAAAGGTGAAGGGCTTCATGCCAACAATCAACCAGCTGGTCCGCAAGGGCCGCGATCCGCAGAAGGCCGCGAGCAAGGTCCCTGCGATGGACCAGAACCCGCAAAAGCGCGGTGTCTGCACCCGTGTTTACACGACCACGCCGAAGAAGCCGAACTCCGCGCTTCGCAAGGTGTGCAAGGTGCGCCTCACCAACCAGCGTGAGGTCATCAGCTACATTCCGGGCGAAGGCCACAACCTCCAGGAGCACAGCGTCGTGCTGATCCGTGGCGGCCGTGTGCGCGACCTTCCCGGCGTGCGCTACCACGTTCTTCGCGGCGTTCTGGATACCCAGGGCGTCAAGGATCGCAAGCAGAGCCGTTCCAAGTACGGCGCCAAGCGTCCAAAGTAAGGGGAGAACAGAGCTATGTCACGTCGTCGTCGCCCCGAAAAGCGCATCATCCTGCCCGATCCCAAATATGGCGATCAGGTGCTTTCGAAATTCATGAACAACATCATGCTGGACGGCAAGAAGGCGGTCGCTGAGTCGATCGTCTATGGCGCCCTGGAATCCGCCGAGGCTCGCGCCAAGAAGGATCCGATCCAGATGTTCCATGAGGCCCTCAACAATGTGGCGCCCGGCATCGAGGTGCGTAGCCGCCGCGTTGGTGGTGCCACCTATCAGGTTCCGGTCGAGGTGCGCCCCGAGCGCGCTCAGGCGCTGGCCATTCGCTGGTTGAT
Organism: Sphingobium sp.; assembly: GCA_035555575.1. Taxonomy (GTDB): domain Bacteria; phylum Pseudomonadota; class Alphaproteobacteria; order Sphingomonadales; family Sphingomonadaceae; genus Sphingobium. The sequence goes on from DATMGL010000018.1 coordinate 105,718, forward strand.
CAATGCGGCCCGTGCCCGCAGCGAGACCACCATGGCCGCACGCCTCTCGGGCGAGCTGATGGACGCCGCGAACAATCGCGGCAATGCCGTGAAGAAGCGGGAAGATACGCACCGGATGGCGGAAGCCAACCGTGCCTTCTCGCACTATCGCTGGTAAGACCGCTATCGGGCGCCGGGGCCGCACCATATGTGCCCCGGCGCCCCTTTCCATAACTCGCCAACAGCCGCGCAGCGCGGCAACGGAGTGAATACCATGGCCCGCAGCCACCCGGTCGAGCGCTATCGCAATTTCGGCATCATGGCGCATATCGACGCCGGCAAGACCACGACCACCGAGCGTATCCTGTTTTACACCGGCAAGTCCTACAAGATTGGCGAGACCCATGAGGGCACGGCGACCATGGACTGGATGGCGCAGGAGCAGGAGCGTGGGATCACCATCACGTCGGCTGCGACGACATGCTTCTGGCGCGATCACCGCCTGAACATCATCGATACGCCCGGCCACGTGGACTTCACCATCGAGGTGGAGCGGTCGCTGCGCGTGCTCGATGGCGCGGTGGCCGCGTTTGACGGCGTGGCGGGCGTTGAGCCCCAGTCGGAGACGGTGTGGCGTCAGGCGGACAAGTATAAAGTCCCGCGGATGTGCTACATCAACAAGCTCGACCGCACGGGTGCCAATTTCTATTATTGCGTCCAGACGATCATCGACCGTCTCGGTGCGGTTCCGGCCGTGCTCTATCTCCCCATCGGGGCGGAGAGCGACTTTATCGGTCTGGTCGATCTCGTCGAGAATCGCGCGATGGTCTGGAAGGACGAGACCATGGGCGCGGAGTATACGGTGGTGGATATCCCCGCCGACCTCGTCGACAAGGCCGCCGAATATCGCGAGAAGCTGATCGAGCTGGCCGTCGAGCAGGACGATGCGGCGATGGAAGCCTATCTTGAGGGCAATCTGCCGGACACGGCGACGCTCAAGGCGCTGATCCGCAAGGGCACGCTCAACCAGAGCTTCGTGCCGGTGCTGTGCGGCTCGTCCTTCAAGAACAAGGGTGTGCAGGCGCTGCTCGACGCGGTGGTGGATTATCTCCCCAGCCCGCTGGACATCGACCATGTGCAGGGCATCAACCCCAACACCGAAGAGCCGGAAGATCGTCCGACCAGCGACGATGCGCCGTTCTCGGGTCTGGCGTTCAAGATCATGAACGATCCCTTCGTGGGCTCGCTCACCTTCCTGCGCGTCTATTCGGGCGTCCTCACCAAGGGCAGCTACCTGAACTCCGTGAAGGAGAAGAAGGAAAAGGTCGGCCGCATGCTGCTGATGCATGCGAACAGCCGTGAAGACGTCGAGGAGGCCTTTGCGGGTGACATCGTGGCGCTGGCGGGTCTCAAGGAGACCACCACCGGTGACACGCTGTGCGCCGAGCGTCATCCGATCATCCTGGAGCGCATGGTGTTCCCGGACCCGGTCATCGAGCTGTCTGTGGAGCCCAAGACCAAGGCGGACCAGGAGCGGATGGGCATCGCGCTCAATCGTCTCGCCGCCGAGGATCCGTCGTTCCGCGTCTCGACCGATCACGAATCGGGCCAGACGATCATCAAGGGCATGGGCGAGCTTCACCTCGACATTCTCGTCGACCGCATGAAGCGCGAGTTCAAGGTCGAGGCCAATGTCGGCGCGCCGCAGGTGGCCTATCGCGAATATCTCGCGAAGAAGGTCGACGTGGATTACACCCACAAGAAGCAGTCGGGCGGCTCCGGCCAGTTCGGCCGCGTCAAGGTGACCGTGGTCCCCGGCGAGCGTGGCTCCGGCTTCCAGTTCTTCGACGAGATCAAGGGCGGCAACATTCCGCGCGAATATATCGGGTCGGTTGAAAAGGGTTTCCGCGAGACCGCCGAGAGCGGCAGCCTCATCGGCTTCCCGATCATCGACTTCGAGGTTCACCTGACCGACGGCGCGTATCACGATGTCGACTCGTCGGCCCTGGCGTTCGAAATCTGTGCCCGCGGCGCGATGCGCGAAGTGGCCCAGAAGGCGGGCATCAAGCTGCTCGAGCCGATCATGAAGGTCGAGGTCGTCTCTCCCGAGGAATATCTGGGTGACGTCATCGGCGACATGAATTCGCGTCGCGGTCAGATCCAGGGCACGGACAGCCGGGGCAACGCCCAGGTGGTCGAAGCCATGGTGCCGCTCGCCAACATGTTCGGTTATGTCAATCAGCTGCGGTCTTTCACGCAAGGCCGTGCGCAATATTCGATGCACTTCTCGCACTATGACGAAGTGCCGCAGAATGTCGCGGAAGAGGTGAAGGCGAAGCTGGCCTGATCGGCAGATCAGGGTGGATTTAACGAAAATTGCTGCTATGGGGGCGCCTTCGCGAGGCTTCCCCGCGCGGTTGAACCCAAGCTATTTGGACGAGAAGAGGTAGGAAATGGCCAAGGCTAAATTTGAGCGGACGAAGCCGCACTGCAACATCGGCACCATCGGTCACGTTGACCATGGCAAGACGTCGCTGACCGCTGCCATCACGAAGGTGCTGGCCGAGACCGGTGGCGCAACGTTCACGGCTTATGACAATATCGACAAGGCGCCCGAAGAGCGCGAGCGCGGCATCACCATCGCGACGTCGCACGTCGAGTATGAGACCGACAAGCGCCACTATGCGCACGTCGACTGCCCGGGTCACGCTGACTATGTGAAGAACATGATCACCGGCGCGGCGCAGATGGACGGCGCAATCCTCGTCGTGTCCTCGACCGACGGCCCGATGCCCCAGACCCGCGAGCACATCCTGCTCGCCCGTCAGGTCGGCGTGCCGCAGATGGTCGTGTTCATGAACAAGGTCGACCTGGTTGACGATCCGGAGATTCTCGAGCTCGTCGAGCTGGAAATCCGCGAGCTGCTCTCCAGCTACGACTTTGACGGCGACAACATCCCCGTCATCCAGGGTTCGGCTGTCAGCGCGCTCAACGGCACCAATGATGCGATCGGCCGCGATGCCGTTCTCAAGCTGATGGCTGCTGTCGACGAGTGGATCCCGCAGCCGGAGCGTCCGGTTGACCGTCCGTTCCTGATGCCGATCGAGGATGTGTTCTCGATCTCGGGTCGTGGCACCGTGGTCACGGGTCGCGTCGAGACCGGCGTCGTCAAGGTTGGTGAGGAAGTCGAGATCGTCGGCCTCAAGGACACCAAGAAGACGACCGTCACCGGCGTCGAGATGTTCCGCAAGCTGCTCGATCAGGGCGAGGCTGGCGACAATATCGGTGCGCTGATCCGCGGCGTTGGCCGTGACGACGTGGAGCGTGGCCAGGTTCTGGCCAAGCCGGGTTCGATCACGCCGCACACCGAGTTCGAGTCGGAGGTCTATGTCCTCTCGAAGGATGAGGGTGGCCGTCACACGCCGTTCTTCGCCAACTATCGTCCGCAGTTCTACTTCCGCACCACGGACGTGACCGGCGAGGTTGTTCTCCCCGAGGGCACCGAGATGGTGATGCCGGGCGATAACGTGAAGCTCGGCGTCAAGCTCATCGCGCCGATCGCGATGGAGCAGGGCCTGCGCTTCTCGATCCGCGAGGGCGGCCGCACGGTCGGTTCGGGGGTTGTCTCGGCGATCACGAAGTAATATAGGCGGCGGGCCGTCCGGATCGGTTTGATTCGGGCGGCCTTCGTTTTTACTGCTCCGCACTAGCCGGTGAGCGCCATGCGCCCCGGCCCGAGCGTGGAGCGGTTTTGTTTTTTTGGCTCTTTCACATCGGTAGTGGACATGGAAACCCAGAATATTCGTATTCGCCTGAAGGCATTCGATCATCGTGTGCTGGATCAGGCGACCGGCGACATCGCCGACACTGCCCGCCGCACCGGCGCGCTCATTCGTGGTCCCATTCCGCTTCCTACCCGGATCGAGAAGTTCACGGTCAATCGCGGTCCCCACGTTGACAAGAAGAGCCGGGAGCAGTTCGAGGTTCGCACCTACAAGCGCATGCTTGATATCGTGCAGCCGACGCCGCAGACGGTCGATGCGCTGATGAAGCTCGATCTGGCTGCTGGCGTGAACGTTGAGATCAAACTGGCCTGATGGCTTGGCGAGGGGCTCCTGTGGGGCGCCTCGCATTGACATTGGATACCGCCGGCTTCGGCCGGGCTGCGTCCTCCGTCATTCCCCGCGCCCCGGCGCAGGGAATATCCAGCCCGGACGGGGTGCCGCATCGACAATTTGGGTTGGCCGCTTGGGGTGTTCTGCGCCAGGCGGATTTTTCGTTGGATAAGCCCGTGCCATTCCGGTGCGGGCCTCTATTGGGAGATTGATCATGCGTACCGGCGTGATCGCGAAGAAAGTGGGAATGACCCGCCTGTTCCAGGATGATGGCCGCCATGTGCCCGTCACCGTCCTGGCGCTCGAAGGCAATCAGGTCGTTGCCCGCCGCGAACAAGACAGGGATGGTTACATCGCCGTGCAATTGGGTGCCGGCGCTGCCAAGGCGAAGAATGTCGCCAAGCCGCAGCGCGAGCATTTTGCCAAGGCACAGGTCGAGCCCAAGGCGCTCCTCGCGGAATTCCGCGTGACGGAAGATGCCTTGCTCGAGGTTGGCGCGGAGATCGCTGCCGATCATTTCATCACCGGCCAGCTGGTCGACGTGACCGGCCACACGCAGGGCAAGGGTTTTGCCGGCGTCATGAAGCGTTGGGGCTTCGGTGGTCTGCACGCATCGCACGGCGTGTCGCTCTCGCACCGGTCGCACGGTTCGACGGGTCAGCGGCAGGATCCGGGCCGCGTGTTCAAGAACAAGAAGATGGCCGGCCATATGGGCGACCGTCAGCGCACGCAGCAGAATCTCGAGATCGTCCGCACGGACGTCGAGCGTGGTTTGCTGTTCGTGAAGGGCAGCGTGCCCGGTTCCAAGGGAACCTGGTTGCTCGTGAAGGATGCCGTGAAGGTCGATCGCCCGAGCGATGTGCCTTATCCGGCCAGCCTGAAGAGCGCGGCCAGCAACATCGACAATGCTCCGGCTGAGACGCCTGCGCAGGACGTCGCGGCGCCCGAGGCGACCGAAGGCCAGGAGGGCTAAGCGATGAAGATCAAGGTTATCACCCTCGACGGCGGCAAGGCATCCGGTGATGTCGAGCTCAATGAGGCGGTGTTCGGTCTCGAGCCGCGTGCGGACATTCTGCACCGTGTCGTCACCTGGCAGCTCGAAAAGCGTCGTGCTCCGGCCGCCGCGACCCGCGAGCGCTCGGACGTTGCCCGCACGGGCAAGAAGTTCGGTCGCCAGAAGGGCGGCGGTACGGCACGTCACGGCGATCGTCGCGCCCCGATCTTCATCGGCGGCGGTAAGGCGCACGGCCAGCGGGCCCGCACCTTCGGCCACTCGCTGAACAAGAAGATCCGGACGCTCGGCCTGAAGATGGCGCTCTCCGCCAAGGCGAAGAGCGGCGCGATCACCATTCTCGACAATCTTGACGTCAAGGATGGCAAGACGCGCGAGCTGGCCGGTCACCTCGCCAAGCTCAATCTGAACCGGGCGCTGTTCATTGACGGTGAGGCGGTCAACGTCTCGTTCGCCAATGCCTCGTCCAATCTCATCGGTGTTGATGTGCTTCCCGCCATCGGCGCCAACGTTTACGACATTCTCCGTGCGGACAGCCTGGTGCTGACGCGGGCGGGCGTCGAGCAGCTGGAGGCGCGCTTCAATGGCTAAGAAGCAGGCACAAGCGGCAGCACCGTCGAACCGTCATTACGACGTCGTCGTCGCGCCGCACATCACCGAGAAGGCAACCATGGCCTCCGAGCACAACGCTGTTGTGTTCAAGGTCGCGCGCGGTGCTTCCAAGCCGGAGATCAAGGCCGCCGTCGAGGCGCTGTTCGGGGTCACCGTCGAGGCGGTCAACACGATTGTCCAGAAGGGCAAGACGAAGCGCTGGAAGGGCAAGCCCTATTCGCGCTCCGACGTGAAGAAGGCGATTGTGACGCTGGCCGATGGCCAGTCGATCGACGTCACCACGGGCATTTGAGGGCGGAATAGAAGATGGCACTCAAGCACTATAATCCGACGAGCCCGGCCCAGCGTGGCCTGATCCTCGTCGACCGCTCGGCACTGCACAAGGGCAAGCCCGTCAAGGCGCTGACCGAAGGCAAGCACCGCACCGGCGGCCGTAACAACAAGGGCCATGTGACCTCGCGCGGTATCGCCGGCGGCCACAAGCAGAGCTACCGCATCATCGACTTCAAGCGTCGCAAGTGGGACGTTGAGGGCACGGTGGAGCGTCTGGAATATGACCCCAACCGCACCGCGTTCCTGGCGCTCGTCAGCTATGCGGACGGTGAACTGGCCTATATCATCGCGCCGCAGCGTCTTGCGCCGGGCGACAAGGTGATTGCGGGCAAGAAGACCGACGTGAAGCCGGGCAACGCCATGGAGCTGGGGCAGATGCCCGTCGGCACCATCATCCACAATATCGAGATGAAGCCGGGCAAGGGTGGCCAGATCGCCCGTTCGGCAGGCACCTATGCGCAGCTGGTCGGTCGTGACCGCGGCATGGTGATCGTGCGTCTCGGTTCGGGTGAGCAGCGCTACATCCGCGCGGATTGCATGGCGACGGTGGGGGCTGTGTCCAACCCGGACAATGGCAACCAGAACTTCGCCAAGGCAGGCCGCACCCGCTGGATGGGCCGTCGCCCGCTCACGCGCGGTGTCGCAAAGAACCCGGTCGATCACCCCCATGGCGGTGGTGAAGGCAAGACCTCCGGTGGTCGTCACCCCGTGACGCCATGGGGCAAGCCGACCAAGGGCGCCCGGACCCGTCACAACAAGGCGACCGATAAATTCATCATCCGGTCGCGTCACGCGAAGAAGAAGAGGTAAGCGATGGCTCGCTCCGTCTGGAAGGGTCCTTTTGTGGACCTGCATCTGCTCAAGAAGGCAGAAACCGCGCAGGAGAATGCGGGCCGCGGGGGTCCGATCAAGACCTGGTCGCGCCGTTCGACCATCCTGCCTCAGTTCGTCGGCCTGACGTTCAACGTCTATAATGGTCGCAAGCACGTTCCCGTTTCGGTGAACGAAGACATGGTCGGCCACAAGCTGGGTGAATTCGCGCCAACGCGTTACTTCCCCGGTCACGCCGCTGACAAGAAGGGCAAGCGCTAATGGGCAAGGCAAAAGCACCCCGTCGCGTCGCCGACAATGAGGCGCTCGCCGTCGGCACGCAGATCCGTGGTTCGGCGCAGAAGCTGAACCTGGTCGCCGCGCTGATCCGGGGCCGCAAGGTCGAGGACGCGCTCAATGTGCTCGCTTTCTCGAAGCGCGCCATGGCGGTCGACGTTCGTGAGGTGCTCGCAAGCGCCATCGCGAACGCCGAGAACAACCATAATCTGGATGTCGATGCGCTGGTCGTCGCCGAGGCGTCGGTGGGCAAGGCGTTCACGCTCAAGCGCTTCCATGCGCGTGGCCGTGGCAAGTCCACCCGCATCCTGAAGCCCTACAGCCGCGTGCGTATCGTCGTCCGCGAAGTTGCCGAGGAGGCCTGATCCATGGGTCATAAGAGCAATCCGATTGGCCTGCGTCTGCAGATCAACCGCACCTGGGATAGCCGGTGGTTCGCCGAAGGCCAGGATTATGGCCGCCTGCTGCTTGAGGATCTGAAGATCCGCAAGTTCATCATGAAGTCGCTGCCGCAGGCGGCGATCTCCAAGGTGGTGATCGAGCGTCCGGCCAAGCTGTGCCGCGTGTCCATCTATGCTGCACGCCCCGGCGTGATCATCGGCAAGAAGGGCGCGGACATCGAGAAGCTGCGCAAGAAGCTGGGTGAGATGACGTCGAGCGATGTGTCGCTCAACATCGTCGAGATCCGCAAGCCGGAGGTTGACTCCCGGCTCGTGGCCCAGGGCGTTGCCGATCAGCTTGAGCGTCGTATCGCTTTCCGTCGCGCCATGAAGCGCGCCGTGCAGAGCGCGCTGCGTCTCGGGGCCGAGGGCATCCGGATCACCTGCGGTGGCCGTCTGGGCGGCGCGGAGATCGCACGGGTCGAGTGGTATCGCGAAGGTCGCGTGCCGCTGCACACCCTGCGGGCGAATGTCGATTATGCCGAGGCCGAGGCGCACACCGCCTATGGCGTTTGCGGTATCAAGGTCTGGATCTTCAAGGGCGAGATTCTCGGCCATGATCCGATGGCGACCGATCGTCTGATGCTGGAGGCGCAGACCTCTGGTGTCCGGCCGGCGCGCTGAGAATAAGGTAGAGCATCATGCTGCAACCGAGAAAAACCAAGTTTCGCAAGGCCTTCAAGGGCCGCATCAAGGGTGATGCCAAGGGCGGAACGGACCTGAACTTCGGTTCCTACGGCCTCAAGGCCATGGAGCCCGAGCGGGTGACCGCGCGCCAGATCGAGGCGGCTCGCCGCGCGATCACGCGTCACATCCGGCGTCAGGGTCGTCTGTGGATCCGCATCTTCCCGGACGTTCCGGTGTCGAAGAAGCCGGCCGAAGTCCGTCAGGGCAAGGGCAAGGGTTCTGTCGAATTCTGGGCGGCGCGGGTCAAGCCGGGCCGGATCCTGTTCGAGCTGGACGGCGTGCCCGGCCCGCTCGCGGCGGAGGCCTTCGAGCGGGCGGCGATGAAGCTGCCGATCAAGACCAAGGTGGTGGCGCGTCTCGGCGACACCTCGCATCTGGGAGCATGATGGTCATGAGCAAGATCGCTGATTTCAATGCGCGGACCGATGACGAGCTGTCGACCCAGCTGGGTGAGTTGAAGCGGGAGCAGTTCAACCTGCGTTTCCAGGCTGCAACTAATCAGCTTGAAAAGCCGGCCCGAATCCGCGAAGTGCGGCGCGACATCGCCCGCATCAAGACATTGCAGACCGAGCGTGCCCGCTCGGTCGCCAAGTAAGAAGGAAACGGACCATGCCCAAGCGCGTGCTGACGGGAACGGTGGTTTCCGACAAGGCTGACAAGACAGTGGTCGTGCTCGTGGAGCGCCGGGTCAAGCACCCGCTCTACGGCAAGATCATTCGCCGCTCGAAGAAGTACCACGCTCATGATGAGGCGAATGCCTATCAGGCCGGCGAAACGGTGCGGATCGAGGAAACGGCGCCGATCTCGAAGCTGAAGACCTGGACGGTGATCGGGCGTGTCGACACGCACAAGGCACCGGAAGCCGTGGCCTGAGGCGAGCGGCGGAGCAGCAATTAACGGAACTGCCGGGCCGATAGCGGACCCGGTAAGCCAATTGAGAAGGAACCGGATCGATGATCCAGATGCAATCCAATCTTGATGTCGCTGACAACAGCGGCGCCAAGCGCGTCCAGTGCATCAAGGTGCTTGGCGGCTCGAAGCGCCGCTTTGCCGGCGTCGGCGACATCATTGTCGTCTCCGTCAAGGATGCCGCGCCGCGTGGCAAGGTCAAGAAGGGCGACGTTCACCGTGCCGTCATCGTGCGCACGGCCAAGGACGTGCGGCGCGCCGATGGCAGCGTCATTCGCTTCGACGGCAATGCCGCGGTGCTGGTCAACAAGAATGCGGAGCCGATCGGCACGCGTATCTTTGGCCCGGTCGTCCGCGAGCTGCGCGCGAAGAACTTCATGAAGATCATCAGCCTCGCGCCGGAGGTGCTGTAATGAGCGCCGCGAAGATCAAGAAGGGTGACACGGTCGTCGTGCTCGCCGGCAAGGACAAGGGCCGCACTGGCGCCGTCCTGCAGGTGATGCCGAAGGCGGACAAGGTGCTCGTCGAGGGCGTCAATGTCCATGCGCGCCACCGCAAGCCCGACCAGGCGAACCCGCAGGGCGGTATCGACCGCAAGCCGGCGCCGCTGCACATTTCCAACGTCGCGATTGCCGGCACGGACGGCAAGGCCACGCGCGTGCGCTTTGAAGTGCGTGATGGCAAGAAGGTCCGCGTTGCAGTGAAGACCGGGGAGGTCATCAATGGCTGACAACTATATCCCGCGCTCGAGGAAGCTTTATGACGACGTCGTCGTCAAGGCGATGACCGAGAAGTTCGGCTACAAGAACCACATGGAAATCCCGCGGATCGACAAGATCGTGCTCAACATGGGCGTGGGCGAGGCGACGCAGGACAAGAAGAAGGTCACGCAGGCTGCCGAGGAAATGGCCCTGATCGCCGGGCAGAAGCCGGTCATCAACAAGGCCAAGAAGTCGATCGCGCAGTTCAAGCTGCGTGAAGGCATGCCGATCGGCGCCAAGGTCACGCTGCGCCGCGAGCGCATGTATGAATTCCTTGACCGTCTGGTGACTGTGGCCATGCCGCGCATCCGTGACTTTCGTGGCCTCAACCCGAAGTCCTTCGACGGCCGTGGCAACTATGCGTTCGGCATCAAGGAGCAGCTGATTTTCCCGGAGATCAGCTATGACCGCATCGACAAGGTGCGGGGCATGGATATCATCGTGACCACCACGGCGAAGACGGACGACGAAGCGCGCGAATTGCTGCGCCTTCTCGGTTTCCCGTTTCCCGCCGAGGCGGAACAACAGGCTGCCTGACGTGGCCGGACCTCAATTTTAAGGAAGAGAGCTTAAGTCCATGGCGAAACTGAGTTCGATCAACAAGAACGAGCGCCGCAAGAAGCTGGTGAAGAAATATGCCGGCAAGTATGCGAGCCTCAAGGCCATTGCGAACGACACGTCGCTCGATGATGGCGAGCGTCTGATCGCGCGCCTGAAAATGGCGGAGATCCCCCGCAACGGCAACCCGACCCGCGTTCGCAACCGTTGCGAGCTGACCGGTCGTCCGCGCGCTTATTACCGCAAGTTCCGACTGTGCCGCATTCAGCTGCGTGATCTGGCCAACAAGGGCCTGATCCCCGGCGTCACCAAGTCGAGCTGGTAAGGATTTAGAGAGATGGCACTGACCGATCCCCTGGGTGATTTGCTCACCCGCATCCGTAACGGCCAGCGTGCGCGCAAGGACAGCGTGGTTTCCCCCGCGTCCAAGCTGCGCGCCCGCGTGCTCGACGTGCTCCTGCGCGAAGGTTATATCCGTGGTTACAGCGAAGAAGCGCTGGGCGACCATCCGGGCCTGCGCGTTGAGCTGAAATATTTCGAGGGTGAGCCTGCGATCAAGCATGTCGCTCGCGTCTCGAAGCCGGGTCGCCGCGTCTATTCGGGCTCCAAGGAGCTTCCGGTGGTCCGCAACGGCCTTGGTATCACCATCGTCTCGACGCCGCGCGGCGTGCTCTCGGATGCCGAGGCACGCGCCGAGAACGTCGGTGGCGAAGTGCTGGCGGAGGTGTTCTGATGAGCCGCATCGGCAAGAAGCCGGTCGCGATCCCCAACGGGGTGACGGCGACCATCGAGAATAAGCAGCTCTCCGTGAAGGGGCCCAAGGGGACTCTCGCACTGCAGATGCGTGACGAGATCACCTATACGCTGGACGAAGGCAGCATCCTGGTGAAGCCGGCCAACGCCTCCAAGGCGGCGCGGGCATTCTGGGGCATGCAGCGCACGCTGGTGCAGAATCTGGTTACCGGCGTGACCGAGGGCTATAGCAAGATCCTCGACATCACCGGTGTCGGCTACCGTGCCAACTCGCAGGGCAAGATCCTGAAGCTGCAGCTCGGTTTCAGCCACGATGTCGATTATGAGGTGCCAGCCGGCATCGAGATCAAGACCCCGGATAACACTACGGTCGAGATCAGCGGCATCGACAAGCAGAAGGTCGGGCAGGTTGCTGCCGAGATCCGCCGCTGGCGCAAGCCGGAGCCCTATAAGGGCAAGGGTATCAAGTATCGCGGTGAGTTCATCTTCCGCAAAGAAGGCAAGAAGAAGTAAGCCATGGCGAAACTCTCTCTCTTCGATCGGCGCGCGCGCCGTGTTCGCACCGCCCTCAAGGCTCGTGCCGGCGGCAAGCCCCGCCTGTCCGTGCACCGTTCGGGCCGTCACATCTATGCCCAGGTCATCGACGACGCAGCCGGCCGCACGCTGGCAGCCGCCTCGACGCTGGACAAGGATGTGCGCGGCAAGACCGGGGCCACAGCCGACGCGGCGGCCGATGTCGGCAAGCGTGTCGCTGCGGCGGCTACCAAGGCCGGCGTCACTACGGTCGTGTTCGATCGCGGTGGCTTCCTCTTTCATGGTCGCGTGAAGGCGCTGGCCGATGCCGCCCGTGAGGGCGGACTGGAGTTCTGAAGATGGCAGACGAAACCCAGATCGAAACTGGCGCAGCAGCGGCTGAGCCGGCGGCTGTGGCAGCTCCGGTGGATGCGGCTCCGGCCGACGCGCCGCGCGGCCGTGGTGGTCGCGGCCGTGGCGAGCGAGGCGGCCGTGGCCGTCGCGACGACCGCCGTGGTGGCCGCAATCAGGAGGAAGATGGCGGCGAGGAGTTCATCGAGAAGCTCGTCCACATCAACCGCGTCTCCAAGACGGTGAAGGGCGGCAAGCGCTTCGGCTTTGCGGCACTGGTCATCGTCGGTGATGGCAAGGGCCGTGCGGGCTTCGGCCATGGCAAGGCGCGCGAAGTGCCTGAGGCGATCAGCAAGGCGACCGCCGCCGCCAAGAAGGCGATGGTCCGCGTGGCGCTCAAGGAAGGTCGCACGCTGCACCATGATGGCAAGGGTCATTTCGGTGCCGGCAAGGTGACGCTGCGTTCGGCTCCGGCCGGGACCGGCATCATCGCGGGTGGCCCGATGCGCGCCATCTTCGAGAGCCTGGGCGTGGCGGACGTTGTGACCAAGTCCAACGGCACGTCGAACCCCTACAACATGATCCGTGCGACGTTCGCCGCGCTGACCGAGCAGACCAGCCCCAAGTCGGTCGCTCAGCGTCGTGGCAAGAAGGTCGCCGATCTGCTCCGCCGTGGTGGTGCCTCTGTCGAGGTTGCCCAGGCGGACGCTGAAGCGATTGTGGAGTAAGCGATCATGGCCAACGCCAAGAAAACCATCAAGATCAAGCAGATCGGTTCGCCGATTCGCCGGCCGGACAAGCAGCGCCAGGCGCTGATCGGCCTCGGTCTCGGCAAGATGCACCGTGTGGTCGAGCGTCAGGATACCCCTGAGGTTCGCGGCGCACTGCGCAAGCTGCCGCATCTGGTGGCGATCGTCGAGGACTGACCTCGCCGACGCCGTCGCAGGACGAGCTGAAAAGGGGCGCGGGTGGCCGGCAGGCTGCTCGCGCCCCTTTTGCGTTCATGCGGAACCGGGGTCGCTCCGGCTCTGGGATGCGGTGCGAATCGGGGGCGGGGGGCGCACGAGCGAACCGGCGGGCAGGAGAGCGACCGATGGGGCGCCGGCCGCCCGGTTGCGGCGCCTGAGGCTGCGGATCGGCCCTTGTCTCGCACGGTATCGCGTCCGGGGCCGATGGACGATGTTGGGGGCGTGACAAGCGCTGCGCCAGCGGCTATGGGCCCCGTTCCTATCAAGCGCGAAAAAAGCGAAAGCGAGTGCAAGACATGAAACTGAACGAACTCAGAGATAATGATGGTGCCCGCAAGGGCCGCATGCGCGTTGGCCGTGGTATCGGCTCGGGCAAGGGCAAGACCGCCGGTCGCGGCCAGAAGGGCGCCAAGTCGCGCTCGGGCGTCGCCATCAACGGCTTCGAGGGCGGCCAGATGCCGCTCCACATGCGCCTGCCGAAGCGCGGGTTCAACAACATCTTCCGCAAGGATTATGCGATTGTGAACCTCGGCATGGTCCAGAAGGTGATCGACGCCGGCAAGCTTGACGCCAATGCGGTGATCGATCAGGCAGCGCTGCGCGCCGCCGGTCTGTCGCGCGGTGGCAAGAATGGCGTGCGCCTGCTCGCCAAGGGCGAACTGACCACCAAGGTCAGCTTCTCCGTGGCCGGCGCCTCGAGCGGTGCCGTGGCAGCGGTTGAGAAGATCGGCGGCAAGGTCGAGATTCTCGCACCCAAGGCGGCTCCTGCGGCTGCTGAATAAGCGATCGGGCCAAGCCAGTGCATGATTGCCTGCTTGCATAAGCGACCCCGCCCGCCGATATGGGCGGGCGGGGTCGATTGCATTGAGGGTCATGCCAAGGCGCAACCGACGTTCGACATCGGCCGGACACGCGGCTAAGGATCACGCGCCCCGCGCCCGCGGGGGAGCGACAAGTTTCGGGATTGCAAGCGATCATGGCATCACGCGCCGACCAAATGGCAGCCGGTTTGAGCCTCTCCAACTTTGGTCAGGCGACGGAACTCAAAAAGCGTCTGTGGTTCACGCTGCTGGTGCTCATCGTCTTCCGGTTCCTCTCCTTCGTGCCGCTGCCGGGTGTCGACCCGACCGTGCTCGCGCAGCTTTATGCGCAGACGCAGGGCGGCATTCTCGATATTTTCAACACTTTCTCGGGCGGTAGCCTGGAGCGCATGAGCCTCATCGCGCTCGGCATCATGCCCTATATCACGGCGTCGATCGTCGTGCAGATGGCGGGATCGCTCTCGCCCAAGCTCGCTGCCCTCAAGAAAGAGGGCGAGGCGGGTCGCAAGAAGCTCAATCAATATACGCGCTACGGCACGGTGGGCCTGACGGCCATCCAGGGCTATTTCATCGCCGTGGGTCTGGAGGGCTATGGCGCCCAGTCCGGCTTGCAGGCGGTCGTCGACCCCGGCTTCCTGTTCCGCATGACCGCCGTGATCTCGCTGATCGGCGGTACCATGTTCCTGATGTGGCTGGGCGAGCAGGTCACCAGCCGCGGCATCGGCAACGGCGCGTCGCTCATCATCATGGCCGGCATCGTCGCACAGTTGCCGGTGACGATCGGCAATCTGTTCGAATCGGGCCGCACCGGCGCGATCTCGGGCATTCTTATTCTGGGCACGATCGTGGTCGGGCTGGGGCTGATCTGCGCGATCTGCTTCATGGAGCAGGCGCAGCGGCGCGTGCTCATTCAGTATCCCAAGCGCCAGACCAAGCAGGGCATGATGCAGGCGGACCGCAGCCACCTGCCGCTGAAGATCAACATGGCGAACGTCATTCCGCCGATTTTCGCGTCGTCGCTGCTGCTGCTGCCGCTCACTATCACCCAGTTCGCCGGCAATAATGTGAATAGCGACTCGACCTGGGGCGAACTGGTGCTGACCATGAACCAGTATCTGGCCCATGGCACGCCGCTCTATATGGGGCTTTATGGTCTCGGCATCATCTTCTTCTGCTTCTTCTACACCGCGGTTGTGTTCAACCCGGAGGAGACGGCGGATAATCTGAAGCGCAATGGCGGCTTCATTCCGGGCATCCGCCCCGGCAAGAATACCGAGCAGTATCTCGATTATGTGCTGACGCGCATCACCGTGATCGGCGCGATCTATCTGACGGCCGTGTGTCTCGTGCCGGAATATCTGATTTCAAAGGCGGGCATCCCCTTCTATCTGGGGGGCACCAGCCTGCTGATCGTGGTGAACGTGACGGTGGACACGGTGACGCAGATCCAGAGCCATCTGATCGCGCACCAGTATCGCGACCTCATCACCAAGGCCAAGCTCAAGGGCCGCATGCGCTGATCTATATTATCGAGGCGCAGGGCGTGGGAGAACCCTGCCTGCGTCAGTCTGGGGGAACGACATGAATATCATCCTGCTGGGGCCTCCCGGCGCGGGCAAGGGGACGCAGGCCCAGCGGCTCGTCGCGCAGCGCGGCATGGTCCAGCTCTCCACCGGCGACATGCTGCGCGCGGCTGTGAAGGCCGGCACGCCGATCGGCCTGAAGGCCAAGGCGGTGATGGAAGCGGGTGAACTGGTCTCGGACGAGATCGTCTCGGGCATCATCGGTGAGGCACTGGATCAGCTCCCGGCCGAAACCGGCGTGATCTTCGATGGCTATCCCCGCACCGCACCCCAGGCCGAAAGCCTCGACGCGCTGCTGGGCGAGCGCGGTCGCCAGCTCGATCATGTCATCGAGCTAGAGGTCGACGAGGACGCGCTGGTCGATCGCATCACCGGCCGCTTCACCTGCGCCAATTGCGGCGCCGGCTATCATGATCGTTACAAGCTACCCAAGGTAACGGGCACCTGCGACGTTTGCGGCGGCACCGAGTTCAAGCGCCGTCCGGACGACAACGAGGAAACCGTGCGCACGCGGATGGCGGAATATCGCGCGAAGACCGCGCCGATCCTGCCGATCTACGAGGCGAGGGGCATTGTCGGTCGCGTTGACGGCATGGCGGATATCGATGTCGTATCCGAGGCTGTCGCGGCCATACTCGACCGCTGATGGCCGTGCCGGCGCAGGGCCGGCCTGATCGAGACGATGAATGCAGGGCGTTTTCACAGATGGTGGAAGCGCCCTGATCATTTGTCCTGCCGACAGGGGATGAGGTTGCGATGTGCCTTGGGGGCGGCGTGCGCCAGGCGATCCCGGCACAGGGCCGAAGCGGGCCGGCGCGCCAACCTGTCCTGAGCGGCCTGGCCACGCGCCTCCCGTGCATAGCGATTGGCCGACCCGTGGCGCTGTTTCCTGGCTCTCCGTTCGTGTCGAGACACGGCAACGCGGTGGCGACCATGTCGCGGCGAAGGGAGAGGGCTTCCGGCGAAGCGCACAGGCTCCTGCCTTCCGCTGGCCGGTTCATCCTCTTCCCATGCCTGAATCAGCGGGGGTGCATCGTCTGCTGACGACACACCCCCACAAATGGATGGCCGCCACATCGTGACGGTTCTCAGGACGATGGTGCGCACAGGTTAGCTGAGGGCGATGTCCGGTGCGTCTTCCGCCTTCATGCCGATGGCGTTGTAGCCAGCGTCGACATGATGGATTTCCCCGGTAACGCCGGAGGCCAGGTCGGACAGCAGATAGAGCCCGGCTCCGCCCACATCCTCGATGGTGACATTGCGGCGCAGCGGGCTGTTCAACTCGTTCCACTTCAAAATGTAGCGGAAGTCGCCAATGCCGGAGGCCGCCAGCGTCTTGATCGGCCCGGCCGACACGGCGTTGACGCGAATATTCTCCGGCCCCAGATCGGCGGCCAGATAGCGCACGCTGGTCTCCAGCGCGGCCTTGGCGACGCCCATCACATTATAGTGCGGGATCACCTTCTCGGCGCCATAATAGGTCAGCGTCAGCACCGATCCACCTGCGGCCATCAGCGGCCGCGCTGCCCGCGTTACCGCGACGAAGCTGTAGGCCGAGATGTTCATGGTCATCAGGAAATTATCGAGGCTGGTGTCGACATATTTCCCGCGCAGCTCGTTCTTGTCCGAGAAGCCGATGGCGTGGACGAGAAAGTCGATCGTCGGCCAGCGCTCGCCAAGCTGCGCGAAGCAGTCGTCGATCGAGGCCATGTCGCTCACGTCGCAGGAAAGCAGGAAATCGGACCCCAGCTCTTCCGCCAGCGGGCGCACGCGCCGCTCCAGCGCTTCTCCCACATAGGAGAAAGCGAGTTCCGCGCCCTGCGCGTGCAACGCCTTGGCGATCCCCCAGGCGAGCGATTTATCGTTGGCAAGGCCCATGATGAGCCCCCTCTTGCCTGCCATAAGGCCGGTCATGTCGGTTCTTCCTCCGTCTCTTTCGCTGGCTCTTCATCATCGGGAAACTCGGCCAGCGCCGCGTTGAGAGCCGCGCCAACTACCACGCCCAGCCCGATCACGAAGAAAAAAATGAGCGTTATCATCGCACCCGCCAGGCCGCCATAGGTGAGATTGTAATTGGCGAGATTGGCGAGAAATATTGGCAGCAGCCAGGTCGTGCCATACCACCACAGCGCGGTGAACAGCGCGCCGGGCCATTTGGGGAACGGGCCGGTGCGATATTGGCCGGGCGTCAGCGCGACGAACAGGACGTAGAGCGCGAGAAACAGGATGACGCTCGGCACGAAGCGCGTCACCGCGATGATCTCCAGCGCAATGTCGGCAAAGGGCAGGAAGCGGGCGATCAGCGCCTCGGCGGCCACCAACAGCACTTGCAGCGAGAGTGCGACCATCGCGCCCAGCACGCTCAGGATGATCAGGCCCATGGCGCGCAGCCGGTAATGCCAGAAGGGCGCGGTCGACGTCGCGCCATAAGCGCGGCGCAATATGTCGCGGATCGTCTCGATGAGGCTGCCGACGGTCCACAATCCCACCAGCGCGCCGATCCACAGCAGATTGCCGGTGCGGGCCGTCAGCACATCGGTGATGGCCGGGCGCAGCACGTCGGCCACGCTGGGCGGCACGGTGAGCAGGAAGCCGTTCACCGTCTCCAGCCCTGCCTGCGTTCGGCCGAGCAACTGCGCGGCGGCCGCGGCAAGGATGAAGAAGGGGAAAAGCGAAACCAGCGTCAGATAGGCGAGATTGCCGGCGTGGATGAACCCGTCCGAATAAACGCCAATGACGACGCGGCGCAGCACGGCCCATGCGCGCATGGCAAACCGACTGCGTTCAAGCTCCGCCTGCAGCCGGGCACCCCGGTCTTTCAGACGACGACGCCGCGCTTCGGGCGTTTCGGGGGAAAGGCCAGCCATCGCCGCCACCCTAGAGGGGTTTCATGCCGAAGGGAATCCCGCTGGTGGATGCCCCGGACACCTGCGCCCGCGCCATCAGGGCTTGCGCGCCGTGATCAGCGAATAATAGCCGCAGGTCGCGCTCGCCTCGCAATCGACAAACCCGGCCGCACCGAGCAGGCCGGTCAGCTCCGGCAGGGTGAATTGCCGCCCCTGCGTGCCATAGAGCATCAGGATGGAGAAACTCGTCGGGGTCGCCGGACCGTCCAGATTATCGTTGATCAGGGCCTCGTGCAGCATGATCCGTCCGCCGGACGGCAGCACTTCATACGCCTTGCGGGCAAGGTCGAGGCAGGTGTCGTCCGCCCAGTCGTGGAAGATGTTGGAGAAGAACAGCACGTCATGGCCGGTGGGCCATGGCTCGCGGAACATATCGACCGCCAGCGTATCGACCCGGTCCGTCACGCCGCCCTCGCGCATATAATGCAGCGCGGCATCGCACATGGTGCCAAGGTCCATCACCGTGGCGCGCAGTTGCGGCCAGCGCTGCGCCATGGCGATGGAGAAGACGCCCGAGCCGCCGCCCACGTCCAGCACGCGCGCCACCTGCCTGAATACGCGCTGCTCCGCCACGCCGACCGCCGCCGCGCAGCTATGGGCATGCATGAAGGCGGCGATGTGGCGTGCGCGCTCGGCGGGGATTTCGCCGGCTTCCCAGCTCCTGGCATTCTCGCCGCCATTCTGTTCGGCATCGGGCGCCAGCGCGGCGACGATGAGTTCGGTCGAGGGCGTGGACTGGCGAAAGCCGGCGAGCAGCGCACCCCAGTAGAAGTCGCTGGTCTTGACCAGATAATGCCGGCTCACCGGCGTCAGCCCATAGCGCTCCGCTCGCCGCACGATCAGTCCGAGGGCGCAGAGCAGGCCATTCACGATGCCGAGTGCCCGCGCATTCACATGGCAACGGATGGCGAGCGCGTCGACCGACAGCGGCCCGTCGGCCAGCGCATCGAACAGGCCGATTTCGTCTGCCGCGAGCATTGCGGGCAGGTTGTGGAAGCTGAGCCAGATGTCCCAGATCTGCCGATCATCGACGGGCGGCGACAGATATTGTTCCTTCACACATCTCTCCTCGGCCGGCCGCTCTGTTGCGGCGGCCGCGCCATGACGACGGGTTATAAGCCAAGCGAGCGTGCTGTCACGAGCCAACGGACAGAAGCGAGCATGGGTCGGGGGAGGCGCAGGAGTGGTGCCGGGCAGCCCGATGGCGTTCGGCCCTTCATCCCCGTCCGTGTCGAGCGCAGTCGAGGCACGCCGGCCCTGCGCTCGACACGGAGGGCATCGCTATCGAGCCGGCGGCGATTTGCCGGCGGGGGTTCGGCTTGGCTGCTCCGCTGAACCGCCCGGATGGCGGCCTGTCCGTTCGGCTCGCCCTTCTCGCTCAAACGCCCAGATTGGCGCGCAGAGGCCGTGTATCCTGCCAGTCTTCGACAAAGCTCTTGAGCGCCGCATCGTCGCCCGGCACGTCGATGAGCAGCGTGACGAGCTGGTCGCCGCGTCCGCCACTTTTGCGGGTGAAGCCCTTGCCCTTGAGGCGCAGCGTCTGGCCCGAGCGCGCCCCGGGCGGCACGGCCAGCATGACCGGGCCATCGACCGTGGGCACTTTGACTCGCGCCCCGGCCACCGCCTCGTTGAGGCTGATCGGCAGCTCGAGCCGCACATGATCCTCATCGCGCGTGTAGAAGGGGTGGGGGCCCACTTCCACGGTGACGATGGCGTCACCTGCCCCGCCGGGGCCGGGCTGGCCCTTGCCGCCGAGCTTCATCTGGGTGCCGCTTTCCACGCCAGCGGGCAGCTTGAGGTCGATCGTCTTGCCGTCCGCCAGCGTGATGCGCTGCGGCGCCAGCGTCGCGGCGTCGACGAAGGGGACGGAGAGGCGGTAGGCCATGTTCGCCCCGCGCTGGGGCGGGGGCGCGCGTCGGCCGCCAAAGCCGCCACCGGCGCCGCGTCGGCCGCCGAACAACCCTTCGAAAATATCGCCAAAATCACCGTTTCCGGCGTTGAAGTCGAACCCGCCCGCACCGGCGCCCGCGCCGCCATAACCTTGCCCGGGACCGCCCTGGCCATAGCCGAAGGGGTGGGTCGGGTTGCCTTCCGCGTCGATCTCGCCCCGGTCGAAACGGGCGCGCTGATCCTTGTCGGAGAGCAGGTCATAGGCGCGGGTCACTTCGCTGAAGCGTTCCGCCGCCTTGGGATTATCCGTGTTCTTGTCCGGATGAAGTTGCTTGGCGAGCTTGCGATAGGCGGATTTGATCGCCGCCTCGTCCGCGCCACGCGGCACTCCCAGCAATGTATAAGGATCAGCCATGCCCCATTGTCACCATTTGTTGGCGGCGCGGTGCGCCGTGGCTTCCATCTGGCGCTTATGAGCGGCGCTCGCAAGGGGGCGGTGGATCAAGGGCGGCGGACGCGCTCGTCCATCGGATCGGGGAAGTGGGTGAACAAGGCGGTGGCCAGCCGGGTGGCGATCGCCTGATCGGTCCAGTGCGAATCGCCGTCCCGCGTGACGATCTCGGCATGCCCTTCCCAGAGCGGCTTGCCGGTCACACGGTCGCGCAGCCGGGCTTCGAGCCGGGTGGAAACCAGCGCTTTTTTGGGTTTGCTCAGATCAATGCCGATCGCCATGCCGGTCATCGTGCCGCGATTGGACGCGCCGACCATCACTTCGCCGCTGACCGGCTTGCGCTTGCCTTCCGGCGGCACCAGCGTCTCGCGGATGATCCGCACTTCGGCCACCTGGCCGCCATCCGGGTCCGGCGTGGTCGTATTATAGCCGGCGGTCACCAGCTGATCGATCACCGCGGCCTCATAATAAGCGCGCTCGCTCCCGGTCGAGATGTCGTTGCTGCCCTGTTCTTGCGGCGCGACCAGCGCGATCGGGCCGTGGCCAAGCGCACCATCGGCATCGTCCGCGACGAAATGCGCCGCATCCACGCGCCCTTCGCGGCTGTCGTCCAGATTGCGCGCGCTGCCCAGCCGCGATCCGCCGCGTATGGAGGACCCCCAGCCGGACTGACCCCAGCCCGGCCGGCCCCAGCCGGGCTGCGCGAGGGCAGGCGCGGCTGCTGCCAGCGCGGCGATCACCAGAGCGAGGGAGGTCAGGCGACAGGCGGACATGGAGACTCCTTGGGCAGGGGACAGGATGCCATCCCATGCCGGATTAGGCCTGACCAGCTTGACCGTGCATGAATGGACGGGGCGCCTGTCCGCCGGAGAGACCAGCCGGTTCCGCCCGCGTCAAAAATACTCTAGGAAACCGGCATGACTGTCCTGATTCCTGATGCCGCGCACGCCACCACCGTCACCGATGATCCCTTCGCCCTGTTCGACCAATGGTTGGGCGCTGCGCGGGGCAGCGAGCCCAATGACGCCAATGCCATGGCACTGGCGACGGCCGATGCGCAGGGGCGGCCCTCGGTGCGCATGGTGCTGCTCAAGGGGCATGGGCCGGACGGGTTCATTTTCTACACCAATTTCGAGGGGCGCAAGGCCGGGGAGATCCTCGCCAATCCGCATGTCGCGCTGCTTTTCCACTGGAAGTCGCTGCGCCGGCAGATCCGCATCGAGGGACCGGCGAGCCGCGTCGATGATGCAACGGCGGACGCCTATTTCGCCACGCGCTCGCGCGATTCGCAGCTTGGCGCCTGGGCCTCGGACCAGTCCCGCCCGCTGCCTGACCGCGCGACCTTCGAGGCGCGCTTTGCCGAGGTGGCGGCGCGCTATGCGGGGCAGGTCGTGCCCCGTCCGCCGCACTGGTCCGGTTTCCGGGTGACGCCGGCCCGCATCGAATTCTGGCTGGATCGCGCCCATCGGCTGCACGAGCGCACGCTCTATGAGGCAGATGGCGCGGGTGGCTGGCGCTCGGGCATGCTTTTCCCGTGACGGCGCAGGCACCAGTCGGGCGCGATGCCCATCTCGCCCTGACCGGCGCGCTCAATCGCCGCGCGGCGATCGCCAGCGTCTCCGTCGCGCTGGTCCTTGCCGTGCTCAAAGCCTATGCCGTCTGGCGCACCGGGTCGATTGCGATGCTCGGCTCGCTGGCCGATACCGGGCTGGATCTGGTCGCCAGTCTCGTCACGCTGGTCGCGGTGCGCATCGCAGCCCAGCCGGCGGACAATCAGCACCGTTTCGGCCATGGCAAGGCGGAGGCGCTGGCCGCGCTGTTTCAGGTCTCGCTGATCAGCGTCGCCGCGCTCGGTATCATCGTGCGCTCGGTGCAGCGGTTCGGCGGGGGCGGCGAGCCGGCGGCCGTCGAAACCGGCATTGGTGTCTCGCTCTTCGCGATTGTGCTGACGCTGGTGCTGGTCTGGTATCAGGCGCGGGTCATCCGCAAGACAGGCTCGGTCGCGATCAATGCGGACAGTCTCCATTATCGCGGCGATCTGGCGCTCAACGCCTCGGTGATCGCGGCGCTGCTGCTCGAATCGGCGCTGCATCTGCATGGCGCGGACGCCTTTTTCGGCATTGCCATCGGCATCTGGCTTGCCCTCAATGCATGGCGCGCGGCGACCCACGCTATCGATCAGCTGATGGACAAGGAATGGCCGCTGGAAAAGCGCGCGCGTTTCCTCGCCGCCGTCGCCGATCATCCCGGCATCAAGGGCCTGCATGATCTGCGCACCCGCAGCAGCGGGGCGCAGGACTTCGCGCAGTTCCACATCTGGGTCGATCCGGCGATGACGGTGGTGCAGGCGCATGCGGTAATGGAAGTGCTGGAGGACCGGCTGCACGCTGTCTTTCCGGATGTGGAACTGCTCATCCACATTGATCCGGAAGGGCAGGTCGACAGCGATGATCCCATGGCGGAACGTGATGCCCATGCTGTCCTTGCCGATCTCAAGACCGAGCAGGCGTCGGATTGATGGCCCGACTCCCCTTCACCCAGGTCGATGCGTTCGCCCATGCGCCCTTCACCGGCAATCCCGCCGCGGTGATGCCGCTCGATGCATGGCTGCCGGATGCCGTGCTGCAAGCCATCGCGCAGGAGAATAATCTCGCCGAGACCGCCTTCACCGTGAAATGTCCCGATGGCGCAGAGGCGGACCATGAGCTGCGCTGGTTCACGCCCATGGTCGAGGTCGCGCTCTGCGGCCACGCCACGCTGGCGAGCGGCCATGTGCTGATGCCGCCAGCGCAGGATAGCGTCCGTTTCCGCACCCGTCGCGCCGGCGACCTCGTCGTGCGCCGGGCGCAGGATGGCTATGCGCTCGATCTCCCGGCATGGGCGATGGTGCCCGCCGAGCGGGCCGATGTCGCCGCGCTGCTCGGCGGCCCCGCGCCGGTCGAGACGCATTGGCGGGACGGCGGCTACCTGCTCTTCGTCTATGCAGGGGAAGATGCCGTCCGTGCCCTTACGCCCGATTTCCCCGCGCTTGCCCGCGCCGGCAATCTGCTTGTCATCGCCACCGCGCCGGGGCGGGAGACCGATATCGTCAGCCGCGTCTTCGCGCCCGGCGCCGGGATTGACGAAGACCCGGTCACCGGCTCGGCGCATGGCCTGCTCACCCGCTACTGGGCGGGTCGCCTGCATCGTGATCGCTTCACCGCCTATCAGGCGAGCGCACGCGGCGGCCATATCGGCTGCCAGCTCGATGGCAATCGGGCGATCCTCTCGGGCCAGTGCCGCACCGTGATCGAGGGGTGGTTCCACCTGTAGGGCGGGGCGCCCCGATCATTCCAGATATTGCAGGATCTGGTCCACCGTTGTCGATGCGATGGCGCCATGGCTGTCGGCCACGCCATAAGGCAGGAGCAGGCGGCGGCCATCGAGCAACGCCCCGCAGCTATAGACGACATTGGGCACATAGCCGTCGCGCTGGTCGGATTGTGCGGCGAGCAGCGGCAGCCGCGCCCGGCCGAGCAGCTTCGAGGGGTCTTGCTTGTCGAGCAGGCAGGCGCCGATCGTATAGTTGCGCATGACCCCGACCGCGTGGGTCATCACCAGCCAGCCCTCGTCGATTTCCATGGGCGATCCGCAATTGCCCATCTGCACGACTTCCCATGGATAATGCGGCCCCAGCAGCAGTTGCGCCTCGTCCCACTGGTAGAGATCGTCCGAATACATGAGCCAGATATTCTCATTGTCCTGCCGGCCGAGCATCGCATAGCGGCCGTTGATGCGCCGCGGAAAGAGCGCCATGCCCTTGTTGACGGCGAACCTGCCGCTGAAGGGACGCATCGAGAAGTGGAGAAACTCGTTCGTCGTCAGCATCTCCGGGCGGATCGCGCTGCCGCTGAACGCGGTGTAGGTGCCCAGATAGCGGGTGGTTCCGTCATCGTCCTGAAAAGCGACGAGGCGCAGATCCTCGATGCCCTGCTTCTGGCTCGGCGCCACCGGGAAGAGCACGGCTTCGGACAGGTCCCGGCAATTTTCGAAATGGAGCCGGAGCGCGGCCTCGTCCGGCTGATCGTCCATCGGCTCGATGATCGGCGGGGCGGCATAGGGGCTCGGCGCGTCGATGGTCACCGTGCCGTCCGCCAGCCATGTGCCGGTGCGGAATGTCACGGAGGAGATATGTCCTTCCCCGATGCCTCGCAGGGACATGACGAAGCGGATCGCGCCGGGTGCAAGGCCGCTCTGGTCCCAGTGCCGCACGATGCTTGGATTGAACAGCGCGGCCGCCTCGAAGGAATATTCCTCGCTGAAGATCGCGCCGATCAGCAGCTTGCAGCGCTCGTCCAGCACCACCCCGGCCGGCACGAAGGCGGCCAGCTCGTCGAAGCGGCGCAGCAGGAATTTGCGGCGGTTGCGATGGCGATGCAGCGTGAGATTGGCCAGTTGTTGCAGGCCGCCCTCCAGCATCTGCTCATCCTCGCCGAGCACGCGGGCGATGATGTTGTGCGTGCGGTCGCCCTCGCTGGTGGCATAGGCGGGGGGGTAATCGGGCTTGAGCGGTCGCAGCACGGTGCGCCGCGCGTCCGGCGTCAGCGCCGCCGGTAGAAAGGTCCAGATATCGGGCGGGAGGGGGGCTAGCTCCGTGTCTGTCATGATGGAATCCTGCTTGCTGCTCGGGTGCCTGATCTCTCAACGCACTAGCCAGCCGCAATGATCCAGCGCATGGTCATTTCATCGACAAACAGCTGCGGCGGTGCGTGGATGGATGGAGCCTGGCCCCGGATCGAGGATCGCAAGCGCGCGGCGGCGCAGGCCGCGGTGGACGAGGTGCGCGCGGGCATGCTCATCGGCCTCGGCACCGGCAGCACGGCGACTTTTGCGATCGCCGCGCTGGCGCACCGGATCGCCCGCGGGCTGGCGATACGCGCCGTCGCCACATCGATGCGCACGGCCGAGATGGCCCGGCAGGCGGGCATTCCCCTGCTGGATCTGGCGGAAATGGCGCAGGTCGATCTCGGGATCGACGGGGTGGATGAGATTGATCCGGCTTTCCGCGCCATCAAGGGCGCCGGCGGGGCGATGCTGAGCGAGAAGATCGTGGCCAGCGCGGCGCGGCGCATGATCGCCATCGCCGATGACACAAAAGCCGTGGCAAGGCTGGGCGCGCGCCCGGTGCCGGTGGAAGTGCTGCCGGTCGCGCGCGCGTTCGTCGCCGGGCAATTGGCGGCGCTTGGTTGCGTGGCCACATTGCGCCGCGATGGGGCGGCGGCGCCCGCCCGCACCGATCACGGCAATATCATCTTCGATTGCCAGTTTGACAGGCTGGATGATCCCGCCGCGCGCGCTGCGCAACTGGCGAGCATTCCGGGTGTTCTGGGGCATGGCCTGTTCCTGACGGAGATCGATACGCTCTATCTCGGCACGGCCGATGGCGTCGTT
Source organism: Sphingobium sp. (assembly GCA_035555575.1). Taxonomy (GTDB): domain Bacteria; phylum Pseudomonadota; class Alphaproteobacteria; order Sphingomonadales; family Sphingomonadaceae; genus Sphingobium. Next base: position 131,897 of record DATMGL010000018.1, read on the forward strand.
CGCACGGATCGGCGGATCGACGAAAATTAACCCCGCGCAGACGCAACCATCACGCGGCTGCCGGGTTATGAAATTGTCGCCGAAAGGATCGTCCGTCACCATGACTGCCGAAAATCCTGTCGAAATTCCCTATGATCGCCCGCAGGTCCGTGAGGATGGTTCGGCCGAGCGCCTTGCTATCGACACCATCCGCACGCTCGCCATGGACGCGGTCCAGAAGGCGAATTCCGGCCACCCCGGCACGCCCATGGCGCTCGCCCCCGTCGCCCATTGCCTGTGGACGCGCTTTTTGCGGACGGACCCGCAGGTGCCGGACTGGCCCAACCGGGATCGCTTCGTCCTCTCCTGCGGTCATGCCTCGATGCTGCTCTACGCGCTGCTGCATCTGGCCGATGTGCGGGAAATCGATGCGCCGGGGCGGCACACCGGACACCCCGCCGTCAGTCTCGATGACATCAGACAATTCCGCCAGCTCGGCTCCCGCACGCCCGGCCATCCCGAATATCGCCACACCACCGGCGTCGAGACCACCACCGGCCCGCTCGGGCAGGGCTGCGGCAATGCGGTCGGTATGGCGATTGCCGGGCGCTGGCTGGCGAACCGCTATAATCGCGAGGACTTCCCTCTGTTCGACCATGATGTCTATGCCATCTGCTCGGACGGCGACCTGATGGAAGGGGTGGCGAGCGAGGCCGCCTCGCTGGCCGGGCATTTGCGGCTCGGCAATCTCTGCTGGATCTATGACAGCAACCATATCACCATCGAGGGCGGCACCGATCTCGCCTTTGACGAGGACGTGCCGCAGCGCTTCGAGGCTTATGGCTGGCAAGCGCTCATCGTCGAGGATGCCGAGGATGTCGACGCCTTTGCCGCGGCGGTGCGGACGTTCCGGGCGACCGACGACCGGCCCACGCTGATCCTCGTGCGATCGGTGATCGGCATCGGCTTCCCGACCCGCGCGGGCACCAGCAAGGCACATAGCGACGCGCCCGGCGAGGCGGAAATTCGCGGTGCGAAACACAGCTATGGCTGGCCGGAAGAGGCGCAGTTTCTCGTGCCCGAAGCGGCCAGGAAGGCTGTGTCACAAGCCGTCTCCGCCCGTGGCCGGCCGCTGCGGGCGCAATGGGAGCAGATGGTCGCGCGCTATGGCGCGGCCTATCCCGATCTCGCTGCCGAATTGCACGCCATGCGGACCGGTGATTTGCCGTCCGGCTGGGACGAGGGACTGCCGCAGTTCGAGGCTGATCCCAAGGGCATCGCCAGCCGCGACGCCGGTGGCAAGGTGCTCAATGCGCTGGCCGCGCACATCCCGTGGCTGGTCGGCGGCGCGGCCGATCTCTCTCCCTCGACCAAGACCGATGTGAAGGATGCGCCCTCGCTGGAGGCCGCAACACCGGGCGGCCGCAATATGCATTTCGGCATTCGCGAGCATGCGATGGGGGCGGTGGCCAATGGCATGGCGGTGAGTGGCCTTCGCCCTTACACAGGCACATTCCTGGTCTTCTCCGATTATATGCGCCCGCCGATGCGCCTTGCCGCGCTGATGGCATTGCCGGTGATTTACGTGTTCACTCATGATTCCATCGGCGTGGGTGAGGATGGCCCGACTCATCAGCCGATCGAGCAGCTCGCTGCCCTGCGGGCGATACCGGGCCTCGACACGATCCGTCCCGGCGACGCCAATGAAGCCGCCGTCGCCTGGCAGATTGCGCTTGCGACCCGCACCGAGCCGACCGCGCTGATCTTTTCGCGCCAGGCGATCCCGACGCTCGACCGGAGCCGCTATGCCGCCGCGTCCGGCGTGGCGAAAGGCGGCTATATCCTTGGCGATTGCGCGGGCGATCCGGCGATCATCCTGATCGGCACCGGCTCGGAGCTGCCGCTCGTGGTGGCTGCCCATGAGCGGCTGGCGAGCGAGGGCGTCAGATCGCGCGTCGTCTCCCTGCCGAGCTGGTCGCTGTTCGAGAAGCAGGACCGCGCCTATCGCGACACGGTTCTCCCGCCGACCGTCCGCGCGCGGCTGGCCGTCGAGCAGGGCGGCGCGCTGGGCTGGGATCGCTATGTTGGCGCGGATGGCGCGACGATCACCATGGCGAGCTTCGGCGCCTCGGCCCCGATCGCGCAGCTGCAGGAAAAATTCGGCTTCACTCTCGACAATGTCTGCAAGGTCGCGCGCGATCTGATGGAGAAATGCACATGAGCAACCCTGATCCGCTCAGGCAACTGAACGCCGCCGGGCAGGCGGTGTGGCTCGATTTCCTCGAACGCGGCTTTCTCCAGCAGGGCGGCCTGCGGGCGCTGATCGAGCGGGATGGCGTCACCGGCGTCACCTCCAACCCGTCGATCTTCGAGAAGGCGATGGGCCATGGCGATGCCTATGATGCGGGTTTCCGGGATTTCCTCCGCAAGACGGATGCCGATGTGCAGGAAACCTATGAAAGTCAGGCGATTGCCGACATCAAGGCGGCCGCCGCCGATCTGCGCCCTGTTTACGACCGGCTGCACGGCAAGGACGGTTATGTCAGCCTTGAGGTCTCGCCCTATCTTGCGAACCAGACCGATGCGACGATCACCGAGGCGCGCCGGTTGTGGGGGCTGGTCGCCGCGCCGAATCTGATGATCAAGGTGCCGGGGACGGCCGCCGGCGCGCCTGCCGTCCGCCAGCTGACCGCCGACGGGCTCAACATCAACATCACCCTGCTGTTCGCGATCGACGCCTATAAGGCCGTCGCCACCGCCTTCATGGACGGGCTGGAGGCACGGCTGGCCAAGGGCGAGCCGATTGACCGCATCGCCTCGGTCGCCAGCTTCTTCGTCAGTCGTATCGATACGCGGATCGATCTGGCGATCGACGCGCGGGTGGCGGCGGGCGACAAGGAGGCTGCGGCGCTCAAGGCCTTGCGCGGCAAGGTCGCCATCGCCAATGCCAAGCTCGCCTATCGCTGGTATCAGGAGATGGTCGCCAGCCCGCGCTGGCAGGCGCTCGCGGCGCAAGGCGCGATGGTGCAGCGGCTGCTCTGGGCCTCGACCGGCGTCAAGGACCCGGCCTATCCCGATACGCTCTATATCGAGCAGCTGATCGGTCCGGAGACGATCAACACCGTGCCGCCCAAGACGCTGGACGCCTTTCGCGACCATGGCGTGGTCGCGCCCACGCTGACGGCCGATCTGGATGGCGCGCGGCAGATATTGGCGCAGGCCGACCGGCTGGGGCTCGATCTGGCCGGCGTCACGACGGCGCTGGTCGATGATGGTGTGAAGCAGTTTGCCAAGGCCAATGATGCGCTGCTCGATGCGGTGGCCGCCAAGCGCACGGCCTTTCTCGCCGAGCCCGCCCCTTGAGGGCCAATCCCTTGATGACCAGACCCTCGATGAAAGGAACAGGATAGATGCAGCTTGCGATGATCGGCCTTGGCCGGATGGGCGCGAATATCGCGCGGCGCCTGATGCTGGCGGGGCATGCGGTCATCGGCTTCGACCGCGATCAGCAGGCGGTCGACGCGGTCGTCGCGGATGGCGCGAGCGGGGCGGTGTCCGTCGAGCAGGTCGTCGCCAGCCTCCAGAGCCCGCGCATTTTCTGGGTGATGCTGCCGGCGGGCGAGCCGACCGAGCAGATGGTCGAGACCCTGCTGGACCTCGCCGCGCCGGGTGACATCATCATCGATGGCGGCAACAGCTTCTACAAGGATGATATCCGCCGCGCGAAAGCCTGCGCGGCCAGGGGGATCATCTATGTCGATGTCGGCACCTCCGGCGGCGTATGGGGGCTGGAGCGCGGCTATTGCATGATGATCGGCGGGGAGAAGGCGGCGGTCGACGCCCTTGATCCGATCTTCGAGGCGCTGGCGCCGGGGCGCGGCACGATCCCGCAAACGCCCAACCGCAAGAACGGACACGGCACCGATGCGCGCGCGGAGAAGGGCTATATCCATGCCGGTCCGGCGGGCGCGGGCCATTTCGTCAAGATGGTCCATAACGGCATCGAATATGGCCTGATGCAGGCCTATGCCGAAGGGTTCGATGTCCTCAAAAGCAAGGCGTCGGAGAGCTTGCCCGAGGACGAGCGCTTCACGCTCAACCTCACCGATATCGCGGAAGTCTGGCGGCGCGGCAGCGTCATCTCCTCATGGTTGCTGGACCTGTCCGCCGATGCGCTGGCGAAGGACCAGATGCTGGAGAGCTATAGCGGCCGGGTCGCCGATAGCGGGGAGGGGCACTGGACGATCGAGGCGGCGATGGAGGAGGCGGTGCCTGTCTATGTCCTGTCCGCCGCCCTGTTCGCCCGCTATCGCAGCCGGGTCGATTCCACCTTTGGCGACAAGCTGCTCTCCGCGATGCGCTTCGGCTTTGGCGGCCATGTCGAAATGCCGCAATGAAGCGCGCGCCGGTTGCCCCGCCATCGACGATCATCATTTTCGGCGCGACGGGCGATCTGGCGCGGCGGTTGCTGATGCCAGCCATCGTCAATCTCGAGCGCGCCGGGCTGCTGGATGCGGGCACCAGCTTTCTCGGCATCGGCCATGGCGACCATGATGATGCCGCGCTGCGCGGCCACCTGGGCAGTTTCGTGGCGGATGACCCGGCATGGCAGGGGCTGCAAGGCCGCATCGCCTATCAGCGCGGCGATTTCACCGAGGATCGCCTGTATGCCGCGCTGGCCGGGCGGCTCACCGGCAATGCCGTTTTCTACCTCGCCACGGCCCCGGCCTTCTTCGCGCCGATCGTGGAAAATCTCGGCAAGGCAGGGCTGCTCGATGAGGGCGCGGGCTTTCGCCGTGTCGTCATCGAGAAGCCCTTCGGCACCGATCTGGCATCCGCGCAAGCGCTCAATGCCGATATCCTCATCCATGCGCACGAAGCGCAAATTTATCGCATCGACCATTTTCTGGGCAAGGAGACGGTCCAGAACATCATCGTCGCCCGCTTCGGTAACGCGCTGACCGAGGCGGTGTGGAACAATCATTATGTCGACCATGTTCAGATCACGGCGGCCGAGACGATCGGCGTCGGCACGCGCGGCGCTTTTTATGACGCCACCGGCGCCTTGCGGGACATGGTGCCCAACCACCTCTTCCAGCTGCTCTCGCTGGTGGCGATGGAGCCGCCCAACAGCCTCGATGCCGAAGCGCTGCGGGCCGAAAAGGCCAGGGTGATCGCCGCCGTCCGGTCGATCGACCCGCGCGACGCCGTGCGTGGCCGCTATCGTGGCGGCTCGGCCGGCGGCGAAACGCTCGCCGCCTATCGCGAAACGCCTCATGTCGCGCCCGATAGCACTACGGAAACCTATGTCGCGCTCAAGCTGGCGGTGGAGACATGGCGCTGGCATGGCGTGCCCTTCTATCTGCGCACCGGCAAGGCGCTGGCGGCGCGCGATACGGAGATCGTCATCCGCTTTCGCGATGCGCCGCTCAGCCTGTTTCGCGATGGGCCGGCCGGAACGCTGCCGCCCAACCAGCTGGTGCTGCAAATCCAGCCCGATGAAGGCCTCCAGCTCGACATGGCGGTCAAACAGCCCGGGCCGCTGGTCGAGATCGTGCCGGCCAGTCTGCGCTTTGGCTATGCCGACCAGTTCCAGCTCGGCCACGTCACCGGCTATGAGACGCTGATCTACGATGTGCTGATGGGTGATCAGACGCTGTTCCAGCGCGCCGATCAGGTGGAGGGCGGCTGGCGCGCCCTGCAGCCATTGCTCGATGCCTGGCGCACGGGAGAGCCGCAGGACTATGCCGCCGGCAGCACCGGCCCCGCGGATGCCGACGCCTTGCTGGCGCGCGATGGGCGGGCATGGCACCCCATCGCATGATGGTGCCGCGCCTCCTGGTTGCCGATATTGACGGCACCCTGGTCCGCTCGGACAAAAGCCTGAGCGAGCAGACCATCGCGGCGGCAAGGCGCCTTATGGCGGCGGGTGTCCCGATCGCCCTGATCAGCGCCCGCCCGCCCAGCGGCATGCTCTGGATGGCGCAGGCGCTCGGCCTGACGACGCCGCTGGCGGCCTTCAACGGCGGCACGATCATCCAGCCGGATGGCCGCATCCTCTCGGCCGCCCGGCTCTCGCCCGAGACGGCCCAGCAGGCGCTTGCCCTCATCGACCGGCCCGGCGTCGTCAAATGGCTGTTCCGTGCCGGGCGCTGGCATGTCGACCGACTGGACGGCACCCATGATGTCGCCGAGCGCAAGGCGGCGAACCAGCAACCCATAGTTGGCGGCGATTTCGGCCAGCTGCTTGACGCGGTGGACAAGATCGTCGCCGTCTCGGAGGATCATGCGATGCTGGCGGGGCTGGAACCACAGGTCGCCGGCGCGCTCGGAACGGCGGCAACGGTGATCCGGTCGCAGGTCTATTATCTGGATATTACCGCGCCGGCCGCGAACAAAGGCGATGGCGTCGCGGCGCTGGCGGCCGCCGCGGGCGTGCCGCTCGCTGCCGTGGCCGCGATTGGCGACCAGCGCAACGACATGGCGATGTTTCGGCGCGCCGGCCTGTCGATCGCCATGGGGCAGGGCCCGGACGAGGTGCGCGCCTGCGCCATGCGTGTCACCGGCTCCAATGACGAGGACGGCGTGGCGCAGGCGATTGACACCATCCTGTTGCCGATGCTGTCCGCAGGATGAGTGCCCCGGCTGCCACCCCCTCCGGCCGCGATGCCGGACATGGCCTGAACGCGGCTGGCGGTGAAACGGCTGGCAGGGACGCGTCATGCCGGCTGCACGATCCTGATCGCCCCTTGCGTGTGCGCCGGCGATCCGCCTCACCCATCGTCAACAACCGGAGCAGCCCCGCGTGAAACAGCTTATCGCCTTCGATCTTGATGGCACATTGGCGCAAAGCAAGCAGCCGATCGAGCCGGACATGGCAGATCTTCTGGCCGATCTGCTCGATGTTGCTGCCGTATCGATCATTTCGGGCGGGGACTGGCCGCAGTTCCAGACCCAGGTCGTCGCGCGCCTCCCCCGGCGCGCCCGGCTCGAGCGGCTGTTCATCATGCCGACGACGGGCACCAAGCTCTACTGCTTTCAGGATGGCGACTGGCACTGCATCTATGCCGACAGTTTCGATGCCGCCGAACGCGAGAAGATCGTGCGTGCGCTGGATGACGCCGTGACACAGGCCGGCCTTGCCGATCAGCAGGTCTGGGGTGAGAAGATCGAGGATCGCGGCACGCAGATCACCTTTTCAGGCCTCGGCCAGCAAGCCCCGCTCGCGGCCAAGCAGGCCTGGGACCCGGATTTTGCCAAACGTCGCAAACTCCAGTCCATCCTGCGGACGATGCTGCCCGATCTCTCGATCAATGTCGGAGGCTCCACCTCGATCGATGTGACACGCAAGGGGATCGACAAGGCCTATGCCGTCCGCCGTCTGATCGCGCAGTCGGGGATTGGCGGCGAGGACATCCTGTTTCTGGGCGACGCCATCTACCCCGGCGGCAATGACGATCCCGTGCGCGCGGCGGGCTATGACACGATCGCCATTCGCGATGTGGCAGAGACGATGAACGTCGTGCGCGGGATCATCTACTGCCTACGATCTTGAAGCGGCTCGGGCGGATCGATGCTCAGCCCCGCCAGTCCGCCATGGTCGGCGCACCAACGTCTGACAGTCTTTCACCTAATTCGGAAAGCGCTGCACCAGCCGTGCCATCGCTGCGCGCAGGGCGTCCATCTCGCTGTCCCGCGTCACGCCGAGGCGCACGATGACCAGCCCCTGCTCGGGCGAGATCAGCATATATTGCCCGCGCTGTCCGCCAGCCGCCATCAGCGTGGGCGGGGCCTCGCCGGGGAAGAGCGCGGTCTGTTCGCTCGCGCGGTTGAGCCAGATATGCATGCCATAGGCCGGGTTGGCGGGGGAGGGCGCGGTCATCAGGTCGAACCATTTGTCCGAGAGGATCTGCCGGCCGTCGAGGTTGCCGCGCCGGCGGATGAACTCGCCCAGTCGCGCATAGTCACGCGCGTTCATATGCATCATGGCGGCGCCGAGCAGCGTCCCGCTCTCGTCATATTCCGGGCTGAAACTGGTCAGCCCGAGCGGCCCGGTGAAGCGCGCGGCGATGAAGCGCGCCATGGCGTCCCGCCGCACCTGGGGCGTGCGGCTGGCGGTGAGCTGATGGGTCATGATGCCGGTCAGGATCATGCTCGTCGCGCTGCTATAGGCGAACTGGTCGCCCGGCGTCTGGACCAGCGGCTTGCCGATGGCGAAAGCGGCCTGATCGCGCGCGCCATCGCCGACCAGCATGTCGAGCGTGTCGCTGTGGATGGCCGGCCGCCATTGCTCCTCGTTGCGCAGGCCCGAGCGCATCTGGAGAAGGTGGCGCAGGGTGATCGCCCCGCGCGGATCGCCCGGCTGGTGCCAGGCTGGCACCGGCGCGGGATCGTCCAGCGCCAGCCGTCCGTCGGAGACCATGATGCCGGCGAGCAGGCCGGTCACCGTCTTGGCGATCGACCATGAAGAGAAGCGGCTGTCCGGTCCGTAGCCCGGCGCATAACGTTCCGCGATCACCTCTCCGCGCCGCATGATGATGAGTGCGCGTGTCTCGCCCGCGGTCGGCTCCGTGTCCGTATCGAACAGCGGGTCGATCGCCGCGCGCAACGCCTCGCGGGAGAGGCCGGGACTCTCCGCCAACACGGTATAGCGAGCGGCTGGCGTCTGCTGGGAAGCGCTCGGCCCGGCCAGCAGGGCAGTGCCGGCCAGAACGATCAGCCAGCGACGGAACATGTTGATTCTCATCGTCGTCCCCTATCATGCCCGATCGCGAAAGGGCACGCGGCGATCACGGCCGTCATGATGGCACGGGGGGTGGGCTTTCCTGTGCCCTTTGCGCAGCCGGGCGGGGTGGCGGGAGGCCCCGCCGCCAGCGATGCATCGGCAGCATGGTCGCGGCATGCTGCGGCCGGCCTTTCGGATCAAAGACGCGACGCGATCGCGCGATGGACGCACCCGGATGACTTACGCGGTGCCACGCAGGTCGTGCCAGCTTCAAGGGACTGCGCGCGCGCAGGATGGCGGTGTTCAGACGCGCGACGTCATCGATCCTGTGTCTCGATCTGCTGTTCGCTGCGCGGTGGTTTTGTCGGCAGCGGGCGAGCGACGAGGTGGGCCTGCAGGGCAGCCCGTGCGCGATCCTTTGATCTTCGCCAGCAGCATCCCTATCAGCGCCATCATGAAGGGGGATCTCAAAATCGCGACTCGCGCCGCGCGCCGGCTGCTGTGGGTGCCGCTGGCGCTGGTCGCCTTCTATGTGGCGGTCCACTGGGTCGGCTGGCAGCGTCAGGCCGAGCTGGCCGCCGGGCTTGGCGCGCGCACCGCCTGCTCATGCCGCTATGTGGACGGCCGCGATCTGGCGAGCTGCCAGGGCGACCTTGTCGGTATCGACTGGATGGCGCTCGTCCGCTACGCCGAGGATGGTCCGAACAAGCGCGTCATGGCATCCGTCCCGCTGATGGCGCGGCGGTCGGCGCGGTTCAAGGACGGCTTCGGCTGCCTGCCGGAGCGGCCCTAGGCCGGTTGCGGGACAGCCGTTCAGGAGCGCGATAGCCCGCCGCCACGGATGAGTGCGCGGAAAATCGGCGGACGGCGGGCGTTCGCCTTTAGATTGTCCGGCGTCGCCGGGTCCGCGCCGCGCCTGTCATGGCTGGTCGAGGATATCGGCGCTGGCCGGCATCTCTCATGGCAGTCCGGATATGGGGCGCTTCCGCGCGGGCCATGCCGGACGGCGCTGCGTTATTTGGGATTGCCCATTTCATCGCGCAGCACTTCGCGGCGGCCGACATGGTTGGGCGCGCCGACAAGGCCATCCTCTTCCATCCGCTCGATGAGCCGCGCGGCGCTGTTATAGCCGATGCGCATCTGCCGCTGGAGCCAGCTGGTCGAGGCTTTCTGATTCTCGAAGACGAGCTGGCAGGCCTTGCGGAACTGGCGGGCATCCGCGCTGTCATCGCCCAGATCGACGCCATCGAGCGCGAAGCTGCCATCTTCCGGCTCCTCGGTGACGGCGGAGATATAGTCCGGATGGCCCTTGCTGCGCCAATGGTCGGCGACATGGCGCACCTCGTCGTCGCTTACGAACGGCCCGTGCACGCGCACCAGCCCCTTGCCGCTCGCCATGTAGAGCATGTCGCCCTTGCCCAGCAGCTGCTCGGCGCCTTGTTCGCCCAGGATGGTGCGGCTGTCGATCTTGCTGGTGACGAAGAAGCTGATGCGCGTCGGCAGGTTGGCCTTGATGACGCCGGTGATGACGTCGACCGAGGGCCGCTGCGTCGCGAGGATCAGGTGGATGCCGGCCGCGCGCGCCTTCTGGGCGAGGCGCTGGATCAGGAATTCGACTTCCTTGCCCGCGGTCATCATCAGGTCGGCCAACTCGTCGACCACCACCACGATCTGCGGCAGCGGCTGATAATCCAGCTCCTCATCCTCATAGATGGGCTGGCGGGTCTGCTCGTCGAAACCGATCTGCACGCGGCGGCCGAGCGCCTTGCCCTTGGCGCGGGCGGCGCGCACCTTCTCGTTATAATTGGCCAGATTGCGCACGCCGATGGCGGCCATCATCCGGTAGCGGTCCTCCATCTGCTCGACTGCCCATTTGAGCGCGCGGATCGCCTTGGCCGGCTCGGTGACGACCGGCGAGAGCAGATGCGGGATATTGTCGTAGATGCTCAGTTCCAGCATCTTGGGGTCGATCATGATGAGCCGCAGCTCGTCCGGGGTGAGCCGGTAGAGCAGCGAGAGGATCATGGCGTTGAGGCCGACCGACTTGCCCGAGCCGGTGGTGCCGGCGACGAGCAGATGCGGCATGGCGGCCAGATCCGCGATCACCGGCTCGCCGAAGATATTCTTGCCGAGAATGATCGGCAGCGGCGATTTGGATTCGGCAAAGGCGCTGCTGGTGATGAGCTGGTGCAGCACCACCGATTCGCGGTTCACATTGGGCAGCTCGATGCCGATGACGGTGCGGCCCGGAATAGTTGCCACGCGGGCCGAGAGGGCGGACATGTTGCGCGCAATATCGTCGGCCAGCTGGATGACGCGGCTGGCCTTGATGCCGGGCGCGGGCTCCAGCTCATACATGGTGACGACCGGACCGGGGCGGACCTCGGTGATGGCGCCCTTCACATGGAAATCGTCGAGCACGCTTTCGAGCAGGCGGGCATTGCGCTCCAGCCCCTGCCGGTCGATCTTGCTGACGGCGGCTTCCGAGGCGGGGGAGAGCAGGTCGGGCGAGGGCAGGGCATCATTGCCGAACAGGTCGCTCTGGCCGGAGACCGGGCCGAACGCCTTGGGCACCGCATTGGCGGGTGGCGCCTGAATGGTGATGGGCTGGCGCGGCGCGTCGTCCACCGCCCGGCGCGGAGCGGCCTCGCGCGCATCATGGGGCTCGTCTTGCGCGACGTCATCGCCATCCTCGGTGTTGCGGCGCGAGAAAGCGCGGCGGAGCAGGCCGACGCCCGGCATGGCCGGTCGCGCCAGATGCCAGAGCGGCTTGTCCAGCGCGAGGCTGCGCACCCACAGCCACAGGCCGGTGCCGAGGCAGATGGCGAGCAGCAGCCACTGCGCCCAGCGGTCGACCGAGGCGCCGAGCTTGGCGGTGAGGACGGTGATGCCATTGGCGCCGAGAAAGCCGATCACACCGCCCCAGCGCGCCGGCAGGCCGACCAGCGGCTCGGGCTGGAGCAGCCAGAGCGCGGTGCCGATCAAGATGATGCCGCCGCAGCATTTGGCGATCTGCCCCTGCCAGCCGGCCATGTCCTGATCCGCCCAGAGGCGCCGCGCGCAAACAAGGATGAGCGGCAGCACCAGCAGCGCCGCCACGCCGCCCAGCGTGTAGAGCAAATCTGCCGCCCAGGCGCCCGCGGACCCCATCAGGTTGCCGACGTCCGGCCCCGCCGCGGTGTTGATCGCGCCGTCGCTTGCCTTGTAGCCGAGCATCGCGAGCAGCAGGAACAGTGCGAGCGCGTAGAGGGCCACCGCGCCGGTCAATGTGCCGATGCGGATCAGGCTGCGACGCAGCATTGCCTGCCATTCGGGGGTCCGATTGACGGGGGCCCGGCCTGCCATCTGCGCTTGTCTCCGCTGCTGTGAGCCCCGCCCATGCGCGCGTGTGCTCGGAATGTTCCGCCGGCGCACAATCCACTTTCATGGAGTCGCCGTCAAGAGTCCCTGTTTTCCATGTGATGCCTTTGCGGCGGGGCGCCGTCAGGCTCCGCTCGAACGGGGCTCAGCCTCGTCGGGCGATCCAGTGGCTGGCGATCTGCCCTGCCTGCGCGATGATGGCGTCATTGGCGGGAACGGCACTATTCGCGGCGGTTTCGAGGAAGGCGGTGATGATGAACGGTTCTGCCCGATCCGGGCGCCAGCAGATCGCGACATCATTGGCCTTGCCCGCAAAACTGCCGTCGCCGGCGTAGGTGCCGGTCTTGTCGCCCGCGCGCCAGCCTGGGGGAAGGCCGCCGCGCAGCCGGGCGAGGCCGGTTTGCGTGGCGATGGTCCAGTCGGTCAACCGCGTGCGCGCGGCGGGGGACAACCGCTCGCCGGTGAAGATGGCCCGCAGGCTTCCCGCCATCGCGCCGGGCGTCGACGTGTCGCGCGGATCGCCATCATGGCTGGTGTTGAGGTCCGGCTCATAGCGATCGAGCCGGGAGGTTTCATCGCCCAGCGCGCGGAAAAAGGCGGTCAGCACCGCTGGTCCGCCCACGGCGCGCAGCAGGATGTTGGCCGCGCCATTGTCGCTCTGTGTTTGCGCGGCTTCGCACAGGTCGAGAACGGCCATGCGCGTTGCCCCCGCGTCGAGCCGGGCCTGCACGACCGGGGCATGGCCGACGGGATCGGCGCGGTTGATCGGCAGCGTGGCGTCCGCCGCCATGTCCCCGGTGTCGATCTTCGTCAGGATCAGCGCGGCCAGGGGCAGCTTGAAGGTCGAGCACATGGTGAACCGCTCGTCCAGCCGGTGGCCGACCAGGGCTTCATTGGCGCAATCGAGAATGCCGACGCCGAGCTTGCCGCCGGATTGCGCCTCCAGCGCGACCAGCGCCTCGCGCAGCATATCGTCAGCCGACCCCGCGGCGGCGCGCTGGCCGCAACCCGCCAGGGCAACAAGGCCGGTCCCGCCCAGTCCCGCGATCACTCCCCGCCGATTCAGCATGAGCATCAGCCCGCCGTCTGCGCTCACTCCGCCGCGACGCTGTCGAGCTTGCCTGCTTCGGCCTCGGCATTGGCGGCCTCGATCTCGGCGGCCTTCGCCTCGACCAGCTTCACGATATGGTCGATCATGTCGGCGTCCTGCACATGATGGTCGGTGACGCCGGAAAGATAGACCATATGCTTGCCGTGGCCGCCGCCGGTGATGCCGATGTCGGTCTCGCGCGCTTCGCCGGGGCCATTGACCACGCAGCCGAGCACCGAGAGCGAGATGGGCGTGTTGATATGCTGGAGCCGCGTTTCCAGCGCCTCCACGGTGCGGATCACATCGAACCCCTGCCGCGCGCAGCTGGGGCAGGAGACGACGCGGACGCCGCGCGTGCGGATGCCGAGCGCCTTCAGGATTTCATAGCCGACGCGCACTTCTTCTTCCGGCTCGGCGGAGAGCGAGACACGGACGGTGTCGCCAATGCCGGCCCAGAGCAGATTGCCGATGCCGATCGCGCTTTTCACCGTGCCGCCGATCAGCCCGCCGGCCTCCGTGATGCCCAGATGCAGCGGACAGTCCACGGCGTCGGCCAACTGCATATAGGCCGCGACGGCGAGGAACACGTCGCTGGCCTTCACCGCGACCTTGTAATCGTGGAAGTCCTGATCCTGCAGCAGCTTGATATGATCAAGCGCGCTTTCCACCAGCGCCTCGGGGCAGGGCTCGGCATATTTCTCGAGCAGATGCCTCTCGAGGCTGCCGGCATTCACGCCGATGCGGATCGCGCAGCCATTGGCCTTGGCCGCGTCCACCACTTCCTTGACGCGCGCGGCCGAGCCGATGTTGCCGGGGTTGATGCGCAGGCAGGCCGCGCCCGCATCGGCCGCTTCCAGCGCGCGCTTATAGTGGAAGTGGATATCCGCGATGATCGGCACGCGGGACGCGCGGACAATCTGTTTGAGCGCCGTCGTGCTCTCCACATCCGGGCAGGAGACGCGGATCAGGTCCACGCCGGCTTCCTCGCAGCGGCGGATCTGGTCGATCGTGGCCTTCGCGTCCGATGTCGGCGTGTTGGTCATCGTCTGCACCGTCACCGGTGCGCCGCCGCCCACGGGCACATTGCCGACCATGATTTGGCGGCACTCGCGCCGCGCGATATCGCGCCAGGGGCGAAGGCTGGCATTATGATCGGACATGGCGGGGACTCGTCAGGACAGGCATCGACATGGTCGTGCTTATAGCGGCAGGGCGGAGCGGTTGCGAGGGCGGATACGGGGATTGTCGGGCGGATGCTTGCGGGCGGCCATTCGGCACCTGGGCTGCCGCTCCCAAATGTGGCGGGTCGTGCCTGAGCGCGGGGCCGAACGGAGAGGCGGCTCGCCCGATCATGTCGCGCATGGGTCCGGAGACGGGGGCAGCATGACCGGACTATCCCGGCCAGTCATTCGGATCAGCCTCAGTCGTCCTCGCCCCAGCGCCATCGCCAGCCGCCGCGCGTCCGGCGACGGGTGATGGCGATCAGCGCGGCGGTGAGGAGCAGCGCGAGGATCACGGCGCCGGCCTGCGCCGCGCCGCGCAGGGCCGGGATGACCAGCGCAAGGCCGAGCAGGGCGGCGAGATATGCACCCAACACCACCCAGCCTTGCCAGGCGATGGGCAGGCCCGCGCCATAGCCATAGCGCTTGGGCAGGAACCAATATCCATCATCGAGGAATTTGCGGAACATCAGCGTGCCTCCTTCCGGCCAGTGATTCAGCCGTGGTCGCGGCCACAGCGGGCATCTCCACCTGTCTTCAGTCCGCAGCGTCGGTCTTGGGCGGTCGGCCGCGCCGCCGCGCTTTGGGCGGGGCGAGCGCGACGCCGCGTCTGGCCAGACCCTCGCGCAGCATCACCTCGATCTGCGCATTGGCGCTGCGCAGCTCCGCCGCTGCGCAGCGTTGCAAGGCGTCGTAAAGCGCAGGGTCGAGTCGCAGCGCAAAGGATGTCTTGGGGGGCTGGGTCACAGGATCGTCGCCGGACCGGCGCTCCTATTGGTAGAGTGAGCCGGCATTCACCACCGGCTGCGTGTCGCGTTCACCGCAGAGCACGACCATCAGGTTGGAGACCATCGCGGCGCGGCGCTCGTCGTCCAGCTCGACGACATTCTTCTTGCTCAGCTCGTCCAGCGCCATTTCGACCATGCCGACGGCCCCGTAAACCAGCGTCTGCCGCGCGGCGACCACTGCCTGGGCCTGCTGGCGCCGGAGCATCGCGCCGGCAATTTCCGGCGCATAGGCCAGGTGGGTAAGGCCGCACTCGTCCACGGTGATGCCGGCCACCTCGAGCCGGGCGATCAGCACGTCGCGCAGTTCGCTGTTCACCACCTCATGATTGCCGCGCAGCGTGATTTCCTCGCGATGCTCCAGGTCGTCATAGGCGTAGCGTGCGCCGATCGAGCGTACCGCCGCCTCGGTCTGGACGATGACGAAGGCCTTGTAATTCTCGATGTCGAACAGTGCCTGCGCGGTGTCGGTCACCCGCCAGACGATCTGCGCCGCAATCTCGATCGGGTTGCCGCGCAGGTCATTCACCTTGAGCTTTTCCGAGACCATGTTGTTGGCGCGCACCGAGACTTTCTGGCGCCGCAGCCAGGGCCAGACCCAACGCAGCCCGGTCATGCGGTCCGTGCCGCGATAGGCGCCGAACAGCGTGATCGCGACCGACTGGTTGGGTTGCAGCATGTAGAAGCCGGCCAGCGTCAGCACGATGAGAATGCCGCCCACCCAACCGGCGCTGCCGGCCAGAAAACGATGATCCTGGGATACCGCCCACAGCACGGTGGCGATTGTCAGGATCGGCAGCGCCACCAGAACGAGCAGCATCCCATAGCCGCTGCGCGTCCTCGCAATGCGCTCCTGCGAGGCGAACAGCGCCGGGCTGCGAGCGGATGAGGCGGACGAGGATGCGTTCATGACGGGTCTCCCGATTATGATGATATCATAATAAAATCATTACGGCTGGAGTCAAGCCGGTCCGCGGGGTCGGGCGAGGCCTGTCCCTGATCGAGACAGGCCATGCCAGGCGGGAACTGGGCTGAGTCTCGCACGTTTGCGCAGGAAGGAAGGGACTGGATCATGACCCACCAAGCAGACATGGCCCAAGGGAGGGCCGCAACCCCGCATGCCGGCGCCCGCGCGCTGGCGATCGCATCCCATTATGCGCTCAATTATCACCCCGGCACGCTCAACTATTGCCCCGGTTGCGCCGGCACGCACTGGCTGATCGGGCGCACGACGGCGCAATGCGCGCGCTGCGAGACGGCGCTGCCGCTCGCGCAGGGCGCTGATATGCCGATCATCCCGCTGATCGCCGAGCCGGGGATATGGGGGGTGCGTCGCGGCGGCTGATGGCGCCTGCGTGTCAGCCCGCGAAGGGCGTTTCGGCCAGCCCCGGCACGGTGACGGGGAAGGAGAAGAGCGCGCCAGCATGCGGCTGCGCGGCCAGCGCCTCATCGGACAGGCCCGTGCGGGCGCTGGTGACATAAGCGGTGCGCAGGTCCGCCCCGCCAAAGGCGATCATCGTCGGCCGGCTGGCGGGGAGGGCCACGGTCTGGAGAATTTCGCCCGTCGGTGAGAGCCGCACCACCCGCCCGCCATCGAACAGCGCGCTCCAGTAACAGCCCTCGGCATCGAAAGAGCCGCCATCCGGCCGCCCCGCTCCCTGCGTGAACGCATGGATGACCGTGCGGCCGGACAGAGCGCCTGTGGCCGGATCGACGGCATAGCCGCGCAGTTTGTGCGTGGGTGTATCGGCATGGCGAAACGCCGTGCCGTCCGCATTGAAGGCCGCGCCATTGCAGGTCATCATGTCATTCTCGACCAGCGTCCAGTGGCCCGCCGCGTCGATCCGGTAAAGCGCGGCGTCCTGCGCGCTTTTCGCCATGTTGACGCTCCCGACCCAGAAGCGCCCGGCCGGATCGGTCCGCCCGTCATTGCTGCGCAGATCCGGGCGGCCGGCAAAAATCTGGTCGCCGAAGGGGGCCGGTTCCCCGGTCCAGTCATCGAGCAGCGCCAGCCCGTCCTTCATCGCCAGCACCAGTCCGCCGCGCGCGCGGAAAGCAAAGCAGCCGACCGGCGCGGCAAAGCGGCGCGCCTCGTCGCGCCCGCTGGCCGGGTCGAAGCGATGCAGTTCGTTGCGGGCAATATCGACCCAGTAGAGGCGCTGCTCGCCTTGATGCCAACGCGGGCCTTCGCCCAGGTCGGCGCGGGCATCCAGCGCGATGGAGACGGCTGCTGTCATGATGGGCTCCTATCCTGCGCCATGGTGAGGATCACGGTGAGCCCCGGTGCGGGCTCGTCGGGCATGCGGCTCAGGCGTTCGGCGTCGGCGCGGGCGCGGTGGAGGATCGCGGCGGGCACGGCGGTTGTGTGGATGATCCGGTCCGCCTCGCCGAGCAGCCGCGCGGCACGCAGGGTCAGGTCTTCCGGGTCGGTCGAGGTGAGCCGGATCGTCTCGGTGCGGCCATGGGGCGGGTTGTCGGCGTTCGCCAGCCATGTTGGCACCGCCCCGGGGGCAAGTTCCGCCAGCGGATCGAGCGCGCCGCCGGGCGCAAGGGCCGCGTCGAGCGCCAGCCGCCGGGCACGGGCATCGCTCCAGCGTGCCCGCAAGGCGCCGCGAGCGGACTGGAGCGCGGTAGCCAGGGTGCCCAGCTGCTCCGGCAGATATTGCTCGATGCGCTGGCGCACCGCCTTGGCGAGGCCAGCCGATGCCCCGCCGGTGCCGACTGCGATCAGCACCGGCGCGCGGTCGACAATGGCCGGCGTGGTGAAATCGCACAGCGCCGGCCGGTCGACGACATTGACGAGCAGCCCGCGCGCCTTGAGTTCTGCCGCGGCCTCCTGTGCGGCGGCATCATCCTCCAGCGCGATGAAGGCGAGGCGGGCATTCTGCGCCCGCACGTCGTCCGGTGCGATCGGCAGGGCGCCGGCCCGCTCGATCAGTCGTCGCTTGGCGTCCGCGGCCTCGCCTGTGCCGATCAGGATGACCGGCGCATCAGCGAGTCGGACGAAGATGGGCAGGCTATGCATGGCGGCACCCTATCCGGTCGCGCCGGGCGAAGTCGAGGTGCGCCGAGCCGACATCAGCAGGGCGCGGCGTGGGCGCGCGAGACATCGCCATGACGGTGCCCGGTCGCCTGCGCGCCGGCCGGGCCCGATCGGCGGGACGATCGGCGTGGCGACGCCCCCGTCCTGATCGGCCCGGCGCCCGTCGCTCAGTCGTTCAGAAAGTCCGGCACCCGCTCGGCGGCAAGAATGGCCTCGGGCAGGATCCGCTCGGCGACCACGGCGAATTTGTCGCCATCGACCATCACTTCGGGCACCAGCGGGCGGCTGTTATAGGTGCTCGCCATCGTCGCGCCATAAGCGCCAGCGGTGCGGAACACGGCAAGATCACCGCTCTGCACCGCATCGATGTCGCGGCCCATGGCGAAGGTGTCGCCACTCTCGCACACTGGCCCGGCGATGTTGGCGACCATGCGCTCGCCGCTCGGCGACACCGCCTCGAAATCATGCCAGGCATCATACATGGCGGGCCGGATGAGGTCGTTCATCGCGGCGTCGACGATCACATAGGGATGCAGCACGCCCGGCTTCACCCAGATCACGCGGGTCAGCAGCACGCCGGCATTGCCGACGATGACGCGGCCCGGCTCGAACATCAAGGTGACGTCCCAGCCTTTGGTCGCGCGGGCGACCATCGCGCCATAATCGGCCGGGCTGGGCGGGATTTTGCCGCGCTCATAGGGCACGCCGAGGCCACCGCCCAGATCGACGCGGTCGATGACATGGCCCGCCGCGCGCAGATCCGCCACCAGCGCGCCGACCTTGCCATAGGCGGCTTCGAGCGGCGAGAGGTCGAACAGCTGGCTGCCGATATGCAGCGCGATGCCGCGCATATGGAGGCCGGGCAGGGCGGCCAGCCGCGTGAAGATGCCGTGTGCCTGATCGATCGGCACGCCGAATTTGCCTTCCTTGGTGCCGGTCGCGATCTTGGCGTGGGTGCCCGCGTCGACATCGGGGTTGACGCGCAGCACGGCGTCCGCCCGCTTGCCCATCGCCCGAGCGATTTCGGCAAGGACGACGCCCTCTTCCTCCAGCTCGATATTGATCTGGCCGACGCCCTGTTCGAGCGCCTGCGTCAGCTCCGCCCGCGTCTTGCCGACGCCGGAAAAGACGATGTCCCCGGCCGGCATGCCCGCCGCCAGCGCGCGGGAAATCTCGCCGCCCGAGACGACATCGGCGCCGAACCCCTCACGCGCCAGCACCTTGAGCACGGCAAGATTGGGGTTGGCCTTGATCGCGAAGGCGACATGGGTGCGCGGCAGGCCGGCCAGCGCGTCGCGGAATACGCGGGCGTGGCGCTCCAGCGTGGCACGCGAATAGATATAGACCGGCGTGCCGACCGCATCGGCGATGCGGGACAGGGGCACATCCTCGGCGTGCAGCACGCCGTTGCGATAATTGAAATGGTCCATGGGCGGCTTTCTATTGATTGTCAGGCGCGGCCGGCGTGGACGCGAATGGATTGGTCCTCTCATGCCGGGTCGACGAGGGCCCGTCCGATCCGCGCTCGTCGGCCGCGACATTGTCTGGACGGGGGACCGTTGTCACGTCCGCGGGGGCCCCGGCTTCGCCATCATGAGCGCCGGGCGGCAGATCGAACGGGTCGGCCTTGCGTGCCACGGAGCGGCCGATCAGGTCGGATTGCCGGCCCGGCTGCGCCTGCGTGGAAGGGCGCATCAGCTCGTCGGCGGTCAGCGCGCGGTCGGCCGCCGCCGCCTTGGGAACGGCGGTCATGCCGGGTTCCGGATGGAGACTCGTGCGCGATCCGCACGCGGCGAGCGCGGCCAGCAGCGCGAGCGGGACCAGCGGACGGATCATCGCGGCGCGTCCAGTGCGGCCAGCGCCTGGGCGATGCGCGCGCGCACCTGATCGGGCGCAGTGCCGCCATGGCTCTTGCGGCTGGCAACCGAGGCATCGACCGTGAGCACGGCATAGACCCGCTCATCGATACGCGGGTCGATCGCGCGCAGCGTCTCCAGCGGCAGATCGGCGAGGCCAAGGCCGGCTTCCTCGGCAGCCTTCACCGCGCGGCCGGTGATATGGTGCGCCTCGCGGAACGGCACGTCGCCCTCGCGCACCAGCCAGTCGGCCAGGTCCGTGGCGGTGGCGAAGCCGGATTCGGCCAGCCCTCGCATCCGCTCGGTGCGGAAGGTCGTTGTCTCGACCATGCCGGTCATCGCCGTGATGGCGAGGCCAAGCAGGTCATGCGCCTCGAACACCGGCGGCTTGTCGTCCTGCATATCCTTGGAATAGGCGAGCGGCAGGCCCTTCATGGTGATGCACAGGCTGGTCATGCAGCCGAGGATTCGCCCGGCATGGCCGCGCACCAGTTCGGCGGCGTCCGGGTTGCGCTTTTGCGGCATGATCGAACTGCCGGTGGAATAGGCATCCGGCAGGCTGATGAAGCCGAAGGGCTGGCTCGCCCAGATCACGAATTCCTCGGCCAGGCGCGAGAGATGCAGCGCGCACTGCCCGGCCGCCATCAGATAATCGAGCGCGAAATCCCGGTCGGAGACGGAATCGAGGCTGTTGTCCGTCGGCCCGTCGAACCCCAGCGCCTGCGCGGTCATCTGCCGGTCGATGGGGAAGCCGGTGCCGGCCAGCGCGGCGGCACCGAGCGGCGAGCGGTTCATGCGGCTGCGCGCATCCGAGAAGCGCGAGATATCCCGCGCGATCATCTCATAATAGGCCATCAGATGATGCCCCAGCGTCACCGGCTGGGCGGATTGCAAATGGGTGAAGCCGGGCATCACCGCCTCGGCATGCTCCTGCGCCCGCGCCACCAGCGCGCGTTGCAGCGCGGTGAGGGCGGCCAGCACATCGTCCGTCGCGTCGCGCACCCAGAGGCGGAAATCCGTCGCCACCTGATCGTTGCGCGAGCGCGCCGTGTGCAGGCGCCCGGCGACCGGGCCGATCTTGGCCGCAAGGCGCGTCTCGGTCGCCATATGGATATCTTCAAGGTCGAGATCGTCGGGCAGGTCGCCTGCTTCATACTCGGCGGCAACGGCGTCCAGCCCGGCGACGATGATGTCGGCATCGGCCTTGCTTAAGATGCCCTGCGCCCCCAACATGCGGGCATGCGCGATCGATCCGGCCACATCCTGCCGCCACAAGCGCTTGTCGAAGGGGAGCGAGGCATTTATCTCGCGCATGACGGCGGCGGGTCCCTGCGCGAAACGCCCGCCCCACATGCTGTTCGCGCCGTTATTTTCGGAGTCTGCCATGCGCCTCAAACTTGCCCTTGCTTTGCTGACCGGCCTCTCGCTGGCCGTGAGCGGCTGCGATAAGCAATCCGGGGAGACGGTGCAAGGCGCGGCCAATCAGGCGGGGGCCACGCCGGACGAGGTGACGAGCGACGAGGTGCCGCCGACGGCCGGCGATGATGCGGCCGGCAATGATGTCTTCAAGCATATCGTCGACCGCAGCCACAAGGGCGAGGCGATGCCGGACAAGCCTTTCACCGCGATCGACGGCACGCCCGCAACGCTCAAGAAGGTTGCGGCGGGCAAGCCGATGCTGGTCAATCTGTGGGCGACATGGTGCGCGCCTTGCGTCGCGGAATTGCCGGCGCTGGACAAGGTGGCTGCCAGTGCGGCGGCGCAGGGGATCAGCGTCGTGGCGATCTCGCAGGATCAGGAAACCGGCGGCGTCGCGCCCTTCTGGGAGGCGCGCAAGCTGACCAGCCTCAGGACATGGCTCGACCCGGACAATGCGCTGGGCTTCCATTACGCCACCGGCACGCTGCCCACGACCATCCTCTATGATGGCCATGGCAAGGAAGTCGCCCGCATCGTCGGCGCGCTCGACTGGAGCGGGCCGGACGGGCAGGCGCTGCTTCAGGAGATTGGCGGCTGACGGGGTTGTGGCGGCGTCTTTCCGGTCACTAGCGGGCAACTGATACCGGGTTGTGACGTTGCTCCTTATGGCGGCGAGAAATCGGGCGGCGGCCCCTTGTGTTGCATATTGGCAACATTATCTCTTGGTTGGCGAAGGGAGACAATATGAACCTCGAAAAATTCACCGACCGGGCCAAGGGCTTCCTGCAAAGCGCGCAGACCGTCGCGATCCGCATGAACCATCAGCGCATCAGCCCCGAACATCTGTTGAAGGCGCTGCTTGAGGATGAGCAGGGCATGGCGAGCGGCCTCATCGCAGCGGCGGGCGGCAATGCCTCGATCGCGCTGCGCGAGACCGATGCCGCGCTGGCCAGGGTGCCGGCGGTCTCCGGCTCCGGCGCGCAGCAGGCGCCCGGGCTCGACAATGACGCGGTGCGCGTGCTCGATGCCGCCGAGCAGATCGCCCAGAAGGCAGGCGACAGCTATGTCACCGTCGAGCGGCTGTTGCTGGCGCTCACGCTCGCCTCCACCACGGCCGCCGGCAAGGCGCTCGCCGCCGCGGGCGTGAAGGCCGAGGCGCTCAACGGCGCGATCAACGAACTGCGCAAGGGCAAGACGGCGGACACCGCCTCGGCCGAGGATCGCTATGACGCGCTCAAGAAGTTCGCGCGCGATCTGACCGAGACCGCGCGCAGCGGCAAGCTCGATCCGGTGATCGGCCGGGATGAGGAGATCCGCCGCACCATCCAGATCCTCGCGCGCCGCACCAAGAACAACCCGGTGTTGATCGGCGAGCCGGGCGTCGGCAAGACCGCGATCGCGGAAGGCCTCGCGCTGCGCATCGCCAATGGCGACGTGCCCGATACGCTCAAGGATCGCACGCTGATGGCGCTCGACATGGGCAGCCTGATCGCCGGCGCCAAATATCGCGGCGAGTTCGAGGAGCGCCTCAAGGGCGTGCTCGACGAGGTGAAGGCGGCCGAGGGCCACATCATCCTGTTCATCGACGAGATGCACACGCTGATCGGCGCGGGCAAGTCGGAAGGCGCGATGGACGCCTCCAACCTGCTCAAGCCGGCGCTGGCGCGTGGCGAGCTGCATTGCATCGGCGCGACCACGCTCGATGAATATCGCAAGCATGTCGAGAAGGACCCGGCGCTCCAGCGGCGCTTCCAGCCGGTGTTCGTGGGCGAGCCGACGGTGGAGGACACCATCTCCATCCTGCGCGGGCTCAAGGAGAAATATGAGCTGCACCATGGCGTGCGGATCACCGACAGCGCGCTGGTCTCCGCCGCGACGCTCTCCAACCGCTACATCACCGACCGCTTCCTGCCGGACAAGGCGATCGACCTAATGGACGAGGCCGCCAGCCGCCTGCGCATGGAGGTGGAGAGCAAGCCCGAGGAGATTGAAAATCTCGACCGGCGGATCATCCAGCTCAAGATCGAGCGCGAGGCGCTGCGCAAGGAGACCGATCAGGCGAGCAAGGACCGGCTCGACGCGCTGGAGGAGGATCTGGCCAATCTGGAGCAGCAATCGGCCGAGCTGACCACGCGCTGGCAGGCGGAGAAGGAGAAGATCGCGGGCGAGAGCCGGATCAAGGAGCAACTCGACGGCGCGCGCAGCGAACTGGAGCAGGCGCAGCGGGCGGGCGATCTCGCCAAGGCGGGCGAGCTGGCCTATGGCCGCATCCCCGAGCTGGAGCGCAAGCTGACCGAGGCGCAGGGCGCCGCCAAGGGCGCGATGCTGCGCGAGGAAGTGACGAGCGAGGATATTGCCGCGGTGGTCGCGCGCTGGACCGGCATTCCCGTCGAGCGGATGATGGCCGGCGAGCGCGAGAAGCTGCTCAATATGGAAGCGGACCTCGGCAAGCGCGTCATCGGGCAGGCCGATGCGGTGAAGGCGGTCTCCACCGCCGTGCGCCGCTCACGCGCCGGCTTGCAGGACCCCAACCGGCCGCTGGGCAGCTTCCTGTTCCTTGGCCCCACCGGTGTCGGCAAGACCGAGCTGACCAAGGCGCTCGCCGGCTTCCTGTTCGATGACGACAATGCGATGGTGCGCATCGACATGAGCGAGTTCATGGAGAAGCACAGCGTCTCGCGGCTGATCGGCGCGCCGCCGGGCTATGTCGGCTATGAGGAAGGCGGCGTGCTCACCGAGGCGGTGCGGCGGCGGCCCTATCAGGTCGTGCTGTTCGACGAGGTGGAGAAAGCCCATGGCGACGTGTTCAACGTGCTGCTGCAGGTGCTCGACGATGGCCGGCTGACGGACGGGCAGGGCCGCACCGTCGATTTCACCAACACGATCATCGTGCTGACCAGCAACCTTGGCAGCCAGTATATCGCTGGGCTGGCGGACGACGAGCCGGTGGAGAAGGTCGAGGATCAGGTGATGGAGACGGTGCGGGCGCATTTCCGCCCCGAATTCCTCAACCGGCTGGACGAGATCATCCTGTTCCACCGGCTGGGCGCGGGCCATATGGCGCCGATCGTCGATATTCAGGTCGCCCGCGTCGGCAAGCTGCTCAAGGACCGCAAGGTGACGCTGGACCTGACCGACGCCGCCCGCGCCTGGCTCGGCCGGGTGGGCTATGATCCGGTCTATGGCGCCCGGCCCTTGAAGCGCGCGGTGCAGAAATATCTGCAAGACCCGCTCGCCGACCTCATCCTGCGCGGCGACGTGCCAGATGGCGCGACGGTGCGGATCGATGAGGGTGATGGCGGGCTGGTGCTGCGCACGGAATGAGCCGGGCCTGCCGGCCGCAACGACAAAGGGGGGCAGCTTGCGGAAAGCTGCCCCCCTTTTTTGTCATGTGCGCCTGATCAGAATTTGGCGCGGACGCCCGCATACATGAACCGACCGACATTATCGTAGATCGCGTCGCCATCGCCCGTTCCCAGCAGGCCGTAGGGGGGCTTCTTGTCGGTCAGATTGTCAATGCCGCCATAGAAGGTGAACCGCTTGTCGATGTCGATCGATGCGCGGATGTTATGATAGACCACGGACGGGTAATAGACGACGTCCGCATAATAGGGGTCCAGCGGGGGAACGCCATAAGTGGTGTGCTGCGCTTCCCAGTCAGTGATCGACTGGCGCCCGATATAGCGCAGCTCATAACCCAGCGTGACGCTCTTGTAGCTGTAATCCGCCGAGACGTTGAAGGCATGGATGGGATCGCCCAACTCGCCCTTCAGACGTTCCGGCTGGTCGGGCTCATCGAGATAGGGATAATCGTTGCGCATACGGACCCAGTTGCCGACGAAGCGCAATTGCAGCCGGTTGTCCGCATCGAAACGATGGTCGTAAATCATGTCGAGATCGATGCCCTTCGCGCGCTGCCGCGCGAAGTTCAGGCTGCTCTGCAACAGCGCGGGCAACTGGAAGGTGCCATTGGCATTGCGCGGAAAGATCAGGTCGCAGAAGCTGTTGTCGAGGGTGGGGCCATCATAGCAGCCATCGAGAATCTGCTGGGCGTCGACGGCCGAGATCACATTCTCGATCTTGATGTCATAATAGTCAGCCGTGATGGACAGGCCCGGCAGGAAGCGCGGCTGGAGGATCACGCCATAGGTCAGGCTCTTTGATTTCTCGACTTCCAGATCAGGATTGCCGCCACTCAAGATTTCCAGCGTGCCCGAGCGCGTGAACTGATTCACGAAATTGGCGGGAACGCCGGCCGCCGCGCAATTGGCCGCACGGGTCGATTTGCCGGTGTTGATGAAGTTCACGTCACAAGGGTCATCCACATATGCATAATTTTGCGATGCGGATTCATAGAGGTCGCTCAGGGTCGGGGCGCGCACCGACTGCGAATAATTCACCCGGAACTTGATATCCCGCACCGGTGAATAGATGCCGCCGATATTATAAGCCCAGACCGTGCCGGCCGAGCCCTTATAGTCCGCCACGCGCGCCGCGCCGCTGATGGAGAGTTCGTTGACGAAGCTCACATCCCTGATGAGCGGCAGATTAATCTCGCCATAGGCCTCTTTCACCGTGAAGGACGGCGGGTTGAAGTCCGGAATGGCGTTCAGGAACGTCGCGCCGCTGGAGACCAGTTCGTCATAGGCATAGGAGGCGGTTTCGCGCCGATATTCGGCACCGATCGCGAAGCCGATCGGGCCGCCGGGCAACTCGAACCATTGCGAGCTGTTGCCCACGATATTGGCGGAGATATCCAGCTGGCTCGCCCGGCCGGTGCGCGACGAGGTCGTGTTGATGTAGTTGATGGCTTCCCGGCTGGCCCGGCCATTGCCCAATATATCCAGCGGACGGCAGTTGGGATCGGTGACCGTCACCTGATTGATGCGGCAGACAATATCGTTATTGCCGTTATAGACCGCGTCGATGGCGTTATAGAAATTCTGCTCGATGCGATTGTTGAGGAAGAGCGACTTGGCCCTCAATTGTCCGTAATTGACGCTGAAGTCATAATGCCAGTCGCCGTTGAACGTGCCTTCGGCGCCCACGACGATGCGGAACGTATCGCGACGGTTCTTCTCATCCCGCGTGCCGAGGTCGAGATTATTGCGGTTAAGGTTGAAATAGGTCGATCCGGCCGGCAGCAGCGACTGGATCGTCGCCCGCGCTGCCGGTGACAGGTAGGCATTGTCCAGCGAGATCGGCGTGTAGATCAGATAATTGAAGGGATCAAAGGGGTTGCCATCCTCGTCCAGCCCCTGCTCGCCACCTTGCGAGAAGGTGGGTTCGCCCTGGGAGAAGGCGTCCACGCGGACGAACTTGGCCTCGAAAAAGGGCCGGAAGCCTTCGGACACATCATAATGGCCCATCAGGTTGGCGACATAACGCTTGTAGCCCGGCTGCAACGTCCCGCTGTCGGTCAGCGTGGCGCCGTCACCCCCCTGATTATTGCCCGAGCCGGCGGGGCGGAAATCGATGCCATATCTGCTTTCGCGCAAGGAGCCGTCCGGCTGGAACAGGAAGACGCGGGGGAAGTCGTTGGACAGGCAGCCCGCCGCTACGCCGCAATCGGTAATCGTATCGCCATTATAGGCGATGAAGGAGCCGCCGTTGGAAAAGCCGAAGCTGTGGATGCCGGTCAGAAAGCGCCGGTCCGGTATCGTGTTGTCAAGGCTCGGATCGTCGACAAGCTGGAACTGCTTGCGCCCCGAGAACGCGCCGGTGAGGCCGGGGCGCTGCGTGTTGAGCAGCGGATCGGCGTTGGTATAATCCAGCGCAAGCGAGATGTTGCCGCGCCCATCGGCAAAATTATGGCCGAATGTGCCCGCGACCCGCAGCGTCCCGCGGTCGCCACGGGAAGAGACGCCGGACTGGGCGCTCAGGTTGAGGCCGTCAAAATTGCGCTTGAGCACGAAGTTGACGACGCCGGCCATGGCGTCCGACCCATAGACGGCGGAGTTGCCGCCGGTGACGATATCCACCCGCTCGATGAGATCGGTGGGGATGGTGTTGGTGTCGACAAGGAAGTCGCCTTCGGACGAGGTGACGTGCCGACGGCCATTGACCAGCACCAGGGTGCGGGGCTCACCCAGCCCGCGCAGGTCGAGAAAGTTGAGGCCGGCCGTGCCGATATATTGGGTGGAGTTGGCCTGGCTGAACGTCGACCGCAGCGATGGCAGCTCATTCAGCACGTCGCCGACATTGGTCTGGCCGCCGCGCATGAGGTCCTGCGCAGACAGGGTGGTGACCGGAATGGCTGAATCGAGCGTCGGCCGCGCAATGCGCGAGCCGGTGACGATGATGGCCGGACCTTCGCTCTCATCGACGCCCTGCGCGTCCTGCGCATGAGCGGTGGAGGACAACAGGGCCAGGCCCAGAACGGCCGGCGCGGCAGCGGCCTTGAGCAGTGTCTGCGAGGAGAGTTTTTTCACGATCCAGTCCCTTGCTTGGAGTGAACATCAAGCGGTCAGTCCGATGCTTTACGGCAAGGGCTGGCATGCAGCCGATCTGGCCCTGTTCGTAATGACAATGAAAATGCCGTCACTCTCATTGAGCTGTAAAGGTTAACGATGGTTAAAGCACAGTCTTTCGAGTCGAATGTGCTGTTTGTGCAACATGGTGTGCAGTGGCGCGAAAGGATCGAAGGGCGGTCCGCAACATAATGTTGCGTCGCGCGTGGATGCGATGTCCGTAACTTCCCTAAAACCTATCGATTGCATCAAGATAGATGCTGAAAATGCATAAAATATGTCGTTGGGGGTGATGTTGTAAAACGATGTCACCGCACCCGAAACGTGCCGGCCCGCATGTCCCGACCCGGCGGATGCTCGCATGGGTCGCGGGAGGTGTGACCAAAAAGCCCCTGTCTGTAGCAGGGCGATCGCGGTCATGACGGATGCCGGAAGACCATGATGGTTTCTTTTCCGTTACGGCATCCTGCCTTCATGCGCGCGGCGGAGATGATCCTCACGATCGCCGCGCGGGCTCATGTCGCGGGCTGTCGATCGGGTGGACGCCCCGGCAGGATGCGGCGGGGCGGGTTTTGGATCGCCATAAAGCCGGGCTCGCGGGCCGCGGGCCTGCCTTGGCGGCGGGCTTGGGGCAACGGCCAGATGGCCCGTCAATGGCCTCGTGCGGCGAGTCGGGCGACGGTGATGAGTTCCTGCGCGAGAACGGTCTCGCCGACGCCATAGGAGAGCCGGCTGGTGCGCTCCGCCTCCGCCAGGCGGTGGATGGCGCGGTCCAGATGGGGCCCGCTCCAGCGGGCGGTCAGCTCTTCTTCGCCGCGTCCGCCGCCAAAACGCTGGCCCAGCCCGGCCTGCGCCTGCGCCAGCCCGATGGCGCGCTGCAGCGTGATGCGCAGCAAGCCCGCCAGCGAACCGCCGGTGCGACGCAGCCAGGCGATCTCCCGCTCCGCACCGGCGATATTGCCGGACAGGATGATGGCGGCCGCCTTGAACAATTGTTGCTCGCCGCCCTCCGCCCCCAGCGCGTCGAGCGCTTCGGGTGTCGCGGCGACGGGGTTGTCCGGCGCGGCGTCGAGATAGAGCGCGAGCTTTTCGATCTCGCCGGCGAGCAGGCCGCGCTCGCCGCCGGTCAGCGCGATCAGGCGGCGGGCCATGTCGCCGGGCAGGTCGAGACCCAGCTCGCGTGCCAGCGTGACGGCGAGCGCATCGGCATTGCGGCCCTCGGGTGCATAGCTGACGATGGCGAGGGCGCCCTTGTGGCCGTCCACCCGGGTCAGCAGCTTGCTGGTCTTGCGCAGATTGCCGGCGATGAGCACCACCGGATTGCCGGCGGCCGGGGCTTCCAGCAGCGCCTCGACGGCGGGCAGAGCTTCCTCGCCCACCGGCTGCACGCGCACCCAGCGCCGCTCGCTGAACATCGAGATGGCGGCGGCCTCGTCGGCCAGACGGGCGGGGTCGGAGCGCAAGGCCGGGCCATCCAGATCGATGCGTTCGGCGGCCGGGCCCATCGCCTTGGCGAACCGGGCGGACAGCGCCTCGCTGCCTGCTTCATCCGGGCCGTAGAGCAGATAGAGGCGGGTCGTCTCGGCCGGCATGTCCAGCGCCTTGAGCGCGGCGGCATTGTCGGCGCGCAGGCTCATGGCGCTGGCGATGCGCCGCGCGACAAGATCGCGGCGGGCAGGGGCGCCTGCGGGGCGCTGTGTCGGGGCTGTTCGTCTCGCGCTGCCACAGGCGCGCGCGCAACCCGGTCGCGCAGCAGCGGGGCATTGCGGCGCGGGGCGCGGCGAGGCGGCCAGGCGTGATCGGCCCCGGTCGCGCCGGGATCTTGAGCGGGGCGACATTGCCGCAGGGCGCGGCGATCAATCCGGGTGGCGGCCACACCGGCCCCTTGCGGGCGGGAGGCTGCGCGACCGTCCGTGTCGCCAGCCGGCGTGCGGCGCTGGCCGGCCACCGGCGGGCCGATCACAGACCGGTCGAAACGCGCGCCGCTATGGCGCATCATTGCCGCGCGCCAAGGGCGATGCGCGCCAGCACGCGGTCGGCGACGATCTCGGTCAGTCGCTCCAGCGCGCTGTCCTCCGCCGCCACCGTGGCATATTCGCTGCTGGCCACGTCGATGCCTGCGTCCCAGCCGGCGGTCTCGTCGAGCAGGGTGGTGTCGTTGGCCGTGTCGATCAGCTGATAGCGCGCACGCAGCGTCCGCCGCTCGCGCGTCACCGTATCGTCGGCGCGCACGCCCAGCCCCTCGATGCGATCATCGAGCTGGACCTTGAGCGTATAGCGCGGCTCGCCCTGCCCCATGGCGGCAAGGCGGTCCTGCAATGCATTGCGCATCAGCCAGCCATCCTTGCCGGCGATCGGCGCGATCCGCACGCCGGCCAGCGCCTGCGCCGCCGCGCCGCTGTGGCCGCCGGAATAGAGCGGCTGGAGACCGCAGGCGGACAGGCCGGCCAGCAGGGCGAGGCAAAGCGCGACGCGGCGCATCAGATCACCAGATTGACGAGGCGGTCAGGCACCACGATCACCTTCTTGGGGGTGGCGCCGTCCAGCAGGCGCTGCACATTGGGGGCGGCCAGCGCGAGGCTTTCCAGCGTCGCTTTGTCGGTGCCCTTGGCCACGGTCAGCGTGTCGCGCAGCTTGCCCTGCACCTGCACGGCAATGGTCACCTGATCGTCGACAAGCAGCGCCGGATCGACCAGCGGCCATGCGGCGTCCGAGATCAGGCCGGTCTCGCCCATCTCGGCCCAGGCCTGCTCGGCGAGATGCGGTGTCATCGGCGCGACCAGCAGCGCCAGCGCGCGGATCGCCGCCGCCCGGCTGGCCGAGGGTTTCGCCTTCTCGACCGCGTTGGTCAGTTCGTAGATTTTCGCGACCGCCTTGTTGAAGGCCAGCGTCTCGATGTCCCTGGCGACGATATCGACGGTCTGGTGGAGCTTGCGGTCGAGCGCCGCATCCGCCGCGCCGTCGCCCCGTTCGCCGGTCTGACCGAACAGCCGCCACAGCCGGTTGACGAAGCGCCACGCGCCCTCGATGCCGGATTCCGTCCATGGCAGATCGCGTTCGGGCGGGCTGTCGGAGAGCATGAACCAGCGCACCGCATCGGCGCCATAGCGCTCGATGATGTCGTCCGGGTCCACCACATTCTTCTTGGACTTGGACATTTTGACGACACGGCCGATCGTGGCGGCTTCCCCGGAGGCGACGATGCTTGCCTTGCCGTTCTGGATGGCGACCTCGTCCGGCGCGAGCCAGCGGCCGTCCGGCGCCTGATAGGTTTCGTGCGTGACCATGCCCTGCGTGAACAGGCCGGTGAACGGCTCGGCCACGTCGATCAGGCCGATATGCCTGAGTGCGCGGGTCCAGAAGCGAGCGTAGAGAAGATGCAGGATCGCATGCTCGACGCCGCCAATATATTGCCCGACCGGCAGCCAGCTCTCCGCCTCGGCGCGGTCGAACGGCTTGTCGCCGGGCTGGCTGGCGAAGCGGATGAAATACCAGCTGGAATCGACGAAGGTGTCGAGCGTGTCGGTCTCGCGCCGGGCCGGCTTGCCGCATTTCGGGCAGTCGACATGCTTCCATGTCGGGTGGCGATCGAGCGGATTGCCGGGAATGTCGAAGCTGACATCCTCGGGCAGCACGATGGGCAACTGGTCCTTGGGCACCCCCACCGGGCCGCAATCGCCGCAATGGATGATCGGGATCGGCGTGCCCCAGTAACGCTGGCGCGAGACGCCCCAGTCGCGCAGCCGCCAGACGGTGGTGCCCTTGCCCCAGCCGTCCGCCTCGGCGCGACGGATCACCTCGGCCTTCGCGTCTTCCACGCTCATGCCGTCGAGGAAGCGGGAGTTCACGAGGCGGCCGGGGCCGGTATAGGCCTCGTCATGGATCGGCGCGGTTTCCTCGCCGGCGGGCGCCACCACGCGCTCGACCGGCAGCATATATTTGCGCGCGAAATCAAGGTCGCGCTGGTCGTGCGCCGGGCAGCCGAACACCGCGCCGGTGCCATAGTCCATCAGCACGAAATTGGCGACGAACAGCGGCAGCGCCCAGTCCGGATCGAAGGGATGGACGACGGACAGGCCGGTGTCGAAGCCCTTCTTCTCCTGCGTCTCCAGATCGATCGCGGCGGTGCCGCTGCGGCGGCATTGCTCGGCAAAGGCGGCGAGGTCTTCATTCTCCTGCGCCAGCGCCAGCGCGAGGGGATGATCGGCGGCGATGGCGGCAAAGCTGGCGCCAAACAGCGTGTCCGGCCGGGTCGAGAAGACCGCCAGCGTATCCAGCCCGTGCACTGGCGTTTCCAGCGCGAAGCGGAACTGCATGCCGCTGCTCTTGCCGATCCAGTTCTCCTGCATCAGCCGCACCTTGTCCGGCCACTGGTCGAGCGTGGTGAGGCCCTCCAGAAGCTCATCGGCAAAATCGGTGATGCGCAGGAACCACTGGCTCAGCTTGCGCTTCTCGACCGGCGCGCCCGAGCGCCAGCCCTTGCCGTCGATCACCTGCTCATTGGCGAGCACGGTCATGTCGACCGGGTCCCAGTTGACCGCGCTTTCCTTGCGATAGACGAGGCCCGCTGCGTAGAGATCGAGGAACAGTGCCTGCTCATGGCCGTAATAATCCGGCTCGCAGGTCGCCAGTTCCCGGCTCCAGTCGAGCGCGAAGCCGAGCTTCTTGAGCTGCGCCTTCATCGCCGCGATATTGGCGCGGGTCCATTCGCCGGGGTGCACGCGCTTTTCCATCGCGGCATTTTCGGCCGGCATGCCAAAGGCGTCCCAGCCCATCGGGTGGAGCACGTCCATGCCCCGCATCCGGCGGAAGCGCGCCAGCACGTCACCCATCGAATAGTTGCGGACATGGCCGATATGGATGCGCCCGGAGGGGTAGGGGAACATCTCCAGCACATAGCTGCGCGGCGCGCCGGGGCGTGTCCCGGCCTTGAAGGTCTGTCGTTCGTCCCAGACGGCCTGCCAGCGGGCATCCGCCACGGCCGGGTTAAAGCGTCTCTCGCTCACCGCTTGCCTCATTCTTCCTGTGCCCGCAGGTGGCGCGGGCGTGATTGGTCAGCCGCCGGATCGTCGGCCGCCGGACGTTAGCCGATTGCGCGGCGGCGCAGATCCCGCGCGCGGGTCAGGATGACTTCCTCGATCTTCTGCGTCGTTGCGGCCTGCACGGGCGCGTCGACCCACTGGCCGTTCACCAGCGTCTGCCGGCTGGCGGCCACGCGCAGCGCGTCGGCGCGCAGGTCCTGGTCGAGGATGGTGACGGTCAGCTTCATCCGCTCGTTGGTGGCGCCGGGGTTCACATACCAGTCGGTCAGAATGACGCCGCCGCTCGAATCGGTCTGCAGGAGCGGCATGAACGCGACCGTCTCCAGGCTGGCGCGCCACAAATAGCTGTTCACGCCGATGCTGGTGACGCGCGAGGCGGCGAGGTCGGCGCGGGGCCGCTCGCGGCCGCCGCCGCAGGCGCTGAGCAGTGTGGCTGTCGCCAGCAGCAGGCCGGTCGCCAGTTTCAAATGTCCGTTGCGCACCATATTGTTCCGTTTCCCGTGAAGTCCGGCCCTGTCGATGTGCCTCTATAGTGGACCATGGCAGAGGCACAAGCGACAGATTCCGCCCTTGATCGCCCCGGCGGATTGCCGCTAGAGAGGTTGCGGGGAGGGGATCGCGCAGCCCGCACCAGGTGAACTGTGGATAATAGGCCACGGTCGCTCGGGAATTCGGTTGCGTTTACTGGCTATGCCGGGGCCCTCATGTTATGTTGACTCATGCCGGCGAAAAACGTCGGATTCGGGAGTGAGGGTTGTGCGCATACAGAAAGGGAAGCTCGCGGTTGCAGGCGCCATTGCGGCGACCTGTTCGCTCGCCCTTTCGCCAGCGTTGGCGGCCGTGCGTGAGGCGGTGTCGGCGCAGACGGAATTCGCGCCCGTTTCCCTCAAGATGCTCGGCAGCATCGGCTCCTTCACACCGGTGACGCATGATGGCCGGCTGGCCAAGGCTTATGCGCAGGCCGCCAAGGCATCGCAGAGCCGCAATTTCCGGTTCACGCCGACCAGCGGTTCGGTCAGCGGCCGTTCGCTCACCATTCTCGTGCGCGCGCCGAGCACGCCGGATTTCGGCAAGCCTGAGCGCGTGCTGCCCAATCTTGGCATCGCGCCGGTTTCCTACAAGCTGGGGCCGACGTCGAGCCTGGCTAAATTCTCGACCGGCGCGCAGCTTGATCCGGCGGTGTCGGTGCCGGTGATCGAGCATCAGGTGGCCGAGCCGGTGGCCAGCTATACGCTGCGCCCCAAGAAGGATCGCTTCTCGACCTCGCTGCAGGTCCAGAATCGCGAGCTGACGGCAACGGCCCCGATCGAGGATGCGCCGGCAACGCTCGGCCGCGAGCAGAGCTATGCGGTCGATCTGTCCAGTTCCTATTCGCTGACCCGCAACCTCAATGTGCAGGCCGGCGTGCGCTACAAGGGGCCGAGCAATCGCCTCGCGCCGACGATCACCGATCAGGCGCAGGATAGCCAGTCCGTCTATCTGGGCACGGTCTTCAAATTCTGATCGCGCGGCGCTGTCCGGCGCTGCGTTCTTCCGAAAAATATCCCGGTCTGCGGGGCGGCGGCACTTGTCCGGCTATTCTCCGTGCAGGTGGCGATCGCGTGAAGGCGCGCGGGCACCGGAGGGCGCTCTCTTCGTTCTGCCTATAGGGGTCGCGTAGCGTGAGTCCCGGCGGGAGGTCGATATGGAAGAATGGGCGCGGGGCTATAGCCGGGCGGAGCTGGAAAGCGCGCAGGCGCGCCATGGCGTGCATTTTCCGCCCGATTTCCTGGCGCTGCTGATCGCGCGGCGGCCGGTGCAGGCCTATGACTGGCGACAGGATGACGAAGCCATCCGCAAGGCGCTCGAATGGCCGCTGGAAGGCCTGCTCTTCGATCTGGAGCATAGCAATCTCTGGCTGCCGCAATGGGGCGCGCGGCCCGATACGATGGGGGGGCGCGCCGAGATCCTGACCGATCTGGTGCATGCCGCGCCGCGCCTGATTCCCATTTTCGGTCACCGCTATATTCCCGAAACGCCCCATCTCGCGGGCAATCCGGTCTTCTCGGTCTGGCAGTCGGATATCGTCTATTATGGCGTCGACCTGGTGGACTATGTGCGCCGCGAGTTCGAGCCGGGGCCGTTTCCGTTGCCGCCTGTCACAGGAAGCGTCCGCCGCATCCCCTTCTGGTCCGATCTGGTGGACGCGAATGTCTATCAGGGTGATCCGGACTGACCGGCGCGATGACTGATATCCGCACATGGTGAGCGAGGGCGGCAAAGCGCGGAGCCAGCCGCGGCATGCCATGGGCCGGTGGCAGCCCGGGGAATCAGCCGCCTGTGGTTAATCCGTCGATCGCGGCATAGCCAGCCGCGCCGAGCCGGCGGACCAGCCGGGCATGGCGCGGCCGCACGCCACCCAGCGCGATGACCGGCATCGGCGCGCGGCGGGCGAGAGCGGCAAAACGCGCGGGGCCGAGCGATGGCGCGCCGGGGTGCGAGCGGGTCGCGAACAAGGGCGAGAGCAGGGCGACGTCGGCACCGGCGTCCATGGCGGCGGCCAGCTCGCCGGCATCATGCACGGGCATGCTGTGCAGCCAGCGCCGGCCTGCGCGGCTCGTGCGGCTCAGTGCCGGGGTGCGGCCATGATGCCCGTCCGCGCCCCAGTGATAGGCCTGTGCCGGATCGCCCGCGAGCAGGAGGATGGCGGCTCGCCGCCGGGCGATCGCTTTCAGACGCTCGAACAGCATGCGCCGCGCGGCCTCCGCCAGGCCATAATGGCGCAGCACGATGGCCGAACCGCGAGGCAATTGCGCGGCGGCGCGCAGCAGGTCGGCCTGCGCCACGCGCTCGTCCGTCATCAGCCAGACGGGCGGGATAGGCCGCCGGTCGGGGATCGGTGCTCGCCGGTGAGATTTGCCATGGCCTTGCCGCATGCCGCCTCTTATAGCGACGCGGATGAGCGGGCATAGCAAGCAGATGAACGCCGCGGCGCGGCTGGCGACCATGCGCGAGGAGATTGCGCAGGCCGAACGGATCGCGCAGCGTCCGGCGGGATCGGTGCAACTGATCGCGGTGAGCAAGACCCATCCGGCCAGCGCGATTGCGCCGCTGATCGCCGCGGGCCAGCGCCTGTTCGGCGAGAATCGCGTGCAGGAAGCGCAGGCGAAATGGCCGGCCCTGCGCGACGCGCATGGCGATATCGCGCTGCATCTGGTCGGCCAGCTCCAGTCCAACAAGGCGGAGGACGCGGTGGCCCTGTTCGATGCGATCCACTCGCTCGACCGGCCATCGCTGGTGAGCGCGCTGGCCCGCGCGATGGACAGGCTGGATCGCCGCCCGGATTGCTTCGTGCAGGTCAATATTGGCGACGAGGCCCAGAAGGGCGGCTGCGCGCTCGCTGATCTGCCGGCGCTGCTGGCACAGGCGCGGGCGGCCGATCTGCCGGTGGTCGGGCTGATGGCGGTGCCGCCACTCGATGTCGAGCCGGCGCCCTATTTCGCGCTGCTCGACAAGCTGGCGCGCGATCATGGCCTGACGGGCCGCTCGATGGGCATGTCCGGCGATTATGAAACCGCGATCATGCTCGGCGCGACCCATGTGCGGATCGGCACCGCCCTGTTCGGCGCCCGCCCGGCGGATTGATCGATCCCGATCGGCGCGCGCGGCTCGTTCAGCCAGCCGCCGACCGGTTATCTCGCATGGAGAGGCGGCGGGCCGTCACCACGGAGGGGCGATGCCGGCGCATCGGCCCGTGCCATCATCCGCCGCGACGGCTCACCGCGCCACGGTTTCCGCAATTGCGCGCCCTTCGCGGCGCGGATCATAGCCGCCCTCGAACCGGCCGTTGCGGATCATCACGCCTTGCAGGCCCGAATCCTCGCCTTGCCCCGGCCGCAGCTCGATGCCGCGCGCCTTGAGGCCGGCGAGCACTTCGGGCGAAAATTTGTCGACCTCGCCGCCGAAGCTGGCGCCGCGCGCGACCAGATTGGGCAGCGCCAGCGCCTCCTGCATCGGCAGCTTCCAGTCGACTGCGCCGACCAGCGCCTTGCCGACATAGGCGAGGATGGCATTGCCGCCAGCCGACCCCAATGCCCCCGCAAAATGCCCGTCGCGGTCGATCATGATGAGCGGGGTCATCGACGAGCGCGGCCGCTTGCCCGGCGCCACCGCATTGGCCGCCGGCCGTCCCTGCGCATCGCGGGGCTGGAAGGCGAAATCGGTGAGCTGGTTGTTGAGGAAGAAGCCGTCCACCATCCGCCCGGTGCCGAAGATCGACTCGACGGTCGTGGTCATCGAGATGACATTGCCCCGCGCA
Organism: Sphingobium sp.; assembly: GCA_035555575.1. Lineage (GTDB taxonomy): Bacteria > Pseudomonadota > Alphaproteobacteria > Sphingomonadales > Sphingomonadaceae > Sphingobium. The sequence goes on from DATMGL010000018.1 coordinate 169,183, forward strand.
TCGCCGACGATGAAATGGGAGGTGCCGCCCGGCTCCAGCGTGGTGTCTGCCGCCGCCAGCGCCGCGCCCGGCGGCGTGCCGGCGACCGGCGGCGGCCCGGCGGTGGTGCCGATGAGCTTCGCGCGGCTGTCGACATAGGCCGGGTCGAGCAGCCCGGCGATCGGCACCTGGACGAAGGCGCCGTCGCCGACATAGCGGTCGCGGTCGGCATACATGAGGCGGCTGGCCTGCGCGAACAGGAACCACGCCTGCGGATCGTCCGGCCCGCGCGCGGCGATGTCGGTGCGCTCCAGCAGCATCAGCAGCTGGAGAAAGCCGACTCCGCTCGATGGCGGCGGCGGAACGCAGACCAGATAGACGCGGTAGGGGCCGCACAGCGCCTCATGTTTCAGCGGTTGATAGGCAGCGAGATCGGCCAGCGTCATCGTGCCGCCCAGGGGGGCCGCCTGCGTCTTCTCCACGATGCGCTGCGCGGTCGGGCCGGTGTAGAGCGCATCCGGTCCCTGCGCGGCGAGGCGCTGGAGGAAGGCGGCATAAGCCGGGTTGGCCAGCTGGTCGCCGGCTTTTTTGAGCGTGCCGTCCGGCGCCGAAAAATAGGCGCGCGCATCCGGCGCGTCGATCTGCGGGAAGCGCCCGGCGAGGAACTGGCCGAGCCGCGGCGAGATGGTGAAGCCGGCCCGCGCGGTGCGCTCGGCGTCGCCGAACAGGCTGTTCCACGGCAGCGCGCCATGCTCGGCCTGCACCATGGCGAGCATCTTCACCGCGCCGGGCACGCCGGTGGCGCGGCCGCTCATCACCGCCTGCCCGAACGGCAGCGGCGTGCCGTCGGCTGCCAGGAACAGCGCCGGCGTCGCGCCCGCCGGTGCGGTTTCGCGGCCGTCATAGGCGGTGACCTTGCCGGTCTCGCCGTCGAAATAGGTCATGAACGCGCCGCCGCCCATGCCGGAGCTTTGCGGCTCGACCAGCGAGAGCATGGCCTGCACCGCCACCGCCGCATCCGCCGCGTTGCCGCCACGTCGCAGCACGGCAAGGCCGGCCTCCACCGCGAGCGGATTGGCGGCCGCCACGAAATAGCGCGCCTCCGTGGCGGCCGCCGTCTGCTGTCGCTCCGCAGGTGGGGCGATCGTGCTGGCCGCACAGCCGCCCAGTGCCAGCAGAAGGAAGAGGGCGGCGACCGGACGAGGGAAGAGCATGCGGATTCATCTCCGGGAAACAGCGGATGCCGCAGTGCGGCAAGCGCGCACCCTGCTGCCTCGCCATCCGCAGCGCAAGAGGGCAGGTCGCCCGATGCGGCCGCGATCAGCCATGAGCCCGTCGATCGGCTGATGATCGCGCGTCCGGGATGATCGCCCACAGCGCGCGGCCGGCCGGCGCTGCGCGGGCGCTGAGGCGCGGGCGGGCGCGGGCCGATGACACAGGCGCATGATCGCCAGCAGGCCGGGGCCGGGAAGGATGGCTCTGGCCGCCGCGCCGTCTTATAAGGATCGGTCCGGGCCCCGCGCAGCGGCGGGCCGCCCTGTTGCGGGAGTAGGCTTTGCGTGCAGTCGAGACATTTCCGAGCCTGACGGCGCTGTTCTTCGCGCGGGCGGCGGAGCGGGGCGACCGCCCGTTCCTGTGGGCGAAACAGGATGGCGTCTGGCGCTCGATCAGCTGGTCGGAGACGGCGCAGACGGTCGCGGCGCTGGCCAGGGCGCTCCGGGCGCTCGGCATCCAGCCGGGCGACCGGGTGATGCTGGTGAGCGAGAACCGGCCGGAATTCTGCATCGCCGATCTCGCCATCATGGCCGCCGGCGCCATCACCGTGCCGACCTACACCACCAACACCACGCGCGATCATGAGCATATCATCGCCAATAGCGGCGCACGGGCGGTGATCTTCTCCACCGCCCGGATCGCCGGGCCGCTGATGCCGGCGGTGCTGCACTCCCATATGGAGTTCGCCGTGGCGATGGAGCCCCACAAGGCGATGCAGGCGACATCCGTGCCGGTGCATGACTGGAGCGCGCTCATCGCCGAGCATCCCGCCGATGCACGGGCCTGCGCCGCCGCGCTCACCGCCACGCGGGACGACACCGCCTGCATCATCTACACCAGCGGCACCGGCGGCGCGCCGCGCGGGGTGATGCTCCACCACGGCTCGATCCTGTGCAACGTCGAGGGCTGCGTCGACATCATCGCCAATGATTTCGGCTGGGGGGATGAGGTGTTCCTCTCCTTCCTGCCGATCAGCCACGCCTATGAGCATTCCGGCGGCCAGTTCCTGCCGATCGGGCTGGGCGGGCAAATCTATTATGCCGAGAGTCTGGAGAAGCTCGCCGCCAATATCGCGGAGGTGCGCCCGACGATCATGGTGGTCGTCCCGCGGCTGTTCGAGCTGCTGCGCGTGCGCGTCACCAAGGCGATCGAGAAGCAGGGCCGGCTGCCCGCGCTGATGCTGGAGCAGACGTTGCGGCTGGCCGAAAAGCGGGCCGAGCGGGGCAGCCTCTCGCTCTGGCACTGGCCGCTGCGCAAGCTGCTCGACCGGGCGTTCATCCCGAAAATTCGCCAACGCTTCGGCGGGCGGCTGAAGGCGCTGGTCTCCGGCGGCGCGCCGCTCAATCCGGAGGTCGGCACCTTCTTCCAGTCGCTCGGCCTCACGCTGTTGCAGGGCTATGGCCAGACCGAGGCCGGGCCGGTCATCAGCTGCAACCGCCCCTCACGCGGCCTGCGGATGGATACGGTCGGTCCGCCGCTGCGCGGGGTCGAGGTGAGGATCGCGGACGATGGCGAGATTCTCGTGCGCGGCGAACTGGTGATGAAAGGCTATTGGAACAACCCGGCCGAGACCGCCCGCATCCTTCGCGATGGCTGGCTGCACACCGGCGATATCGGCATGTTTGACGGGGATGGCCGCCTGCGCATCACCGATCGCAAGAAGGACCTGATCGTCAACGACAAGGGCGATAATATCGCGCCGGCCAAGCTGGAGAATATGCTGACGCTCCAGCCGGAGATCGGGCAGGTCATGGTCTATGGCGACCGGCGGCCCAACATCGTCGCCCTGATCGTGCCGGACCCGGAGTGGATGAAGGCGTGGGCGCAGGCGCATGACAAGCCCGCCGACCTGGCCGCGCTGCACGATGATGCCGGCTTCCATGCCGCCATCCGCGCGGCGGTCGACCGGGTCAATGCCGACCTGTCGGTGATCGAGAAGATCCGCCGCTTCGCGCTGGCCGACACGCCGTTCACCATCGACAATGAGATGCTCACGCCCAAGCAGTCCATCCGCCGGCATGTCATCCGCGCCCGGTATCAGGGGCGGCTGGATGCGCTCTATGGCGCGCGGGTGGATGATTAGTCTTCAGCCCATCAGCAGCAGATAGAGGCAGAGCGTGGCGGCCAGTGCCAGCAGCAGGCCGTCCCGCTTGACCCGGAAGGGAATGCCGGTGCGCCGCAGCGAGAAATAGAGGATGATCTCGGGCACCTGCTCCAGCGCGATGAAAACCACCATCAGGTGGATCGAGCCGAGCCAGGCGGCAATGCCCATGCCGACGAGGAACAGCACGCTGCGGATCGCGCCGATCAGCGAGACCAGCTTGTAGCGCAGCTGGGCGTAGAGGAAGTTGCCGGACAGGTGCAGCGGCGTCAGGACGATCTTGATGCCGAGCAGGGCAAAATAGATGCCGCCGGCCTGGTAGCGCGGATCATAGACGAGCTGGAAGAACAGCCCGCCGAACAGCACCATGAAGGTTCCGGCCGCCATGCAATAGAGGTCGATCGGCAGGCGGAAGCGATAATAGGCGCGAAAGCGCTCCTCCGCCGGTTTGTCCAGCAAGGCGCGGATCACCGGGATGCCGAGGTTGGAATTCAGCTGGTTCACCACCCCGGCGGCAGCGGAATAGAGGGTGAAGGCGACTGTGTAGACCCCGAGCGTGCCCATGCCGAAGCTGAAGCCGATCAGGATCTTGTCGGCCTGCGCCGCTGTCATGGTCATGAAGGAATTGAGGGCGACCCAGCGCGACGTGGTCAGGATGCGCTTGATTTCGGGCCAGTCGAACGACAGCGCCATGCGCGGACCATTCAGCACGACATGAGACAGCAGCATGCGCAGGGCGCTGCTGAAGATCATCCCCAGCGCCATGGCCCAGACCGAGCGGAACGCAAAGGCGAGCCCGATGGTGATCATCGTCGTGATGAGTCGCGTGCCGACGTCCAGAGCCGTGATCGCGCCGCGCTCCAGATGGCGGATCAGGCGAAATTCGTTCAGGCTCGAAAAGCCCGCAAGGACCAGCGAAAGGCTGATCAGCAAGGACAGCTGGGGCAGTAGGGGGTTGCCATAATTGCTCGTGGGCGCGATCCAGTGCGCCGCCAGCGCGTGCATCCACAGCAGGGAGAGCAGGGCCACCACCACCGCGATGACGACGCCGCGAAGGGCCTGCATGGTCCATAGAATGCTGAGGAAATCCGCGTCGTCGCCGCGCGTGTCGGCCAGCACCATGGGCCGGATGCCGAGATCGGACAGCATGGCGACGAAGACCATGAGCACCATCACGGTCGAGATCAGGCCATAGGCGTCCGGGTCCAGCAGCCGCGTCAGGATGACGCTGGATACGAGTCGGATCAGCAGTTCGCTGCCCAGCGCGATGGCCATCCAGCCGACATTGCGGAAAATCTTGCCCCGCAGCGAGCCGCCGTCCAGCAGGCCGCGTCCGCGCCCGACCAGATCGCGGACCCGGCTGCTCACGGCATTTGTCGATGGATAGACCAAAAAGCCACTTTCTCGTTCATCCGCAATCCGTTACCCTGGCGCCGGCGCGATTGTCCATGATGGTCCCGCCGCAACAGGCCGCGCAAGCGTGCCATGTCGCACGATGCCGGAATATAGTGGAGAGCTTTCATCCGTCTTGCCGCGCTGCGATATTTAGGGCGACCGGGCGACGTCAAGGCCGGAGCGTCTCTCCTGCCCGCCGGGCCGCCCCGGCTTTCGGGTTTGCCCCGCGCGCTGGTTGACACAAGAGCCGACTCGCGGTATCGCCCACCGATCCCGAGACGTCAGGTCAAACGGCAGCGCGTGCAAGCGCCCGCCGTCCTTTTTGCGTCCGGGGTCAAGGCTACGAGATAGGGCGTTTGCCACAACGTCCTGTGGAGCATGGAGAAACATACGATATGGCACGTATTGCGGGCGTCAACATCCCGACCAACAAGCGCGTAATTGTCGCGCTGACCTATATCCACGGCATCGGTCCCAAGACCGCCGTCGACATTGCGGAAAAGCTGGGCATCGACCAGAGCCGGCGCGTTCAGGATCTGAGCGATGCCGAGATTCTGCAGATCCGTGAAACGATCGACGCGGATCTCTCGGTGGAAGGCGATCTGCGCCGCGAAACCGCGATGAACATCAAGCGACTGATGGACCTGGCCTGCTATCGCGGCCTGCGCCACCGCAAGGGCCTGCCGGTCCGCGGCCAGCGCACGCACACCAATGCGCGGACGCGCAAGGGCAAGGCCAAGCCGATCGCGGGCAAGAAGAAGTAAGCGCAGGCTTTCTTTTTCTCCGCCGGGGTTGCGGGCGCCACGCAGGCACCTCTCCCCTGAGCATAACGGATTTCGAATAGGGATATCAGCAGATGGCACGGGAACCGCAGCGTATTCGCAGGCGCGAACGCAAGAACATCTCGGCCGGCGTCGCACATGTGAACGCCAGCTTCAACAACACCATGATCACCATCACCGACGCGCAGGGCAATGCGATCAGCTGGTCCAGCGCCGGCATGATGGGCTTCAAGGGCTCGCGCAAGTCGACGCCTTATGCGGCGCAGGTCTGCGCCGAGGATGCGGGCCGCAAGGCAGCCGAGCATGGCGTCCGCACGCTTGAAGTGGAAGTGAAGGGTCCGGGTTCGGGCCGCGAATCGGCTCTGCGCGCATTGTCGGCCGTGGGCTTCACCATCACCTCCATCCGCGATGTGACGCCGATCCCGCACAACGGCGTGCGGCCGTCCAAGCGTCGTCGCGTCTGACGGAGCCGTTGGTCTGGACGGTTCATTGAAAACTCAGTGAACCGTTCATTGCTCGGAACGTTACTGTATGGCCGGGGCCGGGAACGACTGCTCGCCTGACCGTCCTCCGCCCAACTCCCAGGGGAAATACATGACTGTCAACATCAAGAACTGGCAGGAATTGAAGAAGCCCAACGGCCTTGAGATCAAGGCTGGCGGGGACCCGAAGCGCAAGGCGACCTTCGTCGCCGAGCCACTTGAGCGCGGCTTCGGCCTGACGCTGGGCAACGCGCTTCGCCGGGTGCTGCTTTCCTCGTTGCAGGGAGCGGCGGTGACCGCGATCAAGATCGAGAATGTGCTGCACGAATTTTCCAGC
>DATMGL010000019.1:0-320592 GCA_035555575.1 Sphingobium sp.
TTGTCCCCTTGCCGCTCCTGCGCTAACAGGCGGCCGGACGTATCGAACCGGACTGGACCCTCTTCCATGAATATCCTTCTGCTGGGCGGCGGCGGCCGTGAACATGCCCTCGCCTGGAAGCTCGCGCAATCGCCGCGCTGCGTGACCCTTTATGCCGCGCCGGGCAATCCCGGAATAGCCGCCCATGCGACTTTGGTCGACCTCGACCTGACCCGCCACGATCTGGTGGTGGGTTTTTGCCGCGCGCAGACGATCGGCCTTGTCGTCGTCGGCCCGGAAGCGCCGCTGGTCGACGGGCTCGCCGACAGCCTGCGCGCCGCCAACATCCCCGTCTTCGGGCCGAGCGCGGCGGCCGCGCAGCTGGAGGGCTCCAAGGGCTTCACCAAGGATCTGTGTCAGGAAGCCAATATTCCCACGGCCGGCTATGCGCGCTGCACCAGTGCGGCGCAGGCACTCGCGCGGCTCGACGACTTCCCGCTCCCGGTGGTGATCAAGGCCGATGGGCTGGCGGCGGGCAAGGGCGTCATCATCGCGATGACCCGCGCGGACGCCGAAGCGGCGATTGCGGAGATGTTCGGCGGCAGCTTCGGCGCGTCGGGCGCGGAAGTGGTGATCGAGGAATTCATGGAGGGCGAGGAAGCCAGCTTCTTCGCGCTGACGGACGGCAAGCATGTCGTGCCGTTCGGCTCGGCGCAGGATCACAAGCGCGTGGGTGAGGGCGATACCGGGCCCAATACCGGCGGCATGGGCGCCTACAGCCCCGCCCCGGTGCTCACCCCCGCGCTGGAGGCCGAGGTGATGGCGACAATGATTCGCCCCACCGTGACCGCCATGGCGGCACGCGGCATGCCCTATTCCGGCGTGCTGTTCGCCGGGCTGATGCTGACCCGCACCGGCCCGAAACTGATCGAATATAATGCCCGCTTCGGCGACCCGGAGTGCCAGGCGCTGATGCTGCGGCTGGAGGATGATCTGGTCGACCTGCTGCTCGCCGTCGCACAGGGACGGCTCGACGAGGGGAAGGCGCCCCGGCTCTCAGCCGATCCGGCGCTGACCGTGGTGGTCGCCGCGCGCGGCTATCCGGGCACGCCGGCCAGGGGCGGAGCCATCACCTTGCCCGCGGCCGAAAAAGCGGGGCATGTCTTTCAGGCCGGCACGGCGCTGGTGGACGGGCAGCTCGTCGCCAATGGCGGGCGGGTGCTCAGCGTCACCGCGCGCGGTCGCACCGTGACGCAGGCGCGTGACGCCGCCTATGCGCTGGTCGATGCGGTGACCTATGCCGATGGCTTCTGCCGCCGCGACATCGGCTGGCGCGAGGTGGCGCGCGAGGCCGCCGACGCCGTTCGCTGAACGGTCGATGATGGCGCGCGGCGCAGGCCGCGCAGCTGGCGGCAGGGGATGGCTGACATGCGCGCGAGCGGGCAGCTGCGCGCCGCCATGGCGAGGCAAGGCGGGGACGGGATTGGCGTGAAGGGCGGACTCAAGATCTTGATGGGCGCGGGTGGCACCCTGCTGCTGGCCTGGCTGCTGCATGGGCCGCTGGGACAGGGCCGCGCCTTTGTGGCGGACCTTGGCGCACGCTCCGCCGCCGCGCTGGCCGGACAGGGGCTGGGCGATGTAACGGTCGTCTATCCCGACGCGCCTTATGGACGCATGGCGCAGCTCTCCGGTGCCGTGGCGCCGACCGAGCGGGACAAGGCCCTGCGGCTGGTGCGCGCGCTGGGCGGCCCGGCAGGCGCGGCGTGGCGCGATCCGGCGGCGAATGCGGGCGCGCGCGCGCCGGCTCAGACAGATATCGTGACAGCGGCCCCCCGGCCGGCAGCGGACGCAGCGGCCGGCGGGATCATGCCCGCCACCCCGGACTCCGCCGGCCCGGCGCAGGCCCCGGGCGGCACGACGGCCGCTGCTTCGTCGCCACCACCACCGCCGCCGCCGACGACGATCGCCGGTTCGTGCCAGCAGGCCGTCGATGCGGCGCTGGCGGGGCGCGCGGTGCAATTCCGCCCGGGCAGCGCCTGGCTCAATCCGGAAGCGCGGCGGATCATCGCCGATGTGGCCGGCGCGCTTCGGCCGTGTCGGGCCTATAGGCTCGACGTGGCGGCGCTTGGCACCGGAAGCCGGCTCGCCCATCGCACCATGGCGCTTGAGCGCGCCGATCGCGTGCGCGCGGTGCTGATCGAGGAAGGCCTGCCCGCCGCAGCGATCACGGCGCGCGGGGCGGGGCGCGTGCGATACATCAGTTTCACCGTGACGCAGGGAGGCGCGTGATGCCGTTACTCGCGGAAACGATGGCGTTGTTCCTGCTGGCCTTTCTCGTCGGGCTGGCGATTGCCGCGGCGAACTGGAGGTGCCCATGATCGCGCTCATCGACCATTATAGCTTCGGGCTGCTGCTCGCGCTGCTGATCGGCATCGCCACGGGCTGGTGGGTGTGGGGTGGCCGGCGGGCGGTGCCGCTGGCCGAGCAACCGATCGCCTGGCCGGCGCGCGACCCCGCCGCGCCGGCGAGCAGGGATGCGCCGGGCGATGATCTGACGGTGATCAACGGGATCGACGTCGAGATCGCGCTGCGTCTGCGGGGGCTGGGCGTCACCCGGTTCGCGCAGATCGCCGCATGGATGCCCGAGGACATCGAACGGATCGACAGCGCGATGGGGGCGTTTCGCGGACGGCTGATTCGCGACGAGTGGATCGCGCAGGCGCGGCTGCTGGCGCGGGGCGATCCGGACGCTTTCGAACAATTGAATCGCTATTTTCAATCGCCGGCCCAGCCGGCGGATTTCATCAAATAATACTTGAAATCAGTAGCTTGTCGATTTTCCGGCCGTCCATATCGACAATTTCGAAGCGCCAGCCCTGTTCGCTGAAATGCTCCCCCTCATTCGGCAGGCGGCGCAGCACGGCAAGGGCGAAGCCGGCGACGGTGGCATAGTCGCGATCTTCCGGCAGGGTGAGGCCGAGGCGCTCGGCCAGCGCGTCGATGAGCATCTGGCCGGAGACGAGCAGGGAGCCATCCTCACGCTCGGTGAGAATCGGGTGGGCATAGAGATTCTGGTCCGAAGCGAATTCGCCGGCGATGGCGGAGAGCAGATCGGCCGGGGTCACGATCCCCTCGAAATGGCCATATTCGTCATGGACCATCAGCATCGGCACATCCGCCTCGCGCAGGCGGTTGAGCGCATCCATCGCATCGACCTGATCGGGCACGATCGACACCGGGCGGGTGAGCGCGCGCAGGTCCAGCACATCGCCGCGGAACAGCGCGGCCATGATGTCGCGCGCCTGCACGCAGCCGATAATATCCTCCACACTGCCCTGCCCGACCGGCAGCCGCGTGTGCGGCGTCGCCAGCAGCGCCTCGCGCAGCGCATCCAGATCGCTATCCGCATCCAGCCAGTCGACATCGGTGCGCGGCGTCATGACCTCCCGCACCGGCCGATCGGCCAGGCGCACGACGCCGGAGATGATCGCCCGCTCGCTCTCCTCGATCACGCCGTGACGGCTCGCCTCGGCGACGACGAGCTGCAACTCCTCCACCGTCACATGATCGGCCGAATCGGGATTGATGCGGAACAGCCGGAAAATGAAGGCGCTCGATGTCTCCAGCAGCCACACCATCGGCGCGGTGGCGCGCGCGAGCAGCATCATCGGCGGGGCGAGCAGCGCGGCCAGCGGCTCGGGATTGCGCAGCGCATATTGCTTGGGGACCAGCTCGCCGATGATGAGCGAGACATAGGTGGTCAGGATGATCGCGATGGCAAAGCCGCTATTCTGGGCGACATGGGCATCCAGCCCGAGCCGCTGGAGCAGCAGCCCGAGCGGGGTGCCCAGCTTCTCGCCGGAAAAAGCGCCGGCCAGCACGCCGATGCCGGTAATGCCGATCTGCACCGTGGAGAGGAACCGGCCCGGGTCCGCGCTCAGCTCCAGCGCCGCGCGGGCGCCGCGCTTGCCGACATTGGCCATGGCCTGCAGGCGCGGGCGACGCGACGAGACGATCGCCAGCTCCGACATCGCGAACAGGCCGTTGAGCGCGATGAGCGCCAGGATGATCGCCACATCGACCCATGGAAAGGGAGGCAAAGCGGGCGGGGATGGCGTGATGAGCATGGAGCGGCGGTCTTTAGCCCCGATTGGCCCATCGCCACAAGCAGACAACGTGCCTTGCGCACAGCCGGGCCCGCCGGAAGCGACCCCGCGCGCGCCCTCGCTCGCCCCGACGGCGATGACCGGCCCGCCGGACGCCGCGCGATCCCTGCCCCGCCCCGGCGTGAAAGTTCTGCCTTTGTTCGATATCGCATTGAAAGCCCCCGGCGGACGCGGCATAGGAGCGCGCATGGCCGCTGCGCCCTCCTTTTCCTTCGCCGGGCACAGCTGGCAGGCGCTGCCGCAAGGCGCACTGTTCTGGCGCGAGCGCGCGGCGCTGATCGTCGCGGATCTGCATTTCGAGAAAGCCAGCGCCTTTGCCGCCCGCGGCCAGATGTTGCCCCCCTATGACAGCCGCGCCACGCTGGATGCGCTGGAGACCGTGATCGCCGCCACCACCCCGCGCGAAATCTGGTGCCTGGGCGACAGTTTCCATGATCTGGGCGCGCATGACCGGATGAGCGACGAGACCGTGACGCGCCTGCGCGCCCTCACCCATGCGCGGCGCTGGACCTGGATCACCGGCAATCATGACCCCGCCCCGGTCGGCGATCTGGGCGGCGAGACGGCGCAGGAAGCCGCGCTGGGCGGCCTGCTGCTGCGCCATGAAGCCCGGCCGGAGGAAGAACAACCGGAGATTTCCGGCCATTTCCACCCCAAGTGGCGCATCACCCTGCGTGGTCGCTCGGTCTCGCGCCGCTGCTTCGTGCTCGGCGGGCACCGGCTCATCGTCCCCGCCTTCGGGGCGTTCACCGGCGGGCTGGATGCAGGCGCCCCGATCATCCGCGCCCTCGTCGGAAATCATGGTGAAGCACTTGTTCCCCTTACCGGGCGGCTGCTGCGCTTTTCGGTGGCGGCCCAGGCAGTATAAACCCGCCGTTACTGTCTCATATTCACAACAGGTCTCCCAGGACCAACAACAAGACCCTCCAAAACAAAGCGGGCGTCGCCTATGGTGTTGAACCATTGGCTCCATCACGCGTTGATCATGCAGACGTAGGGGAGATGTTCCGTGAAACACCTGTCTATTCTTTCTTCCGCCAGCATCGCCGCCCTGTTGTGCGCGCAATCGCTCCCCGCTCTGGCGCAGGACGCCGGGACACCCCCCACGGCGGACAGCAGCGCGGCGGACGAGCCGCTCGGCGGCGACATCATCGTCACGGCCACGCGCCGCGCCAGCCCGCTCTCCGCTGTGCCGATCGCGGTCTCCGCCGTCACCGCCCAGTCGCTCCAGAACAGCGGCGCCAATGATATCCGCCAGCTCAACCAGCTTGCGCCCTCGCTGCTCGTCTCCTCCACCGGCTCGGAAGCCAATGGCACCGCGCGTATCCGCGGCATCGGCACGGTGGGCGACAATCCGGGCCTGGAAAGCTCGGTCGCGGTGTTCATCGACGGCGTCTATCGCTCGCGCACCGGCGCGGGCCTGACCGAGCTGGGCGAGATTGAGCGGGTCGAAGTGCTGCGCGGGCCGCAGGGCACCCTGTTCGGCCGCAACGCCTCGGCCGGCCTGCTCAACGTCGTCACCAAATCGCCCGACTTCACCTGGGGCGGGAGCGGCGAACTCAGCTATGGCAATCATGAGTATTGGCGCGCCGCCGCCCGCATCACCGGCCCGCTGACGGAGACGATCGCCGCCAGCATCGACGGCGTGTGGTCGCGGCGCGACGGTTTTCTCACCATGGTCGATGCGAGCGGCCACAAGATCGGCGATACCAACGATCGCAACCGCTATCTGCTGCGCGGCCAGCTGCTGTTCGAGCCGAGCAGCGATCTCTCGGTGCGCGTCATCGGCGACTATACCAACCGGGACGAGAGCTGCTGCGGCGCGGTCTATATCAACGCCGATGAGGATATCGGCACCAGCCCGATCGGCTACACGCCCAACCCCACCAACCGCATCGTCAACATCTTGAGCGCGCTGGGCACGCAATTTCCCAATGGCCCGACGCCCTATACGCAAGACCCTTATGGCCGGACGATCAGCATCACGCCCGGCCGTGACTATGTGAGCGACCTCAAGGACTGGGGCGTCTCGGCCGAGATCAACTATAATATGGGTGGCGCCAAGCTCACCAGCATCACCGCCTATCGCGATTACAAGTCAGCCGATTATGGCGACTATGACTATGCGACGGCGGACCTGCTCTATCGCGACCCCAATACATTCCGCCAGTTCAAGACCTTCACGCAGGAACTGCGGGTACAAGGTTCCGCCTTTGGCGACGCGCTCGACTGGCTGGTCGGCGGCTATTATGCGCATGAGGACCTGACCCTGCGCGACAATATCCGGTTCGGCGCGGACTATGGCCGGTTCGCGGCCTGTCGCCTGATGGCCGGCGCGGGCAATGTCAGCAACCTGGGCGCGGCGCAGCTCGGCCTGTGCGGCGTGCCCTACACCACCGCCGGCACGCCCAATATCGGCACGCTGATCGCGGGCACGCAGGCGACCCTCAACGCCGCGCTCACCCCGGGCCTTGGCGCAACGCAGGCCGGCATCATTTCCGGCGGACTGGGGCAGGGGCTGATTGCGCTCGCCACCATCCCCTCCGGCGCGGGCGACACCGATTCGCGCTATTATCAGAAGAGCGAGAACTGGGCGCTCTTCACCCATAATATCATCCACCTGACCCGGCAGCTCGACCTCACGCTGGGGCTGCGCTACACCCATGAGCGCAAGGATTTCCGCGCGGACCTCAACAACAACAACGCCACCTGCGCGGCGCTGCAGGCCTCCGCCCTGCCCGCGCTCGCCACCAACGCGCAGCTGGGCGCCGCCGCCCAACTGGCCGGCGGCATCCTGACGCTCGGCTGCCTCGGCAATGCCAGCACCGGCCTCAATGGCCTCGACCTGCGCGACCGCTTCAGCGACGGCGAGTTCTCCGGCACCGCCGTGCTCTCCTACCGGCCGACCAGCGAAGTCATGATCTATGGCAGCTATTCGCGCGGCTACAAGGCGGGCGGCTATAATCTGGATCGCTTCGAGCTGGGCAATACCGGCATCGCGCCCGGCCTCTCGCCGCTCACCTATTTCTCGCCGCGCTCCAACGCGGACGCTGCCTCGCTCCATTTCGGCGCGGAGACGGTCGACGCCTTCGAGATCGGCCTCAAGGTGAGCAAGCGGACCTGGGGCGCCAATCTCGCGCTGTTCCGCGAGGCGTTCAGCAACTTCCAGCTCAACACCTTCAACGGCACCAGCTTCGTCGTGCAGAATATCAATGGCTGCAAGGGCACCATGGCCGCCAATGGCAGCTGCGCGGACACCAAGCCGGGCCTCATCAGCCAGGGCGCCGAGCTGGAGGCCTATATCACGCCGACCCGCTATCTGCGCGGCGCGGCCGGCGTCACCTACACCAGGGCGAAATTCGCCGATCGGCTGGTCGGCAACAGCAGCGGCTCGGTGCCGCTCGATCCGGCGCTGTTCCTGCTACCGGGCAATATCAACAGCAACGCCCCGCGCTGGGTGACCACCTCCAGCCTCGCCTGGACGCCGCCGATCAGCGCGACCCTCTCCGCGCTGGTCTATGTCGATGGCCGCATGACCGGCGATTACAACACCGGCTCGGACCTTTACCCCGAAAAGGCGCAGGACGGCTACATCCTCGCCAATGCCCGCATCGGCCTTCGCGGGCCGGACGAGCGCTGGGCGATCGAACTGTGGGGCCAGAATATCTTCAATGCCGGCTATACGCAGGTGGCCTTCAACAGCCCGCTGCAAAGCTCCAGCCCGAACAACCAGTCAACCGCGCAGCTCGGCCGGTTCGGCACCATGGCGAACCAGCTCTTCTCCGCCTATCTCGCCGAACCGCGCACCTATGGCATCACCTTGCGCGGCAAATTCTGAGCGACGCCGGCGCCGGATGGATCGATCCACCGCGCGCCGGCCGCAAGCCGGAGCTGAACAACCGGAGCCCGGCCTGATCGGACTGGTCGCACGACGCCCGATCCGGCCGGGTTCCCTGTCCGTCGAGCCAGCCCGCCAGGACGACCCGGCGGAGCGGCCTTAACCCTGGGGTTTCCGGAACCGCAGCGTCATGCGGTCGCTCTCGCCGACCGCGAGATATTTGTCGCGATCGACCGCGCCATTGCTCAGCGTGGGCGGCAGCATCCAGACGCCCTTGTCCCAATCGGCGCTGTCCTTGGGGTTGGCGTTGATCTCCGCGCTCTCCTCGAAGACGAACCCGGCCGCCTCCGCGAGCCGGCGCACGGTCGAGACCTTGAGATAGCCGCTCGTCTTCTCCAGCGCGCTGTCCCGCTCCTCCGGCAGGCGGTGGTCGACAATGCCCAGCGTGCCACCCGGCTTGAGCAGCGCATAGAAAGCCCTGAACTGCTCCGCCTCATTGCCGCGCATCACCATATTGTGGATGTTGCGGAAGGTGAGCAGCGTATCGACGCTGCCCGGCGCGATGCCCGTCTGTGGCCACCCCACCAGCGCCACCTTGCCATAACGGGCCGCATCCCCGTCCAGCGTCGCCTTGAGCGCATCGGCGCCGCGCCCGGCCGGCTGGGCGGCGTAGAACCGGCCCCTGTCACGCAACAACGGCGCGAGAATCTCGGTATACCAGCCCCCGGCCGGCATATATTCGACCAGGGTCTGGTCCGGCCGGACGCCGAAGAAGCGCAATGTCTCCGCCGGGTGGCGATATTTGTCGCGCGCGACATTGGCGGGCGTGCGGCCCGGCGCGGCGACGGCGGCGGCGATATCCGCGCTCCCGGCGGCGGCACTGCTCTGGGCAAGGGCGGGAGCCAGCGGCACCACCCCCAGGGTCAGCAGCGTGGCGGCAAGAAGCAGGCGGGGTCTCACGGCGGACATGGGGCTCTCTCTCCTGACAGATTTGCGATGCAGCATGTCGCAATGCCGGGAGGAGCGCAAGCCAGCGCCGGGCGGGGCCACCCCCGCCCCGCGCTCAGAGGCAGGCGTCGAGCAGGGCCTGATCGAAGCCGAAGCCGCGCGCCTTGTCGAGCGTATAGGGCCGCAGCCCCATCGAGCGATATTCGCCGATGATCTTCCCGTCGGCATCCTCGTCCTGATATTCGAACCGGAACAGCTCCTGCGTGACGATCACATCGCCCTCCATGCCGATCACCTCGGTGATGTTGGTCACCCGGCGCGAGCCGTCGCGCAGGCGCTTCACCTGCACGATCAGGTCGACCGAATCGGCGATCTGCTTGGAAATCGCCTCCTTGGGGATCTTGATGTCGCCCATCAGGATCATATTCTCCATGCGCCCGAGGCATTCGCGCGGGCTGTTGGAGTGGAGCGTGCACATCGAGCCATCATGGCCGGTGTTCATCGCCGCGAGCAGATCGAAACATTCCGCCCCGCGAATTTCGCCCAGAATGATCCGGTCCGGCCGCATGCGCAGGGCGTTCTTGACGAGGTCGCCGATGGTGATCGCCCCCTGCCCTTCCAGATTGGGCGGGCGGGTCTCCAGCGGCAGCCAGTGCGGCTGCTGGAGGCGCAGTTCCGCCGCATCCTCGATGGTCAGCACGCGCTCGCCCGGATCGATCATCTTGGAGAGGGCATTGAGCATCGTCGTCTTGCCCGAGCCGGTGCCGCCGGAAATCACGATGTTGAACCGGCAGGCGCCGGCGATCTTGAGCGCGGTGCACATCTTCTGGCTCATCGCGTTCCACTGGGCGAGCATGTCCAGCGTGATCGGCTTGGCGGAGAATTTGCGGATCGAAATGGCGGTGCCGCGCAGGCTGAGCGGCGGCACGATCACGTTGACGCGGCTGCCGTCCGGCAGGCGGGCGTCGGCCAGCGGCGTGGTCTGGTCGACCCGGCGGCCGACCTGATTGACGATCCGCTGGGCGATCTGGAACAGATGCTCCTCATCGCGGAAATGGATGGGCGCGATCTGCAGCTTGCCCTTCTTCTCGATATAGGTCTGGTGCGGGCCGTTGACCATGATGTCGGTCACATCCGGGTCCGCCAGCAGCTCCTCGAGCGGGCCGAAGCCGAGCAGCTCGTCGACCAGCACCTTCTCGAGCGCGAACTGCTCGCGCCGGTTGAGGGTGAGCTTGAGATCGGCCAGCACCTCCATGATGATCGGCCGGAACTCCTCGGCCAGCTCATCCTTGGTCAGCGTTGCCGCGGCCTCCGGATCGACGCGCTCGAGCAGGCGCGGCAACACCTGCTCCTTGATCTTGTGGACGCTGACCTCGAAGCCGTGCAGCTGATCGCCCGGCTCATGATCGCCGTTCATCCGCTCGGCGAGGCGCGCCATGGCGTCGGCATGCGGGCTGGGGCCCGCCATCTCGTCAACGAGCGGGGCCGGATCAGGGGCGATGGCCGGGAACTGGCCGCCGCCCGCATGGGGCGACACCGCCGGCGCCTGCATCGGGCGCGCCACGCCGAAGGACGTCTTGCCGCCCAGTCCGTTTCTACGTCCGAATGCGCTGCTCATTGCCTGATCAGATCCTGTGCCTGGCCGGGGAAAATGGATATCCGGTCAGCAGACAGACCTAGGCTGCAAGCTTTGATAAAATGCTAATCATCCCGCCCGGGCCGGTCCATGCCGCGAAAATGCGCCGATCCGGCCACAAACAGCGCGCCCCGCCCCCGATGATCGGGAGCGGGGCGCTGTTGGCTCAATCAGGAACGCCGGGGCTGGCCCGTCAGCTGGCCCGCTCGGCCAGCACGCGCAGCCCGGTTTCGCTCACTTCCGCAAAGCCGCCCTCGATCTGGATCACGCGCGGCTCGGCGCCATCGCGATCATAGACCTTGAGCGCGCCGTCCTTCACCGTGGACATGAACGGCGCGTGGCCTTCCAGCACGCCGAACTCGCCGCCGGTGCCGGGCACCACGACCATGTGGACCTCTTCCGAGAGGACGAGACGCTCGGGCGTCACCAGTTCGAAATGCAGGGTCATGGACCGCTCAACCTTCTCTCATGCCTTCCCCACGCCGGCGGGGAGGGGCCTTCACTATTCCGGGGCGATCAGGCCGCTTCAGCAGCGAGCTTCTTGCCCTTCTCGATCGCTTCCTCGATGCCGCCGACCATGTAGAAGGCAGCCTCGGGCAGGTGATCATACTCGCCTTCGACCACGGCCTTGAAGCTCTTCACCGTGTCCTCGATCTGCACGAACTTGCCGGGGATGCCGGTGAAGACCTCCGCGACGTGGAACGGCTGCGAGAGGAAGCGCTGGATCTTGCGCGCGCGGGCGACCGTCAGCTTATCCTCTTCGCTCAGCTCGTCCATGCCGAGAATCGCGATGATGTCCTGCAGCGACTTGTACTTCTGCAGCGTCTCCTGAACGCGGCGCGCCGTGTCATAATGCTCCTGACCGACGACGGCCGGGGTCAGCACGCGGCTGGTCGAGTCGAGCGGATCGACGGCCGGGTAGATGCCCAGCTCGGAGATGGCGCGGTTGAGCACGGTCGTGGCGTCAAGGTGCGCGAAGGATGCGGCCGGTGCCGGGTCGGTCAAGTCGTCCGCCGGCACGTAAATGGCCTGCACCGAGGTGATCGAGCCCTTGTTGGTGGAGGTGATGCGCTCCTGCAGCTGGCCCATGTCGGTCGCCAGCGTCGGCTGATAGCCCACGGCCGAGGGAATACGGCCGAGCAGCGCGGACACTTCCGAACCCGCCTGCGTGAAGCGGAAGATGTTATCCACGAAGAACAGCACGTCCTGCCCTTCCTGATCGCGGAAATATTCGGCGATCGTCAGGCCGGAGAGCGCGACGCGGGCACGGGCGCCCGGCGGCTCGTTCATCTGGCCGAACACCAGCGCGACCTTCGAGCCCTCCGGCGTCGGATTGCCATCGGCATCCTTGGCGATCACGCCCGCGTCGAGAAACTCGTGATAGAGATCATTGCCCTCACGCGTGCGCTCGCCGACGCCGGCGAACACCGAGGTGCCGCCATGGCCCTTGGCGATGTTGTTGATCAGCTCCTGGATGAGCACGGTCTTGCCCACGCCGGCGCCGCCGAACAGGCCGATCTTGCCGCCCTTGGAATAAGGCGCGAGCAGGTCGATCACCTTGATGCCGGTGGCGAGAATGCTGGTCTCGGTCGACTGGTCGACAAAGGCCGGGGCCTCGGCATGGATCGGCGCGGTGGTCGCGGCATTGACCGGGCCCCGCTCGTCGATCGGCTCGCCGATCACGTTGAGGATACGGCCGAGCGTCATCGGGCCGACCGGCACCGAGATCTGCGCGCCGGTGTCCGTCACGTCCTGGCCGCGGGTCAGACCGTCGGTCGTGTCCATCGCGATGGTGCGCACGGTGTTCTCGCCGAGATGCTGGGCGACTTCGAGCACAAGACGCTGGCCGTTGTTGCTCGTCTCCAGCGCCGAGAGAATCGCCGGCAGACGATCCTCGAAGATCACGTCGACGACGGCGCCGATCACCTGGCTGATCTTGCCGACATTGTTCGTGCCAGCCTTTTTGGTGCCAGCCTCTTTGGTGGTTGCCATGACTCTGCTTCCTTGCCTGCTTGTCCGTTAGAGCGCTTCAGCGCCTGAAATGATTTCCACCAGCTCGGTGGTGATCGCGGCCTGACGGCTGCGGTTATATTCGATCGTCAGGCGATTGATGAGATCGCCCGCGTTGCGCGTGGCATTGTCCATCGCGGTCATCGACGCGCCCTGCTCGCTCGCCTCATTCTCCAGCATCGCCTTGAAGAGCTGGATAGTGACGTTGCGCGGCAGCAGCTCGGCGAGGATGGATTCCTCGTCCGGCTCATATTCCACCGCAGCGCCGGAGGAGACCGGCGCATCGGCGGGCACGGCCACCGGAATGAGCTGACGCTCGGTGGGCACCTGCACCAGCGCGGAGCGGAAGCCCGAGTAGAAGAGATGCGCGACATCGAACTCGCCCGCGAAGTAGCGCCTGGTGATCTCCTGCGCCACCGCATGCGCCTCGGGGAAGCCCGGCGTGCGCACATCCGTGGTGTCGTAATGGCCGACGATCTTGTCCGGGAATGCGCGGGTGATGACCGCGCGGCCCTTGCGACCGACGAGGTAGAATTTCACCGTCTTGCCCTGCGCGATCAGCTCGCGCGCCTTGGCGACGGCGAGCTTGACGATGTTGGCGTTGAACGCGCCGGAGAGGCCCTTGTCGCCATTGGCGACGACCAGCAGATGCACATCATCCTTGCCGGTGCCGCCGAGCAGCAGCGGCGCATTGTCGCTCGTCACCTTGCCGGCGAGGCTGGCGACGACCTTCTCCAGCTGCTCGGCATAGGGCCGGGCCGCCTCGGCCGAAGCCTGCGCCTTGCGCAGCTTGGCGGCGGCGACCATCTGCTTCGCCTTGGTGATCTTCTGGGTCGACTTCACCGAAGCGATACGACCCTTGAGTTCCTTCAAACTTGCCATGTTTTACGCGTTCCGAGCCAGGGCCAGACGACCCGCCAAACCAATGAATGCAGCGCCGAGCACGGCCTCGAACCAGCGCATCGCGCCGCTCTGGCCGACCTTGCGGCCGGCATGGGCCGCCAGCAGCGCCAGCAGCGTGCACCAGATCATGCCGAGAGCATAGACGATCCCGATCAGCAGCGCGCCATGCAGCGGCGCCTGCGGCCCCGTGCCGACAAACTGCGGCAGCGCGGCGAGGAAGAACACCGCCACCTTGGGGTTGAGCACCGTGCTCCAGAAACCCTGCCGGAACGGCGCCCCGAGCGCGAGCGGCTTCTCAAGCCGCGCGGCCGGCTTCACCGCACCGTGCAGCAGCTGGATGCCGAGCCAGAGCAGATAGAGCGCCCCGGCGATCTTCACCGCTAGAAACAGCCCCGGCACCAGATTGAGCACGGCGAGAAAGCCGAAGCCGCACAGCAGCATGTAGAGCAGCCCGCCGGTCATGATCCCCGCCGAGGCCGCCATCGCCGCGCCGAACCCGCGACGCGCGGCCTGTCCCGCGACCAGCATCGTATCTGGTCCGGGGGACAGCACCAGCGCGATCGCGAGGATCGTCCAGGCAAGGAGGCCGTGGTCGGGGCTCATTCAGCGTCTCAGGCGAAGATCTTGCCGAACGCGTCGAGCGCGTCCTTGACCTTGGCCTTCACCTCATTGCCGAAGTCGCGGCTGTCGCGGATTTCCGCCAGCAGATCGGCATGATGCGAGCGGAAGTGCGCCAGCATGGCGGCCTCGTAGCGCACCACGTCGGTCGTCGCGACATCGTCCAGATAACCGCCGGTGCCGGCGAAGATCGAGACGGTCTGCTCCTCGAACGGCAGCGGCGAGAATTGCCCCTGCTTGAGCAGCTCGGTGAGGCGCGCGCCGCGGTTGAGCAGACGCTGCGTGGACGGATCGAGATCCGAGCCGAACTGCGCGAACGCCGCCATTTCGCGATATTGCGCCAGCTCCAGCTTGATCGAGCCGGACACCTTCTTCATCGCCTTGGTCTGCGCCGCCGAGCCGACGCGCGACACCGAGAGACCCACGTTGATCGCCGGACGGACGCCCTGGTAGAACAGGTTCGTCTCGAGGAAGATCTGGCCGTCGGTGATCGAGATCACGTTGGTCGGGATGTAGGCGGACACGTCGCCGGCCTGCGTCTCGATGATCGGCAGCGCGGTGAGCGAACCGCCACCCAGCGCATCGCTCATCTTGGCCGCGCGCTCGAGCAGGCGGCTGTGCAGGTAGAAGACGTCGCCCGGATAGGCTTCGCGGCCCGGCGGGCGGCGCAGCAGCAGCGACATCTGGCGATAGGCGACGGCCTGCTTGGACAAGTCGTCATAGACGATCACGGCGTGCATGCCGTTATCGCGGAAATATTCGCCCATCGTCACGCCGGTATAGGGCGCGAGATACTGGAGCGGCGCCGGCTCGGACGCCGTGGCGGCGACGACGATGGAATATTCCATCGCGCCATTCTCTTCGAGCTGGCGGACAATCTGCGCCACGGTCGAGCGCTTCTGGCCGATCGCGACATAGATGCAGTAGAGCTTCTTGCTCTCATCGTCGCCGGCATTGGCCTGCTTCTGGTTGATGAAGGTGTCGATCGCGACGGCGGTCTTGCCGGTCTGGCGGTCACCGATGATCAGCTCGCGCTGGCCACGGCCGACGGGCACGAGCGCGTCGATCGCCTTGAGGCCGGTCTGCACCGGCTCGAACACCGACTGGCGCGGGATGATGCCCGGCGCCTTGACCTCGACGCGGCTGCGCTTCTCGGCCACGATCGGGCCCTTGCCGTCGATCGGGTTGCCCAGACCGTCGACCACGCGGCCGAGCAGGCCCTTGCCGACGGGCACGTCCACGATGGTGCCGGTGCGCTTGACGACGTCGCCTTCCTTGATCTCGGCGTCCGAGCCGAAAATCACGACGCCGACATTGTCGGCCTCGAGGTTGAGCGCCATGCCCTGCACGCCATTGGCGAACGCGACCATTTCACCGGCCTGGACATTGTCGAGGCCGTGGATGCGGGCGATGCCGTCACCCACGCTCAGCACGGTGCCGACTTCGCTGACCTCGGCTTCCGTGCCGAAACTGGCGATCTGGTCCTTGATGACCTTCGAAATTTCTGCGGCGTTGATGTCCATGTTCAGCCTTTCATCGGACCTTTTAAGGGCTTCAGCCCTTCATCGCTTGCGCGAGCTTGTTCAAACGGGTGCGGATGGAACCATCGATCATCTGGCTGCCCATCTTGACGATGAGGCCACCCATGATGGCGGGATCGACAGCAAGATCGAGAGCCATGTCCTGACCGGTGCGCGCCTTGAGCTGCTTGGCCAGCGCGCTCTGCTGCGCCTTGCCGAGCGGGAAGGCGGTGGTCACCTGTGCGCGCGTCTCGCCCTTGTAGCCGGAGAGCAGCGTCTCGAAATCGCGAATCACCCCAGAAATCTGCGCCAGACGCCGATTTTCCGCCAGCACGCCGAGCGTGCGGCTGGTGAGCCCGTCGAGCCCGAGCGTGGCCGCCACCGCCGCGATCGCCTTGCCCGCTGCCTCGCGGCCCACCACGGGGCTGCGGGTCAACGCGCGCAGATCGGCCGATTCGGCCAGCGCCGCCTTGAGCGTGCTGAGGCTTGCGGCGACCGAATCGAGCGCCTTGCCATCACGTGCCAGCTGAAACAGCGCGAGCGCATAACGCCCCGCCAGGCTAGCCTGAATACCGCTGGAGTTCTCCACCCGCGCCTATGCCTCTTCTCGTCGGTTTGAATTGCGCCAGATATGGGAGGGTGTTGGAACACCCCCTCGACACGCGGCGGCGGTTAGCAGGGGTCGCCGGAGGATGCAAGCCGGGAGGGCCAGGACAATGCCCCGTGCCACGGCGACTCGCGCCAGAGCGTGCACGAGCGCGTGCCCCGCTGGCCGGCCCGCCCGCGAAAACCGGCAGACGACCCGCCGGCCACCCCGCGCTGCGGGCCGATTCGCGCGGGAAAACGCCCGCAAACGACTATTGCTCCGGCGGGGCGCCGCGCGCGGTGTCGATCTCGCATTGATAGACCAGCCGCTCATTGGGCTGGGCGGGCAATGTCGCGCGGATATCGCGCTGCATGCCGGCCAGCTCGGCGAGGCGGGCGGGATCGGCCGTGCAGCCCGTCCAGCTCACGCGCTCGCGCAGCGTCCGCGCCCGTTCGATCGTCGCGGCGTCGACCAGATATTTATCGGTGCGATACCGGCCGAGCTGCGGATCGAACTGGCGCAGCGACACCGAATTCTCATCGGCCGGCACGAGGATGCGGGTCCAGCTATCCGGCGTCTTCAAAAACTGGGTCTGGCCGTTGAGGCAGCCATCGGCGCTCCACGAAAACGCCACATCGCGCGTGTCGGACACGGTCACCCGGCTCAGCGCCGTATCGAGGCGGCAGCTGCGCTCGCCCGCACCATCGCCCGCCACTGCACCGGGCGCCATGGCGTCGGCGGCGTTGTCCGCCTGCGCCGCGCTGGCGTCAAAGGCCGCGAAACCCGGCTTCAGCGCGAAGACGATGACGCAGGCCAGCAGCAGCACCCCGGCGCCGATGCCATAATGGCGCGCCCGGGCCTCGTCCCCGCGCGAGCGGGCGAGCAGCGCGCCGCCGCCCGCCACCGCGCCAAGCGCCAGCAGCAGGGCGGCGATCGCCATCATATTCTCCCGCCGCGCGATGGTCTGCTGCTGGGCCCGCTCACGCGCCGCGAGCGCGCGCTCCCAATGCGCCATTTCACGCTGGCCGGCTTGCTTGGCCGCCTCGGCCCGCGCGCGCTCATCGGCCACGCGCTGGGCGGCGTCGATCTCCGCCATGGAGCGGCATGGCTCGCTCGACCGCTGGATCTGCACCCCGGCCTGCCGCAGGAAGGCCGCAACCTCGCGGTCGGAAACGGCAAAGCCATATTCCGCATCGCTGCCATCGGACAGCGAACCGAAGCTGTTGATGCCGATCACCCGGCCGCAATCATCGACCAGCGGGCCGCCGCTATTGCCGGCCGCCAGCGGCGCGGTGTGCAGGATCGTATCAAATTGCTTGGACGCGCGCCCGGCGGACACGGTGCCGGAGGTGCGCACCGCGCTCATCGGGCTGACGATATCGGCCAGGTTCATGCCCTGCGCGCGATCCACCGCGCCGGGATAGCCGATGGCGGTGACATGGTCGCCATCATCGGGCGCGCCGGCGAGGAAGGTGGCGACCGGCAGCGCGGCGGCCCCTTCCACCGCGATCAGCGCCAGATCATTGCCCGGCGAATAGGCGATCACCTTGCCGCCATAGCTTTTCGTCCCTTCCGAGGGGATGATGCCGATAACGATATTGGGCTCGGTGCGGGTCAGCTCGACGACATGGGCATTGGTGAGCACGCGCCCCGGCGCGATCACCACGCCGCTGCCATGCCCGACAAAATAGGCGTTGTTGCCATCCGTCGCGACAAGGGCGACGCGCACCACACTGCGTGAGGCGGCCGCGATATCCTGCGCGTCCGCCCGCGCCGGCGGGGAGAACAGCGCTGGCAACAGCGCGCACAGGAGGCCCATGACAAGCGGACGGATCAGTCCCGGGATGCGTGGCGTCATCCCTGCCTCTTAGCCGCCAGCGCGCCTTCCCGACAGAGGGATAATGCCGGGAGGGTGCGCTTTGAGCGCAAGCGCCGGGAAGCGGCGCGCCGGATGACGCCCTATATCGGCCCGATCCCCCCGCGTTTCTGGACATGAATGATGCCCGATCCCGATGTTTTTGCTAGTGCCGCTGCCCGGTCAGCCATGGCGGCCGGCCCGGATTTCGATTATTCCGGCCCCATGACCGGCTCCGGCCCCCGCTTGCTCCCCAACCTGACCGACGCGCAGGCGCTCGCCGCCTTCGATGCGCGCGACCGGGCGATGGACGGGCGCTTCGTCATCGCCGTCAGGTCCACGCGGATCTATTGCAAGCCCAGCTGCCCCGCCCGCCGGCCACGACGCGAGAATATCCTGCTGATGCCCGATGCGGCGGCGGCCCGCGCCGCCGGCTATCGCCCCTGCCTGCGCTGCCGCCCGGACGATGTGGCGCGCGACCGCGCCGCCGTCGCCCGCGCCATCGCGCTGATCGCGGATAGCGAGACGCCGCCGCGTCTGGCCGAGCTGGCGCAGGCGGCCGGCTATGCGCCGCATCATTTCCAGCGGATCTTCACGCGGGAGATCGGCGTCTCCCCGGCCGCCTATGCCCGGCAGTTGCGGGCCGGGCGCCTCGCCCGGTCGCTCGACGGCGAGGCGCGCATCACCGACGCCATCTATGATGCCGGCTATGAAGCGCCCAGCCGCGCCTATGCCGACGCCCGCGCGCATCTGGGCATGAGCCCCTCGGCCTGGCGGAATGGCGGCGCGGGGGCGGTCATCCGCTTTGCCGTGGCGGACAGTTCGCTGGGGCCCCTGCTCGTCGCCGCGACCGACAAGGGCCTGTGCCGGATCAGCTTCGCCGAGGATGAGGCGGCGCTGCGGGCGCGTTTTCCCAAAGCGACGATCATCGCCGGCGACGCCCCCTTCGCGGCGCTGGTGACGCAGGTCGTCGCGCTCATCGACGACCCGGCGCGGACGCGCGACCTGCCGGTCGACGTGGCGGGCACGGCGTTCCAGCAAGCGGTCTGGGCCGCCCTGCGCGCGATCCCGGCCGGCGAGACCCGCAGCTATGCCCAGATTGCCGCCGCCATCGGCAAACCCGGCGCGGTGCGGGCGGTGGGCTCGGCCTGCGGGGACAATCCGCTCGCGGTGCTGACCCCCTGCCACCGCGTGCTGCGCAGCGACGGCACGCCGGGCGGCTATGCCTATGGCCTGGCGCGCAAACAGGCGCTGCTGCGCCGCGAGAAGCCGGCCTGACCGCTCGCCGCCGGTGCGGGCAACCACGCCTTCCCGACGAGCGCCGCACCGCCGAAAGCACGGGCCGATACCGCACGGCTGATCGCAGGATTTAACCATATCATCGTGAAAGATTGCTCGCATCGCAACCTGCGCCCGGCCCTGGCGGTTATCCTGATGCCATGGCCGTTCCATGACCCTCTGGCAGCAACGCCGCCGATCATCGCCGATGGCAAGCGGGACGGAGCCCGACGGACCGCCCGCAATCCCGCTCGACCATGACCTTCAGTCGACCCGTTTTCGGGTCGCGCAGCCGCTCGGCTCCCTCCCCCCTCCGCCGGGCGGCTGCATCGAGCTCTGCAAGAGCGCAGAGGAAAGGACACGACAAGAGGATGACGCCACCTGCAAATATCGGATGAGAAGGGGGCGCCCGCGCGAGCGCCGCGCGCATTCGCCACGGCGCCCTGCTTCTGACATTGTCGGAGGATGATATGAAACGCATGATCCTTGGGCTGGCGGCGACCATGGCCGCTCTTTCCCTCACGGCTTGTGCCGAGGATGGCTACGGCTATGGCTATTCCGGCATCGGCTATCCCGGCATCGCCTATGATGGCTTCTACGATGGCTATTATGGCCCCATCTACGATGGCTACTGGGGCAATAACGGCTATTTCTACTATCGCCTCAACCAGCATGACCGCCGCTTCCGGCGCGGCGATCACAGCCATTTCCAGCGCCCCGGCAATCGGCCCGGCGGCGACCATTTCCGCCCGATGCGCGGCAACACCCAGCCACCGCAAGGCGTCCGCGCGCCCAATTATCCGGGCCATCAGGCGCGGCCGGGCGGCGGTCGCGGCGGCGGCGGCAGGGACGGGAACAGAGGCGGCGACCGCGGGGGGCGCTGAGCCTCCAACGGGCGCATGATCGCCCCCCAGGCCCGATCGCCATTCAGAAGATGGCGGGCCG
This sequence comes from Sphingobium sp., assembly GCA_035555575.1. Lineage (GTDB taxonomy): Bacteria > Pseudomonadota > Alphaproteobacteria > Sphingomonadales > Sphingomonadaceae > Sphingobium. Next base: position 20,283 of record DATMGL010000019.1, read on the forward strand.
ACACTGGTGGATTTCGTGCCCCGGCGCGCGGCGGGCGAACGGCATGGGAGCCGGACGTGCGGAAAAACGCCATTAGCAGGCCTGAAGGCGATCCGCCCTAGACGAAGCTGTAGGGATCGACATCCACGCTGACGCGGGTGCTGGCCTTCCAGTCGATCGCGGAGAGCCACGCCCGCAGGATCGCCTGCAACTCCACCCCGCGCCGGGCATGGACGAGCAGGCGGTAGCGGTGGCGCCCGCGCAGCACCGCCAGCGGCGCTTCGGCCGGGCCGTAGACCTCCAGCCCGTCGCGCTTCGGCGCGGCCTTGCCGATCCGCCGGGCGGTGTCCTGCGCCAGCGCGGCATCGGTATCGCTGACGATGATCGCGGCGAAGCGGCCGAAAGGCGGCGCATGGGCGGCGCGGCGGCTGGCCGTCTCGGCCGCGAAGAAGGCCGCCTCGTCGCCATCGAGCAGCGCGCGCATCACCGGCACGCCCGGCGCGCGGGTCTGGATGAAGACGCGCCCCGGCTTCTCGCCGCGCCCGGCCCGGCCGGATACCTGCACGATCTGCTGATAGGTGCGCTCGGCCGCGCGCAGATCGCCGCCATCCAGCCCCAGATCAGCATCGATGACGCCGACCAGCGTCAGCTCCGGAAAATGATAGCCCTTGGTGACCAGCTGGGTGCCGACGATGATATCCACCGCCCCGCCCGCCACATCGCGCACGAAGGCGGCCGCGCGCGCCGGCGACCACAGCGTGTCCGATGTGACGATGGCGGTGCGCGCCTGGGGGAAGAGCGCCTTCACCTCATCGGCGATCCGCTCCACACCGGGGCCGCAGGCGACCAGCGCATCGGCCTCCTTGCATTCCGGACAGGCGCTGGGCGTGGGCACGCCATGGCCGCAATGATGGCAGGCGAGGCGGCGGGTCAGGCGATGCTCGACCATCCAGGCCGAACAATTGGGGCATTGGAACCGGTAACCGCAATGGCGACATAAGGTGAGAGGCGCATAACCACGCCGGTTCAAGAACAAGAGCGACTGCTCGCCGCGGTCCAGCGTTTCGCGCAGCGCCACGACCAGCGGCGGGGCCAGCCAGCGGCCGCGATCCGGCGGATCGATGGTGAGGTCGACCGCGACGATCTCCGGCAGCTCCGCGCCGCCATAGCGGGCGGGCAGCTTGATCTCCTCATAGCGGCCCAGATCCACCTGATGGCGCGTCTCGATCGCCGGGGTGGCCGAGGCGAGGACGACCGGACACCCCTCCATCAGCCCGCGCATCACCGCCACGTCGCGGGCATGGTAGCGCACGCCTTCTTCCTGCTTGAAGCTGGTCTCATGCGCCTCGTCGACAATGATGAGGCCGAGCCGGGCATAAGGCAGGAACAGCGCCGAGCGGGCGCCGACGACCACTCGCGCCTCGCCGCGCGAGATCGCGCGCCACGCCCGCCGCCGCTCGGACTGGCGCAGGCCGCTGTGCCAGGCCACCGGCGCGCCACCGAAGCGCGCGGCGAACCGCGTGAGGAACGGCTCGGTCAGCGCGATTTCCGGCAGCAGCACCAGCACTTGCCGATCCTCCCGGATCGCCTGCGCGATCGCCTCGAAATAGACTTCCGTCTTGCCCGAACCGGTGATGCCATCGAGCAGGCTCGCCTGAAACCGCCGGTCCGTGACATGGGCGATGAGGCGATCGGCCGCCGCCTGCTGCTCGCCATTGAGCGCGACATGGGCATGGGCGGGATCGGGCGCGGGGAAGGGATGATCGGTGGAAACCTCGACCGGCTCGAACACGCCCTGCTTGATGAGGCCGCGAATCACCGCGTCGGACACCTCGCCGATCGCCGCCAGTTCGCGCACCAGCCCCTGCCGCTCGCCGATCCGTTCGAGCGCCTGCGCGCGCTGGGGCGTCAGCCGCGCGGGCAGCACGCCGCTCGGGCGATATTCGGTGACGGTCCTGTCCCCCTCCAGCGCGGAGAGGGTGGAGAGCGCCATGCGCAGCACCGCCGCGATCGGCGCGAGATAATAATCCGCCGTCCACTCGATGAGCCGGCGCAGCGGAGCTGGCAGCGGCGGCGCATCGACCACGCTCAGCAGCGGGCGCAGGCGATTGTCACCGACCGGCGGCACATCGGGAAAGCGATCCGCCTCCCACACCACGCCGATCATCGGGCGCGGCCCGAGCGGGGCGATCACGATCTGCCCCGGCACCACCGCCATGCCGGGCGGCACGCGATAATCGAGGGGGCCAAGCGCCGCGTTGAGAAGGATGAGCCGTGCCCGCGTCATGAGACCGGCCTTAGCCCCGCCGCGCTCCGGGCGAAACCCACTGCCGTGACGGCGCGTGCGCGGGCGGATGGAGGAAGCCCGCCGCGGTCGCGCACAAAGGCGGCAGCCGCGCCATGACATCGGCGCGCGCCATGCCGACCATGGACCATCTTGCGCCAGCCGGTCGGCTCTTCGGGCGGCCAGCCAAGACCTATGGCGGGGAAGCTCGCGCCGAGCATTTCGCGCATGTGGAGCAGGTCGTCGAATGTGTCGGTCTCGGAAGGCTCAGGCAGGGAGCAGGTGGCCATCTTCCTCGGCCATGCGGATGCACTTGGTGGAGCAGCCGAGCCATTGGGCAATGTCGGCGATGCCAAGGCGGCCGTTGAGGGCTTTGCGACTGTCCGGCAACAAGGCGCGGCGGGAGCGTCGGCGGCGGGCGGATAGCCAATGCCGGAGCGGCGCGGCCGGGAGCGCAGGGCACAGGCTAACCCGATGGGGCGCGACGGGCCGGTCAGGACCAGCGCTGCGCCGTCCCGTGTCCGGCGTCAGGCATGGACGGCGGGCGCATCCGGCATGATCGACTGCGCGTGCGGTCCATGGCGCTCAGGCCGGCTCCCCCGCTCCTCGTCCCCCCAGCGAGGCGGTCTCCCAGCAGGCGACGATGATCAGGCTGGCGGCCGTGGCGAGGCCGAGCTGAAAGCCATGCGGGAACGGCACGAAGGCGAGCGCGGCGAGCAGTGCCAGGCCGACCAGATGGCTGAGCGGCACATGCCGCCATGTCACCCGCTTGAAGAAGAGGTTGCCGGCGAGGAACAGGGCCGCGCCGCCCAGCGTCAGGGCATGGGCGGCGGGCGCGGCGGGGCCGGTCGGATGGGCGAGCAGCATTTCGTCACTCGCCGCGCTGACGATGATGCCGGCGATGATGGGGATATGACCATAGGTATAGGCCAGCCGCGCCACCCGGCCGGGATCGTCATGATGCACGATCAGCCGGCTCGCGCGATCCGCGCCGATGTTGAAATAGATCCACCACATGGCGACCGAACCGAGAAAGGCGCTGGCGAACGCGGCAAGCACCGGGCCGGTCCAGAGCAGAGCGGCGGCGGTGCTGCCGGTGATGACCACCGATTCGCCGAGCGCGATGATGATGAACAGACCGCAGCGCTCGGCCAGATGGCCGCCCTCCACATCCCAGTCCGCCGTGCGCGAGCGGCCGAGACCGGGCACGCGGAACGCGGCGAGCGGGCCGAGATATTCCACCCCCAGCGCTGCGGCCCACAAGGGCAGCCGCAGCGCGCCGTCCACCAGCCCGCCATATATCCACAGCACCCCGGAGACGCAGAACCACACCGAGATGCGCTGGAAATTGCGATAGTTGGCCCGGTTATGCCGGCGCACCGCCAGCATGGTGAACAGGCTGCGGCCCACCTGGGTGAGCGCGAAGGTGACGCCGAAGACGAGCCCGCGCGGCCCCCATGCCTGCGGAATGGCCATGGCGATCACCAACCCGCAGCCCATCAGCACGAACAGCATCATGCGCACTTGCCAGCGCTCGGGATCGAGCCAGTTGGTGACCCAGCTGGTGAAGATCCACGCCCACCAGATGCCGAGGAAGAGCAGCAGCGTCCCGAGCGCGCCGGTCAGCGTGGGGGTTTGCAGCAGGTGATGCGAAAGCTGGGTGATGGCGAAGACGAAGACGAGATCGAAGAACAGCTCGACCGTGCCGACCCGCGCCTCATGGCCAGTCCTCGTCCGCAGCAAACCGCTCATAGGATGATCCCCCGGCCACGCCGATGGAAAAGCTATAACGCCGTCGCGCGCCGCGCAACGATGGTTATGTCCATCCCGGGGTTGGGCGGCGAAGAGCGTGGGCCGTCTCGATGGCCCAGCTGGCCGGACCATGCATCACCGCAGGAGCGGTCTCTCGGGCGCTGGCAACCGCTCTGCGCCGCACGAGCCGGAGGCGGCGCGTGCGGGGATCGCCCGTCAGTGCCGCGGGATGACGGCGCGCCACGCCCGCCCGCAGCGCGGGAGCGGGCGCCGGACCGGGCACGGGAAAACGCGCCCTCGAGCGGCCGGCCCGGCGAGCGGGCGCGGCCGCGCGGGCGGTGCTATTTCCCGAAGCCCTTGGGCGCAGCGTCGATCACGCTGGTGCCGCCGGCGCCGATCTCCTGCACTTCCAGATTGCGCTCGGCAACGCCGGTGCGGTTGAAACGGAACGCGCCGTCAATGCCGGCAAAGCCCTCCGCATCGCCAAGCCGCGCGGTCGGAAAGGCCGCGCCCGGCTTCCAGTCCGCCGCGATGCGCACGGCGAGCAGCACCGAATCATAGCCCAGCGATGCGAGCCGGTAAGGCGCCGCGCCGTAGGATGTGCGATATTTGCCGGCGAGTGTGCGATACAGCCCGTCGGACACGCTGGCATACCAGGCGCCGCGCAGGGCGGTGCTGGCGGACAGCCCGGCCTCCGCATTCCATAGCTCGGTGCCCAGAATGCGCGCATCCGCCCCGCCATTGGCGCGGACCAGCGGCGCGGCCTGCAGGGCGATGCGGCCGGCGTCCGCAATCAGCAGCGCATCATAGCTGGAACTGGCGGCGAGCCGCTTGATCGCGGCCTGCACCGAGGCCGGCGAGCGATCGAACGTCTCCATGGCGACCAGCGTGCCGCCGGCCGCCTTGACGCGGCTGAGGAACGCACTGCCGGCGCGCTCGCCATAAACGCCCTTGGGCACCAGCGCCGCGAAATTGCTCAGGCCGCGCGAGCGGGCATAGCCGACCACCCGGTCGATCGACTGTTCCGGCATATAGCCGAGCAGATACACGCCATTGCCGGCCACCGCGATGTCGTTGGAGTAGCTGATGATCGGCACATTGGCGGCCCGCGCGATCGGCGCGGCGGCCTTGACCTCATCGGCCGTCAACGGGCCGAGGATGAGCTTGTTGCCCTCCGCCAGCGCGCGCTGGGCGGCGGCGGCCGCGCCCTTGCCCGTATCATAGGTGGTGATGCGCAGCCGCTCGGTCTTGGTATCGAGCAGCGCCATCGTCGTCGCATTGGCGATGGAGCGGCCCACCCCGGCATTGGGGCCCGTCATCGGCACCAGCAGCGCGACACGGTGGCGCGCGGTATCGACCGGCAGGCCCTTGTCGAGCCCCGGCTCGCTGGTCTGCGGCGGCGGCGGTGGCGGTGCCTGCGTGCGCGGCACGACCGAGGAACAGGCGGCCAGCAGCATGGCCCCCAGCAGCGCGACGATCTTCCCCAAATGCCGCTTGTTTTCCGGATGGCGACGACGTGCTGCCATGTCGAACCTCACTTGCCCCGCAAGGCCCCATTCTGCCATGGCTTCCCTCATGTCCACTTCACTCGCGCCCGGCCTATATATCGTTGCAGGCCCGATCGGCAACTTGTCCGATCTCTCGCCCCATGGCGCGCTGATTTTGCGCGAGGCCGATGTGGTCGCCGTGGAAGATACACGGGTCAGCGCCAGACTGCTGCGCCACGCCGGCTCCGAGCGGCCGATGCTGCCCTATCACGACCATAGCGACGACCGCGTGCGCGCCCGGCTGATCGAGCGGATGGCGAGCGAGGCGGTGGCGCTGCTGTCCGATGCGGGAACGCCGCTCATCTCCGATCCGGGCTACAAGCTGGTGCGCGACGCGCGCGCCGCCGGCCGCATGATCACCACCGCCGCCGGCCCCTGCGCCGCCATCGCCGCGCTCACCCTCTCCGGCCTGCCGAGCGACCGCTTCCTCTTCATGGGCTTCCTCCCCAACAAGACCAAGGCGCGGACCGATGCACTGGCCGAAATCGCCGCCGTGCGCGCCACGCTGATCTTCTACGAGAGCGGGCCGCGCTGCGCCGCCTCGCTCGCCGACATGGCGCAGATGCTGGGCGATCGCCCGGCCGCGCTCTGCCGGGAGATCAGCAAGGCGCATGAGGAGGTGCTGACCGACACCCTCACCGGCCTCTCCGCCGCCTGCGCCCTGAAGGAGCCGCGCGGCGAGGTCGTCCTCATCGTCGGCCCGCCGGGCGAGAAGGCGCCCGCCGCCGCCGATGAGATCGAGGCCGCGCTGGCCGAGGCGCTGACCCGCCTCTCCGCCTCGCAGGCCGCCAGCGAAGTGGCCCGCGCGCTCGGCGCTGATCGCAAGGCGCTTTACGCCCGCGCGATGGAACTGAAGGGGAAAGCGTGACCCGCGCGCCCGCCCCGGCCCGGCTCGCGGCGGAGCGGCGCGGGCGGCAGGGCGAGCGCATCGCCGGCTGGTGGCTGCGGCTCAAGGGCTGGTCCATCCTCGCGCGGCGCGTGCGCACGCCGGCCGGCGAAATCGACCTTGTCGCACGGCGCGGGACGATCGTCGCCTTCATCGAGGTGAAGGCGCGGGCCAGCGCGGCAGCGCTCGACGAGGCGATCGACGAACGGCGCCTGCACCGGGTGGCGGCGGCGGCGGACGCGCTGGCGGCCACCTATCTCCGGCCGGGCGACGACATGCGCATCGACGTGATGCTGCTTGCGCCGGGCCGTCCACCTCGCCATCTGGAGAATGTCTGGCATGGCGGCGGTTAGCCCGCCCTGCCGCGCCGCTGACCGAACCGGGCCGGCGGCAGGTGAAACCATCACGGCCGGCGCACCCCCGCGCGGCCAACCATAAGGGGGCTGGACCCGAACATGTCGCTCAAGGTCGCGTTGCAGATGGACCCGATGGAAACGCTCGCCATTGCCGGCGATTCCACTTTTGCGATCATGCTCGCGGCGCAGGCGCGCGGGCACAGCCTCTATCATTATCGCCCCGATGACCTGACCTGGCGCGGCGGGCGGCTCCATGCGCAGGCGCGCGCGGTGACGGTGCAGCGGGTGGCGGGCGACCATTTCCGCTTCGGCGAGACCGTGCGGCTCGACCTTGGCCGCGATGTCGACATGGTCTGGATGCGGCAGGACCCGCCGTTCGACCTCAATTACATCACCGCCACCCATCTGCTCGAACGGATCGCCGATGAGACGCTGGTGATGAACGACCCGGCCGCTGTGCGTAACGCGCCGGAAAAGCTCTATGTGCTCGATTTCGCGCGGTTCATGCCGCCGACCATGATCACCCGCAGCCTTGCTGAAACGCGCGAATTCCTGGCCGAACATGGCGAGATCGTGGTCAAGCCGCTCTATGGCAATGCCGGATCGGCGGTGTTCCGCATCGGCGCGAACGGCAGCAATCTGGGCGCGCTGGTGGAATTGTTCGGCGAGATGTGGGTCGAGCCCTTCATGGTGCAGGCCTTCCTCAAGGATGTCGCGCAGGGCGACAAGCGCATCGTGCTGGTCGACGGCGAGGTGGCCGGCGCGATCAACCGCATCCCCGGCAAGGGCGAGTTCCGCTCCAACCTCGCCGCCGGCGGCTCGGCCGCGAAAGCCGGGCTCACGCCGCAGGAGGAGGAAATCTGCGCCGCGCTCGGCCCGGATCTGCGCAAGCGCGGCCTGCTGTTCGTCGGCATCGACGTGATCGGCGGCCAGTGGCTGACCGAGATCAACGTCACCTCCCCCACCGGCATCGTCGCCATCGACGCCTTCAACGGCAGCGACACCGGCGCGATGATCTGGGACGCGGTCGAGCGGCGCATCGCCGAGCGGGCCGGATAGGGCGGCGCCATGGGCACCGGCCATGGACGAGGATGCCCCGAGGCACTGGCCCCCGGCACCAGCCATGCGCCGGCCGGGCGACCATGAGCGACTGGATCGTCCAGCTGATCGACGCCGGCGGCTATTGGGGCATTGCCCTGCTGATGGTGCTGGAGAATGTCTTCCCGCCCATCCCCTCCGAACTCATCATGGGCATTGGCGGCATCCGCGTCGGCCAGGGCCAGATGGCGCCGGTGCCGCTGCTCGTCGCCGGCACCATCGGCACGACGATCGGCAATGGTTTCTGGTATCTGATCGGCCACAGGCTGGGATTCGAGCGGCTGCGTCCGCTGGTCGCGCGCCATGGCCGCTGGCTCACCCTGCGCTGGCGCGACATTGCGTGGCTGCAGCGCTGCTTCGCGCGCCATGGCGAGAAGATCGTCTTCTTCTTCCGCTTCATGCCGGCATTCCGCACCATCATTTCGCTGCCCGCCGGGCTGTTCCATATGCGCCCCTGGCGCTTTGCCGTCTGGACCACCGGCGGCGCGCTCATCTGGAACAGCCTGCTCGTCGCCGGCGGCTATTATCTGGGCGCCCGTTTCGAGGAAATCGACATCTGGCTGGGGCCGATCGCCAATATCAGCGTGGCGCTGATCGCCATCGTCTATCTCTGGCGGCTGGTGACATGGACGGAAGAACCCGAAGCCTGAGAAGGACGCGGACTCAGGCCGCCAGATAGCGACGGATTGTCGCGATCTCCGCGCGCAGACGGGCCACGCGGTCGGCATGCCCATGCGCGGCCCCATGCGCAGCCATGGCGTCGGCCGCCCGCGCCCGCTCCGCCATCTCGCCGGTCAGCAGCGCGTGGATATCCGCCTCGGACAGCGGCACGCGCGGCAGCTCCAGCGCGGTCTGGCCGACGCGACCGGACGGCATCGCCTGATCGAGCGGCACGGCCTGCGCATTGTCGATGGCCGCCAGCAATGCACGCAGCAGCCGTGTCTCATCGGCATCGCGCGCGCGCATGGCCGCCTTGATATCCGCCCGCAGGCGCGTTTTGAGCGGATCGGCGGCATCCTGCATCGCCGTCAGCGCTCCGCGCGGGGGTGGGCATGGCGATAGACGTCCATCAGATGGGCGGCATCGACCTGGGTGTAGATTTGCGTCGAGGACAGGCTGGCATGGCCGAGCAGCTCCTGCAACGAGCGCAGATCCGCCCCGCGCCCGAGCAGATGCGTGGCGAAACTGTGGCGCAGCGCGTGCGGCGTGGTGCGCTCATGCAGGCCGAGCCGGCCGCGCGCGCCCTGCACCGCACGCCGGATGAGCGCCGGCGAGAGCGGCCCGCCCCGTGCGCCGCGGAAGATCGGCGCGCCGCGGGCCGGCGGATGCGGGCACAGCGCGAGATACGCCTCGATCGCGCTGCGCACCGGCGGCAGCAGCGGCACCATGCGGGTCTTGCCGCGCTTGCCGGTCACCCGCAGCACCTCGCCCAGCGGCAGTATCTCGCCGGTGAGGCCGAGCGCCTCGCTGATGCGCAGGCCCGCGCCATAGAGCAGCAGCAGCACCGCCCAGTCGCGCGCGCCGATCCAGCCGTCCCGCGCGCTTTCGGAGATGTCCTGCGCCAGCGCGACGGCCTCGTCCGGGCTGATCGGGCGCGGCATGCCGGGCCGGACGCGCGGGCCGCGCATCACCGGGATGGACGCCCCCGGCCCGCCGAGAAAGCGCAAAAATCCCCGCAAGGCCGATAATTCCCGCGCCGCCGAGCTGTTGCCGATGCCCTCGACCCGGCGCGCGGCGAGATAGGCGCGCAGATCACTTGTCGCCAGCCGCATGAGGGCATCGCGATCGGGCGCGTGGCCATCCATCTCCGTCATCCAGCCGACCAGCCGCTCGGCCGTGGCGACATAGGCGCGGACGGTGTGGACCGACCGCCGCCGATCCAGCGCCAGATGGGCGCGCCAGCTCTCGACGAGCGCGGGGGCGCCCGCCCCGCTCATGGCGCGGCCCGATCGACCAGCAGCGCCTGCCACAGATCGATGAGATCGGCCGGGAACCATGGCTCGTCCTGCGCCGCCAGCGCATCGGGCGTCCACCAGCGCCAGGAGCACATCAACTGCTGCTCGAGCGCGGTGTGGCCGGCGGTATCGATGTGCGAATCCTCGACGCGCAGGGCGAAATAGCGCTCCTCGGCATCGACATGGACGCCTTCGAGCGAGACGAAATCGACATGGCGGATGGCGACGCACGGGCCGGGATCGCGATCCAGCCCGGTTTCCTCGCGCAGCTCGCGCCGCGCCGCCGCCTCGAAGCTCTCGCCCGGATCGACCGCGCCGCCCGGCGTGCACCAGAAGGGCCGCCGGTCCGGCGGGGTGAAGCGGAACAACAGGAGGCGGCCGAGCGGATCGGTCACCAGCAACCGCGCGGCGGGGCGCTTGGGCCGAAGACTCACCGCCATGCGCCGGGCAGCCGGGGCCCCGCGCGCAACGCCGCCGCTGCGCTCACTCGCCCGGCGCCCGCGCGCGGATGGCGAGGGCATGGACCTTGTCGCGCAGCAGCTCCGCCAGCGCGTTATTGACCATGCGCTGGCGGGCGACGCGCGACTGGCCGGTGAAGGCGGCCGCGACAATCTCCACCGTGAAATGGCTCTCGCCCGAGCCATCATCGCCCATATGGCCGCGATGCTGCGCGCTGTCATTGATGACGGCGAGATGGTCCGGGGACAGGGCGGCGGTGAGCCGGGCTGTCATTTCCTGCCCAACCGGGCCTAGCGAAAGATCGTTCATCGCCCTTATATAGCGGCTTTGTTTTGCGCCGTCAGGAGGCTCGGGAGCTTTTGTCGCAAGGACGCACCAAGACCGGCGAACCCCGCCGTCCCGCGCGCTTTCATGGCCGCGTGGAAGGAGCGCAGCGTGCCTGCTCGCACCCGGACTGCGCGGAGACCGGCGAGTTTCGCGCGCCGCCGGCCGATCCGCTGCGCGCGCCCGATGGCCCGCCGCAATGGCGCTGGTTCTGCCTCGACCATATTCGCGCGTTCAATCAGGGCTATAATTTCTTCAAGGACATGAGCCCGGAGGAAATCAGCGAGGCGCAGCGCCCCCATGCCGGCTGGGAGCGCGAGACCCGCGCCTTCTCCAGCGCGGCGGCGAGCGGCACCGTGCCGCCGCGCTGGCGCGACTTTTCCGACCCGCTCGACGCGATCGGCGCGCGCTTCAAGACGCGCATGGCGGAGATGGCATCGCGGCCCGATGGCAAGCCGCTCTCCAGCGAGGACCGCAGCGCCCTCAAGACGCTGGGCCTCACGCCCGATGCCGACCGCGCGGCGCTGCGGGCGCGCTACACCCAGCTCGCCCGCCGCTTCCACCCGGATCATAATGGCGGCGACCGGCGCCACGAAAAGGCGCTGCAGGCGGTGATCGCGGCCTATACCCATCTGCGCAAGGCGCCCGCCTTCAGCTGAGCGGGCCTTGCGGTTGCCGGCCGGCGCTGCCATAGGCGCCGGCCCCCTCGCCCCCCGGAGATGAACATGCCAGACGGCGCCCCCGTCCGCGCGCTGGGCCTTGATTTCGGCACGACCAACAGCGTCGCCGCCATCTCGGCCGGCCAGCAGTCCGACCTTGTCGATTTCACCGGCGCCGCCGCCACCGGCGCGGTGTTCCGCTCGGCCCTGTGCTTCTGGCATGATGATGAGGTCAAGGGCGGCATCGCCCATGAGGCGGGCCCATGGGCGATCGCGGAATATCTCGATTTTCCGCAGGGCAGCCGCTTCATCCAGTCGTTCAAGTCGGTCGCGGCGATGGCGATGTTCGAGCATGCCACCGTGTTCGAGAAGCGCCTGCGCTTCGAGGAGCTGGGCCAGATGTTCCTGGCGCGGATGATCGCCCATGCCGGCGGCAAGCTCGACCAGCGGCCCGAACGCATCATCATCGGCCGCCCGGTCGAATATGCCGGCTCCCGCCCGGACGAAGCGCTGGCGCGGCAACGTTATGACGCCATGTTCAAGGGCTTCGGCACGGACATCCGCTATGTCTATGAGCCGCTGGGCGCCGCCTTCAGCTATGCCAGCCAGCTGACGCAAGCCGCCACCATCCTGGTCGCGGATTTCGGCGGCGGCACCAGCGATTTCTCCATCGTGCGAGTCGCCGCGCCGGGGGCCGCGCAGCGCTGCGTGCCGCTGGGCTCGGCCGGCATCGGCATTGCCGGCGATCGCTTCGATTACCGCATCGTCGACCAGCTGGTGCTGCCGATGCTCGGCAAGGGCACCAGCTATCGCTCGTTCGACAAGCTGCTGGAGATCCCGCGCAGCCACTTCGCCAATTTCGCCGACTGGTCGCGCCTCGCGCTGCTGCGCAACCGCCGCACGCTGGCCGAGCTGGCGCGCTTGCAGAAGGCCGCGAGCGACCCCGCCGCGATCGGCCGGATGATCGCGGTGATCGAGCAGGAGCTAGGCTATGCGCTCTATGATGTGGTGGGCGCGCTCAAGCGCACGCTCTCGCAGGCGGACAGCGCGCATTTCCAGTTCAAGGCCGATGACCTGACCATCGAGGCCGAGGTGACGCGCGCCGATTTCGAGCGCTGGATCGCGCCGGACATCGCCAGCATCGAGGCGACGGTCGACAAGGCACTGGCGCAGGCCGGCGTCGGCCTGGATGCGATCGATCGCATCTTCCTCACCGGCGGCTCCTCGCTCATCCCGGCGATCCGCGCGATTTTCGAGCGGCGCTTCGGCACGGACCGCATCGCGGTCGGCGGCGAACTGACCTCCATCGCGCACGGTCTGGCGCTGATCGGGCAGGAAGAGGATCTGGCGGCCTGGTCGACCTGACATGGCCATGTGACATCCGCGCCGGGAATCACCATCTATCGACAGGGCCTTGCCGGATCGGTTAGGGGCTGGAACGACTCTCAGGAACCATGATGCCATGACCGATATTCCCAACACCAATGCCGACATGCGCAGCGAAGTGCTGCTCGAAGCCCCGGACAAGATGGTGAGGGCGCGCGACCTGTTCGGCGTCGATATCGACATGGAGGTTCCCGCCTTCACCGAGGCGGACGAGCGGGTGCCGGATCTCGACCCGGCCTATGTGTTCGATCCCGATACCACGCTCGCCATCCTCGCCGGCTTCGCCCACAACCGCCGCGTGATGGTGCAGGGCTATCACGGCACCGGCAAATCGACCCATATCGAGCAGGTCGCCGCGCGGCTGAACTGGCCGTGCATCCGCATCAACCTCGATGCGCATATCAGCCGTATCGATCTGGTCGGCCGCGACGCCATCGTGCTCAAGGACGGCGTGCAGGTCACCGAGTTCAAGGAAGGGCTGCTGCCCTGGGCGCTGCAACGCCCGGTCGCGCTGGTGTTCGACGAATATGACGCCGGCCGCCCGGACGTGATGTTCGTCATCCAGCGCGTGCTGGAAGCCGATGGCAAGATGACCCTGCTCGACCAGAACAAGGTGATTCGCCCGAGCCCGTGGTTCCGCCTGTTCGCCACCTCCAACACGGTGGGCCTGGGCGATACGACCGGCCTCTATCACGGCACCCAGCAGATCAACCAGGGCCAGATGGACCGCTGGAATCTGGTGGTGACGCTCAATTATCTGCCGGCCGAGACCGAAGCGCGCATCGTGCTCGCCAAATCCGGCGAATATGATCATCCCGGCGGCCGCGAGGAAGTGACGCGGATGATCCGCGTGGCCGATCTCACCCGGCAGGGCTTCATCAATGGCGATATCTCGACCGTGATGAGCCCGCGCACGGTGATCAGCTGGGCGCAGAACACGCTGATCTTCAAGGATATCGGCTTCGCCTTCCGCCTCTCCTTCCTCAACAAATGCGATGAGGCGGAGCGGCCGCTGGTGGCGGAATATTATCAGCGCGTGTTCGGCAAGGATCTGCCCGAAAGCGTCGTCGGCACGGCGAAGTAGCCGCAGCGATGGCGGCGACGTACCCTCCCGGTTCAGCCACCGCCGCCATCCCCCGCCCTGTTTCCCGACCTGACGCCGCCCAGCGCGTCCGGGGGCTCCCCCCGTCGATGCCGCGCGTGCGGCGCGCCGATGACGTGCGCCGGCCCCTGTCTCAGGCCTTTTCAGCAGGACGGAGCATCACCCATGATCGTCATCGAACGGATCGCCACGGATAAAACGGCCCATCGCATCACCAGCGGCGCGCACGAATTGATCACCGACATGGCGCTGGCCGAGGGCGGCGCGGACGAAGGCCCCAACCCGCATGACCTCTATGACGCCGCGCTCGGGGCCTGCAAGGCGCTCACCATGCTCTGGTATGCCCGGCGCAACGGCATCGCGCTGGAAACGGTGCGGGTCGGCGTGGAGCGCGACGCCAGCGCCGAGCGCGACGGCCTCTACAAGCTGACCGCCCGCATCGCCATTGACGGGCCGATGAGCGCGGAGGAGCGCGCGCGGCTGATCGCGGTGGCCGGCAAATGCCCGGTGCACAAGCTGATGACGCAGGTGGAAACGCAGATCGAGACGATCACGGTCGAACCGGCCCGCTAGGGCGGCGCGGCCGTCCGCCGGCGGACAAGCGGCGCTTTCCCGCCCGGACAGCGCGCGCGATCGACCCGCCCCCTTGACAGCGCGGCGGCGCTGGCCCAGCCCGGCACGATCATGGCCGACCGTTCACCGCTGGATCGCTTCAAGGACGTCCTCTCGGGCGCATCGCGCGCGGTTGCGCGGGACCCGGAGGTGGACCTCGCCTTCTCCACCGATACGCCGCATCTGGCGGGCAAGCAGATCAAGGTGCCGCCGCCCACGCGCGGCCTGCCGGCCGATCAGGTTGCCCTCGCGCGCGGTTTTGCGGACAGTTTCGCCCTCAAACTGCGCTATCACGACCTCAAGCTGCACAATCGCCGCGCCCCGGCCGATCCATCCGCCCGTGCCGTCTATGATGCGGTGGAAGCAGTGCGCTACGAGGCGCTCGGCTCGAAAAACTACCCCGGCATGCGCGACAATCTGGCCGCCGCGCTGGACATGAAGACCCAGAGCGACCCGATCACCCGCGCCCAGTCCGCCGATGAAGTGCCGCTGCCGGGCGCCGTCGCGTTGCTGCTGCGCGAAAAACTGACCGGGCAGGCCCCGCCCAAAAGCGCCGAGCGCGGCCTCGCCTTCCTGCGCGAGTGGATCGACGAGAAGGCCGCCGGCGATTTCGACGCGCTGGCCTTTTGCCTCGATGATCAGGCGGCGTTTCAGGACCGGCTGCTCGCCATGCTGGAGCATCTGGAGCTGGTCCGCGCCGATGCCCCGCCCGAATCGCCCGATGAGGATGAGAACGAGCAGGAGGGCGAGCAGGAAGCCGATAGCGAGCAGGAGGATGAGGACGAATCCTCCGACCAGGACCAGTCCCGCGCCGAGACACGCGGCGAGGACCAGGGCGAGCAAGGCGAGGAAACGCAGGATCAGGGCGAGCAGGACGACGCCGATTCGGACGAGCAGGGCGATGGCGAGCAGGGCGATGATGACGGCATCATGCCGGTGCGCCCCAACCGCCCCTTCTCCGACCTGCCGCCGGATTTCAACTATACCGCCTATACCACCAAGTTTGACGAGGTGGTCGGCGCGCTCGACCTGTGCGATGCGGATGAGCTGGCGCGGCTGCGCGGCTTCCTCGACCAGCAGCTCGCGCCGTTCCAGAGCGCCGTCTCCAAGCTGGCGAATCGCCTGCAACGGCGGCTGCTCGCGCAACAGAGCCGCAGCTGGGATTTCGACCAGGAAGAGGGCATGCTGGACGCCGCGCGGCTCGCCCGCATCGTCGTCACGCCGGGCCATTCGCTCTCCTACAAGATCGAGCGCGAGACCGATTTCCGCGACACCATCGTCACGCTGCTGATCGACAATTCAGGCTCGATGCGCGGCCGGCCGATCGGCATCGCCGCGATCAGCGCGGACATCATGGCGCGCACGCTGGAGCGCTGCGGGGTCAAGACCGAGGTGCTCGGCTTCACCACCCGCGCGTGGAAAGGCGGGCAGAGCCGGGAGCAATGGCTCGCCGCGGGCCGTCCGGCCAAACCGGGGCGGCTCAATGATCTGCGCCACATCGTCTACAAGCAGGCGGACGAGCCCTGGCGCCGCGCCAAGGTCAATCTCGGCCTGATGATGCGCGAGGGGCTGCTCAAGGAGAATATCGACGGCGAGGCGCTGCTCTGGGCGCATGGCCGGCTGATGGCGCGCAACGAGGAGCGGCGCGTCCTCATGGTGATTTCCGACGGCGCACCGGTCGATGATTCGACGCTCTCGGTCAATAACGGCACCTATCTGGAGCGCCATCTGCGGCAGGTGATCAACTGGATCGAGACGCGCTCGCCGGTCGAGCTGATCGCCATCGGCATCGGTCATGACGTCACCCGCTGGTATAGCCGCGCGGTCACGATCATGGATGCCGAGCAATTGGGCGGCACCATGGTGGAGCAGCTCGCCGCTCTGTTCGACAAGGATTGATGCCCGCACTGGCGTGGATATCAGCAACATTGCTGGCCGCCGGCGCGCAGGTCGCCCGCAACGGCCTGCAAGCCGGCCTCGTCAGCGAGATCGGCACGCTCGGCGCGACGCAGGTGCGCTTCATCTTCGGCCTGCCCTTCGCGCTGCTGATGCTGGCGATCGGCCGCGCCCTGCTGGGGGAAGGCGGCCCCGCCTTCACCGGCGAGGCGATCGGCTTCGTGCTGCTCGGCGCGGTGGCGCAGATCGCCGCGACGGCGCTGATGCTGATGGCGATGGCGCGCCGGGCGTTCGGCGTGGCCTATGCCTATATCAAGACCGAGCCGATCCTCGTCGCCCTGTTCGGCCTCATCCTGCTGGGCGACCGGCTGGCCCCGCTCGGCTGGACCGGCATCCTGATCGCGACGGCGGGCATCCTGCTCGTCTCGATCGACCCGCGCGACTGGCGGGCGCTGGTGCGCGAATGGTCCCCGATGGCGCTGGGCATCGCGGCGGGCGCGGGCTTCGGCCTTTCCGCCGTCGCCTTTCGCGGCGCGATCAACGGGCTGGGCGAGGCCAGCGCGATGAACCGGGCGCTGACCATCATGGCGGCCAGCCTCGCCATCCAGACGGTGCTGCTCGGCAGCTGGCTGCTCGCCTTCGACCGCCGCGCCTTCCTCGGCAGCGTGCGCGTGTGGCGGCAGAGCCTGAGCGCGGGCTTTCTCGGCGCGCTGGCGACCGGCGCATGGTTCGTCGCCTTCTCGCTCACCGCCGCCGCCAATGTCCGCACGCTGGCGCTCGCCGAGATGCCCGTCGCCGCGCTGGTCAGCCGGCGCGTGAGCGGCCGGGCGCTGGGCGCGCGCGAATATGCCGGCATCGCGCTGGTGATGGCCGGCATCGCGCTGATGCTCAGCCAGGCGCTGGGATAGGCGGCACGGTCCGCCCCGCCGGCCCGGCGCGAAAGCCCCCGGCCCTCGCCGCCTTTGCCCTGTCCGTCCATGCCGCGCGGATGAGCGCCCGCCCCGGCCGGACCGCCGGCCCCGCCCTCATCCGGACGCCATGGCCCGCCGCGTGAACCATGCCATCGCCGCCCGATCCGCCCACCGCGCCATGGCTTAAACCTTTATTATCCCATTTCGTTCACGTTCGGACCGAAGCCAGACCGATCCGGGGGATAAACCTGCATGTCACGTCCTGACCAGCCCGTCGATGTCGCGATCATCGGCGCGGGGCCCGCCGGCCTCACCGCCGCCTATCTGCTCACCAAGGCCGGCCTCAGCGTGACCGTGATCGAGAAAGACCCGGCGCATGTGGGTGGTATCAGCCGCACCGTCGAGCATCAGGGCTTCCGCTTCGACATTGGCGGCCACCGCTTCTTCTCCAAGTCGCGCGAAGTGGTCGACCTGTGGAACGAGATCCTCCCGCACGACTTCATCGACCGGCCGCGGATGAGCCGCATCTATTATCAGGGCCGCTTCTACAGCTACCCGCTGCGCGCCTTCGAGGCGCTGCGCAATCTCGGCCTGCTGCGCTCGGCCGCGTGCATGGCGAGCTATGTGAAGGCGCGGCTCTTCCCGATCCGGGAGGTGAAGAGCTTCGAGGACTGGGTGGTCAACCAGTTCGGCCGCACGCTCTATGCCATCTTCTTCAAGACCTACACCGAGAAAGTGTGGGGCATGCCGTGCGATGCGATGTCCGCCGACTGGGCCGCCCAGCGCATCAAGGGCCTCTCGCTCGGCGCGGCCGTGCTGGACGGGATCAAGCGCAGCCTCGGCCTCAACAAAAAGCCCAATGACGGCATGGGCGCCAAGACGCTGCTCGAACATTTCCGCTATCCGCGCCTTGGCCCCGGCATGATGTGGGATGCCGCGCGCGACCATGTGATCGCCGGCGGCAACCGCGTGCTGATGGGCCACGCGCTCAAACAGATCAGCCTCGACCAGATCACCGGCCGCTGGCGCATGACCACCGCCACGCGCGGCGGCGAGAGCGTGACGATCGACGCCGCGCATGTGATCAGCTCCGCCCCGATGCGCGAGCTGGCCGGGCGCATCCATCCCGTTCCGCACACGCTCGGCAACGCCCTGTCGCTGGGCTATCGAGATTTCCTGACGGTCGCGCTGATGATCAGGTCCGCGGATCTCTTCCCGGATAACTGGATCTACATCCATGATCCCCGCGTCAAAGTCGGCCGGGTGCAGAATTTCCGCAGCTGGTCGCCCGAAATGGTGCCCGATCCGCAGATCGCCTGCGTCGGTCTCGAATATTTCTGCTTCGAGGGCGATGGCCTCTGGTCCGTCAGCGACGAGGAGCTGATCGCGCTCGCCACGCGCGAGATGGTGACGATGGGGCTCATCACCGCGGAGCAGGTGGTCGGCGGCGCCGTCGTGCGGCAGGAAAAGGCCTATCCGGTCTATGATGAAAGCTATGCCGGGCATGTCGCGGCGATCCGCGCCGAGCTGGAGGAGGCCTATCCCACGCTCCACCTCGTCGGCCGCAACGGCATGCATCGCTATAATAATCAGGATCATGCGATGATGACGGCGATGCTCACCGTGCGCAACATCATCGCCGGGCGGAAGCTCTATGACATCTGGCAGGTCAACGAGGATGCCGAATATCATGAGACCGGCGATGACGCGCAGGACGGCGCGACGCTGACAGCCGGGCAGCGCGCGGCGCTCGCCAGCCTGCGGCCCGTGCCGGCGCGCGCCGCATGAGGGACAATGCGCCGATGGCCTTGCTCCGCACGCTGCTGGACCGCACCTTCATTCGCTATGGCGCGGCCAGTGCGGTCGCGCTGGCGGGCGATGTCGGGCTGTTCCTCGCCCTGCTGCGGGGCGGCCTGACACCGGCCGCATCGTCCGCGCTGGGCTATGGCGCGGGCATTGTCATCCACTGGCTGATCTCCTCCCGGCTCGTCTTCTCGGCCGGGGCCGCCCCGCGCGGACCGGAGCGGCTGCGGCAGAAAGGGCTGTTCGTCGGCTCCGCCCTGGCGGGTCTGGCGCTCACCACGGGGATCGTCGCGCTCGGCAGCCTCATCGGGCTGCTGCCGCTGGCCGCCAAGCTGATCGCCGTGCTGGTGAGCTTCCAGACCACCTATCTGTTGCGCAAGGCGATCGTCTTCGCCTCATGAGTCGCCCGCCCGTCCTGACCGCGCCGCGCAGCCGCGCGATCCTGCTCGCCATGTGGGCGATCGCCAGCCTCGCCCTGATCGCGCTCAACTGGTCGCTGATCGGGCCGATGGCCTTCCGCGATCCGGACGACGCCCTGCGGCTCGTGCAGGTGCGCGATCTGCTGGCGGGGCAGAGCTGGTTCGACCTCACCCAATATCGCATCTTCCCGCCCGATGGCGTGCCGATGCACTGGTCGCGCCTTGTCGACCTGCCGATCGCGCTGTCGCTCCTGCTGCTCGATCCGCTGCTTGGCCCGGCGCTGGCGGAGCGGATCACGCTGCTCGTCATCCCGCTCGGCTGGCTGCTGGTGCTGACGATCCTGAGCTACAAGATCGCGCGCTGGATGGCGCTGGGCCAGGGCGTGGCGCTGCTCTGCGCGCTGCTGTTGCTGCTCTCGGTGCCCATCCTCATCCAGCTCGCGCCCAACCGCATCGATCATCATGGCGTCCAGCTCGTCTGCGGCGCCGTTGCCGTGATGGCGCTGGTCCGCACGGATCGGCGGGATGGCCGGCTGGGCCTGACCGCCGGCATCGCCATGGCCTGCTGGATGCAGATCTCGCTCGAGGGGCTGCCCTATGCGGTGACGGCCGGCGGCCTCTTCGCGCTGCGCCACATCGCCCGCACCGATCGCGCGGCCGACCTGCGCCACTATATGCTCGCGCTGACCGGCGTTTCCGCGCTGCTGCTGGTTGCGACCCACAATCCGGCCGATGCGCTGCGGCCATGGTGCGACAGTCTTTCCCCCGCCTATCTCGTCCCGCTGGGGGTGACGACGCTGGCCCTGCTGCTGGCCCAGCGCGTCCTGCGCAACAGCAGCCGGATGGCGCGCGCGCTGCCGCTCGCCCTCGCCGGCGGCGCGGGCATCGCCACCTTCCTGCTGCTCTCGCGCCAGTGCCTCGCCGGGCCGTTCGATACGCTTGATCCGCTCGTCTACCGGCTCTGGTATCTCGCTGTGAAGGAAGGCCTGCCGCTCACCATGCAGACCCCCGCCGTGCAGGTGATGGTCGTGATTCCGGCGCTGCTCGGCCTGGTCGGCACCATCATCGCGCTGCGCCACGCGCCGCACGACCGGGCTCGATCGGCCTGGGGGACGCTGCTCGTCCTGCAACTCGTGGCCTTCGCCATCGCGCTCCTGGTGCTGCGGGCGATGTCCTTTGCGCATCTGGTGGCGCTGCCGGGCAATGCCGTGCTGCTGAGCACGCTGATCCGCCATGCCCGGCAATATCCCTTCATGCCGCTGCGCACCGCCCTGACCGCGGCGGCCGTGCTGGCCACGCCGGTCTGCGCCGTCGCGGCGGTCACCAGCCTGCTGGGCGCTGGCGGCGAGAAGGCCGGCGAGCGCGCGCACAGCGGACCCGCCTGCATCGCGCCGGACACGCTGCAGGGCCTGGCCGCGCTGCCCGCCGCCACGCTGTTCACGCCCCTTGATATCGGCCCCGGACTGCTCGTCCTCACCCATCACCGCGTGCTGGCGACGGGCCATCATCGCAATGTCGCCGGCATGACGATGGTGCTGCAGGGGCTGACATCCACGCCAGCGGACGCCCGCGCCATCGTGGCGGCGAGCGGGGCGCAATATCTCGCCTTCTGCGCCGACCAGAATGAGGTCGCGCGCTATCGCCAGCTTTATCCGCAGGGACTGATGGCGCAGCTCCTCGCCGGCCATGTGCCGGACTGGCTGGCGCCGGTGCCGATGCGGCCGGGCGAAACGATGACCGTCTACCGGATCATCGCCGCGCCCGACGGCGCGATCAGGCCGGCACGAATTTGAGCGACACGCCGTTCATGCAGTAGCGCAGGCCCGTGGGCGGCGGGCCATCCTTGAACACATGGCCATGATGGCCGCCGCACCGGGCGCAATGCACTTCCGTGCGGGCAAAGCCCAGATCATGGTCGATCATGGTGCCGATCGCGCCGGGCAACGGCCGCCAGAAGCTGGGCCAGCCGGTATGGCTCTCGAACTTGGTGCTGGAATCGTAGAGCTTCTGGCCGCAACCGGCGCACAGGAACGTGCCCTTGCGATGCTCGTCATTGAGCGGCGAGCTATAGGGCCGCTCGGTCGCCGCTTCGCGCAGCGAGGCATATTGAACCGGCGTCAGGCGCTTTCGCCAGGCCTCGTCACTCAGCTGGAACGGCCCCTTGGGCCGCTTGGCCGGCGCGGCCGCCCGCCCCATTCCCGTGACCGCCGCCAGCGCGAGCATCGCGCCGCCGCTGAGCAGGGTTCGCCGATCGAAAGCCATCATCATCTCCTGACACTTTAGGACGCTCAATTATCTCCTATGAGGGGGACCGCCCCAATATAGGTTGCCTTTTGCTATTCGTCCAAAGTTTGTTCGTCCGGCTGCGGCGGCGGCCGCACGCCGGCGGATGCCGCTCAGGCGCGCGGCGGCTGGGTGACGCTGGTGATGCGCAGCACGCGCTCATGACCGCTGCGGTCCGGCCAGTTGATCGACTGGGCCTCGCGCAGTCCGATCAGCCCGGCGCCGATCAGCGTGAGAATGGAGATCCTGCCCGCCGAAATATCCGCATCCTTGGGCCAGACCAGCTGCACCGAACGCTCCGCGCCACTCGCTTCATCCGTGAAGGTGACGGTGGACATCATCGTCACGATATCGGCCGGCATGCGCTCGGCCTTGTGGATGGTGGCGCGCGAAATCTCGTCGAGCAAAAGCTCGCTCACTTCCGGCAGGCGCTCTTCCAGCCCGATCGCCATGCTGGTGAGCGAATCGGCCTCGGTATCGATCATATGGATGGGCGGCCGACGACCGCTTTTGCTGCGTGTCATAATGCAGGCATTCCTTGTTGGAAGAATTGGGTTCGCCATGGTTTTCCGGCGAATAGTCTGTCGATCATCCGCCCCGGGACACGGGGCTATGCGCACCGGACCCGGGGCTACGCGCCCTGGATGAGTTGACCCGTCTGATGACGCATCTGAAAAGGAACGACCTGCTCGACCATGGTTGCCAAGCTGTCACCTGCGCGGCGTCAAGTCAATCGCCGTAGCGAAGCGACGGGCAAGGCCGCCCGCAAGCCATGACGAAACGGGCTTATTTTGCGCGCAGCAACCCCGCGCAGGCCTGCCAGTCCATCTCCGCGCCGGCCCCGGTCCGGGCATCGGCATGAGTCACCACCGGCTCGCGATTGGCGGCGGCGGCATAGAGATAGGTATCGAGAATACACTGGCCATTGGCGAATTGCAGCTTGCGCACGGCCGGATCGCGAATATCGAGCCGTGGTTCGCCGAACAGGCGCTGCAACTGGCGCGCATCGGCCCCCATGACGCTCCCGGGCGGGGCCGGCCGGGTCGCCGGGACGAAGCCCACCGCCGGCGCCGCGCCGCGCGGGACGATGCTGCTGCCACAGCCGGCGAGCGCGGGGAGCATCGCCGCCAGCACCAGCCAGACGCGGCCGCGGGGCATGGCCGCCGCGATCACCGCCATATCCGCCCGTGCCCCGGCCGCTCGCCACCACTGTCCATCATGACCATCGCCATAGCCATGCCCGGCAGCGGCGCAAATGCTTTACGCTCAGGAGAGCGGTGCATCGGGCCGGGCCGAGGCCGCCGCCAGCAGCCAGCAGCGGATCGCGCTCGCCAGGTTGGGGGGATCGGCCGCGGCGATCCGCCCGGCGTCGATGCGCCCGACCAGCGCACTGAGCGGCAGGCCGTCCGCCCGCGCCCGCTCTTCCAGCGCGCGCCAGAAGAGCGGCTCCAGGCTGATCGAGGTGGCATGGCCGGCAATGGTGATGCTGCGCTTGACCGGCGGCGCGAAACAGGGCGGCGGGGCCTTGTCCATATGCTGCAAGGCCCCGTCCCGTTCCATCAATACATGTGCTGGCCGCCATTGATCGACAGGGTCGACCCGGTGACGAAGCCGGCATCCTCGCTGCACAAAAAGGCGACGCCGCGCGCGATTTCCTCCGCATGGCCGAGCCGGCCGACAGGAATGCGCGCGACGATCTTCTCCAGCACCGGGCCGGGCACGGCGGCCACCATGTCCGTATCGATATAGCCCGGCGCGATGGCGTTGACGGTCACGCCAAAGCGCGCGCCCTCCTGCGCCAGCGCCTTGGTGAAGCCATGGATGCCGGATTTGGCGGCGGCATAGTTGACCTGCCCATATTGGCCGGCCTGCCCGTTGATCGAGCCGATATTGACAATCCGCCCCCAGCCGCGATCCCGCATGCCGGGGAACACCGCCTTGGCCATGTTGAAGCAGCCGCCAAGGTTGATCCGCATCACCTCGTTCCAGTCCTCGAAGCTCATCTTGAGCAGCACGCCGTCGCGCGTGATGCCGGCATTGTTGACGACGATATCGACCGGCCCGAGTTCCGCCGCCACCTGCGCGCAGCCGTCCAGACAGGCCTGATGATCGCCGACATCCCATTGATAGGCCGCGATGCCCGTCTCGTCGGTAAAGGCCTTCGCCTTCTCGACATTGCCGCCATAATTGGCCGCCACCGTAAAGCCCTGTTCGCGCAGGGCCAGGCTGATCGCCTTACCGATGCCGCGCGTTCCACCCGTCACGATTGCCACTCTGCTCATCAGGGCTTCTCCCACTCTGTGTTACGCGCCTTGATTCGCCACCCAGCCGGCAAGCTCCCGCCCGAGCAGCGCATCATAGAGATGGATAGCTTCCGGCCCGGCGTTTAGACAGGGCAAAAAGGCGAAATCCCGCCCGCCTGCCGCCAGAAAACTGGCCCGGCCGCGCAGCGCGATTTCCTCCAGCGTCTCCAGACAATCCGCCGAGAAGCCCGGCGTCACCACCGCGACCGAGCCAGCGCCCTGCCCCGGCAGCGCGGCAAGCACCGTATCGGTCGCCGGCTCCAGCCATTTGGCGCGGCCGAAACGCGACTGGAACGTCACCATCACCTCGCGCCCCAGCGCCTCCCCCAGCAACCGCGCGGTCTTGCGGCACTGGCAATGATAGGGATCGCCCAACTCGAGCGTGCGCTGCGGCATGCCGTGGAAGCTGGCGACCAGGCGATCCGGCACGAACGGCAGTGCCGCCAGCTGCGCGGCGATGGTGGTGCGCAGCGCCTCGATATAGAGCGGCTCGTCATGATAGGCGGGCAGCACGCGGATGGCGGGCTGCCAGCGCATCCCCCGCAGCGCCGTGCCCACCGCATCGACCACCGTCGCCGTCGTCGCGCCGCAATATTGCGGGTAAAGCGGCGCGATGAGAATGCGGTCATGGCCCTGCGCCTTGAGCGCGGCGAGGCGATCGCCGATCGCCGGCGTGCCATAGCGCATCGCCCAGTCCACCGTGACCGCGCCGCCCCAGGCGCCGGCCAGCCCGGCGGCGGCATCGGCGGTGTGGAACGCCAGCGGCGAGCCACGCTCCGTCCACACCTGCTGATAGGCATGGGCGGATTTCTTCGGCCGCGTGTTGAGGACGATGCCGCGCAGGATCGGCTGCCAGACCAGCGGTGGGATCTCCACCACGCGCGGATCGGACAGGAACTCGCGCAGATAGCGCTTCACCGCCGCCGGGGTCGGCGCGTCCGGCGTGCCGAGATTGACCAGCAGCACGGCGACGCGGCCTGTTGCGGCCGGCGGGTGATCCGGCGGCAGCACAGCGCTCATGCCGCGCCCGCCATCAGCGGCAGCCGGCGGTCACGCTTGCCGGTGATGGTCGCCAGCGCACTGGCCAGCGCCGGCGCCACGGCCGGCACGCCGATCTCGCTATAGCCCACGATACCCCCGCCCGGATTGTTGACGAACTCGACCATGATCTCTCCGACATCGGCGAGGCGCGGCAGGCCATAATCGCGCAGCCGCATCCCCACCGGAAGCGACTCGCGATAGCGCGGCGCCGCGCCCAGCGCCATGGCGAGGCCGAAGATCAGCCCGCCCTCAATCTGCTGGCGGGCAATGTCCGGATTGACCGGCGCGCCGCAATCGACCACCGCGACGATCCGCCGCACCGCCACCCTGCCCTGCACCAGCGCCGCCTCGACCAGCACGGCAATGTCCGCGCCGCCCATGCGGTGGCAGGCGAGCCCCTGCCCGGAGCCGCGCACGCCGCCCTGCCAGCCGCCCAGCGTCGCCGCCGTGGTGAGGCACTGGGCGAGCCGGGGCTGGCCGCCGAGCATCTGGATGCGGAAGGAGAGCGGCTCGATCCCGGCGACGCTCGCCAGCTCGTCGATGAAGCTCTCCGTGAAAAACGCGCCATAGCTGTCGGCATTGCTGCGCCAGCGGCCGGTGGGCAGCGCCAGATCGGCCGGATAATGATCGACCGCGAAATGGGGGATGGCATAGGGCCCATCCATGCCGGAGACGGCGAGGCGGTCGCTGTGCGCCGCCGTGGCCGCCAGCGCCGCGGCCCGATCCTCGCCATGGCCGATGCGCCGCCACAGCTGCGCCAGCGCGGCCGGCGCGGCGATCTTGGCGGACCAGCCCTGCACCAGCCCGCCCCGGCCGAGCCGGGCGGCCATGCGCGCCTTGGCCGGCGGGCGCGGATAATCGCGGATGATATCCTCCGAGCGCGACCACATGAGCTGCACCGGGGCCTTGGCCGCGCGGGCGATCAGCGCGGCCTGCACGCCGGCCTCCAGCTCCATCTTGATGCCGAAGGAGCCGCCGGCGAACAGCGGATAGATGGTGACGCTCGCCTCACGCACCCCCAGCGCGCGCGCGATCGCCTGCCGGGCGAGCACGGGGGCCTGCGTCGGCAGCCAGACCTCGACATCATCCTCCCGCACGCGCGCGGTCGCCGCCATCGGCTCCAGCGCGAGGTGGAGCGCGGGCGCGACGCTGTAATCCGCACGCACGATGCTCGCCCCGGCAAACACCGGGCCCAGATCGCCCCGGCTGAAGAAGCGCTCGCCCGCATCGCTCTCGAAGGCCGCATCGAGCGCCGTATCGATCGCTTCATCGTCAAGCGCCGGCCCCGCCAGCGTGAACACCGGATCGAGCCGCCCGAGCGCCTGATTGGCCGCCCACCAGTTGCGCCCCGTCACCGCCACCCAGCCCTCTTCACGCACGATGCCGATCATGCCCGGCACCTTGCGCGCGGCGGCCTCGTTGATCGACCGGACGCCGGCGGCATTGACCGGGCCTTGCCGGATCGCCGCGAAGATCATGTCCGGCAGGCGGATATCGGCGGCATAATTGGCCGAGCCGTCAATCTTGCTCGGCACATCGAGGCGCGGCAGGTCGCGGCCCGCCAGCCGGTCCTCGCGATCGACCAGCCGATAGGGCAGCACCGCCGGCAGCTTGAACGCCGCGGCGGCCTGCGCCAGCTCGCCGATGCGCGCCTTGTTGGTGCCGTCGGACACGATGCCGCCCACAATATCGCAGCTTTCCCAGCCGACCGACCAGCGATCCGCCGCCGCCATGCACAGCAGCACCCGCGCCGCCGCGCCGGCCGCGCGCAGATCATCGGCGAAATTGGGCAGCGACGTGCCGCCGCCGGTGAGCATCAGCATGGAGCGACGGGCCTGCTCATCGGTGAGGCGATCGCCCCAGTCGCCCAGCGCGCGCTTGACCGGGCCGTCAAACCATTCGCGCGCCAGCAGGCGGTTGGCATAGAGCGGCCCCGGCGGCGCGGGCTGCACCGCCACGGTGCGCCAGTCCGCGCCCAGCTCATCGGCCACCATCTGCGCGAACAGGGTGAACACGCCCTGCCCCAGCTCGGCCTGCGGCACGAGCACGATCACCTGGCCCGAGCGGTCGATCTTCACAAAGGCGCCAAATGCCGTCTCACCCTCGGCGGCATCGGCTTTCTGGGCATAGTCGCGCGGCCACAATGCCCATGCCAGCGCCAGCCCGCCGCCGGCGGCCGCCCCGGTCAGCAATGTCCGGCGGCTGACATGCAGCCCGCCGCCGCGCTTTTCCTCTCCGTCCCGAGGCGGTCCGTTCCGCTTCGGAACGTCAGCCAATCACCGCCCCCGTCGGCTGCCCGGCGGCGCGCTGATTATCGATCCAGCGCGCGATCCGCTCGGCAATGACGCGGAACGGCTGGCCCGCCGTGCCATCCTGCGCGGCCGGTGGCGTGCCGGCATCCGAGGCGATGCGCACCGCGATATCAAGCGGCACCCGGCCGAGGAACGACAGGCCCAGCTCGCCCGCCGCCGCTTCCGCCCCGCCCGCGCCGAACGGATCGGAGACATCGCCGCAATGCGGGCAGACATAGCCGGCCATATTCTCGACCATGCCGATGATCGGCACCTTGGCCTGATCGAAGAAGCTGATCGCGCGGGTGGCGTCGATCAACGCCAGATCCTGCGGCGTGGACACGATGACCGCGCCGATCGGCTTGTAGCGCTGGATCATGGTGAGCTGCACATCGCCCGTGCCCGGCGGCAGATCGACGATCAGCAGATCCGTGCCGCTCCAGTCCGCATCGATGAGCTGGCCGAGCGCATTGCTGACCATCGGCCCGCGCCAGGCAATCGCCTGCCCCGGATTGGCCAGATGCCCCATGGAGAGCATCGGGATGCCATGCTCATTGGTGACCGGGAGGAGCTGCTTGCCCCGCGCCTCCGGCTTGGTGCCCTCGCTCGCCAGCAGGCGCGGCAGCGACGGTCCGTAAATATCCGCATCGACCATGCCGACGCGCTTGCCCAGCCGCTTGAGCGCAATGGCGAGATTGACCGACAAGGTCGATTTGCCGACGCCGCCCTTGCCCGAGCCGACCGCGATGATCATCGGCCGCGCGGCGCGCTCGGCGGTCATCGCGATGCGGACGGCCTCCACGCCGGGATGATCCTTGCCGGCCTGCGTGATCGCGGCCTCCAGCGCATCGCGCGCCGCCGCGTCGAGCCCGCCCACATCCAGCACGAGGCTCAATATATTGCCCTTCATGCGCAAGCCGCTGGCACGGCCCTGCGCCAGCGTGCCGATCTGCTCGGCCAGCGCTGCGTCCATTGTCCATCCGTCTGTCATAACCCGGCTCTAGATCGTTCCGCGCGCGAGCGCAAAGCCATCATGCGCAAGTTTTTGTACAATATCGGCGGGCGCTCATGCAATTTACGTCAGCGGCCCTGTATTTCCTGCCAGCGCCCTGTATTTCCGCGACGAGCGTAACTATACATGGTGCATGGATACCGAGATGACGCATCACCACGGCCCCGCCTCCACGATGAGCGAAGGCGGCCCATGGGGCAGCAAGGGCGACGAGCCCGCCGATCATAAAGGCGGCGACGGCCCGCGCAACCCGCCGCGCAATCCGTGGACGCCGCCGACCCGCGATGAGCCGGGCAGTGGCGGCAATCCGCGCGGCCCGAGCGTGCTCGACGAATTGCTGCGCCGCGCGCGCGACGGGTTTGGCGGCGGTTTCGGCGGCGGCCTGCCCCAGCGGCCGGGCAGCCGCACCCTGTGGCCATGGCTCGTGGGCGGCGTGCTGCTCATCTGGGTCGGCAGCACCAGCATCCACCGGATCGGCCCGCAGGAGCGCGGCGTGGTCTCGCAGCTCGGCTCCTACAGCCGCACGCTCACGCCGGGCATCAGCCTCACCTGGCCGGCGCCCATCGCCTCGGTCCGCGTGGTCGATGTCGAAGAAATCCGCACGATCGACCTGGGCTCGGCCGGCGACGAAGCGGAAAAGCTGGTGCTGACCGGCGACCAGAACATCATCAATCTGGGCTATTCGGTGCGCTGGAACATCAGCGACCCCAAGCAATACAGCTTCCAGATCGCCGATCCCGACCAGACCATCGCCGCCGTGTCCGAATCGGCGATGCGCGCCGTGGTCGCCACGGTTTCGCTGCAGGATGCCCTTGGCGGCGGCCGCAGCGCCATCGAGGCGCAGGTGCAGGAGCGCATGCAGGATATTCTCGATGGCTATGGCGCGGGCATCCGCATCCAGGGCGTGGCCATCAAGCAGGCCGATCCGCCAGACGCGGTGAACGACGCGTTCAAGGAAGTCAGCGCCTCGCAGCAGGCCGCCGAAACCTATCTCAATCAGGCGCAGGCCTATGCCCAGCAGCTCGCCGCCCAGTCGCAGGGCGCGTCCACCGCGTTCGACAAGGTGTATGAGCAATATCGCCTCGCCCCCGAGGTGACGCGCCGCCGCATGTATTATGAAACCATGGAGAAGGTGCTCGCCGGCGTGAACAAGACGATCATCGAGACCAATAATGTGACGCCGTATCTGCCGCTGCCCGCCGTCCAGCCGCCCCGGCGCCCCGGCGCAGGGGAAGCGACCGTCAGCGTCGAGCCGGCCGGCCGCCAGGGAGGCGGACAATGATGTTTTCCCTGCGCAACCCCATCGTGCTGGCGGTGCTGGCGACGATCGCGCTCATTCTGGTCGGCAGCACCTTCGCGATCGTGCCGGAGACGAAACAGGCCGTGGTGCTGCGCTTCGGCAACCCGGTGCGCATCTATAATCCCTACAAGCCCAATGAGGTGTTCGGTCACACCGGCGCGGGCCTCAAGATCCGCATGCCGTTCCTCGACCAGATCGTGTGGATCGACAAGCGCATCCAGTCGGTCGCGATGGAGCGCCAGCAGGTGCTCTCCACCGACCAGCTGCGGCTGCAGGTGGATGCCTTCGCCCGCTATCGCATCGTCGACCCGCGGCGCATGTATATCTCCGCCGGCAGCGAGGAACGCGTCGTCGATGCGCTGCGGCCGATCCTCGGCTCGGCGCTGCGCAACGAACTGGGCAAGCGCCGCTTCGACCTGCTGCTCAGCCCCGAGCGCGGTGAGGTGATGACCAATATCCGCCGCAGCCTCAACCGCGTCGCGCAGCAATATGGCGCGGAAGTGATCGACGTGCGGATCATGCGCGCCGACCTGCCCGATGGCACGCCGCTGCAGAGCGCCTTCCAGCGCATGCGCACGGCGCGCGAGCAGGAAGCGCTGACGATCCGGGCGGAAGGCGCCAAGCGCGCCCAGATCATCCGCGCGCAGGCCGATGCCGACGCCGCCAAAATCTATGCGGCGAGCTTTGGCAAGGACCCGCAATTCTACGATTTCTACCGCGCCATGCAGTCCTACCAGACCAGCTTCGCGGCAGATAATACGGGAGCAACCACCGCTGTCCTGTCCGCGGACAATGATTATCTCCGGCAGTTCCGGGGGCGCTGAATTGACGGGAAGCCCGCCACCTCGGACAGGTGGCGGGCTTCATTCAATGCCGGTTAATCCGGTTGGCGGCATGGCTGGCGGAAAGGTTGCCCCTTGCGACCGACCCACCAAGCCGGGTAGCGGCATTGGCCGCTGACGGGCAACGACGTTTGGAATGAGAGGAAGGTTTTTCGTGCGCTACGCTTATGCCATCACAGCAGCCCTGCTCCTCGGGGGCACCACGCTCGCCCTGACATCCCATTCGACCAGTGTGGTCGCCCAGACGGCCCAGAATGAAGGCATGGCCGCCGCCCCGCGCGGCGCACCGGGCAGCTTCGCGGACATGGTCCAGCGCCTCCAGCCGGCCGTGGTCAACATTTCCACCAAGCAGCGCGTGCAGGTGCAGAACCCCTTCGCCGGCACGCCGTTCGGCGATCTGTTCGGCTTTGGCGACAACGCACCGGGTGGCCCCGGCGGCCAGGGTGGCCAGGGCGGCCAGCCGCAGACCCGTCAGGCGCAGTCGCTCGGCTCCGGCTTCATCATTTCGGCCGATGGCTATATCGTCACCAACAACCATGTTGTGGCGCCCGGCGCCCGCGGCGCAACGGTCGATTCGATCACCGTCACCCTGCCCGACCGCACCGAATATACCGCCAAGCTGATCGGGACCGATCCCCGCTCCGACCTGGCCGTGCTCAAGATCAACGCCAGCAAACCGCTGCCCTTCGTCAAGTTCGGCGATTCGACCAAGGCGCGCGTGGGAGACTGGGTGATCGCCATCGGCAATCCCTTCGGCCTCTCCAGCACCGTCACCGCCGGCATCGTCTCGGCGCTGCACCGCACGGCGGGCGGCGGCGCAGACCGCTTCATCCAGACCGACGCCTCGATCAATCAGGGCAACTCCGGCGGCCCGATGTTCGACATGAACGGCAATGTGATCGGCATCAACTCGCAGATCCTCTCGCCCACCGGCGGCAATGTCGGCATCGGCTTCGCCATCCCGTCCGAGGAAGCGGTGCCGGTGATCGAGACGCTGCGCAAGGGCCAGACCGTGCAGCGCGGCTATCTGGGCATCTCGATCAGCCAGCTCTCCGACGATCTGGCCGAATCGCTCGGCCTGCCCAAGAATCGCGGTGAGTTCGTCCAGACGGTCGAGCCCGGCAAGAATGCCGACAAGGCCGGCATCAAGGCGGGCGACGTCATCATGCGGATCAACGGCCAGGACGTGACCCCGGACAATACGCTCTCCTATATCGTCTCCGGCCTGTCGATCGGCGCGACCGTCCCCATCGACGTGATCCGCAACGGCAAGGCGATGACGCTGCGCGCGCAGGTCGGCGAGCGGCCACCCGAGCAGGAACTGGCCAGCAATTTCGGCCAGACGCCGAAGGATGATTTCTCCGATCAGGACGAGCAGAGCACCAAGCAGGCCGCCCAGCAATTGCTCGGCCTCGCCGTGCAGCCGCTGACCCCGGTCATCGCGCGGCAGGTCGGCGTGCCGGCGGATACGAAGGGCGTGGTGATCGCCGCCGTCGATCCATCGACCGACGCCGGCGCCAAGGGGCTGCGGCGCGGCGACGTGATCACCCTGGCCAATGGCCAGCCGGTGACGAGCGACGTCGATCTGGGCAAGGCGGCACAGGCGGCGAAGGACGGCAACCGCAATGCCGTGCTGCTGCGCGTGCTGCGGCGCGGCACGCCGGAAGGGTTCATCCCCATCCGCCTGCGCGACAAGTAAGGCCCACCCCGGCGGCGGTGACGGCCGCCCGGCCACGGGCTGTGATGGAATGAACGAGCAAGGGCGTGGGAAACCGCGCCCTTTTTCGTGCCGGCCGACCGGGCACCCCGGCGTCTGCATGACGGCCCGGCCTATTCACCCTCCGCTGCATGGTCGGTGCCGGCAGCGGCCCCGCGAGGCACCCCGACCTGTCTGGCGGATGGCCGTTCGCCTTGCCGTTTGCCCCCTTGCCCTGTCTCTTGCCCCTGCCCCGCTTCATCTTCGCCGGTCGGGACAGGTGGCCGGGCCGGCCTGCGACAAGCGGCGATGGCGCCAGGCGACGGCTACCGCGCGCCCTTTTGCCCGGCCGGAGATCGTAAAATCACGTCCGTGCAGCGGCGCGGCGGCAGTTCCCCTTCCCTCCCGCCGCATCGCGCTCTAGGATTTCCTCACGGGTAACGGGAGCAAGGCAGCCATGAGCGACGATACCGCCATTTTCATCGGCCTCGGCAATGGTGAGCCGCAAAATCTGGTGCTGCGCCGCGCCAACCGCCACGGGCTCATCGCCGGCGCGACAGGCACCGGCAAGACCGTGACGCTGCAGGGCCTGGCCGAGAGCTTCTCGGCACGCGGCGTCCCGGTGTTCGTGGCCGATGTGAAGGGCGACCTCTCCGGCATCGCCATGGCCGGTTCGCCGACCGCCAAAAATGCCGACAAGCTGGTCGAGCGCGCCAAGGAAATCGGCCTGACCGATTACAGCTTCGCCGATAATCCCGTGATCTTCTGGGATCTCTACGGCGAGCAGGGCCACCCGATCCGCACCACGATTTCCGAAATGGGCCCGCTGCTGCTCGCCCGCCTGATGGAGCTGAACGAAACGCAGGAAGGCGTGCTCAACATCGCGTTCCGCTATGCCGACGAGGAGGGGCTGCTGCTCCTCAACCTGCCGGATCTCCAGTCGATGCTGGCCTATTGCGCCGACAATGCCGACATGCTCTCGGCGAAATATGGCAATGTCACCAAAGCCAGCGTCGGCGCGATCCAGCGCCAGCTGCTCCAGCTCGATTCGCAAGGCGGCGGCCAGTTTTTCGGCGAGCCCGCGCTCGATATCCACGATTTCCTGAGCATCGACGAAAAGGGGCGCGGCACGATCAACGTGCTCGCCGCCGACAAGCTGATGCAAAGCCCCAAGCTCTACGCCACCTTCCTGCTCTGGCTGCTCTCCGAACTGTTCCAGACGCTGCCGGAAGTGGGCGATCCGGACAAGCCGGTGCTCGTCTTCTTCTTCGACGAGGCGCATCTGCTGTTCGACGGCGCCCCCAAGGCGCTGACCGACAAGATCGAGCAGGTCGTGCGGCTCATCCGTTCCAAGGGCGTCGGCGTCTATTTCGTCACGCAAAACCCCATCGACGTGCCCGAAACCGTGGCCGGGCAGCTCGGCAATCGCGTGCAGCATGCCCTGCGCGCCTTCACCCCGCGCGACCAGCGGGCGATCAAGGCGGCGGCGGACACCTTCCGCATCAATCCCGATCTCGATGTCGTTGCCGCGATCACCGAGTTGAAGGTCGGCGAGGCGCTGGTCTCGCTGCTGCAGGAGGATGGCGCGCCCTCGATCGTGCAGCGCACGCTGATCGCCCCGCCGCGCTCGCGCGTGGGGCCGCTGGACCGCAAGGAACGCGCGATCATCCAGTCCATCTCGCCCTATGCCGGCAAATATGATCAGGTGATCGACCGCGAATCGGCCGAGGAAATCCTCGCCGCGCGCGGGGAAGCGGCCGCCGCCGCCGCAGATGCCGCCAAGGCGCAGGCCGCCGCCGACAAGGCCGCTGCCGAGCAGGCCAAGATCGAGGCCAGGCAGCAGGAGCAGGAACTGAAGCGACAAGCGCGCGAGGCCGCCAAGCCGACCGCGATCGACCGCGCCATCCAGTCCGCGACGCGCTCGGCGGCCTCATCGGTGGGCCGTCAGGTCGCCAATGAACTCGGCCGGGCGGTGCTGGGCGGATCGAGCCGCAAGGGCAGCAGCGGACTGGTGGGCCGGCTGATGCGCGGCGTGCTGGGCGGCCTGCTCAAATAGCGCCCGGCCCATGCAGCAGCCCCCCGCCCCCACCGCACCGACCGGCCCCATGGCGCCTTTCTTCATCGTGCGCGATGTGGCGCGCAGCCTCGCCTTCTATTGCGACAGCCTGGGCTTTGCGCTGACCCATCAGGCCGGCGAGCCGCCCTTCTTCGCGCTCGTCCAGCGTGATGGCGCCATGCTGTTCCTGAAGTCACAGACCGGCGTCGATCCCGTGCCCAACTGCGCGCGCCACCCGCAACTGCGCTGGGACGCCTATTGCCATGTGGCGGACCCGGACGCGCTCGCCGCCATGGTCGCGGCGCGCGGGGCGCTGTTTTCGGCCCCGCTCAGGGACACGCCGGATGGGCTGCGCGGCTTTGAAGTGACCGACCCGGATGGCCATGTCCTCTTCTTCGGCCGTCCGCAGGCTCAGCCCCGGCCGCGATAGCCCGGCACGGCCTGCTCCGGCAGCCACACGTCGGCCAGCGGCGCGCCGGATTGCCAGAACACGTCGATCGGCATGCCGCCGCGTGGATACCAATAGCCGCCGATGCGCAGCCAGAGCGGCTGCATTTCGGCCGTCAGCCGCTCGCCGATGCCGACCGTGCAATCCTCGTGGAACGCGGCGTGATTGCGGAAGCTGCCGAGAAAGAGCTTGAGCGACTTGGATTCGACGATGGTCGCGCCCGGCACATAATCGATCACGAGATGCGCGAAATCGGGCTGGCCGGTGACCGGGCAGAGCGAGGTGAATTCCGGCGCGGTGAAGCGCACCAGATAGGGCCGGCCGAGGCGCGGATTGGGCACATAATCGAGAACCGCGTCGTCCGGGCTGGCGGGGAGGCCACTGGTCTGGCCGAGATGCTTGAGTGTCATGGCCGTCCCTTTAATATGATTCGGCGTGCAAGCGAACCCCCACCGATTCATATTGCGCGCCGGCATGAAAGAGTGGAGGCATTGGCCATGGACATCCTCGTTTCCAGCGACTGGCTCGCCGGGCAGCTGGGCGCAGACGATCTGCGCATCCTCGACGCCACCAGCTTCCTGCCCGGCACCCCCCGCGACGCCCAGGCCGAATATCGCGCGGCGCATATCCCCGGCGCGCAGTTCCTCGACCTTGCCACGCTCAACGACGCGGATGATCCGCGCCCGGCCACCGTGCCGACCAATGCGCAGTTCGCCGCGCGCATGGCCGCGCTCGGCGTGGCGCGGGATGACCGCATCATCGTCTATGACAACAGCCCGCTGGTGAGCGCCGGCCGCGCCTGGTGGCTGCTGCGCATCTTTGGCGCGCGCAACGTCGCCATCCTCGACGGCGGCCTGCAAGGCTGGATCGTGGCCGACCACGCGACGGAGGATGGCGAGAACATGGCCGGCAACGCTCGTTTCGCGGCAGCGCGGGATGAGAGCGCCATCGCCACCAAGGCCGACATCCGCGCCAATCTGACCAGTTGCGCGGCGCAAGTCGTCGATGCGCGCGGCAAGGCCCGCTTCACCGGCGAAGACCCGGAACCGCGCCCCGGCATGGCCTCGGGCCATATTCCGGGCTCCATCAACCTGCCGTTCGGCCAGTTGCTCGATGCCCATGGGCACTGGCTGCGCGGCGACGCCCTGCGCGACCGCTTTGGGGCCGCCGGGGTCGATCTCGACCGGCCGCTGATCATGTCCTGCGGCAGCGGCGTCACCGCCTGCAACCTGCTGTTCGGCGCAGCGCTGCTCGGCAAGCAGGATGTCGCCATCTATGACGGCAGCTGGTCCGAATGGGGCGCGGACCCGGACACTCCCAAGGCGACAGGACCAGCATGAGCAAGACCCCCGACGACAATGGCCGGCAGGCCCGCGCCATGGCCACGCGCCTCGTGCAGGCCGGGCGACGGCCGGAATGGACCGGCATGCCCGGCCAGCCCGGCACCATCGTCAACCCGCCGGTCTGGCGCGCCTCGACCATCCTGTATGAGGATGTCGCCCATTTGCGCGGCGCCTCGATGGGCGATCAGCACCAGCTCTATTATGGCCGGCGCGGCGCCCCCACCGGCTGGTCGCTGGCCGAGGCGCTCACCGGGATGGAGCCGGACGCGGCGGGCACCATGCTCTTCCCCTCGGGCGTCGCCGCCATCATGGGCGCGATGCTCGCGGTGCTGCGGCCGGGCGATGAATTCCTCATGGTCGACAGCGCCTATGGCCCCAGCCGGTCGCTGTGCGACGGACTGCTGCGCGACTATGGCATCACCACCATCTATTATGATCCACTGATCGGCGCGGATATCGCGTCGCTCTGCACGGAACGCACCCGCGCCATCTTCATGGAAAGCCCCGGCAGCCTCACCTTCGAGGTGCAGGATATCCCCGCCATCACCGCCGTGGCGCGGGCCCGGGGCATCATCACCATGATCGACAATACCTGGGCGACGCCACTGCTGCTGCCGGCGCTCGGGCTGGGCGTGGATATCTCCATCCTCGCCTGCACCAAATATATCGTCGGCCATAGCGACGTCATGATGGGCTCGGTCACCGCCAATGCGGCGCTGTGGGACAAGGTGCGCAACCGCGCCCATATGCTCGGCCAGATGGTGAGCCCGGACGATGCCTGGCTGGCGCTGCGCGGCCTGCGCACGCTGGAGGTGCGGATGCGGCGGCAGGGCGAAAGCGCCCTCGCCCTCGCCCACTGGCTGGCGGACCGGCCGGAGGTCGCCAGCGTGCTCCACCCCGCCCTGCCCGGATGCCCCGGCCATGCGGCGTGGGCGCGCGATTTCCACGGCGCGGCCGGCCTCTTCGCCTTCGAGCTGGCGGGCGGCGGCGAGGCCGAGCGCGCCCGGCTGATCGACAGCCTCGCCCTGTTCGGCATCGGCTATAGCTGGGGCGGCTTCGAGAGCCTCGCGCTGCCAGTCGACCCGGCGCCGATGCGCACCGCCACGCGCTGGGATGGGCGCGGGCCGCTGGTGCGCATCAATGTCGGGTTGGAGGATGTGGGCGACCTCATCGCCGATATGGAGCAGGCACTGGCGCACTGGCGCGCGGCGATGGGCGGCTAGCCGCCCTCGTCGGCATGGAAGCCTCTCCCCGCTTGTCTCATGACCCTGCCATCGTTGCACCATCGCAACAATTTTCCGCGCCGCAGCGTCGCTGATCGTTTTTCGCTTGTGCACTGCACAAGGCATCTGCATCCTGACGATGGTCTTCCGGACAGGCCACTCGGCCGCCGCGTGCGGGATGAAGCAGCCACCGGACGCGCAGGCAGGGACGAACCGCATCTCCTCTCTTCAAGGGATATCATCATGCGCAAGTCCATCACCGGCCTTTCGGCCTTCGCTTTCCTCATGGCCGCCGCGCCTGCCCTGGCGCAGGATGATGGCGGCATCGGCCCGGTCGCCATTCACGGCTCGGCCGGCCTCGTCTCGGATTATCGCTTCCGGGGCTTTTCCCAGACCAGTCAGGACCCCGCCGTGCAGGGTGGCGTCACCGTCGCCACCACCAGCGGCGTCTATGCCGGCGTCTGGGGATCGAGCGTGAATTTTCCGAACAGCAATCTGGGCAGCGAGATCGATCTGTTCGCCGGCTATACGACGAAAATCGCCGAGGGCGTCACGCTGGACGCCGGGCTGCTCTATTATCTCTACCCCAAGCACAAGGCGCTCACAGGCCGTGTCGCCACCGACTTTTTCGAGCCCTATGTCAACCTGACCGGCGCGATCGGCCCGCTGTCGCTCAAGGTCGGCGCCAACTATGCCTGGGATCAGGACGCGCTGGGCGGCAACAGCGCCATCTACCTGCATGCCGAACCGTCCTACGCGCTGTCCGGCACGCCGTTCGGGGTGAATGGCCATCTCGGCTACGCCAGGAGCGACAGCTTCCTGGGCGGCGTCAACGGCAAGGTGTGGGACTGGTCGCTCGGCGCCACGGCCACCTACAAGAAGCTGACCTTCGGCATCGCCTATGTCGATACGGACGAGCCAAGCGTCATCCGCGGATCGGACCCGGCGGTGATATTCTCGCTGACGGCGGCCTTCTGATGGCCAGGCCGGTGCGGGGACCCTGGTCTCCGCACCGGCTCAGGGGCCGCATCCCACCGGGATGATCGCCGGCCATGATCCCAGACGCCGCCATATCCGGTGCGCCGGCACCCGCATCAGCCCGCCGGGGCGCGGCGGGCGGTGAGGATTTTCACTTCCGGCTCGAGCATCTGGCCCTGCATGATGCCCTCGCCCTTGGTGGGGCTGCGCGGGGCGTTCCAGATCGCGCGGATCACGTCCATCCCGCTGACGACCCGGCCGAAAGCGGCATAGCCGGGCTGGTCGGCGGTGGCGTCAAAGCCGGTCTGATCTTCCACCATCACGAAGAAATCGCCCGTCGCCGTGCCCGGCGCGCCCTGCGCCATGGAGATGACGCCATCGCCGTGGCTCAGGCCGGTCCGGTCGGTCGGCTCATGGGGCACGGGCTTGAGGATGCGCTTGGGGTCATTCTGCGTGCCGCCCTGAATGAAGCCGCCAAACGCCTCATCATCATATTTGAACGCGCGGTAGAACACCGTGCCGTCGAGCCGCTTCTCATCGACATAGCGCAGGAAATTGCCGGCCGTGAGCGGCGCGCGCTCGACCTCCAGCGCGATGGTGATCGGGCCAAGGCTGGTATTGAGCACCACCGGCACGGTTTTGGGCGCGGGCTTGAGCGCCTGCGCCGCCGTGTTGGCCGGGGCCGCCGCCTCGGGTGGCGCGGACATGGACGCGGTCGCCGCACTGTCCTGCGCACGGGCAGAAGCGGCAGGCAGGATGAGAACGGCCGCGGCGAGGGCGTGGCAGGCAAGGCGCATCATGGCCGCCATGCTAACGCACGCGAACGGCCTGACAAGAGGGTGTGAACGCGGACAAGGGCCGAGACAGGGCCGCCGCCCGCCACCGCCCGGCGGCCCCGCCCCGGCATGGCTGTCGCACGATCGGACGCCGGGCCGGGCGTTGGCCGTCCCCGATCCGCCCACCCCGATCTGTCCGCCCCGATCCGCCCGCCACGCACGCGCCGCCACATCGTCCAACTGCTGGCTGCTCTGCGGCCTTGGTCTTGCTCGCAACTTGCCCTATGCAGCGCAAAAGCTCCGGGGAAAAAACTTGACGCTTGCCATGCTTGCCGCCGCAGCGGCCCAGCCCATCCAGTTCAGCAGCCTTGGCCTTGATCCGGTCGCGATCTCCCTCGGCTTCTTCGATATAAAATGGTATAGCCTCGCCTATCTGGCCGGCATCCTCATCGGTTACTGGTATCTGACGGTTCTGATCCGCCAGCCCGGCGCGCCGATGGCCCGGCGCCATGCCGATGATTTCATCTTCTACGCCACGCTCGGCATCATCGTGGGCGGACGGCTGGGCTATATCCTCTTCTACCAGCCCGCCATCCTCGAGCGACCGCTCGATATCTTCAAGCTGTGGGAAGGCGGCATGTCGCTGCATGGCGGCACCATCGGCGTCATCGTCGCCATCTGGTGGCTGGCGCGGCGCGAGAAGCTCTCCTTCCTGCGCATGTGCGACTATATCGCCTGCGTGGTGCCCTTCGGCCTGTTCTTCGGCCGGCTCGCCAATTTCGTGAATGGCGAGCTGTGGGGCAAGGTGACGGATGTGCCCTGGGCCATCGTCTTCCCCGATGGCGGGCCGCTGCCGCGCCACCCCAGCCAGCTTTATGAAGCGATGCTGGAAGGGCCGCTGCTGTTCGCTATCCTCGCCTTCTTCTTCTGGAAGACGAACGCCCGCTACGAACCGGGCAAATTGTTCGGCATCACCGCGCTCGGCTATGGCGCGGCGCGCTTCTTCGTGGAATTTTATCGCGAGGCCGACGCGCAGCTCATGGAGTTTGCCGAGCGCACCGGGCTGCATATGGGCCAGTGGCTGACGATTCCGATGATCGTGATCGGCCTGTACCTGATCTTGACCGCCAAGGGCCGCCGCACCCGGGTCGAGCCGACCGCCGGGACGGATAGTGTCGCCTGAGGCGGCAGGGGACGACCGGCCGCGCTCGCTCCACGATTATATGGCGGCCGCCAACGCCGCTTATTATGGCACGCGTGATCCGCTCGGCGCGGCGGGGGATTTCATCACCGCGCCGGAGATCAGCCAGATGTTCGGCGAGCTGATCGGGCTGTGGTTTGCCGATCTCGCCCTGCGCGCCGGCGTGGCCGGGCAGGTCGCCTATATCGAGCTGGGACCGGGCCGCGGCACGCTGGCGGCCGACGCCTTGCGCGCCATGACCAAGGCCGGCCTCACCCCGCCGGTGCATTTCGTGGAGACCAGCCCGGTGCTGCGCGACGCCCAGCGCGCCGCCGTGCCGCACGCCATATGGCATGAGGATATGTCCGCGCTCCCCACGGACCGGCCGCTCATCATCATCGCCAACGAGTTTTTCGACGCCCTGCCGATCCATCAATATGAGCGCACCGCCCATGGCTGGCGCGAGCGCATGATCGCCGGCGATCCCCCGCGCCTC
Organism: Sphingobium sp.; assembly: GCA_035555575.1. GTDB lineage: Bacteria > Pseudomonadota > Alphaproteobacteria > Sphingomonadales > Sphingomonadaceae > Sphingobium. The sequence goes on from DATMGL010000019.1 coordinate 60,979, forward strand.
GTCCCCGGCGAGACCGATTGCGCCGACGCGATCCCGATCCAGCTCGCCGACGCCCCGCTGGGCGCCATCGTCGAGCGCAACCGCGCCGGCGAGGCGGTGACGGGCGCGCTCGCCGGACGCATCGCCGCGCAGGGCGGCGCGCTGCTCGCCATCGATTATGGCTATGAGGGGCCCGCGACAGGCGATACGCTGCAGGCCATGCAGAACCATCGCTTTGCCGACCCGCTGACCGCACCGGGCACCCGCGACCTCACCGCCCATGTCGATTTTGCGCGGCTCGCCCTCATCGGCCGCGAACATGGCCTGCGCCCCTCCCCCTGCGTGGGCCAGGGCGCCTTCCTGACCGCGCTGGGCATCGATGCGCGCGCCGCGGCGCTGAGCCGGGCGAACCCCGGCCGCGCCGAGGAATTTGCTCAGGCGCACACCCGGCTGGTCGCACCGGACGCGATGGGCCGGCTGTTCCAGGTTCTCGCCCTACGCCACGCCGCCTGGCCGCAACCGGCGGGTTTCGCATGAGCGTGGAGGTGCTCCGCGCCGCCGTGCTGGGCGACGTGCCACATGGCTTTCTCGGCCGGCGCGGCGGTGTCTCGGGCGGCATCCATACCAGCCTCAATGTCGGCCTCGGCTCGGCGGACGCGCCCGCCGCCATCCTGCGCAACCGCGAGCTGGCACGCGATGCCGTGCGGCCCGGCGCGGCGCTCGTCACGCTGCATCAGGTTCACTCGCCCGATGTGGTGACGGTCACCGCGCCGCTCCCGCTCGACGCCCGCCCCCATGCCGATGCGCTGGTGACGGATCGCCCCGGCCTGCTGCTCGGCATCCTCACCGCCGATTGCGTGCCGATCCTCTTCGCCGACGCGGCGCGCGGAATCGTCGGCGCTGCCCATGCCGGCTGGAAAGGCGCGCTGGGCGGGGTGGCGGAAGCAACGCTGGACGCCATGGCTGCCCTCGGGGCGCAGCGCAGCGCCATTGCCTGCGCCATCGGCCCCTGCATCGGCCGCGCCAGCTATGAGGTGAGCGAGGGATTCGAGACGCCGTTTCTCACGCGCGACGAGGCGGATGCCCGCTTCTTCTCGGCCGGGCGGCCGGGCCATCTCCAGTTCGATATCGCCGGCTATGTCGCCGCCCGCCTCGCCGCCGCCGGGGTGACGCGCATCGCCATGCTCGATGAGGATACGTGCAGCCAGCCGGAGCGCTTCTTCAGCTATCGCCGCAGCTGCCTTGCCGGTGAAGCGGATTATGGCCGGCAGATCTCGCTCATCGGTGTCGGGTGAGGCGCCAGTCCGGGCATGGCGGGCCCGGCAAGGCACCCCGCCCGGCGCGACGACCGTCCATCAGCGGGGCATCATCCCCGCGGCGCCCGCAGTCGCGCGGCGCAACTCGCCATGCGCCCGCCTACCAGGCCACCACCGGCCAGCCCCGCTCGGCGGCGAGCCGGCGCAGCGGCTCATGCGGGTTGGCGGCATAGCCCTCATCGGCAAAGGCGAGCATCGGCGCATCGGTCACATGATCGCTATAGGCGCGGATATGCGCCGCTGCCCGCGTGATCCCCGCGCCGGCCATCCACGCCTCGATCATCCGCAGCTTGGCCACGTCATAGCAATTCTCGCCGGCAATTTTCGCGCGGATATAATCCACCCCCTGCGTGAAATGATCGGTCGCGATCACATCGTCAAAGCCGAGACGGCGGGCGATCGGCTCGACATAGAGCCGGTAGGAGGCCGAGGCGATGACCAGCCGGCAGCCATCCGCCCGGTCCTGCGCGATCTGCGCCAGCGCGCCGGCGCGGATATTGCCCGCCAGCACCGCGTCCGCAAAGCTCTCCACCGCCGGCATGATGCGCGCCCGGCTGACCCGGCGGCCGATGAGCAGCGACTGGTTCAGCTCCTTGGCGCGCCCGCGGGAAACCAGCCGCAGCACATAGCCGAGCATCACCAGAGCCGCGACCGGCAGCAACGCCAGCCGCCAGGGCGCGATGGCCCGCGCCATATGGATGAGGAACGCCGTGTAGGTTCCGCGCACGGTAATCGTGCGGTCCATATCATAGATGGCGATCCTGTGCATGGGGCCGTCAGGGGGTGTGTCCATGGTCGGTTCTTCTCCGGCAAGGGCGCTGATCGGGCCGCGCATGGGCCAAATCGGCTTGCCGTGCAATGCAATCTGCCCCACTGTGCCGCCGATGGCGACGCCAGCTGACCTCACCGAGCGCGATGACGCACAGGGCCGCACCATCAGCCTGAGCGGCACGCTGTCGCTCGCCCATCTGGGCTCGGTGCCGCAGCGGCTCGATGCGATCACCGATGGCGTGGCGCAAATCGACCTGGCCGGGCTCGACCATATCGACACGATCGGCGCCTGGGTCGTCCATCGCTTTTCCGTTCGCACGGCCGCGCCCATCGTCGGCGCCGGCGAGGACGCCCAGCGCCTGCTCGATGCCGTCGCGCGCAATGACGAGCCGCTGGCCGCCCCGCCGCCGCCGCTCAACCCGGTCGTGCGGGTGCTGGCCGAGACCGGCGATGCCGTGCGGATCACCAGCCAGACCATGCTCGGGCTGGTCGGCTTTCTCGGCGCGACGACCCTCTCGTTCGGCCGGCTCATCACCCATCCGCGCTCGGTCCGCGTCAATGCCGTGGTGCAGCGGCTCGAGGTGGTCGGCATCAAGGCGCTGGCGATCGTCGGGCTGATGAGCTTCCTGGTCGGCATCGTCATCGCCCAGCAGGGCTCGGTGCAGCTCCAGCAATTCGGCATGGAAGTGCTGACCGTCAACCTGGTCGGCCGCCTCACCTTCCGCGAACTGGGCGTGCTGATGACCGCGATCATGGTCGCCGGCCGCTCCGGCTCGGCCTTTGCCGCGCAAATCGGCACGATGATGCTCAATGAGGAAGTCGACGCCATGCGCACCATCGGCGTGCGCCCGATGGAAGCGCTGGTGATGCCGCGCATCCTCGCCACCGTCATCATGATGCCGCTGCTCGGCTTCTACGCCTCGGTCTGCGCGGTGATCGGCGGCGGCTTCCTGTGCGCCGTCTCGCTGGATATCCCGCCGGTCACCTTCGTCCAGCGGCTGCGCGAGGTGGTGCCGATCACCGATCTCTATGTCGGCCTCGTCAAGGCGCCGGTCTTCGGGCTGATCATCGGCATTGCCGGCTGTTTTCAGGGCCTGCAGGTGCGCGGCAATGCCGAGGAAGTCGGCACGCGCACCACCGCCGCCGTGGTGCAGGCGATTTTCCTCGTGATCGTGATCGACGCGATCTTCGCCGTCTTCTTCACATGGATTGGCTGGAATTGACGGACGCTCCCGCTCCCCCGGCGTCCGCGCCCGAAGCCGAGCCGATCATCCGCATTCGCGGGCTGGTGAACCGCTTCGGCGACAATATCATCCATGATCAGCTCGATCTGGATGTGCGGCGCGGCGAGATATTGGGGGTCGTCGGCGGCTCGGGCACCGGCAAATCCGTGCTGATGCGCTCGATCATCGGCTTGCAGGAGCCCGCCGCCGGCTCGATCACCGTATTCGGCGAGCCGATGCTCGATCGCGATCCGGCCGACCCGGAGCTGATCGCCGTCCAGAAGCGCTGGGGCATCCTCTTCCAGAATGGCGCGTTATTCTCGACATTGACCGTGTCGGAGAATGTCCAGGTGCCGCTGCGCGAATATTATCCCGAGATGAGTCCCCGCCTGCGCGAGGAAATCGCCGCCTATAAAATCCTGATGACCGGCCTCGCCGCCGGCGATGCGCCCAAATTTCCGTCCGAACTGTCCGGCGGCATGCGCAAGCGCGCCGGTCTCGCCCGCGCGCTGGCGCTCGATCCGGACCTGCTGTTCCTCGACGAGCCCACGGCCGGGCTGGACCCCATTGGCGCGGCCGCCTTTGACGAGCAGACGCTGGAGCTGCAGCGCACGCTCGGCCTCACGCTGTTTCTCATCACCCACGATCTCGACACGCTGCACGCCATTTGCGACCGGGTCGCCGTGCTGGCGGACAAGAAGGTGATCGCGGTCGGCACCATCGATGAACTGCTGGCCATGGATCACCCGTGGATCCAGGAATATTTCAACGGGCCGCGCGGGCGTGTCGCCCATGGCGTGAAACCGCTGGCCGGCGAGGCGCTGGCATGAGGCAGGCGGCACAGACGTGGACAGGCGCGGCCCGGCCCGCCATAACCGGCGCGAAGGAAAGCAGGGGCTAATGGAAACACGATCCAACAATGTGTTCGTGGGCGCGGTGGTCCTGCTGCTGCTGCTGCTCACCGTGGGCGCGGCCTTCTGGTTCGCCCGCATCGGCGAGGGCGACAAGCGGGAATATGACGTCTTCTTCAAAACCTCCGTCGGCGGCCTCGCCAAGGGGTCGGCCGTCACCTATTCCGGCGTGCCCTCGGGGCAGATCAAGCTGATCGAGCTGTGGCGCAAGGACCCCGAATTCGTCCGCGTGCGCATCGTGGTGGATCGTTCCACGCCCGTGCTGCAAGGCACCACGGCGACGATCAACGGCGTGGGCTTCACCGGCGTCTCGGAAATCCAGCTCGATGGCGCGGTGCGCGGCGCCCCGCCGATCGTCTGCCCGGAGCGCAATGCGGATGCCGTCTGCCCGGAAGGCGTGCCGGTCATCCCCACCAAGCCGGGCGCGCTGGGCGAACTGCTCAATAATGCGCCCATGCTGCTCCAGCGCCTGACCACGCTCACCGAGCGGCTGAACGAGATGTTCGGCGACGATAATCAGAAGAATTTCACGCAGATGCTGGGCAATCTCAACCGGTTGAGCGGCTCCCTCGCCGCCAGCGGGCCCGAGCTGTCCGCCACCATCGCGCAAACGCGGATGACGCTGGCCAGCGCCGGCAAGGCGGCCGACGCGCTGACCGAGGCGGCGAACAACACCAATGAGCTGGTGAACAGCGAGGGCAAGCCGCTGCTGGAGGATCTGCGCAAGACGATCCGCTCGGCCGGCGCCACGCTCGATACGCTGGACAGCACGCTCAAGGATGCCAAGCCGGGCGTCGACAGCTTCACCCGCAATACCATGCCGCAGATCGGCCTGCTGGTGCGCGACCTGCGGCAGATGTCTCGCGCCATCATGGCGGTCACCGAGAAACTCGATCAACAGGGCGCGAGCAGCCTGATCGGCTCATCGCCGCTGCCGGACTACAAGCCATGAAGGAAGGGCAAGCCATGCCTGCGCACGTCACCCGCCTCGATGCCCCGCGGCGGCGCCCCTCGCCCCGCATGGCCGGTCTGCTGCTGGCGGGCCTTGCTGCCATGCTGAGCACCGGCTGCGTGCGGATCGGCACCAAGCCGCCGGGCACCCTGCTGACGATCAGCACCCAGGCCGAAGCGCCAGCGGGTGAGATCGTCTCCGCGACACGCCAGCAGGCGCTGTTCGTCGACATGCCCACCGTCCCGCGCGCGATCGCCAATCTGCGCGTGGCGGTGCGGGACAGCGCCACCAGCTTTGCCTATGTGAAGGACGCCCTGTGGGTGGACACGCCGGCGCGCCAGTTCCAGAGCGTGCTCGCCGAGACGGTCCGCGTGCGCACCGGGCGGCTGGTGCTCGACCCCGGCCAGTATCTCGCCCGGCGCGGGCAGATACTGGAAGGCAACCTCCTTGAATTCGGCGTGGATGCCGCCAGCCGGCGCGCGGTCGTCACATATGACGCCACGCTCACCTCGCCCGATGATCAGCAGGTGGTGCGCCAGCGCTTCTCCGCCGCCGTGCCGCTCAGCCGGATCGACGCGAACAGCGTAGCGCCGGCGATCAGCCAGGCCGCCAACGAGGTGGCGACCGCCGTGGCCGACTGGATCCGGACACAGAATTAGGGCGTTTGGGTCGAATCACGCCCATGATGGCTGGAGCATAGCCAGGCCCCCTCAGGCCGAAACCGGATGAAGACAGCAGCCGTCGGGCGGCGGCAAGCTGGACGGAGCCGACGTCCGGCCAAGGGGATCAATCGACGACATTGCACGAGCCAAGTGCGCCCTCATGCAATGCGACCGATCCAGAGCGCGACAGGATATGGATATCCAGCCCGACATGAGCGCCGGGCCGATCCGCGTTCATGCCGCCGTGCATATATTGGCGCGGCGCCGTCCGTGAAACACTGTGGACCGCGCCACCGATCACCCGGCAACCGCGCCCGGATAGCAGATCCCCATATTCATCTTGTCCGATGACATGCCCCTGCCCCTTGGCACGCGGCATCGCAGCGCGCCTGTCGCGGCCATGTTGCGAACCCCATAATGCCCGTCCGGCCTCGCGCCAAAAAATCTGCGTGGCCCGCAATCATTGATCCATCAGCCCGGCTGGGCAACATCACAGGCCAGTCGACGGCGCCGGCATCCGGTTCATGAATGCCGACACGGATGGCCCACCACCATTTGGCGGCCCCCCGGCAACGCTCCACCCCACCCTGGTCAAGCCAGGCTGCGGCTCGCCTGCTCCAGCACATCGCGCGAGAGACCGGGCGTCGCCACGATCCGCTCCAGCTCGGCGCGCATCAGGGCCCCGCGCGCCGGATCGAACCGCCGCCAGCGGCCCAGCGGTGGCACCATACGCGCCGCCGTTTGCGGATTGATCCGGTCGAGCGCGATGATCGCATCGGCCACCAGCCGATAGCCCGCGCCGTCCGCGCGGTTAAACGCCCATTGATTGGCCGCGAAGGCCCCGAACAGCGCGCGCGCCCGATTGGGATTGGCGAGCGTGAAATCCCCATGCTGCGCCAGCGCCGCCACATGCTCCACCGTCTCCGGATGGAGCGCCAGCGCCTGCGTCTGGAACCATTTGTCGATGACAAGCGCGTTCCCGGCATAGCGCTCGTAAAAGTCCGCCAGCGCTCGCATGCGCTCGGCATCGGCGCCGGCACTGCTGACCAGGACCGCCAGCGCCGCCTGCCGCTCCGTCATATTGTCGGCCCGGTCAAACTGCTCCAACGCGAGAGCCGGTCCGTCCACGGCGCCGGACGCCACCAGATATTGGAGGGCCACGCTGCGCAGTTTGCGCGCCGCCCGCGCATCGGCGGACAGCGAGAAGCCGTTGCGCGCGCAGTCCGCGTGGAGCGCGCGCCACTCCGGCTCCAGCGCCTGGCCGATGCGCTGCTGCAACGCGTCCCGCGCGGCATGGATCGCATCCGGATCGACCAGCTGCATCTGGTCGCCCAGATACGCCTCGCTGGGCAGCCGCACCGCCTCCGCCACGAAGGCGCGGTCCAACGCCGTATCGGTGATGGTGAGCCGGATCGAGGCGATGATGGTGTCGCTCACCAGCGGGCCGCCGGCAATATGCGTCATCAGCCCGCCGATCATGAGCTGCTGAAGCGCCTCATATCGACTGAACGGATCATCATCATGCGCGGCAAGGAACGCCAGCTCCTGCGCGCTCTGCTCCGCCTGCACGATGATCGGCGCGGAAAAGCCGCGATTGATGGACAGCACCGGCGGCGTGGCAAAGCCCGTGCGGCGAATCTGCGTCTGCGCCTCTGTCAGCAGCAGCACTTCCTCGCCATCATGCGTCCCCTTGGCCGGATCGAACAGGGCGAAGCGGACGGGAATCGCCATCGGCGCCTTGTCGTCCTGCCCCGGCGTGGCCGGCAGGGCCTGCGCGAGATCGAGCGTCACGCTGCCGCTCGCCGGATCATGCGCCATGCGCACCGTGACGCGCGGCGTGCCGGCCTGGCTATACCAGAGGCGGAACTGCGCCAGATCGATCCCGCCGCCATCCTCCATCGCCTTGACGAAATCTTCGCAGGTGACGGCCTGCCCGTCATGCCGGTCGAAATAGAGGTCACTGCCTTTGCGGAAGCCGTCCGGCCCGAGCAGCAGCGCCATCATGCGGATCAACTCGGCGCCCTTGTTATAGACTGTCGCCGTGTAGAAATTGCTGATCTCCATGTAGGATTCCGGGCGCACCGGATGGGCGAGCGGCCCGCCATCTTCCGGGAACTGCGCCGCGCGCAGCACGCGCACATCCTCGATCCGCTTGACCGCCGCGCTGCCCATATCCGCGGAAAAACTCTGGTCGCGATAGACGGTGAAGCCTTCCTTGAGGGACAGCTGGAACCAGTCCCGGCACGTGACGCGATCACCCGACCAGTTGTGGAAATATTCATGCGCCACGACGCTTTCGATCGCGTCATAATCCGGGTCCGTCGCGGTCTCCGGATCGGCCAGGATATAGCGCGAGTTGAAGATGTTGAGGCCCTTATTCTCCATCGCGCCAAAGTTGAAATCGGCCACCGCCACGATGTTGAACACGTCGAGATCATATTCGCGGCCATAGGTCCGCTCGTCCCACGCCATGCTGTTCTTGAGCGCCGTCATCGCGTGCCCGGTGCGCGGCAGATCCTCCGCCTTGACCCAGATGCCGAGCGCCACCGTGCGGCCGCTCATCGTGGTGAAACTGTCCGCATTGCAGGCCAGGTCCCCCGCCACCATGGCAAACAGATAGCTGGGCTTGGGGAACGGATCGACCCAGCGGGCGAAGTGCCGGCCATCGGGCAGAGCGCCCTGCTCCACCGGGTCGCCATTGCCGAGCAGCACCGGGTAGAGCGCCTTGTCCGCCCGCATCGTCACCATATAGCGCGCCAGCACATCCGGGCGATCCGGGAAGAAGGTGATGCGCCGGAAACCTTCCGGCTCGCACTGGGTGCAAAGCAATCCGCCCGAGGCATAAAGCCCCATCAACTGGGTGTTGGCGGATGGATCAATCTCCACCAGCGTCTCGACGATATGCGCGTCGCCCGGCAGCGCGATGATGAGCGCGCCCTCTTCCAGCCGCCAGTCATCCGCCGGCAGCGCCGCGCCATCCACGCTGATCGAAAGCGGTACCAGCCCATCCCCGTCGAGCCGCAACGGCCGATCATGCCGGCCGGCGCGGGTGACCGTCAGCCGCGCATGGACCCGGGTCGAGCGGGCATCCAGATCGACCTCCAGGGCGATATCCGGAATTTGCCAGAGCGGCGGGCGATAGGCCGTGCGCTGGATGGTGGGGGGCGTGGCGGCGGCGGCGGTCTGCTGGATATCCATGCGGCAAATCCTAGAATGCCAGGCCGCGCGGCACAACAGCCGCAATAGCGAGCGTGGACGATCGCGGGCAGGCATGGCATGGCCGCAGAACGCCATTGCCGCGCGAAACCGGGCGGCGCGGCCAATCCGGGGGCGCTGATGTCGCATCTTTTCATCTTCGGTCTGGGCTATAGCGCCGGGCGGCTCGCCCGCCGGCTCCGTGCGGAAGGCTGGTCGGTGGAAGCCACCGGGAACGCCGGCACCATATCGTTCGATGACGAGCCGGCGGTGCGCGCCGCGCTGGGCCGGGCCAGCCATATCCTGTCGTCCGTGCCGCCCGGCGAGGAAGGCGATCCGGTGCTGACCCGCTATGGCGCGGCGGTGACGAACGCGCCCGCCCGCTGGATCGGCTATCTCTCCGCCACCGGCGTCTATGGCGATACCGGCGGCGCCTGGGTCGATGAAACAGCCCCGATCGGCGCGGGCCGGCGCAGCGCGCGGATGACCGCCGATCGCGACTGGCAGGTGCTCGGGCGAGCGATCCATATTGTCCGCCTGCCCGGCATTTACGGCCCCGGCCGCAGCGTCCTCGACCGGATACGCGAAGGCCGCGCCCGCCGGATCGACCTGCCCGGCCAGGTCTTCAGCCGGGTGCATGTCGATGATATTGTGAGCGGTGTCATGGCCGCGATGGCCGGCCCGGCCGGCATCTACAACCTTGCCGATGACTGGCCCTGCGCCCAGAATGACGTGATCGCCTATGGCTGCGAGCTGCTCGGCTTGCCGGTGCCGCCGCTGCAAACGCTGGAAGCGGCCCAACTCTCCCCCGCCGCCGCCGCTTTCTATGGCGAAAATCGGCGCATCGCCAATGGCAAGGCCCGGCGGCTGCTGGAATGGCAACCGCAATATCCGGATTATCGCAGCGGGCTCCTGGCCTGTTTCGACCAGCGTCTGATATCATGACGTCAGCGACGACATGCCAAGGCGAGCGCACGTCAGCCGAACCAGTGACGGCGCTTCGACCGGGTGCGGGCGGGCGCGCGATAAGCGCCCTGCCCTGCCCGGACCATCGCTGACCCGGCGCCGTCTGTCAGGCGTCCGCTCCGGGGCGGCAATTTTTCGAATTATCGCAATATTTCAATCTATTGATGACGTCCGGACCGAGTGGCTGCGCCCGGACACGGCATCGCGCGGATGGCTGATCAGAACCCGCCGCCGGTGAGCTTCTGGCACAGCATATCGAGCTGATCGAGGCTCGAATAATGCAGCGTCAGGGCCCCCTTGCCACTCTCGAAGCTGATCCCCACCTTCAGCCCGAGCAAGTCCGACAGCTGCTGCTCCATCGCCACCAGGTCGGCATCGCGCCCGCTCTGGCCGGCGGACGGGCCCGTGCTCGCCGCCTGCGGGGGCTCGCCGGTAACACGCACCGCGCGGACCAGCTTCTCCGTGTCCCGAACGGACAGACCCTTGTCCGCAATTTCGCGGGCCAGCGCGGTGCAGCCCGGCACGCCGATCAGCGCCCGGCCATGGCCCATGCTCAACCGGCCGTCCATCACCAGCGACTGCACATCGGCCGGCAGATCGAGCAAGCGCATGAGGTTGGCGACATGGCTGCGGGACTTTCCGACAATCCGCGCCAGCCCGTCCTGACTATGCTGGAAATGATCGATCAGCCGGCGATAGGCCTGGGCTTCCTCGATCGGATTGAGATCCTCGCGCTGGATATTCTCCACCAGCGCAATCTCCAGCGTCTCGGTCTCGCTGAAATCACGGACGATCGCCGGAATCTGATGGAGCTGCGCCTTTTGGGCGGCCCGCCAGCGCCGTTCGCCCGCCACGATCTGATAGCAGCCGTCGCGCGTCGACCGCACGATGATCGGCTGGATGATGCCGCGCGCGCGGATGCTCTCGGCCAGTTCGTCCAGCGCCTGCTCGTCAAAGTGCCGCCGCGGCTGATCCGGATGCGGCGCGACCCGGGCGATTTCGAGCAGCTGGATCGCGCGGTTCGATGCCGTTCCCGCGCTGTCGTCCCCGCCTGATTCCTGCGAGATCGCAATTTCCCGCGTTGCCTCGCCGAGCAGAGCGGACAGGCCGCGGCCCAAGCGGCGGGTGTTGCCGCGCGTCGCCGTTTCGCCTTCGCTCATGCGGCCTTCTCCTGTCGCGGAAGGCGGTCGATCAATTCTCGTGCAAGCGCCATATAGGCCTCCGATCCGGCACAGCGTATATCGTAAATGAGCGCCGGAACGCCATGGCTGGGCGCTTCGGACAAACGGACGTTACGGGGGATCACCGTCTTGAAGACCAGCTCGCCCAGACAGGCCCGCACATCCTCCGCCACCTGATCGGTGAGCCGGTTGCGGCGATCATACATGGTGAGCGCCACCCCCAATATCGACAATCCGGAATTGAATCGCAGCCGGATCCGCTCGACGGTCTGCAGCAGTTGAGACAGGCCTTCGAGCGCGAAAAATTCGCATTGCAGCGGCACCAGCACTTCTTGCACGGCGACCATGGCGTTGACCGTCAACAGCCCGAGCGAGGGCGGACAATCGATCAGGCAGACATCCCAGCGATGGCTGGCCTGCTCGCCGAGCGCATTGGCGAGCCGATGGGTGCGATGCTCAATGTCGATCAACTCGATCTCGGCGCCCGACAGATCCTGCGTGGCGGGCACGATATCGAGACCGGGCACAAGCGTGTGAAGGACGGTATCCTCCAGCTTGCTGTCGCCGAGCAGGAGATCATGGCTCGATCGCACCCGGTCGCTCTGGGCAATGCCGAGTCCGGTGGAGGCGTTGCCTTGCGGATCGAGGTCGATCAGCAGCGTTCGCTGCCCCGTGGCGGCCAGTGCCGTGGCCAGATTAATCGCCGTCGTCGTCTTGCCGACGCCGCCTTTCTGGTTCGCAATCGCTATGCTGATCATGTTGCCCGCCGATTTTTGCGTGGATTCATCGGCTTACTCGCGCGCTTCGGTGCGATGCGCGGTGTCACATCACGCGCAATGACGATAGCGCTTTCCGCATCGGTAAGGCTTTGTTCCACGTGAAACACAGCTTGCCACCGCTGGCGCGCAATGGCCAGTTCCTTTTCGCCATTCCGGCCTTTCGGCAGCAGCCAGAGCGTCTTTCGGTCCGCAAGATGATGAGCGGTCTGGAGCAAACGGTCCAAAGGGGCATAGGCTCGGGCCGAGATAATACCCGCCGGCGCGGCGAATGCCGTTCGCTCCACCTTGCTGGCGAGCACCTCGACATGATCCAGCGCCAGTTCTCGCACGACGCGTTCGAGAAAAGCCACGCGCAGCGGTCGCATCTCCACCAGCGACATCGGCCCGGTCCGCAGGCAGGCGACGACCAGGCCGGGAAAGCCGGCGCCGGTTCCCAGATCGACCCAGCGCTCGCCCTCCCCGTCCGACTCCTGCGCGAGCGTCATCAACTGGGCGGAATCGACGATATGCCGCGCCCAGATCTGCGCGCGACTGTTCGCGGAAATGAGGTTCTGCCGGTCGGCCTCCTCCAGCACCAACGCCACAAACCGACGCAGGCGCTCGCCCGCGTCCCCCGCCCACCAGCCATGGGCCTGCAACCAGTCTTGCGCCTGATCTTCGGTCATGCCGCATGCTGCCGACTGGCGACGAGAAGCGCTGCAAGGGCCGCGGGCGTTACCCCCCGAATACGCGCTGCCGCGCCCAGCGTCGCCGGTTTTGCCATGCTAAGCCGCTCGATCATTTCCGTGCTCAACCCCCCGATCGCGGAAAAGTCGAAATCCGCCGGAAGCGCGATCGCCTCATTGGCGCGCAAGGCGCGAACTTCCGCTTCCTGCCGTTCGACATAAGGCGCATAGGTGGCATCCTGCATGATCTCCTCCAGCAACAGCGGGTCCCCCTCGCGAAGGTCGGGAAGCGCGCCTTGCAGATGTGTCAGCGACACGGACGGAAAGCGCGCCCACTCCCGCGCCGAGCGGCGCACGCCATCGTCGCGAACATCCGCCCCGGCCTGCTGCAGCGCGGCCGGTCGGAGAATATTGTCGAACGACTGGCCGAGTGCCTCCATCGCCCTCGCCCGCGCCCCCCACCATTGCTGCCGGAGCGGGCCGGCAAGACCAGCATCGATCGCCACCGGCGTCAAGCGCGTGGCCGCATTGTCCGCCCGGAGCCGGAGCCGGAACTCGGCACGCGCGGTGAGCATCCGATAGGGCTCGGTAATACCCTGGAGGCACAGGTCATCGATCATCACGCCGATATAGCTTTGGGCACGATCGAGGATCAGCGGCGGCAAATCGAGTGCATGGGCGGCGGCATTGGTACCGGCGACGACACCCTGCGCGGCGGCTTCCTCATAGCCGGTCGTGCCGTTCACCTGCCCGGCCAGATAGAGGCCGGGGATCGGCGGCAAGGCCAAGGTCCGGTCCAGCGCACGCGGATCGATATGATCATATTCCACCGCATAGCCCGGAACGACCATCTCGGCCGCTTCGAGGCCGGGCAAGGTCCGGATCATCGCGCGCTGGATGTCGGCCGGCAAGGATGAGCTGAGGCCATTTGGATAGACCAGATGGGTGTTGAGGCCCTCCGGCTCCAGAAAGATCTGGTGCCCGTCACGATCGCCAAAGCGAAGCACCTTGTCTTCCAACGACGGGCAATAGCGCGGGCCCCGCCCCTCGATATCGCCCGAGAACAGCGGCGAGTGACCAAGATTATCACGCACCACGGCGTGCGTTTTCACATTGGTCCGGGTGATCGCACAGGCCAGCTGGGGCAGCTCATGAGCGTGGTCGAGCGGGAGAAAGGACATCGCCCATGGCTCGCGGTCCGAGGGCTGGCGCTCCAGCGCGGCCCAGTCGATCGTTCGGCCATCGAGACGTGCCGGCGTTCCCGTCTTGAGGCGACCGAGCGGAAGATCGAGGTCCCGCATCTGCGCGGCGAGCCGGGTCGCGACATGTTCGCCCAGTCGACCGCCCGGCATGCGCTCGGCCCCACGAAACATCACCGCGCCAAGGAAGGTGCCCGTGGTGATGACCACGGCCCGACCAGCCACCACGCGCTCATCATCGAGATGCACACCAGCGACGATGCCGCCCGGCCCGAGCGCCAGTGCCGTGACTTCCGCCGCAGCAATCGCCAGCCCTGCCTGCTCGCGGAGCAATTGCTGGACGGCCGCGCGGTAGAGCATGCGGTCGGCCTGGATGCGCGGCCCGCGCACGGCGGCGCCCTTGCTGCCATTGAGCATCCGCCGGTGGATGGTGGCGCGATCGGCGGCGCGCGCCATGAGGCCATCCAGCGCGTCAATCTCGCGGACAAGATGCCCTTTGCCCAATCCACCGATCGACGGGTTGCAGGAAAGCTCACCGATCGCAGCGGGCTTGGCGGTGACGAGCAACGTGCGGGCGCCCCGGCGCGCGGCGGCGGCAGCGGCCTCGGTTCCGGCATGGCCGCCACCCACGATGATTACGTCATAGACATGGTCCACAGTCATTCCCCGCCCCTACCGCTCCCGGGGGCGATGGTCAAAGCGCTTCCGGGCCTGTCGGCGTGATTATCTGTTTCACGTGGAACAACGGTCCCGCCGGTCTATTTACCGATGCAGAAGCCGGAGAACAGCTCATCGAGCACCGCTTCCGTGGTGGCTCGTCCGGTCAGTTCATCCAAGGTGGTCAACGCCATCCGCAGACATTCGCTGACCAAAATCTCATCCTCCAGCCCCAATATCTCGTGCAAGGCCTCGGCCGCGCGCGCCAGAACCTGCCGTTGCCGCTGCGACAGCGCATAGTCGCCCGGCGCCGGCATCAATCCGCCAGCGGCATCGGTCAAGGCCGCGATCAGCCGATCCATCCCCTCGCCGGTCACGGCTGAAAGATCAAAGCCGGTCGCCGGGTCTGGCTCCGCCCCGTCCGCGACCAGATCAGCCTTGGCCCGGACCTGGAGAAGAATACCGGCGGTGGTCGGTTGCGCGGCCTGATCGCCAAGCCACAGAATGATATCGGCCGCGCCGAGCAAGGCTTCCGCCCGGTCGACGCCGATGCGTTCAATGGCATCGTCCGAGTCACGCAGGCCCGCCGAATCTGCGATCACCATCGGGATGCCGCCGATCGCCACCGATGCCTCGATAATATCGCGTGTGGTCCCGGCGATGGGCGACACGATCGCCGCATCGCGCCCGATCAAGGCGTTGAAGAAGGTCGACTTGCCGGCATTGGGCGGTCCGCCGATCGCGACCCGGACGCCATCCTTGAGCCGCTCGGCCGAGGGCTTGGCCAGCTCCCGGGCAATCTCGTCCGCAATCTGCCCGATCCGATCGGCAAGCCCCGCTGCTGCGCCAGCCTCGACCACATCGCCTTCGTCGGAAAAGTCCAGTCGCGCCTCGACCTGGGCCGCCAGACGACGAAGATCGCCGGTCCAATGCTCGATCTTGCGGGACAGCGCGCCGCCCATCATCGCCATGGCGGCGCGGCGCTGCTGGGCTGTTTCGGCGGTCAGCAGATCGCCCAGCCCCTCGACGGAGGCCAAATCCATCCGGCCATTGGCAAAGGCACGCCGCGTAAAATCGCCGGCTTCCGCCGCGCGCAAGCCCGGCAGCTCGGCCAGCGCATCCTGCAGATCCCGCACCACCGCCTGACTGCCATGACAATGAAGCTCGACCAAGGGCTCGCCGGTGATGCTTTGGGCGGCCGGGAACCAGAGCAGCAAGCCCTCGTCGATCAGTTCGCCAGTCCCTGGCTCGCGGAAATGACGCAGGGCTGCCTGCCGTGGCCCGGGCAGATCGCGGCCGGTGACCGCGCGCGCCGCGACCAGCGCCTGCGGGCCGGAGATACGGATGATGGCGATGGCGCAGGGCGGCCGTCCGCTCGACAACGCGAAGATGGTGATCCGCTCGCGCGTCATGATCGTCTCAAATCCTGCCAATAGATCAGCCTGCACTCAGCCGCTTTTTTTCTTGCCCCCGCCACCGCTCGCGCCACTCCCCGCGGCGCCGATGCCAAGGTCCATCAGATTGGAGAAGAGTTTCAGCCCGGCGTCTCCCAGGGGCGAGAGGGTTTGAACCAGTCGCTGCATCTGCTCGACATTAGTCTGGCCGCTCATCGTGTCCATCACCGACTGGATGTAAAGATCATGAACGCGGCTCATGTCCGGCAGGCCGAGAAAGTTGCGGGCCTCTTCCGGCGTGCATTCGACATCCACTGTGAATTTCATGCGTCTGCCTCCGTCTCGCCAGACTGCCGGCCACCATGACCGGAAAGACGCCAGCATGCCGTAATCGCCGCGTCTTGGCCACTTTATTTGACGATGGCGCCATCCGCCGCGGCCGGGCCGCATCGTTCCATGTGGGATGATCGCGCTCATCGGACCCGCTCGCTGTTCAACGCTGGGTCTGGCCTATGCTTGTTTTCACGTGATTGATTGATATCGCCACTGAGGCTGCATCAGCGCGTCATACCCGGCATTGGCCAAGACACCGGACGACGCATATCCGCTATGACGGATTCATGGCCTCACAAGCGCCCGCAGAGCGATCTCGCCCCATTTGGTACGCGCGGTGCCAGAACGGCCGCTATAGGCCTTGCAGCGGCCTGCAAATGGATTGTGGCCATGGTCTGGCGGCAGGCCGGAGGGTCGGAGCGGATCGGCTTGCCTCTTCGGGCACGCCGATCCTCACACTCAGAAGAAAGACAGGATGCCGACCTGCGGGTCGATCACGCCCTCGTAAATCATCTTGCCCGCGACCCAGAGAATGACGGCAATGCCCAGCCAGGCGATCCAGCGGAAGCGCTCGACATATTTGGCGATGATATTGGCGGCCAGCCCCATCAACGCGACGGCAAAGATGAGGCCGACGATCATGATGCCGGGATGATCCTTGGCCGCGCTGGCCACGCCGAGCACATTGTCGAGGCTCATGCTGACATCGGCAATGGCCACGGCCCATGCCGCACCGGCGAAGCTCTTGGCGTGCCGCAGACCGCTGCGCTCATCCCCGACGATCTCGGGCGAGCCGGCCGACACATCATGGCCTTCGCGCATTTCGCGCCACATCTTCCATGCCACCCAGAGCAGCAGCAGCCCGCCGGCCAGCACCAGCCCGACCACCTGCAGCAGCTGGGTGACGACCAGCGCGAAGAACACCCGCAGCACCAGGGCCGCGATCACGCCTATCAGGATGACCTTGCGGCGCTGATCGGCGGGCAGCCCGGCCGCCAGCGCACCGACGACAATCGCATTGTCGCCGGCCAGCGTGATATCAATGATCAGCACCTGCAGCAGGGCGGAGAAGGCACTCACCTGCCCGCTGGCAAGGCTCCCGAAATCGGCGACGATATGACCCCACATGTCCGCCAGCGGCCCGGCCGATCCCGCCGCCACGCTCGCCATCAGGCCCCATGTCATCATATCGGTCGCCTATATTATCTTACTGATTCATCGCCGAGAAGAAGTCCTCATTGGTCTTGGAATCCTTCATCTTGTCGAGCAGGAACTCCATCGCGTCAATGGTGCCCATCTGCATGAGGATGCGGCGCAGCACCCACATTTTGGAGAGCGTGCCCTTGTCGACGAGCAGCTCTTCCTTGCGGGTGCCGGACTTGCCGACATCGAGCGCCGGGAAGATGCGCTTGTCCGCGACCTTGCGATCGAGGACGATTTCCGAGTTGCCGGTGCCCTTGAACTCTTCGAAGATGACCTCGTCCATGCGGCTGCCGGTGTCGATCAGCGCGGTGGCGATGATAGAGAGCGAACCGCCCTCCTCGATGTTGCGCGCCGCACCGAAGAAGCGCTTGGGGCGCTGCAAGGCGTTGGCGTCGACACCGCCGGTCAGCACCTTGCCGGAGCTGGGCACGACCGTGTTGTAGGCGCGGCCGAGACGGGTGATCGAGTCGAGCAGGATGACGACATCCTTCTTGTGCTCGACGAGGCGCTTGGCCTTCTCGATCACCATTTCGGCGACCTGGACGTGGCGAGTGGCCGGCTCGTCGAAGGTCGAGGACACGACCTCGCCCTTCACGCTGCGCTGCATGTCGGTCACTTCCTCAGGCCGTTCGTCGATGAGCAGCACGAGCAGGAAGACTTCCGGGTGATTGTCCGTGATCGCCTTGGCGATATTCTGGAGCATCACCGTCTTGCCGACCCGCGGCGGCGCGACGATCAGCGTGCGCTGGCCCTTGCCCTGCGGCGAGACGATGTCGATCACGCGCGCCGACTTGTCCTTGACGGTCGGGTCCTGCGGATCGAGCGTCAGCTTCTCATCGGGATAGAGCGGCGTCAGATTGTCGAAATTGACGCGGTGGCGCACGGCGTCCGGATCATCGAAATTGACCGAGACGAGCCGGGTCAGCGCGAAATAGCGCTCGCCATCCTTGGGCGCGCGGATCTCGCCTTCCACCGTATCGCCGGTACGCAGGCCAAACTTGCGGACCTGATTGGGCGAAACATAGATATCGTCCGGCCCGGCCAGATAATTGGCCTCCGGACTGCGCAGGAAGCCAAACCCATCGGCCAGCACCTCGATCGTGCCCTCACCGGTGATCTCGGAGCCGTTTTCCGCCTCGACCTTGAGGATCGCGAACATGATGTCCTGCTTGCGCAGGGTCGATGCGCCCTCGATACCAAGGGCCTCGGCGATCGCCACGAGTTCCGCAGGCGCTTTGCGTTTGAGTTCTTTAAGATGCATGTGGAGAGTCCGACTCTTGGCGTATGTGAGAATGATGGTCTGGTGCTGCCGGGGCGCCATTGGTCTGGCGTCAGGGCGTGGTGAACACCCCCGGGAAAGGATGGCGAGGAACTAAGCGCTGCTCGCCGCCGAGTCAAGCGGTCCGCTTATGTCGGACATGGTGCGCGATCGCCTCAGAACGGGCGGACGATCACCAGAATGACGATCAGGGTCACCAGCAAAGCCGGCACCTCGTTGATCATGCGCAGGCGCTTTTCCGGCCATGGCCGCTCACCGCGCGCGAGCTTTTTCGCATAGCCGACCATCCAGCCATGTAAGCCGGAGAGGATGATGACGAGCGCCAGCTTGGCATGGAACCAGCCCTGACTGAACGCGCCGACATGGAAGGCCAGCATCAGCCCCAGCACCCAGACGATGACGAGCGAGGGATTGAGAATGATCCGCCTGAGGCGCTGCTCCCGGTCGATCCAGGCCAGATCCTCAGGCGACCCGACGATCGTCTGATGATGATAGATGAAGAATCGCGGCATCATGAACAGGCTCGCCATCAGGAAGATGACGAAGATCACATGCGCCGCGAGCGCCCAGGGATAGGCCGCGCCCAGGAAACCGACGCCCGGCAGGTTCGACATGGCTCAACTCCCTTGGCTGCGCGGCAGATCAGCCCGCGTCGCTGTTCCGCACCCTATCGACCAGCCGCTCGACATTTTCAACCGGCGTATCGGGGAGAATGCCATGGCCGAGATTGAAGATGTGCGGCCGGGTGGCGAAGGCGCCCAGGATGGCATCGATCGCGCGATCCAGAGTCTCGCCGCCGGCGATGAGCGCCAGCGGATCGAGATTGCCCTGCACCGGCATGGTGGCCGGCAGCACCTTGTCCGCCCAGCGTGGATCAACCGTCTCGTCCAGACCGATCGCATCGACGCCGACCTGTTCGGCATAATCGACGAGCTTGGCCCCGGCCCCCTTGGGAAAGCCGATGATCGGCACATCGGGATGGCGCGCCTTCACGCCGGCCACGATGCGCTGGTTGGGCGCGATCACCCAGTGGCGGAACTGCTCGGGGCTGAGCGATCCGGCCCAGCTGTCGAACAGCTGCACGGCGTCGACGCCCGCCTCGATCTGGGCGCACAGATAATCGATGCTGACTCCGATGATCGCATCGATGATTCCGCCGAAACGCACCGGATCATTATACGCCATGCGCCGCGCCAGGGCGTGATCGCGGCTGCCGGCGCCGGCGACCATATAGGTGGCGACCGTCCATGGACTGCCGGCAAAGCCGAGAAATGTGGTTTCGGCCGGGAGCAGCGCCTTCACCTGCCGCACGGTTTCGATGACCGGGGCGAGACGCTCGGGTTGCGCAGTCAGATCCGCCAGGCGCGCTTCGGCGAGCGGCGGGGCGAGCCGCGGCCCCTCCCCGGTCTCGAACCACAGATGCTGGCCGAGCGCATGCGGCACGACGAGGATGTCGGAAAACAGGATCGCGCCATCGAACCCGAAGCGACGGATCGGTTGCAGAGTCACTTCGGCGGCGGAGGGGCTGTCATAGCATAGTTCGAGAAACCCGCCCTTTTCCGCGCGCAACGCCCGATATTCAGCCAGATAGCGCCCGGCCTGTCGCATCATCCAGAGAGGCGGACGGGGCTGGCGCGCGCCGCGCAAGGTGGCGAGGAGAGGCTGAACGGGCCGGCAATTATCCACGGTCCAATATCCTATAATAAGATTCTTAGAGAGATTGTTGGAATCTGTTGGGGGACGAAAGCTGGGCATTATTCATTTATCATGATCTTGCCAACATCCCGCCTCTGCCAGCCCGGGGGATTCAAAGCGAGTCCCGCATTCCATCCCCGTCATCCACAGCCTGTGGATCATTTGGCGGGCTGTGGATAAGGGGCTTGATGCAAAATCGGCCGGTGGGGATGTTTCGCGGGAAACAACTTATCCACAGTTCTGTCCCTTGTGTTATCCGCCGATTATCCACAAAGTCGCTCGCATGGACCGCCTGAACCTGCATCTGCTCTCCGATTCCACCGGCGAGACGCTGGAACATATCGGCAAGGCGGCGATCGCCCAGTTCGAGAATGTCGAAACAATCCGCCACTTCTGGCCGATGGTGCGCTCCGAGCAGCATCTCCAGCGCATCATGGAGGAAGTGGCGCGCAATCCGGGGATGGTGCTCTTCACGCTCGCCAACCCCTCCCTGCGCCGCAAGCTGGAAAATGCCTGCCGGGCGCTCGGCATTCCCTTCGTCGCGCCGCTCGACGCGGTGACCGATGCGATGTCGAACCTGCTGGGGCAGGAGATGCGCAACCGGCCGGGGCGCAAACATGTGCTCGACGAGGCCTATTTCGCGCGGATCGATGCGATCCAGTTCACCATCGCCCATGATGACGGCATTGGCTGGGAGAATTGGGAGGAGGCCGACATCGTGCTGGCCGGCGTCTCGCGCACGTCCAAGACGCCGACGAGCATCTATCTCGCCAATCGCGGGTTCAAGACCGCCAATATCCCGCTGGTGCCGGAATCGCCGCCGCCGCCGAGCCTGTTCGGGCTCAAGCACCCGATGGTCGTCGGTTTGACGGCCGGGGCGGAGCGGCTGGTGCAGGTGCGCCGCAACCGGCTGCTGTCCCTCAACCAGATGCCCGCCACCTCCTATGTCGACCTTGAGCGGGTCAATGGTGAAGTCGCCCATGCGCGGCGGATGTTTGCCGATCAGGGCTGGCCGGTGATCGACGTCACCCGCCGCTCGATCGAGGAGACGGCGGCGGCGATCGTCAACCTCCATCAGGACTGGCTGAAAAGCCGCCATGCCGCGCCCGATGACCAGGCGCTGGGGGGCGCGGGCGCATGAGCCCGACCCTGTTGCTCGCCTCGCAAAGCGAAAGCCGGCGGCGGCTGCTTGCCGATGCGGCCGTGCCGTTCGAGCCGATCCATGCCGGCGTCGACGAGGAAACGCTCAAGGCGGGGCTGATCGCACAGGGACTCGGCCCGCGCGATCTGGCCGACGCGCTGGCGGAATGGAAAGCGGGCCGGCCCTCGCTGCGCCATCCCGGCGCGCTGGTGCTGGGCTGCGACCAGACGCTGGAGCTGGACGATGGCAGCCGCATCGACAAGGCCGAAACCCGGGAGGAAGCCGCCGGGCTGCTCGCGCGGATGAGTGGCCGGGCGCACAAGCTCCATAGCGCGGCGGTCATCGCGCAGGACGGCATGCCGGTCTGGCGCACCATCGAGAGCGTGACGCTGCATGTGCGGCCGCTCAGCGAGGCGTTCATCGCGCATTATCTCGATCTCGACTGGGCGCAGTGCCGCTGGTGTGTCGGCTGCTACCGGATCGAGGGGCCCGGCGCGCAATTGTTCAGCCGGATCTCGGGCAGCCTGTTTGCGGTGCAGGGCCTGCCCCTGCTGCCGCTGCTCGACTATTTGCGCGTGCGCTCTATGTTGCCCGCATGAGTCAGAACCGCCCCTATGCCGAGGTGATCGGCGACCCGATCGCCCATAGCAAATCGCCGATCATCCATAATTTCTGGCTGGAAGAGCTGGGAGTCGACGCGGAATATCGCAAGACCCATGTGACCCGCGAGGGACTGGCCGGCTATTTCCTCCAGCGCCGGGCCGACCCGGACTGGCTGGGCTGCAACATCACCATTCCCCACAAGATTGCCGCGCTCGATTATGTCGATGATCCCGGTGGCGTGCGGGCGCGCATCGGCGCGATCAACACGGTGGCGTGCGAGACCGGCGGGCCATTGATCGGCACCAATACCGATGCCGGCGGCTTCCTCCAGCCCCTGCTGGCGCGCGGCTGGCAGGGCAATCGCGCCATATTGGCCGGCACGGGCGGCGCGGCGCAGGCGATCGGCTTTGCGCTGCGCTCGGTGGGGGTGACCGACCTCACGGTGATCGCGCGGGATGCCGCCAAGGGACAGGCGCTGCTCGACAAGCTCGGGGCGGACGGGCTGGTGCTGGGCTTCGACACCCCCCTGCCCGCGGCCGATCTGCTGGTGAACGCCACCTCGCTCGGCATGACCGGGCAGCCGCCTTTTGCGCCCGATCTTGCGGCCCTCCCCGCCAGCGCGATGGTTTACGACATCGTCTATGCGCCGCTGGAGACCCCTCTCCTCGCCGCCGCCCGCGCGCGCGGGCTGGCGCGGCTGGACGGGCTGGAAATGCTGATCGGTCAGGCAGCGCTGGCGTTCGACATTTTCTTCGATGCGCCGGCCCCGCGCGAAAGGGATGCCGCGCTGCGCGAATGCCTGCTTGCCCCGGCCTGAGCCTTGGCTGCCGGCATGACCGGACCGCGCCGGCAGGGCCGATCCTGCCACCGGCCGTTCCGGCTGGGGCTGACCGGCTCGATCGGCATGGGCAAATCCGCCGTGGCGGGCATGTTCCGGGAGCTGGGCGTGCCGGTGTTCGATGCCGATGCGGAAGTCCACCGCCTGCAAGGGCCCGGCGGCGCGCTGCTCGGGGCGATTGAAGCGCGGTTTCCCGGCACCACCGGCCCGCAGGGCGTCGACCGGCGGGCGCTTGGCGCCCGCGTGATCGGCCAGCCGGCGGCGATGGCGGCGCTGGAGGCGATCGTCCACCCCGCGGTGGCGGCGGCGCGGCGGGCGTTTATCGCGCGCCATCGCAGCCATGGCATTGTGCTGCTCGATATTCCGCTGCTGTTCGAGACGCGCGGCGAGCGGGCGATGGATATGGTCGCGGTCGTTTCCGCGCCGGCCTTCGTGCAGCGCCGCCGCGTGCTTGCCCGGCCGGGAATGACGGCGGCCAAATTCGACCGGCTGCGCGCCAGCCAGATGCCGGATCATGTCAAGCGGGCCCGTGCCGATCTCATCATCGGCACTGCCCGGCCGAAATGGCAGACAAAACAGCAAGTCAGCCACCTGCTCGCTTGCCTTCGGGCGGCGCTCGCCCGATAGTGTCTTTCCAACGAGTCAGGGCAAAATGCGCGAGATTGTCTTCGATACTGAAACCACCGGCCTGGACCCGCTGACGGGGGATCGTCTCGTCGAAATTGGCTGTGTCGAACTGGTCAACCGCATCCCGACCGGCGAAACCTTCCATGCCTATTTCAACCCCGGCCGCGCCATGCCGTCCGCCGCCGAGGCGGTGCATGGCCTCTCCGAGCGCTTCCTCTCCGACAAACCGCGTTTTGCCGAGAAAGTGAGCGATCTGCTCGATTTTCTGGGCGATTCCATGCTCGTGGCGCACAATGCGCGGTTCGACTTCGGCTTCCTCAACGCCGAGCTGGAGCGGTGCGGCCTGCTGGCGATCGACTATGCGCGCATGATCGACAGCCTCACCATCGCCCGCACGCTGCACCCCGGCGCCAAGCACAGCCTCGACGCGCTGTGCAGCCGCTATGGCATCGACCGCAGCCACCGCATCAAGCACGGCGCCTTGCTCGACGCCGAACTGCTCGCCCAGCTCTATATTGAGCTGACCGGCGGCCGGCAGATCGGCCTCACGCTGGTGGATGAGGTGGCGAACGACAGCGCGGAGCTGGCCATGGCGGACGCGCTGGCCGCCGCCCCGATCGTCATTCGTCCGGCTCGCCACTTCGCGCCGAGCGCGGCCGAACTGGAGCGGCACGCCGCCTTCCTCGCGAAACTGGATAAACCGCTCTGGCTCGATCCGCCGCCGCCCTGAGCGCGGCTGGCATCTGCGGATCGGCTGCCTAGATAGGTCTTTGAGACCTTTGTCATCACAGCAAGGAGATGCATCATGGACATTCGCGTATCCGGTCATCAGATCGAGACCGGGGAAGCCTTGCAAACCCATGTGGAGACTCGCTTGCGAGCGATCGCGGACAAATATTTCTCCCGCGCCATCGGGTCCAACGTCACCTTCGGCAATGCGCCGCATAATGGCTTTCGTTGCGATATTGTGAGCCATGTGAAATCGGGCCTCATCCTCAAGGGCACCGGCATTGCGCAGGATGCCCATCAGGCCTTCGACCAGGCGGCGGAGCGGATCGAGAAGCAGTTGCGCCGCTATATGCGCCGCCTCAAGGGCCGCCATGAGCAGTTCGCCGCGGCAGAATCGGCGCGCGATGGCGCCATTGCCAGCGTCGCCGGCATCGACAATGCCCATTATACCGTGTTCGAATCCGCCGAGGAGGAGAGCGAAGTCACCGCCGAAGCCCCTGCCGTGGTGGCGGAAATGCGCGTCGATATCCCCAGCGCCAGCGTATCCGACGCGGTGATGATGCTCGACTTGCGCAACACCAATGCGCTGATGTTCGTGAACAGCCGCACATCCGCGTTCAACATGGTCTACCGCCGCAATGACGGGACGATCGGCTGGGTGGAGCCGCCGCACGGCAGCGCCTGAACGGGGAAGGCTGCGGTGATGGACTTCCTCGCCGCAGCCGACGCCGCGGCTGAGCGCGTCCTGCGCTGGTCCGCAATCCCCCTGCCCCGGCCGGCCGAAACGGGCTGCCAGCGCCGCTCCACGCCCGGGAGGTTGACCCGGAGGGCCTTTCAGCCTATCTCGCGGCACGATTCTACCCGGCGTCTGTGAGGAGCGCTCACGCTATCGCCGCGCGGCTTTTTCCCTTCGGTCGCCGCAGGATACAGGTTTGGACATGGACAATTTCAGCGACTTGCTCGCGGCGGACGCCGTTGTTTCAGCAGTCAATATTCCGAACAAGAAGCAGCTGTTCCACAAGCTGGGCCAGCTGGCGGCCGACGTTTACGGGCTCGACGCATCCGAAGTGATCGAGCGGATCACCGAGCGCGAGCGGCTCGGCTCGACCGGCTTTGGCGGCGGCATCGCGATTCCGCATGCCAAGCTGGACAGTCTCGACAAGGTGCATGGCGTGGTGGTGCTGCTGAGCGAGCCCATCGCCTTCGATGCGATCGATGAAGCGCCGGTCGATGTCGTCTTCATGCTGCTCTCGCCATCGGATAGCGGCGCGGAACATCTCAAGACGCTGGCGCGGGTATCGCGGCTGCTGCGCAACGAGCGCCATCTGGCCCGCATCCGGGGTGTCGGCTCGGATGCCGCGCTATATGCGCTGCTGGCCGGTGGGGAGACCCGTGACGCCGCCTGAGCGCGCCGCCCCGTCCGGCGAGGCCGCGCATTTCCGGGCGCTGGAGCGCCTTTACGATTCGGCGCCGATCAACCGGCTGTTTCCCTCGCGGCTGTCGATCATCGCGCCGGGCGAGTCGCGCATCCACTTTGA
The DNA here is from genome assembly GCA_035555575.1 of Sphingobium sp. Taxonomy (GTDB): domain Bacteria; phylum Pseudomonadota; class Alphaproteobacteria; order Sphingomonadales; family Sphingomonadaceae; genus Sphingobium. The sequence goes on from DATMGL010000019.1 coordinate 86,815, forward strand.
GGCCGATCCGGCGCATTTCCACGCCGCCGGCGCCAGCCATGGCACGCTCTATTTCAAGATGATGGATGATGCGGCTTTCTATGCCGCCAACAGTCTGGTGAGCGATCGCTTCTTGCTGACCACCGCCTTCAACCTGCTGTTTACCAAACCCCTGCGCGCCGGCCCGGTGATGGCCGAGGGGCGCTGGCTGAGCGGCAAGCGCCGGGTCTATATCGCCGAGGCGCGGCTGATCGATGGCGAGGGCGACGAGGTGGGACGCGGCACCGGCACCTTCATGCGCTCGACGATTCCGCTCACCGGCCTGCCCGGCTATGCGGCTGCGCAGGCATGACCGCCCGGCTGACCAGCCAGTTGCTGGTCGGTGCGCTCGTTCGCCGCGCCCAGGCCGCCGGGGGCGGCGCGATGATCCTGCACAAGGGCGAGCCGGTGAGCGGCGCGATCGTGGTGCAACTGCTTGATCGGGGTGTGAATCTTGGCCTGTTCGAGCGGATTGCGGACCTCTCCGGAGGGCTCGGTCTGGTGCCCTGCGGCCCGCCGCCGACGAGCCCCGCGAGCGAGGTTTCACAGTATATTGCGCGGCGGACCATGGTGGACCCCGATATCTGGTTTGTTGAACTGGATACCGTATTGGGACAACAACTCGCCGCCGAAATATTATGCGCGGGTTGACATGCGCCCTCCCCGGAGCAAAGAGCCCCCACCCGCGCAGGTTGTGACAGGGGGTCATGGGGACCCGCCAAGCAAACACGCAGACGGGGGGCGGACCGTATCTCCGTTGGCGGCATGATGTCATGTAGCCGGGAGATACGCCAACCGACCCACCGCAATGTTCTGAGAGTCAATGCGTCATTCGTTTCTGGTCGCCAGTGTGGCGGCTGTTGGGTTGCTATCGTCTACTCTGGCTCTGGCCGAAGTGACCAATGCTTCCACTATGATCTTGCAGCAAAATTCCTTCGAGGCTCCCGCTGTTGTCGCCGATCAGGATGCGACGCCTGTGACGGTCGAGCCCGATACGCAGATTTCTTCCACCACCGCACAGTTTGATGCCGATGATGCCGGCCCGTCGGCCGCCACGCTCAATGAACTGGTGCGCGAATGGACTGTCGACGCCGATGCCGACATGGACGCCGAGACGCGCTGCCTTGCCACCGCCGTCTTCTACGAGGCGCGCAGCGAGAGCCTTGCCGGCCAGCTTGCCGTCGCCAATGTCGTGATTGAGCGGGCCCGCTCCGGCCGGTTCCCCAGCAGCCTGTGCGGCGTGGTGACGCAGCCGCGCCAGTTCAGCTTCGTGCGCGGTGGCCGGCTGCCGCAGGCGCCGACCAACGGCCAGCAGTGGCGCACCGCCGCCGCTATCGCGGAGATCGCGTTGGAGGATAGCTGGGAAAATCCCGTCGAAGGCGCGCTGTTCTTCCACGCCACCCACGTCTCCCCCAATTGGAACCGGCCGCGCGTGACGCGGATCGGCGGGCATATCTTCTACCGCTGATCGGTCCGGCATCGGCATGCCGGCGGGGATGGCCTGGCCATTCCCGCTTGCCGGTGTTCATGACTTGTTCTAGGGATTGGTGATGGATTCGCCGCTGTTCGCGCCCGATGATGATGTTGCCGCCGAACTGGCCGCGCTGCTGGCGGACGGCACCGCGCCGGCGGTGACGCGCGGCGTGCTGCGGCTGTTTGCGCGGCATGATATTTTCGGCGTGCCGGAAGTGCCGCTGCCCAATGGCCGTCGGCTGGATATCATGGCGGTCGACGCGCGCGGCGCGATCATCGCGGTGGAAATCAAGTGCAGCCGGGCGGATCTGCTCGGTGACGGCAAATGGCCCGACTATTTCGACTATTGCGATCGCTATTTCTGGGCTGTGCCGGCCGGTTTCGACCTTGGCCTGTTCGAGGAGGCGGCGCTGTGGCCGGCGCGCACGGGGCTGATCGTGGCGGACCAATATGATGCCGAGATCATCCGCCCCGCCCCCAGCGAACCGCTGCCAGCGGCCCGGCGCAAGGCCGAGGTGCAGCGCCTCGCGCGCCGCGCCGCGCGGCGGCTGGCGCAGATCAGCGATCCGGAGGGCCGGATGCTGTGGGGCAGCGAGGGCTAGGGGCTCTCCTGACCGGACGGTCACAGCCATCGCGCCTGCGCCTGCCCTGGCCGGTCTGTGCGATCACGCCGACCCGCCGATTTTTCCGACCATCGCTTGGCATCGCCGCTGCTCTGCCGCTAAGGTTCTGCCAGTCAGATTTTAGGAGACGGCCGTGAGCCAGACAGTCTATCCGGTGCCCGATGCGTGGCGCACAGGCGCCTATGTGGATGCGCAGGGCTATGCCGACATGTATCGCCGCTCGCTTGAGGACCCCGAGGGCTTCTGGCGCGAACAGGCTCGGCGGATCGACTGGATGACGCCCTTCACCCGGGTCAAGGAAGCCAGCTTCGACGAGGCTGATTTCGGCATCAAATGGTTTGCCGATGGCACGCTCAACATCGCCGCCAATTGCCTCGATCGCCATCTGGCCGAGCGCGGCGACGTGCCGGCGATCCTGTGGGCCGGCGACGACCCGGCCGAGAGCCGCACGATCACCTATCGCGAACTGCATGAGGATGTCTGCCGCTTCGCCAATCTGCTGAAGGGGCAGGGGGTCCGCAAGGGCGATCGCGTCACCATCTACATGCCGATGATCCCCGAGGCGGCGATGGCGATGCTCGCCTGCGCGCGGATCGGCGCGGTCCACTCGGTGGTCTTTGGCGGCTTCTCGCCGGAGAGCCTCGCCGGGCGGATCACCGATTGCGACTCCTCCATCGTCATCACGGCGGATGAGGGGCTGCGTGGCGGCAAGACCATCCCGCTCAAGGCCAATGTCGATGAGGCGCTGACCCATTGCTCCGGGGTGAACTCGGTCGTCGTCGTGCAGCGCACCGGCGGCAAGGTCGCCATGCAGGCCGGGCGCGACCATTGGTATCATGAACTGCGCGAGGCGGCTTCGCCGGATTGCCCGGCCGAGCCGATCGGCGCGGAGGACCCGCTGTTCATCCTCTACACCTCCGGCTCCACCGGCAAGCCCAAGGGCGTGCTGCACACCACCGGCGGCTATCTGCTGTGGTGCGCGCTCACCCATCATTATGTGTTCGATTACCGGCCCGGCGATATCTACTGGTGCGCCGCCGATATCGGCTGGGTGACCGGGCACAGCTATATCGTCTATGGCCCGCTCGCCAACGGCGCGACCACGGTGATGTTCGAGGGCGTGCCCAACTATCCGGATTTCAGTCGCTTCTGGCAGGTGGTCGACCAGTTCAAGGTCAGCACCTTCTACGGCGCGCCGACCGCGATCCGCGCGCTGATGCGCGAGGGCGACGATTGGGTGAAAAAGACCAGTCGCGCCTCGCTGCGCCTGCTCGGTTCGGTCGGCGAGCCGATCAATCCGGAGGCATGGGAATGGTATCATGAGGTGGTGGGGGACAGGCGCTGCCCGATCGTCGACACCTGGTGGCAGACCGAGACGGGCGGCCATATGATCACCCCGCTGCCCGGCGCCATGGACCTCAAGCCGGGCAGCGCCACCCGGCCGTTCTTCGGCGTGGTGCCGCAGATCGTCGATGCCGACGGCAAGGTGCTCGACGGCGTGTGCGAGGGCAATCTCGTCATTGCGGATAGCTGGCCGGGGCAGATGCGCACCGTTTGGGGCGATGATGCGCGCTTCTTCCAGACCTATTTCAGCGCCTATCCGGGCAAATATTTCACCGGCGACGGCTGCCGGCGCGACGAAGATGGCGATTACTGGATCACCGGCCGCGTCGATGACGTCATCAATGTCTCGGGCCACCGGATGGGCACGGCCGAGGTGGAAAGCGCGCTCGTCGCCCATGCCAAGGTGGCGGAAGCCGCCGTGGTCGGCACCCCGCACGATATCAAGGGGCAGGGCATCTACGCCTATGTGACGCTCAACGCCGGCGAGGACGGCGACGAGGCGCTGCGCAAGGAGCTGGTGCAATGGGTGCGCCACGAGATCGGGCCGATCGCGACGCCGGATTTCGTCCAGTTCGCACCGGCGCTGCCCAAGACCCGCTCCGGCAAGATCATGCGCCGCATCCTGCGCAAGATCGCGGAAAACCAGATCGACCAGCTGGGTGATATCTCGACGCTGGCGGACCCCGGCGTGGTCGATAATCTGGTGGCGAACCGGCAGAAGGTGGCGGTCTGAGGGATCGGGGGCGATGGTGGGGACAGGCGCTGCCGCCTGCTGGCGCCGGGCCGGGCGCGGCACGCGCGATGGCCCGATGGTCGCGCCGCCGTGCCCCAACGGGCAGCGGCGCGGGCCGGGGCGGGCGGTCATGATGGCCGCCGCGCCTCTTGAGCATGATGGCATGTGCTCCTAGTCTGCGCCCGTGCCGATCCGTTCTCACCGCCGAGTCATGACCCTGATCATCTGCCGCCTGCTTGCCCTTCTCGCTCTGCTGCTCCTGCCCTTCACCGCCGCGACGGCGCAATCGGCGACGAAGCCGACACCCGGCTATGTGCGGGTGAAGCTGGAGACGAGCATGGGCGATATCGTCCTTGCGCTGGACGCGAAGCGGGCGCCCAAGACCACGGCCAATTTCCTCATCTATGTGGATGATGGCCGGCTCGACGAGACCAGCTTCTACCGCGCCTATCGCAGCAAGGGCGATCCCAGGCTGGGCTTCGTGCAGGGCGGCATCGATACCGAGGCGCGGCGCATCCATTTCCCCACCGTGCCGCTGGAGACGACCGACCAGACCGGGATCAAGCATCTCGATGGCACCATCTCGATGGCGCGGCACAAGGAGCCCGATTCGGGCACCGGCAATTTCTCGATTCAGATCGGCCCTAATCCCTCGCTGGATGCGCGGCCGGGCTATCCCGGCTATGCCGCCTTCGGGCAGGTGGTCGCCGGCATGGATGTGCTCAAGCGCATTCTCGCCATGGAGACCTGCTGCGGGCGCGGTGTCATGTTCGGCCAGATGATCCAGAAGCCGGTGACGATCATCCGCGCCGTGCGGCTGGACGGCACCCCCAAACCGACCGGCGGGGTGAAGCCGTGGCTGATGGGCAAGCGGCCCACGGCGACGAAATAGGGCGCCGCGCAAGCGAAGGGGAGCGAGCGGGAGCGGCCGGGCTTCGTCACCGCAGGGGCGGGGCAGGGCGCCTGCACCGGCCTCGTCCCGGTCGCAGAGGCGTTGATGCCGGGCGTTGTCGGCGCAGGCGGCGCGCTGATCGTTCGCCTGTCTTCGCGCCCATAGTCCAGCTGCCGGAGGGCCGGGCAGGCGAACGCCGGCTTGCGGCACTTATCGTCCAAGCAGGGCCCGGGCCTGTCCGCTCAGTTCCGCGACCATCGCGGCGGTGGGGCTCGCGACGGCCTGCGCGCGGGCGATGAGCTGGCGGAACTTGGCGACGGCGCCGTCATTCGCGCTCAGCCACGCGGCCACATGCTCACCACAGGGCCGGCTGGTCGCACCGGCGAGAAAGGCCAGACGCATCTGCTGGAGATCGCGCGCGCTGCCCGCGACGAGCAGGCGCTCCCATGGGTCGCTCGGGTGCAGGCGGGCGGCGAGGCCTTGCAGCCAGTCGATGCCCAGCACCTCGCCGAGCCGGGTGAAGGCCCGCGCCACGGCGATTTCCTCCTGCCCCAGATCGCGGGCGAGCAAGGCCAGGCCGATGGCGCCATCCATCTTGACCAGCATCACGACGCGTGCCGCCAGCGGCTCGCCGACGCCGAGCGCCGTGAGATCGTCCATCAGCGTGGCGGCGCGGCGGGCCGGCTCGGGTTCCAGCAGGCTGTCGACCTGTTTGCCGAGCGTGGCGATGGCGGGGGCGAGCAGCGCGATGGCGTCGCCCGGCGTCCTGTTGGCAGGCAGCGAGCGGTGGGCATCGCTGATATGGCTGGCCAGCGCATTGGCGACCTGCCGATACAGCGCCAGCCGCGCCTGCTCGCCAAGACTGGCCGCGTCGATATCCGCCCAGAGCGCCTTCACGGCGAAGAGATGCTCGGCAATGGCGAAGACACGGGCAATCTCGTCCAGCGTGCAACTGGCTTCCTCGGCCAGCGTGAAGGGCAGGATGACGCCCAGCCGGTTGACGATGCGGTTGGCGAGCTTGGTGGCGATGATCTCGCCGCGCAGCTGGTGGCGGGCGATGGCATCGGCCTGGGTCGCGCGCATCTGCGGCGGGAAGGCCGCCATGAGATCGGCGGTGAAGAGCGGATCGGCCACCAGATCGCTCGCCTCGATGGCCGCCTGGAGCGCCAGCTTGGCGGTGGAGAGGAGGATGGCCAGCTCCGGCCTTGTCAGGCCCAGCCCGTCGCCCGCGCGGCGCAGCAGCGCCTGATCGCTCGCCAGCCCCTCCACCTGTCGGTCGAGATGACCCCCGGCCTCCAGCGTGGCGATGAGGTGGACATAGGAGGCGAGATCATCCGGGCCGCCCAGCTGCGCGATCGAGAGGCCGAGAGCTTGCAGGCGATTATCCTCCAGCACGATATCGGCGACGTCATCGGTCATCGCCGCGAGCAGCGCGTTGCGCGCGGTTTCGGCGAGGCGGCCCTGCGCCATCTCCTTGTTGAGCGCGATCTTGATGTTCACCTCATTGTCGGAACAGTCGACACCGGCCGAATTGTCGATGAAATCGGCGTTGATCCGTCCGCCCCGGAGCGCGTAGGCGATGCGCCCGGCCTGCGTGACGCCCAGATTGGCGCCCTCGCCGATCACGCTCGCGCGGACATCCTCGCCATCCACGCGCAGCTTGTCATTGGCGATATCGCGCACATCGGCGTGACTTTGCGCGGCGGCCTTGATGTAGGTGCCGATGCCGCCGAACCAGAGCAGGTCGGTGGGCGCGCGCAGCAGGGCGGCGATGAGCGCGGCGGGCTCCAGGGCGGTCTCGTCCGTGCCGACGAGCGCCTGCATCTCCCGGCTGAGCGCGATGCTCTTGAGGCTGCGCGAGAAGACGCCGCCGCCCGGAGAGATCAGCGCCTTGTCATAATCATCCCAGCTCGATCGCTTCAGGTGGAAGAGGCGCTGGCGCTCCTGCCAGCTGGTGGCCGGGTCGGGATCGGGATCGATGAAGATATGGCGGTGGTCGAAGGCGGCGACGAGGCGGATCGTCCGGCTGAGCAGCATGCCGTTGCCGAACACGTCGCCGGACATGTCGCCCACACCGATGACGCGGATGCCGTCGCGCTGCACGTCGATGCCCATTTCCGCGAAATGGCGGCGCACGCTGAGCCAGGCGCCGCGCGCGGTGATGCCCATCGCCTTGTGATCATAGCCGTGCGAGCCGCCGCTGGCGAAGGCATCGCCCAGCCAGAAATGCCGCTCGATGGCGAGGCTGTTGGCGATGTCCGAAAAGCTGGCCGTGCCCTTGTCCGCCGCGACGACGAAATAGGGATCATCGCCATCGCGCACGACCACGCCCTTGGGGCGCACCACCTTGTCCGCGACGATATTGTCCGTGACCGAGAGCAGGGCGCGGATGAAGATGCGGTAGCTTTCCGTTCCCTCAGCCAGCCAGGCGTCGCGATCCGCCGGGGAGGGGAGCTGCTTGGCGTAGAAGCCGCCCTTGGCCCCGGTCGGCACGATCACGGCATTCTTGACCCGCTGGGCCTTCATCAGCCCGAGCGTCTCGGTGCGGAAATCGTCACGCCGGTCGGACCAGCGCAGGCCGCCGCGGGCAATACGGCCGGCGCGCAGGTGGATGCCCTCGACGCGGGGGGAATAGACCCAGATCTCCCGCCAGGGCAGCGGCGCGGGCAGGCCGGGAATGGCGGCGCTGTCCAGCTTGAAGGCGAGGGCTTCCTCGCCGGCGGGCGCGAAGGCGTTGGTGCGCAGCGTGGCGCGGATGACGGCGCGGTAGAGGCGCAGGATATGATCGTCGTCAATGCCGCTCACCTGCTCCAGCGCGGCGTCGATCTCCGCGTCCAGCGCGGCGGCGGTGGCCGTGCCCGCACCCGCACGGGCCTGGGCGGGGTCGTGCAGGGCGCGCAGCAAGGCGACCAGCCGGCCGGTGATGGCAGCCTCCCGCCGGAGCGCGTCGACCACCGTGTCGACCCCGTAGGCGGCGCCCGTCTGGCGCAGATAGCGGAAGATGGCGCGCAGGAAGACGGTGTCGCGCTCACCGATCCCGGCGGTGACGATCAGCGTGGCGAAGCGGTCATTTTCCGCCCGGCCTTCCAGCACGGCGTTGAGCGCCTCACCGACGATCGCGGCGCGCGCGACCACCGGGGCGGCCAGTCCGCCATCCTGTCGCTCCAGCGTGAAATGCTGGATATGGCCGAGCGGCCCGGCCGGGGCGCCGACCGCGGTATTGCGCTCCTCAATGGCGCGGAAGCCGAAATGGTCGAGCGCCGGCACCGCTTCGGCGAGGGTGAGCGGTGCGAGGCTGTAGACCTTGACGCGCAGCCGGTGCGCGTCTTCGCCCCCGTCCGCATAGAAGCGCACGCAGCGCCGGGCGGGGTCGGCCAGACCATGCAGGGCGATGATATCCTGCGCGGCCTCCTCCGGTCCCACGCTCTCGCGATAGGAGAGGGGCAGACCCGGCGCATATCGCTCGGCCAATATGGCGGCGCGGGCGCCTTCGCCATGATCCGCCAGCGCCTGTTCGACGGCCGGCACCCAGCCCCGCAGCAGCTGCGCCAGTTGATGGTCGAGCGCGGCGGTGTCCGGCAAGGTGCTTTGCTGGCCCATATCGAACGTGAAGCGGACCAGCGCGAGGCCGCTATCCTCCAGCGCGATCGACCAGCCGAGCAGCGCCGCGCCACTGGCATTGGCGATCATCGCGGCGAGCGATTCGCGCTGGCCGGCCGAGAGATCGTCCCGCATCATCCACGCGAAGACGAACAGGTGGCGGCCGAGCGCATCGCACATCAGTTCCAGCTTGGGGCGCGGCCGGTCGGCCAGCGACATGGCGGTGAGCGTGATCCGTGCGCGATCCTGCGGCCCCATGATCAGCAACAGGTCGTGGGGCAGGGTGGTGAGGGCATGCACCATCGTCTTGGCGGCGTGCCCGTCCGGATCATAGCTGAAGCGCGCCATGAGGCCGGAGAGCGTATCGCGCAGCACCGGGATGTCCTCCGCCCGCGTTGCGAGCGCGGCGCTGGTCCACAGGCCGGCATGGATGGAGAGGGCCGTGACCCGCGCGCCGTCACGCACCGGCACGATGAAGAGGTCGATCAGCACGCGGCGATGGACGCGGGCGAGCCGGTTGGACTTGATGATGAGCGGCCCGCCATGGCCGGCGTCGAACCAGCCGAACGCATCGGTGATGGTGCCGGCGGAGAGCAGCGGCTCATCCCCGAGGGCGCAGATGCCCCGCGCGCGGCTGATGGCGCCGTCGCGCGCGCGCTGCTCATGGCCAAGCTGGGTGAGGTTGCCTTTGAGCAGCCAGCGCAGCAGATCGCCGCCTTCGCCCGGCCCGAGCCGGTTGGCGTCGGCATGCATCGCCTCGATCATCGCGCGCCAGTCGCTCACGGCGGCGCGGACATGGGCGAGGGTGGCCTCAAGCGCCCTGGCAAGCGCCTGCCGCCCGCGCGCGTCGAGCCGGTCGGTCTCGATATAGATGAATGACTCGCGGCGGGCCTCGTCCGCGTCGCCGATGCTGACGAGTCGCCCCGCCGCATCGCGCCGGACGGGCAGCACCGGGTGAGCCAGCAGATGGATGACCAGCCCGGCATCGCTCAGGCAATGGGCGATGCTGTCGACCAGAAAGGGCATGTCGAGATTGGCGATGGCGAGCCGCTGGCGGCGGCTGCCGCCATCAGCGACCCGTGGCTCGCCGGCGCTGTCGATCAGGATGGCGGGTTCATTGCCCTGGCGGAGCGCGGCTCCCTGCGCGAGAAAGGCCGCGGCGGCGGCCACGCCGGCGGTGTCCAGCGCGGCGCGCTCGCTGCCGTGCAGGCCATCGAGCAGCGCCGTGGCGATCGCCGCGACGGTGGTTTTGGCCGGGCGGGCGGGCGTGGCGGGGCGGGCGACTGGGCGCATGCGATCCTCTCCTGACGGGCAGGTCCGTCTCAGGGCCGGCGGCACGCGGTGGCCACCATCGGCCATGGCTGATGGTTAGCCCGCCGGCGGGGTGGCCGCAACTCGGGCGGACGGGCGGGTCGACCCTTTCGGGCCGGTCAGAGCTGTCTGGCCGCCGCCGAGTAGACCTGGCCGATCAGCCGTGCCTGCCCGTCCAGTGTCGCGATGACGGCGTGGCTGCCATCCGCTTCCTGACGCAGCACGACGATGGCGAGCCCGGCCTCGTCGAACGCGACCGCCTCGTCGCCAAGGGGCCGGGCGGTGCCGAGCTTGCTGCGCGCGCGGCTGGTCGCGCTGGCCGGCTTGTCCGCGATGGCGCCGCGCCGGGCGGCCCGCACGATGGCGACGAGGCCCTTGAGGCCGCCCTGCACCTCATGAAGATGGTCGATCAGCGCGCCGGGTGCCATGTCATGATCGAGCGCATAGTCGATGGCGCAGACGAATTCGGCAAGGCGCGTCTTGTCATAGCTTTCACCGAAGACGAGCTTGACGAGCGCGGTGCGCGGGCTGCGCGGCTGGGCGATCAGCCCGGACTCCGCGAGCAGCTCGGCATAATCATCGGGCCGCGCGACGGCGGCGCGGGCGAAGGCATGGGCAAGGCCGATGGCGCGATAGAGCGCGTGGCGGGTGCGCCCCTCGCTTGCGGCGGCCGCCGCGGCGGCATCGCGCGCCCGCGCCAGACGATCGGCCAGCGTGTCGTCCGCATGGTCGAACAGGGCAGGGCCGTCGTCCGCCTGTATGCGCATGTCGCTGGTCAGCTCATAGGCGCCGGCATCATCCAGCTCGAACGCCATTGGCGCATCGGCCCATACCGGCGCGTCCGGCACCAGGGTGAGGCCGGGGCGGGGGGCCGCCTTCACCTCGGCGGCGATGCTGTCGGAGAGCGCGTCCGTCGCCACCTCCCGCCAATTGATGACGCCATAGACGAAGTCGATCCGGTCATCGTCCGTGGAGAAGGGCATCATGATGCCGCGATACATGATCTCGTCGCCGCGCTGGTTGGTGAACTCGGCCTCGAAGCCGATCGGCGCGGCATTGGCGACGATCTGGAGATAATGGTCGGTCAGGCGCGAGAGCAGGGTGCGGGGCGGGATCTCGCTGGCATGTCTGATCGGCGTGGAGATGCCGCATTGATCGGCCAGCGCGCTGCCGAGAAAGGCGACGGCGGGATTTTCGACGCCACCGGTGAAATCGAGCAGCACGCTGTGCGAGCCGAAATCATGCAGCTCGGACGGATTGAGATCCTCGATGCTGGGCAACTTGCGTTCGCCGAGCAGCGAGGCCCAGTAATTATAGGCGCGGATGTGCATGCGTCGCTCGTCGAACCGGACGATGGGCGGCGCCTCCATCGCCTCGTCGAGCATTCCCACCGCGTCGGCGCGGTCTTGCTGCCTCATGTTCATTGTCTGACCTGCCAATCCGCATGGGTGATCGCACGAATGTGCCGGATAAGGGTAAATGCCCGGTAAAGGGCGGCTGCGGCAGGGCCGGCCTGCGCAAATGGCACGGTGAGATGCTGCTATGGACTTGCCAGACCCCGACGCGGCTGTTAATCGCCGCCGCTGCACCATAGGGCCCCGTCACGGGCGTCCCGTCGGAGCCGCTTTAGCTCAGTTGGTAGAGCATCGCATTCGTAATGCGAGGGTCAGGTGTTCGAGTCACCTAAGCGGCACCACGGCCTCCTCGTGGTCGATTTCCACAGATTGGATCTGACGGCTGAAACGGGTCGTGCATCAAGCGCCTGCCGCTCCACGCGCAAAGGGCTGTGCCTGCGCCAGCCCCGGCGCCCTCATCGGTTGCCGGGAAGTACGGCAAGGTTTCCCTGAAGGCCAAGACGGATGCCGTCGCGCTGTTTGCGCGTTTCGAGTTGGACTGATGCCGAGCGAAGCAGGCCATCCATGAAAAAGCCCCGTAGCATTGGAGTGCTGCCCCTGATGGCGTGGCGGAAGACTGGGCCGGGCGAGGAAGGGACCGTGGGAGGCGTCGGCGTTTATGTCCGCCCCCGCTCCACCGGACAGGCATGAAGCATTCGTCATTTATCGCAGGCCGCCTGCTGTGATACTATATCAGCAAGCTCGGGGGCGAGCGGACAGACTTGCCTCTCCTGTGGGGCCAGTCTTCCGCCACGCGGAGGAAGATCCGATGCCCATATTGGAGATTGACGACACAGCGGGCCCTTCCGCCCTTGCAGCGGGGACCGGTGCGCGGCGCCGGGATTTCCTCAACATTGCCGCCGTGAGCTTCGCTGGTGTCGGCACCCTCGCGGTGATGGTGCCGATCATCAACCAGATGAATCCCTCGGCCGACGAGCTGGCACTCGCGTCCATCGATGTGGATATCTCGACCATCGAGGCCGGTTCGGGCATCAAGGTGGCCTGGCGCAAGCAGCCGGTCTTTATCCGTTTTCTCACGCCAAGGGAGATTGCCGAGGCCGATGCGGTCAACATCGCCACGCTGCGCGATCCGCAGACGCTGGAGCAACGCACCCTGCCCGGCCACAAGAACTGGCTGATCACAATGGCGATCTGCACGCATCTGGGCTGCGTCCCGCTCGGTATCACGCCACAGGAGAATCGCGGCACCTATGGCGGCTATTACTGCCCCTGCCATGGCTCCCAATATGATACGGCGGCACGCATCCGATCCGGGCCCGCACCGCTGAACCTGGTCGTGCCGGAATACAGCTTCAAGTCCGCCAGCATCGTCCAGATCGGCAAACAGGTCAGCTGATGTCCTGCCCGGACCAGCGGCCATCAGTAGGTGGCGGCGGGTCCAAGGAGCGTTACCGCGCCCCTCATCCCCGTGCCACCGGGGACAGCCAAACTGCCCGCAGCCAAGCGGGATCATAACGGTCCGAGCAGCCCCCACAAGACCGCCAATTGCGCCAGCGCCCGCTCAAGCCGCCCGTTTCGAGCCTGTGACGGGACCGGCGTCCTTCGGCGGCCGTGATCGACTTGGGATCACAGGCCCAGGAATTTGAACGGTTTCGCCTCCTTGAACTGGGCATTGGCCATGCCCGAATAGATGCGGGTCTGATTGGGGCCCAGATCGAGTTTCATCACCTTTCCGCTCTTTTGCGAAAGGTCCAGTTTCGTCAGGTCGACCCAGAAAATATTCGGGGTCAGCGCCGATTCAAAGAAATACAGCTTGCGCTTGTGGTCGGCCACGGTGCGCCAGCGTGTCGAGGAGATGTTGGGCTGGTCCGGCGTCGAGATGCCAAACGGAACCGAGACGTTGCGGATCACGCTGAAGGCGCTGGCAATCGCTTCAACAGGGTCGGTGCTTTGCGGGATCGCCTGCACATAGAAGGAAGCGCGGGCGAAACGATCGGAAGCCCGGTTCGTGCCGGGCAGCATGACGGTGCCGCCAATCTGTTTCCAATATTCGTTCAGCGCCAGTTGCTTTTCGAAGGTCGGGGAATTGGTCATCACCGGATAGTCGCGGCTGTGGTGGATGACCTGCTTGCCGTCGATATATTCGATGATGGCGCTGTCGCCGCTGGCATCCGAGAGCGAGAGATGCAGGGTCGCCAGCCTTTCTTCGCCCGGCACGCTGTCCGTCACGATGGTGAACGGCTCTTTGGCCAGCGTGTCGACGGCGTCCTGCACGGTCGCGAAATTATCCAGCACATATTGCGCCCACGCGGCGATCGTCAGGCCGGGCTTGCTGCCGTCATGGACCGGATAGGCGGATTCCACCAGCCACAGCACATTGGCGACCAGGCCCGCTTCATTCATGCCGTCTGTCGTGGACAGGTCATAGCCGGTCGCGATGACGCTGCCCAGCTTCGACGTCCACTCGATCGAGTTCGGTCCGGCCTCGCCCGAGCGCTTCATGCCGCGCGGGAACACCCACAAATTGGTGCCGACATCCAGCTTCCAGTCCATGGACCGGGCGGTGATAATGCCATCGCCGCTCTGGTAGACAAAGCGCGTACAGGCTTGCGCGACGGATGAAATCTGGAGACTGGCCGCCATCAATACAGCGATGCCGGCGCTTAATGGTGAACGTTTTATTAAACTCACAGCCTTCCTCCCTCAAGATCCTGTCCAACAAAGTGGATGTTATTATAGTCGCGTCATTTTGCAAACATGCTTACCTGCCAAGTTGATTGATCTTTGTCTTGACGTCATAAGATGATGGATATTCTTGATGGAGTGCCTGCATGCTTCGACGGGGCCGGAACGATAGTCATAGGAACCATGACAGCGACTATGCTCGCCACAGGCCCGGATCACCGCCATTGCGGGCGCGAGGAACCGGCTTGAGATATTATGCCTCTGCCGTCGCCCTGGCCCTGTGCGGTGCCCAGATTGCCCATGGCGAAACCGCCGACCCTTCGAACGGAACGGTGCAGATCACGCCCTATCTATGGGCGGCAAGTCTGGGCGGGGACATTTCGCCGTTCCACCGCGCGCCCACGATCCATATCGAAAAGTCGTTCTCCGATGTGGTGGACGACCTCAATTTCGGCGGCTTCCTCAATCTGTGGGCGCGCCATGGCCGCCTCGTCCTCTTGGGCGACATGATGTATGTCGACACGACGGACGTGAATGGCAGCGGCCCATTGGCGGCGATGCAGCTTCCGGGGCTCGGCGTTGCCATCCCGCCGGGCGCCAGCGTAACCGCAAGGGTCGACACCAAACAGTTCATGGCGACCCTGCAGGGCGGCTATCGCGTTGTCGACACGCCTCAATTCACGCTCGATGCGCTCGGTGGCGTGCGCTTCTGGCGCATTTCCAACGAGGTGACGGTCACGGCGGGTCACCTTGCCATCGGCACGCGCACCGCCATGCATGGGGAGCGCTTCAACTGGGCGGACCCGGTCGTCGGGCTTCGCGCCTTTCTGCCCGTGGCGAACAGACTGTCGGTGCAGGCACAGGCCGACCTTGGCGGCTTTGGCGCGGGGTCGGACCTCACATGGTCGGCGCTGGCGACCGCCAACTATATCATCGCCGATCATTTCTCCGTCTCGGCGGGCTACAAGCGGCTGGATGTCGACTATGATCATGGCGGCCATGTCTATGACGTGCGCCTGAGCGGCCCGGTTCTGGGCGCGACATGGCGGTTTTGAATATGGCATAGCTTTGCGCGGCCAGTCCCCGCCAGGGCGCAAGCGGCCCGGCTGACATCATGGCGAGCTGAGCCTCGCCCATGGCGACCATCGGCGGCGCGATGCGGAGACATGCAGCGCCAGCGTGGCCGGAAACGGCGATGGATAATCACCGTTTCCCGCTTTCCCCAAGCCCTCTGGCAGGCGCGATCGCATGGACCGGGCGCCGCGGTGGTGCGCCTGCCCCGATCGCCCGACCCGCGCGCAATCGTGCCGATCTATCGGTTTGGTAAATTTATGATAGATTCCCGGAGTCGCTATGACCGGATGAGGATGATCACGCCGATTGTCCAAGATGAATGATACGTATAATTCATGAATATATATATGATATAAATGATGAAACGGCTTATGTTCATGTAAATTAGAGATAATTTAGATGAGGATAAATGGTAATCAGGAGCGTTACCTGTTTGCAGAGAGAGCCTCTCTGTCGAGTTTCTTCGTTTCCGTATTCTTCAGGGCGCGTGGATCGATTTCTATCGATCGACTGAACGGCGCGATCCATTCCGTTATTTCCCGCCACCCGATGTTGAGGACAGGCTTTTGCTCCGACGCGCAGGATGGGTTCCGGGCTGTCGTTCATCAGGAACCGCGATTTTCCCTTCATGTGCGGGACGTGGAAGCCGGTGCCTATGAAGTTGGCGAATCTTGTGCGGAATTCCTCCGCAAGATATCCGATTTTTCCGATCCCGCGGCGCTGCAAAACTACCTGCTATTGCGCGAAGGGCCTGACGATCATGTCATTATCTTCAGCCAGCATCATGCCATCAGCGACGGAAAATCGCTCGATACCTTCATCGTCGATGTCGCCCGGGCCTATAATGGCTGCGCTCCCGCCATGGCCGCGCCGGGGCCATATGAAGCTGCGCCGATGGTGGAGGGCGCGCGGCTGGAAGACGCGACCGCCTATTTCCGTGAGGCGCTGAGCGATGCAGCGGCGGCGCCGCGCCTGCACCGCAATCACGCCGGGCCCCGGCAGATAAAAGCGGCGCCGCTCCGGATCGACAAGGCGTTGACCGCCTGCCTGCACGAGCAGGCCGCGCGCTCATCGCCCTTCAGCCTGTTCGCCGCCGCCTTCGCGATGCAGATCCATGCCTGGACAGGCGCCCTCGATATCATCTTCTCCATCCAGAGCGCCGGCCGCCACCCGGGCACGCCGGCGATCGGCTCATTCTCCAACGCCTTGCCGATCCGCATGATATTCGACCCTGCCGAATCCTTCTCGGACCTGGCGGACCGCATGAAGGCGCAGGTTCGGGCGGCGGTGGCGCATGAAAGCCTGCCCTATCACCACATCCAGCAGGAAACCGGGGTGCGGCCTGACTTTGCGATCAATCTCTACCCCGGCGCACCGCAGATAGGCTTTCAGGGGCTGGCCTTAGGGCCGCGGGAATTTTTGCCGAGCGATTCCGACTATGCCGTCAATCTGCGATGGCAGCGGCGCGACGATCCGCAAGGCGCCCATTATGTCGGCGAGAGCTACTTCAACGCCGGCGAGATCGACGACGGCCGTGTCGACGCCTTTAACCGGCGGTATGAACGACTTCTGGCGGCGGCGCTCCGCAATCCCGCGCGCCGTGTCGGCGACCTTGTCTGCCAGAGCCGGGACGCCGGGCCCCGTCCTGCGTTGCCCGCTGCCCTCACGCCCGTCAGGATCTTCGAGCAGGTCTATGCGATAGCGGAAAAGCACGGAAAACGGCCGGCCATCAGCCATGAAGCCGGCGAGATCAGCTATGGCGCGCTCGTCGATCGCGTCGAGGAGAGGGCCGCAAGGATCGCCGCGGCCGGCGGATGCCATGGCCAGATGATCGCGGTGCTTGCAACACGCAGCCCCGGCTTTGTCATCACGATGCTGGCCCTGTCGCGCCTCGGCGCGACATTCGCCGTGCTCGATGCGGACTATCCCGATGCGCGGCTTCTGGAAATGGTGGCGGCCCTCGCCCCTGATCTGATGGTGGCCTGTTCGGACGCGCTCGAGGCGCGGCTGGCGGTCTTTGATCAGGCGGGGGTGCCGGTCGCCCGGCTGGCGCCCGGCGGGGCCGGGACCGGGGCGCCGCCGATGCCGCCGCCGGCCAGGGCGACAGACAGGGCCTATTGCCTGTTCACCTCCGGCACCAGCGGCCGGCCGCGCGCCGTCGGGGTTGGCCATGCGGCCTTGCCGGCCTTTCTCGATTGGCAACGACAGGCACTGGCAGTCGCCATTGACGATCGTGTGAGCCTGCTATCCGGCCTTGCCCATGATCCGGTCATGCGGGACATTTTTCTGCCGCTCACGACCGGCGCGACGCTGTGCGTGCCCGATCAGTCGGTCCTTCGCGATCCGCGTGTGCTGGTCCGCTGGATCCGGTCCAGCGCTGTAATGATCATTCACACCACCCCGCCAATGGGACGGCTGATGACGGAGGTCAGCGGCGGGGCGCCTGACCTGCCTGCGCTCAGGCTGCTGTGCTGGGGGGGCGATCTTCTGCCGCAAGACCTCGTCAATCGGTTCAACGATGCCAATCGCGCGCTGCGGCAGATGAACTTCTATGGATCGACCGAAACACCGCAGGCCGTCGCCGTCCACGATATCGGGCGCGGCGAGCGGCATCGCCGCACGGTGCCGATCGGCCGCGCCATCGATTGCACGCACCTGTCCGTGGTCGATGATGCCGGCCACTCGCTCTCGATCGGTGAGGTCGGCCAGATCCTTGTCGAAACGCCGTATTTTGTGCAGCTTCCCGGTGGTGGCGGCGCGCCGGTCATCGGCCAGCATTATCGCACCGGCGACCTTGGCTATCGCCTGCCGGGCGGCGAGATCCAGCTTGTCGGGCGCGCCGATGACCAGGTGAAAATCCGCGGCTATCGCGTGGAGCTGGCCGACGTGCAGCACCATATCCGGGCATTGCCCACTGTGACGGATGCGATCATCCTGCCGGACGCGGCGCCCGATGGCAGCACCATCCTGATCGCCCATATCTGCGTGATCGCGCCTCATCCCGCCGATGAGCTTGGCCGCACGCTCATGCGGACGCTCAGCCGCACCGTGCCGGCCTATATGGTCCCCGCGCATATCGTCATCCATGAGAGCCTGCCGCTGCTGCCCAACGGCAAGGTGGACCGAGCCGCGCTGCGGCGCGCCCAGGGGCCGGTGCCCATGGCTGGCCAGCCCGTGCCGGCGCAGGGAAGCGCAAGCTTTTCAGCGAGCGAACGGGCCATTGCCGACATTTTCGAGAAGGTGACCGGCCGGCCGGTTCCATCCGCTGCCGTCAGCTTTGCAGAGCTTGGCGCGGACAGCCTCAATTCCATCCAGGCGATGCTGCGGCTGGAAACGCTGCTCGGCGACCTCCCCGGCGACTGGTATGAACGGCCCATCCGCGCCTTGTCCGCCACGGAACAGCGCGACGTCGGCCAAACGCCCTGGCACCGCATTCGCGCGCAGCTGCGCCCCATCCGGGTCGAGCCGGCCATCCCGTTCCGCGCCATCGCGATCCTGGTGATCGTCGCCTTTCATTTTGACCAGCTCTCGCTTGGGGGCGGGATGACCTTCATCCTTCTCTATCTGTCCGGCACCGCCTTCGCCCGTTTCCAGCTGGGCGCGGTCCTGCGCGGGGATTGGGGACCGATGGCGAGCAACCTGCTCAAGGTGGCGATCATCTCCTTTCCGATCGGTCTGATCTATGGCGTGACGCGCTATGCCAACCATCTGCCGGACTGGTATCTGGTCGTTCTGTTCGCAGCCAATTTCATGGACGCGACGGCCAATCCGGCGACCCGCACCGGCCTCTATCTGTGGTTCATCGGCTGTTTCCTGCAGATATTCCTGGTTCTCATCCTGATATTCCTGATCCCTTCCGTCCGTCGACTGGTGCAGGCCGCGCCTTTTCAGGCGTTCCTCGCGGCATTCCTGATCTTGGCCGCCTCGCGCTTTGTCCTGCCAGCCATGTTCAACCCCGGCGGCCTCGACGGGGTGACGGACATGTCGGTGTGGATGTTCGTGCCCAATGCCCATGCCGCCACATTCCTGTTGGGGGTGCTGGTCGAGCTCAGCCGCGGGAAACGCCTTCAGCTGGCCGGGGTCACCGCGCTGGGGATCAGCTATTGTGTCGCCACCGGCGTCTATTTCCCCGGCAATGCGACATGGGCGACGCTGAGCTGCCTGTTGATCACGGCCTATGTCACGGCCGTGCGGCTGCCCCATGTCATGGCTCGGCTGGCGGGGCTGATCTCGCAGGCTTCGCTCCTGATCTATCTTCTCCATATGCCGTTCGACACGATCTGGGAGAAGGCCGGCCTTGCAGACGGCATGCCGGAGTTCCTGATCGCGGTCCTGTTGACGACTGCGTTTACGATCTATTTCGATAAAGCCTATGCCCGCGTGCGGGATTATATGACCCCGCGCCTGGCTGGCGCGGTCCTGTCCCTGCGGCCGGCAACATAACGGCAAGGCGCGGGAGGAAGCCGCAGGCCCGCTTGCCCGTGGGAGCAAGGACGGCCCAGCGGCCCCACCGGCGAATATCGTTCCGGGACGCGGTCAGTTGGCGATATAATAGCTGAAGATGACGTCTCGCATATCCTGGCTCTCGGTTGTGGTCACAACGAATGTCGTGCCGTTCAGCCAGTCATAGGGCCCGCCGGTCGGCGCATCGATATAGGCGATGACGCGGTAATAGCCGTCCGGCCGATGATATCCCACATGCTCGACATAGATATAGTCGCCATTCTCCGCTTTCAGCATGAAGTGGGCATTGACGTTGCGCACGCCGTTGCCGACCTGCAGCGTATCGAACGCGCCACCGCTATCGGCATAGACATCGGCGGTCAGGCGCGGATTGCGGACGGTGCCGCCGGTGATCGCCTGATAGAAGCGTCCGCCCTTGGCCGAGCGATAGGCATGGGGCGGATCAAAGCGGGCGTTCAGCTGGAAGGCATAGTCGAGCACCACATCCTGACGCTTCATTTCGCCCAGATCGGGTATCTTGAAATCGCGCATTCTCACTCTCCCGCCGGTGTTTCAGAGCACTTCAAAATAATGAAACTCGGTATGGTCGATGGGCTCCCGGAAGATGGTGGCGCTCCCCACGATCAGCGTCTGGTTCATCCATTCATGGGGCCCGGATGGCGCCTCGAACACGGGGGACACGCGAAAGCGGGTCCAGCCGGCGGCCTCCTGCCCCTGCACGGGCTCCAGCGGCGTGCCCGGCCGATAGGGCGCCTTGAAACGGCGGCTGGTGCCGCGATTGTGGATATGGATCAGCGCGCCATCGGCGGCTTCGAGCATATAATGGGTGTAGAAGCCGTTCCGGTAATAGTCGGCGCCGCTATAGGGCAGCACCCGGCCCTGCAATCTGGGGCCCCAGATCGGGCCGCCCGCCGCCCAGGTGAAACCGCGCGGCGTGGGCGACTGGACCATCGTTCGCTGGGCGAACAGCACGGCGACCGAGAAGCACCACCGCAGGCCGGCACGCGGGATGGCTGGCTCGGGCCCGCCGAACCACATGGGCTCCGCGCCCGCCCCGGTCGCACCGGCGCCCGCAGCGCCTGGGACGGCCTGCGCGCTGGCGCCGGTTGATGCGGCCGCCACGAGCGCCAGCCCGCCGCCGCCGATCAGCATCTCGCGTCGATCGAACTCCATTGCCTCTCCCCTTGCCGTCCGGCGCATGATTGCCCGGTCTTATTGCGACGCGCCGTTTTCCTGCCAGTCGGCATTGGCGCGGGCGATCAGATACTGGTGGATGGCTTCGGCGTCGGTCGGGCTGAGCATATCGGCAAAGCTCGCCATCCCTTTCTCCGCCTTGCTGCCATGCAGCACGATGGTCATGAACGCCGCATGGGTCTCCGGCGTCATGTGGCGCAGATCCTTGATGCCGCCCCGCGCTTCATTGCCGTGGCACATGGCGCAGTTCTTGCCGTAAAGCTCCCCGCCATGGCGCACGATATCGGCCGAGGCCGTCACCGGCGGCGGCGGGGCGATCCCCGGCTCGTCCTGCGCCACCAGCGTCGGCAGGCGGGCCGTGCCGCCCAGTTTGAACACGAGCAGCCGCGCCTTCGAGACCTTCAGGTCCTGATAGCGAAAGCTCTCGACATGCGCGAGGCCGCCGCCCCAGCCGGCATTGACGGCGATATACTGGACGCCATCGAGCATATAGCTGATCGGTGCGGAGATCGGCACATTCTGGACCGGCATTTCCCACATTTTCTGGCCATTGTCGGCACGATAGGCGGCAAGCGTCTGGCCGATCGTGCCCTGGAAGACGAGGTTGCCGCCGGTGGCCAGCACCCCGCCGCTGCCGCTGCGCGGATATGGCACGCGCCAGACCTCACGCTGGCGCACCGGGTCCCAGGCCGTCAGCCAGGCTTGCAGATGCGCGTCGGCATATTGGGCGATCTGCTTGCGCTCGGCTTCATAGCCCGCAAAGCTCATGCCATTGCCGCGCCGCGGCGCATCGGGGTCGTAGGATTTGGCGGCGGCGAAGCCCATATAGGATTCCACCACCGGGAAATAGACCAGCCGGGTCTGGGGACTGAAGGCCATCGGATACCAGTTGTGGGCGCCGCCTGCGCCCGGCGAGACCATCACCGGCACCTCGTCATAGCGCACCGCCGGATTTTCGATCGGGCGGCCGGTGCGCATGTCGATGCCCGTCGCCCAGTTCACCGGCACATAGTTCCTGGCCGAGATCAGCTTGCCGCTGGCCCGGTCCAGAACATAGAAAAAGCCGTTCTTGGGCGCATGCAGCAGCACTTTGCGCATGCGACCGTCTATTTTGAGATCGGCCAGGATGATCGGCTGGGTTGCGGTATAGTCCCACTGTTCGCCCGGCGTCTCCTGATAGTGCCAGACATAGTCGCCCGTCTCCGCGCGCACCGCCACGATGGAGGAGAGGAACAGATTGTCGCCGCCGCCGGGGCTGCGGAACTTGCGGACCCAGGGCGAGCCGTTGCCGGTGCCGAAATAAATGAGCCCCAACGCGGGATCATAGGCGATCGCATCCCAGATGGTGCCGCCGCCGCCGGACTTCCACCATGTGCCGGTCCAGGTTTTGGCGGCCATCGCCATGGCCGGATTCTCGAACCCGTCGGCCGGATTGCCGGGCACGGCGTGGAACCGCCATGCCAGCTTGCCCGTCTCGGCATCATAGGCGCTAATATAGCCGCGCACGCCCAGTTCGGCGCCGGCATTGCCGATCAGCACCTTGCCGGCGATGACGCGCGGCGCGCCGGTGATCGTATAGGGCCAGTCCGTATCCGTGGTCTGGACCGACCAGACCGGCGTGCCGGTGCGGGCATCGAGGGCAATCAGGCGTCCATCCAGCGCGCCGATGAAGACCTTGCCATTGGCGACCGCGACCCCGCGCGAGACGATGTCGCAGCAGGCCAGGCGCCCCGTTTGCGCGGAAACCTGCGGATCATAGGTCCATAATATCCGCCCGGTGCGGGCATCATACGCGGTGGTGATGTTGAACGGCAGCGTGTTGTAGATCACGCCGTCCACCTCGATCGGCGTTGCCTCGACCCCGCGCTCGGTGGGCAGGTCCGCATACCAGGCGAGCCCCAGCCCGGATATAGTGCGCGGATTGATCTGGTCGAGCGGGCTGTAGCGTTGCTCGTCATCGGTGCGGCCATGGCTTGGCCAGTGGACGTCCTCCCCGGTCGCGGCGGGGCGATTGCCATCCGGTTGCGCCACGTCCGCCATCGCGACTGCCCCCAGCAGCAGCGTGGCGAGGCCGAACAGCAGGCGGCGGGCGAGCCGGCCTCCCGCGCTTTTCTGCGAAACTGCGTCGCAGGAAGGAGACATTGCTGCCCCCGACTGGCCTCTCATGATTCCCTCCCGAAATATCATTGTGCTTTCTGGTTCCGGGCATGGCAGGCGCCGGAACATCAATTGACTGGCACCTCCCAAAGTTATATGTCAAGCCTCCTTATATCAGGGGGCGTTACTAATTCTGACTCCGGGGAACTCTGGGTCATCGCGCACCGGCCCGCGCTCCATGGAGACGCTGGCGCAGGCTCTCGCGCTGCTGAAGGCGGGGCGGGCGGAGGCAGCCAGAACCATGCTGGCGCCGCTGGCCCGCCTGCAACCATCGCTCGCCGAAGCCCATCGGCTGCTGGCCTTTGCGCATCTTGCCCTCCAGGATATGGGCGCGGCCGAGCAGGCGTTTGCGGCGGCCGCCCGCGCCGCGCCGGATGATCCATCCCTGCCCGCCTGCCTTGGTGAACTGGCCGCCAATACGGGCCGGCCCGCGCAGGCGGAAGCCGGCTGGCGGGCGGCGCTCGCCATCGATCCGCTGCATGGGCCGGCGGTGATCGGCCTCGCCCGGCTGCTGAATGCCGCCGGGCGTCCGGCCGAGGCGCTGGCGGTGACCGCGCCGGCCGTGGCGGCGGCCGTGGGGGATGCCCGGTTGCTCGATGCGCATGCCGCCGCCCTGACCCGGCTTGGGCGCCATGCCGAGGCGCTGGAAGTTCGCCAGCGTCTGGCGGCCGCCGGCCTGCCCGGCCATGCGGGCGACCAGAATCTTGCCGCGGCCTGTCTGGACCTGGGGCATCATGGCGACGCGATTGTTGCAGCGGACCGGGCAGTGGCGCACGGTGGCGATGGCGCGCAGCTCCATTATCTGCGTGGCCGGGCGTTGCAGGGGCTCGATCGGTTCGACGAGGCCGATCTGGCCTATCGTGCCGCCTTGCGCCGCCACCCCGGCTATGCGGAGGCCGCTCGGGACCATGCGCACCTCATCTGGATGCGGACGGGCGATCTCGATCAGGCGCTGGTGCCGCTGGATTCCGCGGTGGCGGCTGCCGGTGACGATCCCGCCCCCGTCATGTTCCGCGCTCGCCTGCGCGAATTTGCGGGCGATCCGGACGGGGCCTATCATGATCTTGCCGCGCTGGCCGAGCGACATGCGGCGCCGGACGTGCATATCGCCGCGGCTCGGGCGGCCATCGAGATTGATCCGCAGCGCAGCCTGCGCCACCTTGAGCGGGCGCGGGCGCTGGCCCCGCAAGGTCCACAACTGGACGTGACGCTGGCCGCCGCCTGGCTGGCGCTGGGCGAGCCGCAGCGGGCGGTGGCCCTGCTGGACCCGCTCCACCGGGCAGCGCCGCACGACCAGAGCCTGATCGCCTTCCTGGCCGCGGCATGGCGGATGCTTGACGACCCCCGCTATCGCGCACTCTACGACTATACGCGCATGGTCGGCTGCTGGACGCTGGATGTGCCGCCCGGCTGGCGCGATCTGGCGGGCTATCTTGCGGATCTGGGCGATGAATTGCATGCCCTCCACCGGCTCACGGCGCATCCGGTCGGGCAATCGCTCCGGCAGGGCACCATGGCGGAGCGCAATCTGCTCGACTGCACGTCGCCGGCCATCCGTGCTTTTCCACAAGCGGTCGATGGGCCGATCCGCCAGCATCTGGACTGGCTCGGCCCCGGCGACGATCTCCTCCGGGCGCGGGCGGACGACAGGCGGTATCGTATGGCGGGCCTCTGGACGGTCCGCTTGCAGTCCGGCGGCTTTCATGTCGACCATGTCCACCCGATGGGCTGGCTCTCATCGGCCTGCTACGTGCAATTGCCCGACGGTCTCGACCGGGATCGGGCGGGCTGGCTCAAATTTGGCGAGCCGGGGATACGCTGCGCACCGGCCTTGCCAGCGGAGCATTTCATACGGCCGGAACCGGGCCGGCTGGTCCTGTTCCCCTCCTATATGTGGCATGGCACCGTGCCTTTTGCCGATGCGAAACAGCGCCTCTCGATGGCTTTTGATCTGCTGCCGGGCGACGCAGTGGCTTTTTGACCATATCAGCGGCACATCAGGCATCAGTATATAAGGACTCCTTATTTTTTATTTGACTTTCCGCGGTGGCGGGGGGAGGAAAATGCAAGGTTTCAGACTCGTCAGCTGCCGCGATCTGAAAAACCACGCTGTCAATGAGCAGCCACGGGAGGGGGTAAAATGAACAAGGGGGTCGAGAGCCTGCGCGCGCGTCTGCGCGTCTGTGTGTTCAGCACCACGAGCATCGCCGCGCTGGTGATGGGGCATGCGCCGGCGCAGGCGCAGCAGGAAACGCCGGTCAGCCAGGGCACCGGTTTCGCCAATGAGGCCGCCGAAAGCCGGGCATCCGACTCCGATATCGTGGTGACCGGATCGCGTATCGCGCGGTCGGGCTTCACCGCGCCGACCCCGGTCACGGTGCTCGGTCAGGATCGCGTGCAGAAACTGGGCCTCACCAATGTGGGCGATGCGCTCAATCAGCTGCCGTCCTTCCGCCCGACCACGGCGCCGGCCACCAACGCGATCGGCGGCGGCAACATCGGCGCGCGCTTTGCCGATCTGCGGGGCCTTGGTTCCGGCCGCACGCTGGTGCTGGTCGACGGGCGCCGCTTCGTGCCCTCGACGCTCTCGGGGCAGGTCGACCTGAACCAGATCCCCAGCTCGCTCATTGCGCGGAGCGAAGTGGTGACCGGCGGCGCCTCGGCGCAATATGGCTCGGACGCCGTTGCCGGTGTCGTGAACTTCATTCTCGACACCAAGTTCACCGGCCTGCGCGGGCAGCTGCAATATGGGGAATCGCACCGCGGCGACAACACGCAATATCAGGCGTCACTGGCCGGCGGTTTCGGCCTGATGGACGACCGGATCCACCTCATCGGCAGCGTGGAGTTCGACAAGGCCAAGGGCATTGGCGACTGTTCCACGCGTGACTGGTGCTACCCGGCCGTGGTCGTGACCAATGCGACGCCCGGCGTGAACGGTTATCCCGGGCAGGTGATCGGCGAGGCCTATCTGGCAACGGCTTCGGCCTATGGCCTCATCACCGGTCCGGCGCCGATCAAGGGCATCACCTTCACGCCGGACGGCCAGCCGACCCAGTTCAACTATGGCCAGCTCCCCGGCTCCTTCTACATGCTGGGCGGCACCAGCGGGGGTGGGCTCAACACCTTCCTGGAAGGGGTCGAGTTCATGGTGCCGACGCGGCGGATCAACGCCTTCACGCATATCGATATCGAGCTGGCCGACAATATCCGCCTGTTCGGTGAATATTCCTACGGCCAGAGCATCGGCACATCGGTCGGTGCGCAGAAGCGCGACATTCTGGGTGGCCTGACGATCTATGACGACAATGCCTTCCTGCCGGATGCGCTGAAGACGATCCTCACTGACAACGCCATAACGAGCTTCAATTTCGGGCGGCTCGAAACCGATATCGGCCACGCGATCAACAGGTCGAAATCGGTGACCAACCGCTTCGTGGTCGGCGCCAGCGGCGAGCTGGGCAGCGCCTGGTCCTGGAACCTCTATTATCAGCACGGCAATTTCAAGAATACGGCCCGCACCAGCAACAACGTCATCGTCCCCAATTTCAATGCCGCGCTCGATGCCGTGGTCAATCCGGCGACGAACCTGATCAGTTGCCGTTCCAGCTTGCCGGGCCAGCCGGCCGTGCCCAATGCGATGGCCGGCTGCGCGCCGCTCAACCTGTTCGGCTACAACCGCTTCAGCCCCGATGCGAAGGACTATGTGGTCGGCACATCGCTCGGCATCACCCACTCCTCGCAGGATGTGGTGGCGGGCAGCGTGCAGGGCGATTTGTTCGACCTGCCGGCGGGCACCGTATCGATTGCCGCCGGCCTTGAGCATCGTCGCGACGAGGCATCCTCGCTGGGCGATCCCCTGTCGCAAAAGGGCATGTTCTACAGCAATGCCGGGACCAATCCGGGGGGCGCGATCAAGGTGACGGAAGGGTTCCTGGAAACCGTCATCCCCGTGCTCAGGGATATGGGGCCGCTCGCCCATTCGCTCGAACTGAACGGCGCGATCCGGCGGACCCATTATTCCACCAGCGGCAGTGTCACGACATGGAAGGTGGGCGGGGTCTACGAGCCGGTGGAGGCCATCCGCTTCCGCGCCACCCGCTCGCGGGACATCCGCGCGCCCAATGTGCAGGAGCTGTTCGCGCCGTCCGTCTATGGCTGCTGCGTCTCCATCACGGACCCGAGCAGCGACCCTCGCTACAATAACCAGATCTTCTTCATTCCATCGGCCGGCGGCGGCAACACGGCGCTCCAGCCCGAGAAGGCCAACACCTTCACCGTGGGCATGGTGCTCATGCCGCAATGGGAATGGGCGCGCGGTTTCCGCTTCTCGATCGATTATTATAATATCAAGATCAAGGATGTGATCACCACCATCGGCGCGCAGACGATTGTCAGGCGCTGCGAGGCTGGCGCGACGGAGCTTTGCCAATATGTGTTCCGTGATGCCGACGGCAAGCTCACGCAGGTGCGCAACAGCAGCCTCAACCTCAGCGAGTTGCGGACGAGCGGCATCGATTTCGAGGCGGACTATCGCCTGAACCTGTCGAGCATCGCGGCCTCGCTGCCGGGCTCGCTGACGCTGCGGGCGCTGGCCACCTATGTGGAGAAGCTGGTGTCGGTGGATACGAGCGGCGCGGTCGACCGGGCCGGCATGACCGGCTGGCCGGTGCAGGCCACGCCGGGCGTTCCGCACTGGACGGGCGATCTGACCGCGACCTACGACAATGGCCCGCTCTCGCTCACCTTGCAGGGCCATTATGTCGACGAGGGCATCTACGATGTCTTCTCGACCGGTCCGGGCCAGCCGGGCTATGATCCGACCAAGTCGTCGAGCATCAACGACAACCGGGTGCCGAGCCGCTTCTACACCAATATCAACGCCCAGTATGATCTTGTAAAAACCGCCGAGGGGCGCACGATCCAGATCTTCGGCGGCATCAGCAATCTGTTCGATGTCGATCCGCCGATCGCGCCCGGACAGCAGGCGACGAACACGATCCTCTTCGATGTGATCGGGCGTTCCTACCGGCTGGGCGTGCGGTTCAAATATTGATCGGATAGCGGAGAGGGAGCGGCCCATGTCGACGAGATTGTCTGTAACGATCCTGATCGGGGCGATGGCGGCCAGTGCTGCCATCGCCCAGCCGCCGCACGCGGTGGATCTGGAGCCGCTCACCTTTCCGGAAAGCGTCACCTCCACTGCGGATGGCACGCTGCTCATCGGCAGCACCGAAAAAAACGGCGTCTACCGGGCGGCGCCCGGCGCACCCCGCGCGGCGCTGTGGATTCGCCCGGACAGCGCCAATGGCCTCGCCATGGTGTTTGGCGTGCTTGCCGACGAACCGGCCGGGCGGCTCTGGCTCTGCACCAATGACCTGGCCGGCACCGGCAAGGCGACGGCCATCAAGGCCTTCGACCTGCTCTCCGGCGCGTTCGTGAAGAGCTATGATCTCCCCGGCGGCGGCATGTGCAACGACATGGCCGTCGATCCGGATGGCACGCTTTATGCGACGGACATGGCCGGCCGCATCCTGCGTCTGACCAGGGGTGGTTCGGCGCTGGAAGACTGGATCAGGGATGAGGCGCTGACATCGGCGGACGGCATCGTCGTGACGCCCGATCGCCGCATTCTGGTCAACACATTCGCATCCGGCAAACTCTATGCGATCACGCCGGCCGCCGACGGTCGTGCCGGCGCGCTGACCACCATCACCACGCCGCGTCCGCTGGTGCGGCCCGATGGCATGCGCGTCGGCCCGGATGGCGTGATCTATCTGGTCGAAGGCGACGGCAAGGCCAGCCGCCTCACGCTCTCGGGTGACACAGCCGAGCTCACCACCATTGCCGACGGGCTGGAAGGGCCGACCGGCATCACCCTGATCGGCACGACGCCATGGGTCGTCGAAGGCAAGAGCGCCTATCGCATGGACCCGGCGCTTCGCGGCAAGGATCCGGGCCCGTTCCGGGTCATGCCATTGACCGGGAAAGCGCCATGACCGGTGCCAGAGGCGCGGCCGCCACCGCCCGGCCCGACAAGCGAGTTCCGGCCGGCCCGCACCCACGGCCCGATTGCCATTTCTGCTACATTTCTGAGGATGACCGCCATGTCCGATACTGATGACCGCAAGTCCGCCCTGACCAGCCGGCGTAGCTTTCTGGGCGCAGCCACGCTCGGCGCGGGCGCCGCGGCGCTGGGGGGCGCCGCACCGGCGTCGGCGGAGATTCTCTTCCCGGCGCGCCGCGGGCTTTATGGCTCGGGCGGCAGCGCGGCCGGGGCGGTCAATCGCGCCGAGGTCGAACTGTTCGATTGCGAGGTCGAGGGCAAGCTGCCGGAGGGTCTGTCCGGCGTGTTCTACCGCGTCGGGCCGGACCCCCAATATCCCAAGCCGGAGCAGTGGGAACCCGACATCGGCTTCGATGGCGAGGGCCATGTCAGCATGTTCCATATCCATGACGGGCATGTCGATTACCGGACCAGATATGTCCGGACCCAGCGCTGGAAGGCGCAGCATGCCGCGCGGCGTTCGCTGTTCGGCATGTATCGCAATCCGCTGACGGATGATCCTTCGGTCGCGGGGCTCAGCCGGGGCACGGCCAACACCCAGGTCTGGTATCACCACAACAAGCTGTTCGCCCTCAAGGAAGACAGCCCGCCGGTCGCCATCAACCCGCTGACGCTGGAAACGACCGACGATTATTATCTGTTCGGCGGCGATTATAAGGGGCTGACGCACACCGCCCACCCGAAGACCGATCCGGTAACGGGCGGGCTGGTCGGCTTCGGCTATCAGGCGACCGGCCTCGCCTCGAACGACATCTATATTTATGAGGCCGATCGCAGCGGGAAGATCTTCTGGGATGTGATGGTCAAATGCCCCTATTCGGGCATGCTCCACGATTTCATCGTCACGCAGAAGCATATCGCGTTCTTCCTCTTCCCCTCGGTCACCAACATGGACTGGATCCGGGAAGGCAAGATTCATTACACATGGGATTCGACCCTGCCTGCCTATGTTGGCGTGATGCCGCGCGGGGGCGATGCCAGGGACATGCGCTGGATCAAGGGGCCGATGTATTTCTGCACCCACCTGATGGGTGGATGGTCCGATGGCGACAAGCTCATCTTCGACATGGACGGCGGGGAATCCAACCAGTTTCCGTTCTTTCCGAACCTGCACGAGCCGTTCGATCCGCACGCGGCGGAAGGGCGCGTGCGCCGCTTCACGGTGGATCTCGCGAAAAGGGGCAATCTCACCTATGAGGTGGAGACGCTCTATCCCGAGATTACCGGCGCCCTCGCGCGCCAGGATGATCGCTACCTCACCATGCCTTACCGCTATGGGTTCCTGAACGCATCGGCGCGGGGCGGCACCAGCGGCTGGGCCATGTTCGATCACGCCCAGCGCAAGACGCAACTCTTCTCGCTGCCCGACTATTCGCTCCAGGAAATGTGCTTCGTGCCGCGCAAGAAAGGCGCGCCGGAAGGCGATGGCTATCTGATCGGGGTGGCCAACAGCAGCAAGGAACATGGCCGCTCGGACCTGCTCCTCGTCGACACGCAGGATTTGTCCGCGCCGCCGGTGGCGCGGGTGAAGCTGCCGTTCAGGGCCGTCGGTCAGATCCATGGCTTCTGGGTGCCCGGTGATGACCTGCCCAAGGCCTGACCATCGCGAGGGCCGGGCTGCGGCCCCCAATTCAGGAGAGAAAGAGTGCGCATAGTCATGATCGCCATTCTGGCCGGGGTGCTCGCCAGCGCGGCGCCCGCCCAGGCCCCCATCCAGACCCCCGCCCAGACCAATGCGCCCGCGCCACCGGCCGCCGGTCAGGCCAGGACGGCGCCGGTGAGCAAGCCCGCAGCCAGACCGGCCGCCAGGCGCGGCAAGACCGCGAGCGACGCCCGGCCGGCCTATAATCTCAATGAAGGGCCCGATAAGGTCGGGCCGTTTGCGGGCGGCGCGCAGCAACTGCGGACCCCGCGGGAGTGAGACATGCCGGGCATGAGTGATCCCGACCGTCCGGCCGTCGCGGCACCATCGCGCCGGTCGGTCCTGAAGGCCGGGGCGGCCCTTGGCGGCGGCCTGCTGCTGGGGCTGGAGTTCTTCCTCCCGGCCTCTGCCCGCGGCGCCACCGGGGCCGGGCAACCTGCTGTCCTCAACCTGTTCGTCGCGATCGGGCCGGACGGGATCGTGACCATCACGTCCAAGAATCCGGAGATCGGGCAAGGGATCAAAACCTCCCTGCCCATGCTGGTGGCCGAGGAGCTGGATGTGGCGTGGAACGATGTCCGCGTCGAGGATGTTCCGCTCGATGCACGCTATGCGTCGCAATTTGCCGGCGGCAGTTTTGCGATGTCGCTCAACTGGGACCCGCTCCGCCGCATGGGCGCTGCTGCCCGCGCCATGCTGATGGCAACAGCCGCCGAGCGCTGGGGCGTGCCGGTGGCCAGCTGTTCGACGGCGCAAGGGCAGGTGCGGCACGACCCGACCGGCCGCACGCTCGGCTATGGCGCGCTGGCGGATGCCGCATCCCGGCGGCCGGTGCCCGATCCGGCAACGCTCAGCCTCAAGGCGCCGGCCGATTACAAGATCATCGGCCAGCCCATGGCGGGGGTCGACAATCCGGCGATCGTCACGGGCAAGCCGCTGTTTGGCATCGATGTTGCCGTGCCCGGCATGCTCTATGCGGTCTTCGACAAATGTCCGGTCTTCGGCGGCAAGGTCGTCAGCGCCAATCTCGACGAGGTCAGGGCCCTGCCCGGTGTGCGGCATGCCTTCATCATTGCCGGCGGGACCGATCCGCAAGGCGTCGTGTCCGGCGTGGCGATTGTCGCGGACCGGCTGTGGCGGGCGAATGCGGCCCGGGCCAAGCTCAAGGTCGATTGGGATGAGGGGCCTTATGCCGGGCAGAACTCGGCCGGCTTCTCCGACGACGAGACGCTGTTATGGGCGAAGGACGCCGAGCGGGTGATCCGCCGGGATGGCGATGTGGATGCTGCCCTTGCCGCCGCCGCCCACACCGTCATCGATGTGCGATATGCCTATCCCTTCCTCGCCCATGCCAGTCTGGAACCGCAAAATTGCACCGCCCATTATACGGGCGGGGCGGTGCAGATCTGGGCGCCGACGCAGAATCCGGGGTCCGGCCGGGCGATCGTCGCAAAAACGCTGGGCATCGCGCCCGAGAAAGTCAGCGTGCGGATGACGCGCTGCGGCGGCGGCTTCGGGCGCCGATTGCAGAACGACTATATGGCCGAGGCGGCCCTGATCTCGAAACTGGCGGGCGCGCCGGTCAAGCTGGTCTGGAGCCGCGCCGATGATTTTCAGCATGATTTCTATCGGCCGGCGGGGTTTCATCGCTTCAGCGGCGGTGTCGATGCGGCCGGCAAGCTGGTGGCGTGGAAGATGCGCTTCACCACCTTCCGCCGCGCCAATGGCGATATCGTGCCCTGGGGTGAATTTGTGGCGGACGAATTCCCCGCTCGCCTCGTCCCCAACCTGCTTGCGGACATGTCGACCATCGAGCTGGGCGCGCCGACGGGCGCCTTGCGCGGCCCGAGCAGCAACGGGCTGGCCTTCGTCGCCAACGGCTTTTGCGACGAACTGGCCCATGCCGCCGGCCGCGATCCGATCGATTTCGCGCTGACCCTGCTTGGGGAGCCACGGGTGTTGCCGATCTCGCCGGGACCGCGCGGGGCCGGGCTGTTCCCCGATTCCCCGTCCTACGATACCGGCCGGATGCGCGCCGTGGTCGCGGCGGTGGCGGAGCGGAGCGGCTGGCGCCAGCGCCCCAAAGGCGGCGCGACTGGCGATGTGCGAACGGGTTACGGCTTTGCCTATTACTGGTCGCATATGGGTTATTTCGCCGAAGTGGTGCAGGTCGACGTCGCGCGCGCCGGCGCGGTGACGGTGCGCAAGGTCTGGGCGGCGGCCGATGTGGGCTCGACGATCGTCAATCCCAGCGGCGCCTATCACCAGTGCCAGGGCGCGATCATCGAGGGCATGGGGCAGGCGCTGGGCCTGGAGGTTCCGATCCGCAACGGGCGCGTGCCAATCACCAATTTCCACGCCTATCCGCTGCCGCGCATCGGCGACACGCCGGAGATCGACCTGCATTTCCTGCGCACGGCGCACCCGCCGACGGGGCTCGGGGAGCCGGCCCTGCCGCCGGTCATCCCCGCCATTGTGAACGCCATTTTTGACGCAACCGGCAAGCGTATCCGCGAACTGCCCGTGAAATCGCGCGATCTTGCACTGACTTGAGAGAAAGGGACGCCGGGCTTGCGCCGGGTGCTGAATGTCTATGGGAGCCTATTCGATACTGGTGAACGGCGCACGCCGGGCGGTCGAGGCGGATGAGGATACCCCGCTGCTGTGGGTCCTGCGCGACGACCTCGACCTCAAAGGCGCGAAATATGGCTGCGGCATGGGGCTGTGCGGCGCCTGCACCGTCCACCTCGATGGGCGGCCGACGCGCTCCTGCGTCACGCCGCTTTCGGCCGTTGGCGATGCGCCGGTCACCACCATCGAGGCGATCGGTCAGGTGGATGCCGGCCAGCGTCTCCAGGCCGCCTGGCTGGCGCTGGACGTGCCGCAATGCGGCTATTGTCAGGCGGGGCAGATCATGACGGCGGCGGCGCTGATCCGCGATAATCCGCAACCGAGCGACAAGGATATCGATGTGGCGATGAACGGCAATCTCTGCCGCTGCGCCACCTATACGCGGATCCGGCGCGCCATTAAAAAGGCGTGCGGGCTCCCTTATTCGCAGGACAGCTAGGCAGCGGGCTGCGCTGCCGCCCATTGTCGATAAACGGGGAAAGATCATGGCCAGATATCCTTTCATCGCCATCGCCGTGGCGATGGCCGCGACCGGCCTCATGGCCGCGAATGCCGGCGCGGTCGTGAATGACGGGCTGCCGGGCGACAGCCTGAGCGACTATGATGATGCGGCCACCTATCGCGATGCCGTCGCCGCGATCGACGGCGGCCGGTTTGCACAGGCCGAAAAGCTGCTGACCGAACTGGTGGCGCAGGTGCCGGCGGATGCCAACGCCCGGTTCATGCTCGGCAAGGCGCGTGAAGGGCTGGGCGATCTACCCGGCGCTCTCACCGCGTTTCAGGCCGCGACGGGGCTGGACGCCCATCATCTGCGGGCCTGGACCGAAACGGGTCTCGTCCAGGTCAAATCCGGCGATCTCGCCGCCGCGCGGGCGACATTGGCGACATTGAAGAGCCAGGTCGCGAACTGCGGCGCGCAATGCGCCAATGGCGAGGCCAGCGTCGCCCGTCTCGAAGCGGCCATCGCCGGGGACAAGGGCGCCGCGCTGGAGACGGGCCATGATTTGCTGTTCGCCTCCGGCGCGGCGGGCGATCAGGCCTATCTTGCCGCCGTCGCGCTGATCAACCAGCATCGTTATGAGGCGGCGCTGGCCTCGCTGCGCGA
Source organism: Sphingobium sp. (assembly GCA_035555575.1). GTDB lineage: Bacteria > Pseudomonadota > Alphaproteobacteria > Sphingomonadales > Sphingomonadaceae > Sphingobium. The sequence continues at coordinate 121,183 of DATMGL010000019.1, forward strand.
AGCCGAGGCGGCGTTCGGCCCACATCCCGATATCCTCACCTATATCGGTTTCGTGAACCGCAAGCTGGGCCGCTACGAACAGGCGGAGGGTCATTATCGCCGCGCGCTGGCGGCCGCCCCCGCCCATCGGGGCGCAGCCGAATATTATGGCGAACTCAAGGTCGTGCGGGGGGATATGGCAGGCGCGCGGGCGCTGCTGGCGCGGCTGGAGACGCTGTGCAGCTTCGGCTGCGCGGAGGCGGATGAGCTCAGGCGATGGATCGACGGAACGCATATCGGCTCCTGATCGCGGTGGCGGCCCTGGCGACTGCGGCGGCGGTCGCCCGGACCGCCGCGCTGCCGCTGTCCGAAGCCAGATGGATTGCACCGGGCCATGATGTGGCGCGGGCCCTGACGACGGAGCCGCGGGAATGCCTGGCTCTGCCCGCCGATCCCGATGCCCGCCTCGCGGTTGAAATCGGGCGGGCGGCCTTTCGCGATCCGCTGGTGCTCGGGGGTGTGGCGGCGCGGGTCGGTCTGGCCTGCGCGAGCTGCCATCGCGCGGGGCATGCGAACCCCGACTTCCACTTTCCGGGCCTCTCCGGCGCGCCCGGCACGGCGGATACGACCTCCGCCATCACCAGCGAGCGGCGGGATGATGGGCAGTTCAATCCCAGGCCGATCCCCTCGCTGGTGACGGACGCGGGCGATGAGACCATATCCCGCACGCGCACCGGCGCGCTTGAGCAATTTATTCATGGCCTGATCGTCGAGGAGTTTGACGGCCCGGAGCCGGCGCCCGGCCTGCTGGCCGGGCTGGCGGCCTATGTGCGTGCGCTTCGGAGCGAGGCTTGCCATGGGCCGGGAAACGGGCCGATCATGGTCACGGACCGCATCAATGATATTGCGCGCGCGCTGGATGCCGGCGCCCGGGCGCTCGCCCTTGGTGACCGGGCGAGCGCGCGGGCCATGATGTCGAGCGCCCGCTCGATGCTGGGGGCGCTCGTCGAACGGCTGCCCGCGCCGGACCTCGCGCCAGCGCGCGTGGAGCTGCGGGCCATGGCGATCGAGATTGGCCGCTTGCAGGCCGGGCCGGTTTCGGCGGCCGATTTGACCGGACTGCGCAGGCGTCTGCTCGGGAAGCAGGCGGCCGCATCAACGTGGCAGACGTCCTCGCTGTTTGACGCTGGCACGGTCGAGACGCTGCTCGGGCACCCCTGAAGGCGCGCTCAGCGTGCCGGCGCTGTCCCGCGGCGCGGTTTGCCAGCCGGCTGCGCGTCCTTGACGGGGTGCGTGATTTCCTTGCGGACGGGCTCGCCCTGCGGTCGCTGTGCAATCTTGGCGAGCAGCGTGCGAAACTGCTCCAGCTCGACCTCCGACAGTGCAGAGGTCAGCTGATCATCGACCCGCTCCGCCGCGATGCAGACATCCGCCAGCATCGCCAGTCCGTGGCTGGACAGCGAGAGGGCCAGCCGGCGCCGGTTCGCCGGATCGACCGCCCTGGTGATGATTCCGCGCTCCTCGAGCGGGCGCAGCAGGGTCGTCATGGCCTGTGGCGTGAGGTGAAGCGCGCGTGCCAGATCGGCGGCACTGGCGCTGCCGAACCGGTCAATCGTCCCGATCAGCAGCATCTGGCCGAGCGAAAGCCGCCACGGTCGCATGGCGGCCTCCAGCTGGGAGCGGGCCGCCATATCGGCCCACTTGATGAGAAGCGCGGTGGCCGGCGAGCGGCGCGGAGTTTTTTTAGCGGACATTGTCAACAGTGATGGCGGAAACTGCGGGGGTTGTCATGGCTTATGATGCATCTTCGGCCTGTTTATATCGGCGCCGCTATGGCTAAGGCTGAATTATTGTAAAATATCAATATTAATCAATTTGTTAATCATTGCGATGATGACCCCGTCACTGACCAAAAGGCATGCGTGGGACGGCTGGATGGTAGGCGTATCCGCGCCCGGCACGGCAACCGGCGGCGCCCGGCACGCTCGCTGGCCATGCCGTGCGGGCATGTCGGCGCCTCCCCATGGGCGCTGCAGGTCCCGCAAGCTCAACGCTCCGGCAGGCCTGCCTTCTGTCGAGCGGCGAGCGCTTGTGATGCGCTGCCCAGATAGGCTCTGATGCTTTCGGCCTGCGCCGGCGTGACCACATCGGCGAAGCTGGCCATGCCGAGCGAGACGAGCCCGCCGTCAATCACCACCGAGCGGAAGGCCGCTGCGTCATGAATATAACCCGAGCGGCGCAGGTCGGGCAGGATATTCGAGGCGCGTTCGACCGGCATGCCATGGCAGCGGGCGCATTGCCGGACATAGAGGGGCTGACCCTCCGCCACTTTGGCCGGGTCGAACGGGCCGGGCGGCGGGGTTGCCGGTCCGGCGAGGGGCGGCAGGGGCGGGAGCTGCGCCTTTCCGCCCAGCTTGAAGACATAGAGCTGGGCCGACTGGCGTTCCCGCGGCGGCTCGGTCGAACCGGCAAGCACCGCCGGACCGCCGGCGCCCGCCGCAACCGCGATATATTGCACGCCATCCACCTTGTAGGTGATGGGCGCCGCCATGATCATGTTGGGGGTTTTCACCTGCCACAATATCTGACCGGTGCGGGCGTTCATCGCCATGAAGTCGCCGGTGATCTCGCCGCGCCCCTGGAACACCAGATTGCCCCCCGTCGCAAGCACGCCGCCGCCGCCCGCTTCGGTGCGATAGCCAGCGATATCGACACGCCATAGCTGGCGACCGGAGAGCGGATCGAGCGCCTGAAGATAGGTTTCTGGCCTGGGCAGCCCGCCGAGATTCTTGAGATCCTGCCCGGCATGGGAGTCTGACTGGATGTTGGGCCGATAGAGCCCGCTGGGCGTGGCGGTCGGCACATAGACCAGGCCGGTTTTGGGGCTGTAGGCCATCGCCTGAAAATTATGCGCGCCCTGAAAGCCCGGCACCGAGATGAACGGCTTGTCGATATAGCGTGCGCCTGCGGTCTCCACCGGGCGCCAACTCACCGGATCGATATGCGTGGCCCAGTTCGGCTGCGGAATATATTTATTGGCCGCGATCGGCTGCCCGGTCTCCCGGTCGATGACGTAGAAAAAGCCGTTCTTCGGCGCATGCAGGATGACCTTGCGGATGCGGCCGTCCACCTTCAGGTCGGCCAGCACGATCGGCTGGGTGGAGGTATAATCCCAGCTATCGCCGGGCGTCTCCTGATAATGCCAGGCATATTGGCCGGTTTTCGCATCCACCGCGACGATCGAGCCGAGAAACAGATTGTCGCCACGCCCGGCCGACCGCTTGTAGTGGCTATGCGGCGCGCCGTTGCCGCCGCCAATGTAGAGGCGGCCGAACTCGGCATCGAAGACGAGCGCGTCCCAGGCGTTGCCGCCGCCCCCGCCGGACCACCATTCTCCGGCCCATGTCGGCGCGGCGAGCCTCTCCAGTATCTCGTCGGACACCTCGCCATCCGGCACGCCCGGCTGGCCGGGGACCAGCCAGAAGCGCCAGCTCTTGCGGCCGGTCCTGGCATCATAGGCGGTGACATAGCCGCGCGTGGGGTATTCGCCGCCGCCATTGCCGATCACCACCTGCCCGCGGAACACGCGCGGGGCGCCGGTGATGGTATATTCCTTCGAGCGATCGACGAAGGTGTCCACCGACCAGCGCGATTTGCCGGTCTTGGCGTCGAGCGCAATGAGGCGGCCATCATAGGTGGCGACGAAGATCTGGCCGTTTTCATAGGCCAGCCCGCGGCTGACGACGTCGCAGCAGCCCTTGCGGCCCCATTCGCCGGGCACCTGCGGGTCGAACGTCCATTTCAGCGTGCCGTTCGTGGCATCATAGGCCCGCACCCGCGACCAGCCGGTGGAGACGTAGAGCATCCCGTCCACGACCAGCGGCTCGCCCTCCTGACCGCGATTGGTATCGAGATCGGCGGTCCAGGCCGGCGCCAGTTGCGCGACATTGCTGTCATTGACGTCACTGAGCGGGGAGTAATGCTGCTCATCATAGCCGCCGCCAATGGTCAGCCAGTTGGCGGTGTCGTCCTGCCCGGCCTTGATCCTGTCCTTGTCGACCGGGGAGCAGGATGCGCTGCCCGCCAGCAGGGCACATATCGTCGCAAGACGCACGACGATCCGTTTCGCGTTCATTCTGCTACGCATCGCGCTCACCTTCCGTTGCATGGCATTGCCCCATGCTTGCGATGAAAAGGACGGCAGGAAGGGGGCGATGACGCGACCGCCCCCTCGTCTCTCAGTAACGGAACCGCACGCCGAAGCGGAAGTAGCGGCCAATCTGATCGAAATAGACCGGGTTCATGCCATTGGCGCCCGGAGCCAGTGGCGGGTCCTGATCCAGCAGGTTGTTGATCGAGCCAAAGATCTGCAGATTATTCCCATTGTCGGCCTGGATGATATTATACTGGGCTGCCAGGTTGAAGTAGATCCGGCTCGGCACGATGTTGTTGTTGATCGTCTTGCCGACATTGGCGGCGTCCGACAGGAACGCGAGATAGCGCGGATCGTCCGGGCCAACGAGAGTCACGTCATATTTGGCGCTCTGTATCCAGCGCGCCTGCAGATTGAGCGAGAAGCGCTGGTCACTATAGCCGACCACCGCATCCATCTGCCACTTCGGCACGCCGGATGCCTGCGAGATCGGAAAGCCGGTCATGCCCGCCCGATCGATCGGGCCGATCGCGTCGGTCGTGGTGAGATGGGCCACATGGGTGGCCAGCACCCGGAAATTGAGATTGCCGGGCATGGACGAGGCAAGGCGATTCAGGGGAATCTGGTAGCTCGCCTCGATATCCAGGCCTTCCGTGAAGAGCTGGTTCAGGTTGTAGCTGATATTATAGACGGTGTTGACCGAGCCATTGGGGTTGCGGACGATCAGGTCACAAATATCGAGCGCGCCGGCCGCACAGCGATTGGCGATATTCTGCGCGCCCAGCGTCGAGATCACATTCCTGATCGTGATCCGGTAATAATCCACGGACAGGCGCAGCCCGCCCAGCAGATCGCCGCGCGGTGACAGCACGGCGCCGGCGGTAAAGGTATCCGCCTCCTCGTTGGTGAGGTTGGGATTGCCACCGGCAATTTGCGTGGCCAGCGTCTGCTGGTTCGAGAGCGGGTCCAGAATGGTGGCAAAGCCATTGGTCCGCGGCGCGAACAGCTCCTGCGTGTTGGGCGCACGGATATCCCGCGACCGGGTCATGCGGAAGCGCATCAGGCTGAAGGGCTGGTAGGTCGCGCCAAGCTTCCAGGTCCAGATATGGCCGGTGGTGCTATAGTCGGTATAGCGTCCGGCGCCGCTCACTTCCAGATAGTCGGCGCCCGGCACATTCTTGAGGACCGGAAGAACCAGTTCGCCAAAGGCTTCCTTGACCGAAATCCTGCCGCGGATATTCGAGCCGGCATTGGCGAAGAAGCCGCCGGCCGCCGAGCGGGCATCGGCCGTGTTAATCGCCTCATCGCGGCGGTAGCTGGCGCCCAGCGCAACCCTGGCATCGCCGCCGGGCAGGGTGAACAGGCCGCCCTGCACCGTGGCTTCCGCGACGTCCTGCGTGAACACGGTCCGGGCCGAGGCAACGCCGACGATATAGGCCTGCGCCGCCGCCGAGGACTGGCCGACGCCCAGCAGATTATAGGGCAGGCAGGCCGGGTCGTCATTGGTCGGGTCGGCATCGATATTCACCCGGCAGACGGGCTGGCCGGCGGCATCGAGGGTCGCATCGATCGCCTTGTTGTAGTTCGCCGTGATCAGATCATTCTCGATCCGGCTCGAGACCGTGTTCCGGCCATGCTGATAATAGGCGTTCCAGGTCCAGTCGCCGGCGATCGTCCCTTCCAGACCGATGACGCCGCGCCACAGGTCCGTGGTGCTGTGGTTGAACGGATAGGCCTCGTTGAACATCTTCCCGAAGGTGAAGGTCGGCCCGGTCGCCATCAGCGTGGTCCGCAGCTCCGCAGGCAGGAAGGCATAGTCGGTCGGCAGGGTTACATTGCCCAGATTCCGTGGCTGGAATCCGCGCATGTCATAGTCGACATGGCCGTAGGAGGCCTCGGCGAACAGGGTGAGGCTGTCCGTGACATCATATTCGGCATGCAGGAAGCCATTGTAGCGCTGGGTGCCGTAGAGCAGCGGCGAGGCTTCGAGAAAGCCGTTCTGCCCCGCGCCGGTGCCGCCCACGTCCAGGAAGACGCCCGGTCCATAGCGTCCGGGCACGAAGGGGGTCGGCGTGCCGTCATCGGTAAAGGTGGTATTGGCCGCGCTGCATGTGCGATCCAGCGCGCCGCACGCCACGATAAGCCCCTGCGGCGTTCCGAGCCCGGTATGCACGCCCACATCAATGATGTTCGCGGCATCGCCATTCCCCGGCACGCCGTTGCGCACGACATGGCCCGGCCGGGGATTCGTGACGAGCTGGCTTTCCGCCGCGCCCCATTTGCGGCTGTAAACGCTGTAGATCGGGTCGACCTTGCGATATTCGCCACCGATCACCACGCGGCCGCGATCATCGCCGAACCGGGTCCCGCCGGCCAGGCTGAGCTGATATTCCGCGCCGTCGCCGCGCTGGGAAACGCCGCCATTGGCCTGGCCCCTTATGCCCTCCAGCCGCGTGTTGAGGATGAGGTTGGCAACCCCGGCGACGGCGTCCGAGCCATATTGGGCCGACACACCGCCGGTCACGACCTCGACCCGGTCGACGAGAAGCTGCGGGATGTTGCTGAGGTCCACCGTGCCCGATGTGGTCGACGGGAGGAAGCGGCGGCCATCCACAAGGACGAGCGTGCGCACCACGCCCAGCCCGCGCAGATCGACCACGGCGCCGCCCGGAACCGTGCCCGCCTGAACGGTGTTGGCCACTTGCGGATTGGCGCTGGCGCGGAAACCGGGGATCTGGTTCAGCGCTTCGCCAACGGTGGTGAGCCCGAGGGCCTGCAAGCGCTCGGTGCCCACCACCGTGACCGGCGTGGGCGCGGCAAAGCCGGTGCGCGCGACGCGCGAACCGGTTATCACAATGTCCGGTTCATCGATGGCGAAGCGTTCGCTCGGCGTTGCGCTCGCCGTATCGCGCGCAATCTGTGCGGCCTCCTGAGCATGAACCGTTGCAGATGCGAGCGCGATGGCACTGGTCGCCAAAAACACATGCGCCTTTATTAGTCGATGTGATGTAATCATAGATCTTCTCACTTCTCATAAAGACAATGGTTGAAGCCTGTTCTGCTGTGTTTTTGGGCGAGGACCGCCATGCCGCAAAAGCAGCCCGATGATTTTTCGATAATTCGCGATTGAATTTCGCGACTGCCAGGGTCGCCGTGGCAATCGTTGCCGGGTCCGCTCTCGCGATCTGGCGAGAGCGGAGCGAAGGGCGTCGATCAGCGGGCCTTCATGGCATCCGCGATCTTGTCCATCTCGGCCACCGGGTCGCCCGGACCGGAGTGACGGCCTTTAATGAATTCGTTGAGCACCCGGCGTTTGCTGAACAGCCAGCGACCATTCACGCGCCGGACCTCATCCTCATAGGTGCCGAAGGTGCCCATTTTAAGGGCGCCTTCCGGCCCGTCATTGGCCATTTCGACCCAGAGCGACCGGGTCCAGGCCCGATCGCCTTCGATCCGCATCACGGCCTGGAGCAGGACATGGCGCAATGTCGCCGGGTTGCCGTCGGCGCTTTTATAATGCTGGCCGATCCCTTGTTTGAACCGGGTCACGGCGGCGCGGATGGCCTCGCGTCCCTTGGACAGGCCGCTGGCAAATTCCAGTTCGCCATCCTCGGTAAAGGTGGCGACATATTCATCAAAATTATTGTAATCGAGGGCGAAGAGGTAGCGCCCCATCAGATCCTCGATCTCGGCGCGATCCCTCGCATATTGCGCCGAATAATCCTGCGCGGCCTGCGCCATCGGCGCGGCGCCACCGGCCAGGACCAGAGCGGTTGCAACCATGGCGGCACGAAGCTTGCTGAAAGCCATTATTATGATCCCCTTCCCCCGGGCGCGCTCTCGGGCGCTGCCCTCTCCTTCCGCCCGGCACTGGCAAGGCGGTTGCCAGGCACAAGTGGCCATAGTCTTGATATCAGGTCATTATATTGATTGCGCCGGGAAGCCGGCGCCGAAGATTGCGCCTAGAACCGCTGGTTCATTTCATCATCCCCCCGTCGCTGCTCATGGACAGCTTGCGAATCCGGACTGCGGCAGCTTGCGATTCCGGATCGTCACTTTTCTTCTTCAAGGGCGCAAGAATGTCAAATTAAAAATAAGGAGGCCTTATATACCGGCTCCTGATGAATATCGGGTGGCGTCCGCCGCGGGCCCGCGCTGGAGCGGATTGACTTCACGTCGCCCATTCGCGAAGGCGAACGGATCGAATCCGGGCGTCGGCGTGGCGCTGCGGGTTTCTGCCGACTGGCGTGCTGCCATGCCGCCACGGTGACGTTTCACCATGGTCGCTGTCGACCATGTGGGCCGCGCGACGCTGACTGGCCGGCGCGCCCGGCACAGCATTGCAGAAGGATATGCCATGACCGATATTGACCGGCCGATCCTGACCCCGCCGGGCGGCGAGACCAAGGTGCTGCTGCACAGCTGCTGCGCGCCCTGCTCGGGTGAGGTGATGGAAGCGATGACCGCCAGCGGCATCGATTATACGATCTTCTTCTACAATCCGAACATCCACCCCAAGGAGGAATATCTGCTCCGCAAGGAGGAGAATATCCGCTTTGCCGACAAGCATGGCATTCCCTTCGTGGACGCGGATTATGACACGGTGAACTGGTTCAAGCGCGCGCGCGGCATGGAATGGGCGCCCGAGCGCGGCGAGCGCTGCACCATGTGCTTCGACATGCGTTTCGAGCGCACGGCGCTTTATGCGCATGAACATGGTTTTCCGGTCATCACTTCCTCGCTCGGTATCTCGCGCTGGAAAAACATGACGCAGATCAACGATTGCGGTGAGCGGGCGGCGGCGCATTATCCGGACATGACCTACTGGACGTTCAACTGGCGCAAGGGCGGCGGTGGCGCCCGGATGATCGAGATCAGCAAGCGCGAGCATTTCTATCAGCAGGAATATTGCGGCTGCGTCTTCTCGCTGCGCGACACCAATGCCCACCGCGTTTCCCAGGGCCGCGAAGAGATTCGGATCGGCGAGCTGTTCTACGGCGAGGCGGACAAGACCCCGCAGTGAAAGGGTGGCCGGGCGGCGGCCCGGCCGGGCGCAGACGCACAGATGCTTGCCAAGCGCGCGCGGCGCTGGCAACGCTGGCCGGCATAGTGGCAATATAATCAGCGCCATAGCCCGGCAGGCGCGGGGCTGCGGCCCATCATGGAGACGATCAGGCCCATCATGAGCGCATCTGTCCAGCCGTCCGCCCGCTATCCGTCCAGCCGCTATTCCGGCGCCGCGATCATCCTGCACTGGCTGCTGGCGGCGTTGCTGCTGTTCCAGCTCTCGCTCGGCTGGCGGCTCGATACGCTCGACACGGTGCCGCAATTCATCGCCTTCCAGCTTCACAAGTCGGTCGGCATTGCCATTCTGCTGCTGAGCCTCGCGCGGCTTGCCATGCGGCTGGTGGTGCGCCCGCCCGCGCCGGTGCCCGCCAGCCGGGCGCTCGGCTTTCTGGCCAGCGCGACGCATGTGGGCCTCTATGCCGTGATGATCGGCGGGCCGCTCACCGGCTGGCTGCTGGTTTCGACCGCGCCGGTGCGGATGCAGACGCTGATTTTCGGGCTGGTCCCATGGCCGGACCTGCCGTTTGGCAGCCAGTGGAACAAACCGGCGGCGGTGGCGCACCAGATTGTGGCCTGGCTGTTCGTCGGGCTGGTCGTGCTGCATGTTGCCGGGGCGCTGCGCCATCATCTGCTACGGGACGATGTGATCGGCCGGATGATGCCGCGTGCGATCACCGGCCGGCGGGGCCTCACCATGGCGACGATCGTGGCGCTGCTGGGCGGGGTCGGCGCGCTGGCTGCTGCCAAATATTGGCCTTTCGCCACGCCGGCGCCGCGCGCGGCGGCGCCGATTGATCTCGTCGTGACCGAGGAGGCGCCGCCTGCCGATGTGCCGCAGGATGCGGGCGCCGACACCGCCCCCGTGGCCGATCCGGGTGCGGCGGCGGACGCGGCTGCCAGCCCGGCCACCACGGCCGCCCAGGCCGACGCTGAAACGGCGACCCCGGCCGCTGCCACCGCGACCGCGACCGCGACCGCGACGCCATGGCAGGTGCAGGCCGGCGGCAAGCTGGGTTTCCGCGTCGACTATTCCGGCATGCCGATCGAAGGCAGCTTCAAGCGCTGGGATGCCGAGATCGTCTTTGACCCCGAGGACCTGCCCAACTCGACGGTGAGCGTCAGCATCGACCTTGCCTCGGTGGACAGTGCGGACAGCGAGCGTGACACCATGCTCGCCAGCGACAGCTTCTTCGACACCGCCGCCCATCCCCGCGCCCGGTTCCGCTCGACCCGGATCAGCCATCGCACCGGCAAGACCTATCGCGCGGCCGGCACGCTCTCCCTGCACGGGCAGCAGCGGCCGGTGACGCTGGACTTCACGCTCGATATCAAGGGTGACGAGGCAACGGCGACGGGATCGGCCACGGTCAACCGCATGGCGTTCGGCGTGGGTTCGGGCCAATGGGCCTCGACGGATACGATCCCCGACCCGGTCGCCGTGACCTTCAGCTTCAAGGCAACCCGCAAGCGCTAGGCGCGGGTTGCCCGGCTCGATCCGCGACTGTCGGCCCGGCCCGGCGCGGGATGGAGCGGGCGGGGCGGATCTGAGCGTCACGCAGCCGGCGTCGGGCAGGGGGCCTCTCTTGCCCATCGTCAGGCGGCGGCGGGTCTGGCAGGATACGCCGGCGGCATCGGCAAGGGAGCATGCGATATGGCGGGTATGGTGGATGGGCGCTGGGTGGACACGCTGCCGGCGGCGGAGGAGATCAGGGACGGGCGCTTCGTGCGGCTGGACAGCCTGTTCCGCGACGTCATCTCACCGGAAGCCGACGCGCCGTTTCCGGCCGAGGCGGGGCGCTATCATCTCTGGGTCGCCTGGGGCTGCCCATGGGCGGGCCGCACGCTGGCCGTCCGTGCCCTGAAGGGACTGGAGGACATCGTCTCCGTCTCGGCGGCGGTCGACAATCTGGGGGCCGAGGGCTGGACCTTCGCCGACAGTCCGGACGGGCCGGAGCCGGGCGGCTGGCCGCTCCATCGCCTCTATGGCGAGAGCGTGCCGCGCTACACCGGCAAGGTGACGGTGCCGGTGCTGTGGGACAAGCAGCAGCGGCGGATCGTGAACAATGAATCCGCCGAGATCATCCGTATCTTCAACAGCGCCTTCGACGGGATCACCGGCAACCGGCTGGATCTTTACCCCGCGCCGCTGCGGGCCGAGATTGATCGGTGGAATGCGCTGATCTACCCGGCGGTCAATAACGGGGTCTATCGCGCGGGGTTCGCGACCGCGCAGGCGGCCTATGACGAGGCCGCGCAGGGGCTGTTCGCGGCGCTGGACCAGCTGGATGCGCATCTTGCGGCGAATCGCTATCTCGCCGGGGTGCATTGCACCGAGGCGGACTGGCGGCTGTTCGTGACATTGGTGCGCTTCGACATCGGCTATCATGGCGCGTTCAAATGCAATTTGCGGCGCATCGCGGATTATCCCGCTCTCTCGGGCTATTTGCGCGAGCTGTATCAATGGCCCGGCATCGCCGCGACGGTGCGGCTCGATCGCATCAAGGCCAATTACTGGACGCTGGCCAATGTCAATCCGGGCGGCATCGTGCCGATCGGCCCGCTTGTCGACCTGACGCCGCCGCACGCGCGCGAGCACCTGCGGGGCGAGGGAATCTGGACGCGGCCGTAAGCGCGGCCTCCATCACCGGCGCCGCGGTGCGGTCCGGGCGGTCGGCATGGTCCGGCTGGTGTCGCCGGACGCCGCGCTGCTATTTCTTCTTGCCGAAGTCGATCGAGACGACGTTGGAGCCATCGCCCGTTGACTCGGTCGCGTCATTTTCCGCCGCATCGTGCGGATCGGGCTCGTCGCCGCTGTCCTGCACCTGGAACTCCAGGCTGAAATTCACCGCCGGGTCGACGAAGAAGCGCAGCGCCGCGAAGGGGATGACCAGATGCGCCGGCACCTGGTTGAAGGTGAGGCTGACCTCGAAGCCGGTGTCGCTCACCTTCATGTCCCAGAATTTATGCTGGAGCACGACGGTCATCTCGTCCGGAAAGCGCTCGATCAGCCAGGGCGGAATCGAGACGCCGGGCGCCTGAGTCTTGAAAGTGATGTAGAAATGATGGCTGCCGGGCAGCACGCCTGTCATCGCAATATCGCGCAGAACCCGGCCGGGAATGGCCCGCAAGGCCTCCTGGACGATCTCGTCATAGGGAATCAGGCTGTCGGGTGTCTCTTCCGTCATGGCGACAGTCCTAGCGGCGGCATCCGAGCGGTCAAGCGCCGAGCGCGCGTGCGGCATGTGCAAACCTGGGCGAGCTGGCAAAGCTGGTAAACATGACAAACATTGCACACGCGGGAGAGCGCGCTATACGCCAGCCATGCGTATCGCCGAGATCAACAGGAAAACCGCCGAGACCTCGATTGACGTGCGGGTCAATCTGGATGGCACCGGCCTTTATACCGTCTCCACCGGCATTGGTTTTTTCGACCATATGCTGGAGCAGCTGTCCCGCCACTCACTGATCGACCTTGACGTCAAGACGGTGGGCGACCTGCATGTCGACCAGCATCACACCACCGAGGATACCGGCATCGCGATCGGCGAGGCGATTGCCAAGGCGCTGGGCGACAAGCGCGGCATCACCCGCTATGGCGAAGCGCATGCGCCGATGGACGAGACGCTGACCCGCGTTGCGCTGGACCTCAGCGGCCGGCCCTATTTCGTGTGGAAAGTGCCGATCGGCGTCACCCGGCTGGGCGAGTGGGACACCGAGATGATCGAGCACTGGTTCCAGAGCTTCGCGCAGAGCGCCGGCATCACCCTGCATGTCGAGACGCTCTATGGCAGCAACAACCACCATATCGTCGAGAGCTGCTTCAAGGCGCTGGCCCGCGCGCTGCGGCAGGCGGTGCAGATCGATCCGCGCAAGAGCGATTCGATTCCCTCCACCAAGGGCACGCTCGGCGGCTGACGGCACATGACAATCGCGCTCATCGATTATGGCGCGGGCAATCTTCGCTCCGTGCACAATGCGCTGCTGGCTGCGGGCGCGCGCGATGTCGCGATCACCGCCGACGCCGATGTGGTGCGCCGCGCGGACCGGATCATCCTGCCCGGCGTCGGCGCCTTTCGCGCCTGCATCGAGCCGCTGCGCGCCATCCCCGGCATGGTCGAGGCGATGGGCGAGGCGGTGCTGGCGGGCGGGCGGCCGTTCCTCGGCATTTGCGTCGGCATGCAGCTGCTCGCCAATGCGGGCGAGGAATTTGGCCGCCATGCCGGGCTGGGCTGGATCGCCGGCACGGTGCGGCGGATCGAGCGCGCCGACCCCGCCATCAAGATCCCGCATATGGGCTGGAACGATGTGACGCCGGCGCGGCCCCATGGCCTCGTCCTGCCCGGCGAGGCCTATTTCCTGCACAGCTATCATTTCGCCGCTGACGACCCGGCCGATATTGTGGCGACGACCGACCATGGCGGGCCGCTCGTGGCCGCTGTCGGGCGCGACAATATCCTTGGCGTTCAGTTCCATCCCGAGAAGAGCCAGGCCTATGGCATCGCGACCCTCGCCCGTTTCCTGGAGTGGAGACCTTCATGAATCCTGCCGGCGCTATCCCGCCTTTCATCGTCTTCCCCGCCATTGACCTCAAGAGCGGGCAGGTCGTGCGCCTCGCCGAGGGCGATATGGACCGCGCGACCGTCTATGGCGACGATCCCGCCGCGCAGGCGGTGCTGTTCGCCGAGCAGGGGTCGGATTTCCTCCATGTCGTCGATCTGGACGGCTCCTTCGCCGGCCATGCGGTCAATGGCGCGGCGGTGGCGTCGATCATCGCGGCTTTCCCCGGCCATGTGCAGCTGGGCGGCGGCATTCGCGATCCGCGCGCGGTGAAGGGCTGGTTCGATCTCGGCGTCGCGCGCGTCGTGATCGGCACGGCGGCGCTCAAGAACCCGCAATTCGTGAAAGACATGGCGGCGGAATATGCCGGCGGCATCGTCGTCGCGGTCGATGCGCGCGACGGCATGATCGCGACCGATGGCTGGTCGGAAAAGTCCGACATGCCGGTGGTCGATCTTGCCCGCCGGTTCGAGGATGCCGGGGTCGCCTCGCTGCTGTTCACCGATGTCGGCCGCGACGGCATGCTCAAGGGCTGCAATGTCGAGGCGACGGTCGATCTGGCGCGGGCCGTCAGCATTCCGGTGATCGCGAGCGGCGGTGTCGCCGGCATGGCCGATATCCGGGTGCTCAGCCTGCACGCCGCCGATGGCGTCGAGGGCGTGGTGACCGGCCGCTCGCTTTATGACGGGCGGCTGGATCTCAAGGCCGCGATCGCCGTGGCGCGGGCGGCGTGATCCGATGACCGTGCGCACCCGCATCATCCCCTGTCTCGATGTCGCCAATGGCCGGGTGGTCAAGGGCGTCAATTTCGTCGATCTGCGCGATGCCGGCGATCCGGTCGAGCAGGCGCGGGTCTATGATGCGGCGGGGGCGGACGAACTCTGCTTCCTCGATATCAACGCCACGCAGGAAAATCGCGGCACGCTGCTCGATATCGTCGCGCGCACGGCGCAGGTCTGCTTCATGCCGCTCACCGTCGGCGGCGGCGTGCGCAGCGTCGAGGATGCGCGCGCGCTGCTGCTCGCCGGCGCGGACAAGGTGGCGGTGAACAGCGCCGCTGTCGCGCGGCCCGAGCTGGTGGCGGAGTTGGCCGATCGCTTCGGCAGCCAGTGCGTCGTCGCCTCGGTCGATGCGCGGCGCTCGGGGGACGGGCAGTGGGAGATTTTCACCCATGGCGGCCGTCGCGGCACCGGCATCGACGCGCTCGACCATGCCCGCCGGCTGGCCGATCTGGGCGCGGGCGAACTGCTCGTCACCTCCATGGACGGGGACGGCACGCAGGCCGGCTATGATCTGGACCTGACCCGCGCCATCGCCGATATGGTGAGCGTGCCGGTGATCGCCAGCGGCGGCGTCGGCACGCTCCAGCATCTGGTCGAGGGCGTGACGCTGGGCCATGCCAGCGCTGTGCTGGCCGCCTCGATCTTCCATTTCGGCACCCACTCGATCAGTGAGGCGCGCGCGGCGCTGGCCGCTGCGGGCATCGCGGTGCGCGGCGCCTGACAGGCGGGCGGGCCCGGTCGGCGCGTCATGCGGCCCATAGGGCTTTCCCGCGTTCGTGATGCGGTTGTCGAGATGATTGGTGCCATCGGTCGCGGCGGATGACGCCGATCCAGCGCAGCCTGCACGGCGGATCTGCGGCGGGGGCCTGCTTGCGCGCGCTTCGGTCGGCCGGCATCCCGGCCCTGACGCTCGCCGCGTCCGCCCTGCCCACCGGGTTTGCGGCCTGTCCAGAAGCGCGGGAGCCGCGCTTGCTGATGCGGCGCACCATGGCTGAACGCAGCTGCCGACTGTCCGCATTTGCGGAAAAATCATTGACGGTCGCGGGGTGAGCGGCGAGGACGAGGCGCTATGGATGACAGTCTTTCCCGCCTCGAACGCACCATCATCGCCCGGCGCGATGGCGACCCCGCCGCCTCCTATGTCGCCCGGCTGCGCGCGCAGGGGCGCGGCAAGATGGCGCAGAAGCTGGGCGAGGAAGCGGTCGAGACCGTCATCGCCGCCATGGCGCTGGGGCATGGTGACGGGGATCGCGCGGCGCTGACCGGGGAGGCGGCGGACCTGCTGTTCCATCTCGTCGTGCTGCTCGCCGATTGTGATGTGCGCCTGGCCGATGTGCAGGCCGAGCTGGACCGGCGCGAGGGTGTCTCCGGGCTGGACGAAAAGGCCGCGCGTCAGCCGGGCTGAAGCGGGTCGGATGCCGGCGAGAGACCGGTGGCTCCGGGCGGTGGGATGATTTTCGCCGGCGGGTAAAATAGGCTAGCAGCGAGCCGATGCGCCGCCCGGCGCGGCCAGCGTGAGGAGCAGAGTGATGGCGATCGACGCGACCCAGCCTTATGACGAGACCAACATCTTCGCGCGCATCCTGCGCGGCGAGATCCCCAGCAAGACGGTCTATGAGGATGAGCATGTGCTCGCCTTTCACGATATCGCTCCGCAGGCGCCGACCCATATCCTCGTCATTCCCAAGGGCCCCTATGTGAGCTGGGATGATTTTTCCGCGCGCGCGAGCGAGGCGGAGATTGCCGGTTTCGTGCGGGCGGTGGGCAAGGTGGCGCGCGATGCCGGGGCGGTCGAGCCGGGCTATCGGCTGCTCGCCAATGTCGGGCCGCATGGCGGGCAGGAAGTGCCGCACTTCCATGTCCACATCTTCGCCGGACGGCCGCTCGGACCGATGCTGGCGCGCTGATCGGGCCACGGGGCGGGGCAGGGCGTCCGTGGGCGCCGTCACCGAACCGGCCGAAACGAGCGGGTTCCGACCATCCGGCCTGTCCCCCGGCGCGGATCAGGCATCGGTGCCATGGCGGCCGCCAAGGCGCGTGCCGGCCGGATCGACAATCAGGCGAAGGCTGATCGGCGCGGTGGGCCGGGCCGGTCCATATGGGCCGCGCCGGGGCCCCGTGGCTGTCCGGGCAGCCGGCCGTTCCCGGTCGCCACCGGCATCGGCATGGCGTGGGAGCCGTTGAGGCACGCTGCGCCGATGCTCGCTTGCGTGAGGCGAATTAGTCGATACTCTGCGCCCGATAATGAGGGGGCCGGCACAGGCGGTCGCACAGGAGAGAGGTGAGCTGCCCATGATTTTTGGCCGCATCAAGCCATTGGACGCCATTCTCGCCACTGCTGAAAAGAAATCCCTGCATCGCTCCCTCGGCGCATTCCAGCTCACCATGCTGGGCGTCGGCGCGGTGATCGGCACCGGCATCTTCGTGCTCACCGCCGAGGCGGCGCAGAAGGCCGGGCCGGGCATGATGCTCAGCTTCACCATTGCCGGGCTGGTCTGCGCCGTTGCCGCGCTCTGCTATGCGGAAATGGCCTCGATGGTGCCGGTGTCCGGCTCGGCCTATACCTATAGCTATGCGGTGATGGGCGAGCTGATCGCCTGGATGGTCGGCTGGGCGCTGATCCTCGAATATGCCGTGGCGGCCGGCGCTGTCTCCGTCGGCTGGTCCGGCTATGTGGTCGGCCTGCTCGAACATGTGCTGCATCTCGACATACCGGACCGGCTGGTGCGCGGCCCGTTCGATGGCGGCCTTGTCAATCTGCCGGCCATGGGCATCGCGGCGCTGGTCACCTGGCTGCTGGTGATCGGCACGCGGGAGAGCGCGGCGGTCAATGCGGTGCTGGTGGTCATCAAGGTGGCGGCGCTCACGCTGTTCATCGCCCTGTCGCTGCCGGTGATCAAGATGGAGCAGTTCACGCCCTTCGCGCCGCTCGGCTTTGGCGGGATCGGGGCGGCGGCGGCGTCGATCTTCTTCGCCTATGTGGGGTTCGATGCCGTGTCGACAGCGGCGGAGGAGACGCGCAACCCCCAGCGCAACATGCCGATCGGCCTGATCGGCTCGCTGGCGATCTGCACGGTCTTCTATCTGCTCGTCGCCGCCGGGGTGATCGGCAGTGTCGGCGCGCAGCCGGTGTTCGGTCCGAATCATGAGGTGCTGGCGCCCGGCAGCGCCGGACTGGCGCGGGAATGCGCGGCGATCAAGGATGCTGCCGTGGTCTGCTCCAAGGAAGCGCTGGCGTGGACCTTGCGCGAGATTGGCTGGCCGCAGATCGGCAATCTGGTCGGCCTGGCCGCCGGGCTCGCCTTGCCCTCCGTCATCCTGATGATGATGTTCGGCCAGACGCGCATCTTCTTCGTGATGAGCCGGGACGGGCTGCTGCCGGCGGTCTTCTCCCGCATCCACCCGAAATTCCACACGCCGCATGTCATCACGATCCTCACCGGTGTGTGTGTGTCGCTGTTCGCCGCCTTCTTCCCGGTCGGCATCCTGGCGGACATCTCCAATTCCGGCACGCTCTTCGCCTTCGGGGCGGTGTCGATCGCCGTGCTGCTGCTGCGGCGCACCGATCCGGGCCGGCACCGGCCATTCCGCACGCCGCTGATCGCGATCACGGCGCCGCTGGCGATTATCGGATGCTTGTATCTGTTCTTCAAGCTGGGCACGGAGACCAAGCTGATGTTCGTCATCTGGGCGGTGGTCGGGCTGTTCGTCTACTTCGGCTACAGCTATCGGCGCAGCCATGTCGGGCAGGGCGTGATGGACGTGCATGAGGATGATCCGGATGCGCCGCCCATGCCGGTGCCGCCGGTGTCCTGATCGCCAAAAGCGCCGCCGGCCGGAGAGGGCGGGCGGCGCTTTCAGGACCGGCCGGCGTTGCCGGCGGCGCGCGGGTCAGTCCTTGCCCCAGACCTCTTCCGCGACATCGAGGACGAGCTGCAACTTGGCGGCCTGCTGCTCCACGGCGATGTCATTGCCATGGACGGTCGAGGCGAAGCCGCATTGCGGGGACAGGGCGAGCTGGTCGAGCGGGGCATATCTGGATGCTTCATCGATGCGGCGGCGGATCTCGTCCTTCGTCTCCAGATCGCCCAGCTTGGTGGTGACGAGGCCCAGCACCACCGTCTTGCCCTTGGGGAGAAAGCGCAGCGGCGCGAAATCGCCCGAGCGCGCATCGTCATATTCGAGCAGGAAGGCGTCGATGTTCAGTTCGTTGAACATGATCTCCGCGACCGGCTCATAGCCGCCCTCGGCCGCCCAGCTGGAGCGGAAATTGCCCCGGCACAGATGCACGGCGGTGAACATGTCGGCCGGCCCGGCGGCGACGGCGTCGTTGATCATCGTCGCATAATGGCGGGGCAGGTCATCGGGATCGAGGCCGCGCTTGCGGGCGTTTTCGCGCTGCTGGTCGTCGCACAGATAGGCCAGGTTGGTGTCGTCGAGCTGGAGGTAGCGGCAGCCGGCGGCGGCAAGGTCGGCGACCTCGTCCTGATAGGCGGCGGCGACATCGGCGAAAAACTCGCTCATGTCGGGATAGACCGCCTCGCTGATCCCTTCCCGCCCGGCGCGGAAATGCAGCATGGTGGGCGAGGGGATGGTGACCTTGGGCGTCTCCTTCACCACGCTGGCGAGAAACTCGTAATCGGCGCGCTGGATCGGGTGGGCATGGCCGATCTTGCCGGTGACGACCATCTTGGGCGGCGCGAAATGGACATCCTTGCCGACCGCATTGTGGAAGCTGACCTCCATGCCGCCCTGCTCCTCGATGCCGTCGAGCTGGAGCAGGAAATCGGTGTGGAAGAATTTGCGGCGATATTCGCCGTCCGTGATCGCCTTGAGGCCGAGGCCTTCCTGAAAGGCGACGACATCGCGAATCGCCTCATCCTCGACGGCACGCAGGGCGGCGCGGTCGATCTCGCCGCGCGCAAAGGCGTCGCGTGCATCGAGCAGGGCTTTGGGGCGCAGAAAACTGCCGACATGATCGGCGCGAAAAGGGGGCTTGGCCATGACTGGTTCCTCTCATTGCAGCGAGGCCGCTCGACGCCCCGTCTCCGGCGGGACTATCATATAAAGAAATCCTTATATCAAGGAATCTTTATGTGAAGTGCCCGCCCGGGCGCTGCCGCAGCCGCCACGGGCTCTATATAGGCGGTCGCGCCGTGCATCGCATCGCCCGCCGCCGCCTCTCCGGCGCGCGCACGGACACGGCCCGCCGGGGCGGGCGGGGCGGAGACTGGGAACCGTGGCGGCGGCGTCAGGGCGTCGGCGGGTGCGGCGGCGGATTGGGCCGCAGGGCGGCGCGATGGGGGCGGGTCCACAACCGGCCGCGTTCGGCGAAGAGGATGAAGCCGAGGCCGAGCAGGCCGGTCAGCACGAACCCTTGCGCGAGCGGCTCGGTCGTGCCGTTGAAGCGCTGGCCGGTCGCCGCGCCGATCAGCGTGGCGAGCGCCATGCGGGCAAAGCTCTGGAAGCTGGCGGCGGAGCCCGCGATATGGCCGAATGGCTCCATGGCGATCGAGCCGAAATTGGAGCCGGTAAAGCCGATCATGCCCATGTTGAGCGCGACCAGGATGAGGAAGAGCAGCATCGGCTCCGGCGTCATCTTGCCGGCGAGGAGCTGGCACAGGCTGAGCAGGATGAACGCGATCAGCGCCGTGTGCGACACCCGGCGCGCGCCGAACCGCTCGACGATGCGGCTGTTGGAGAAGTTGGCGACCGCCATGGCCCCGGCCACGCAGGCGAAGGCGAGCGGGAAGATATCGGCCGCATCGAACACGTCGAAGAAGATTTGCTGCGCGCTGTTCAGGAAGCCGAACATGCCGCCCATCATGATGCCGGCGCCCATCATATAGCCGAAGCCCTGCCGATCCTTCACCACCGCGACCCAGTTGCGCGCGATGACAGGCACCGAGATGGCCTGGCGATAGTCCGGCGGCAGGGTTTCGGGCAGGCGGAACCAGGCCCAGATGAACACGGCGAATGCGGCGACGGCGAGCACGTAGAAAATCTCGCGCCAGCTCGCGATCACCAGCACCAGTTGCCCGATGGACGGCGCCATCACCGGCACCAGCATGAAGATGATGATGATGAGGCTCATCAGCCGCGCCATCTTGTCGCCCGAGAAGCGATCGCGAATCACCGAGACGGCGAGGACGCCGAGGCCGGCGGCGAAGAAGCCGTGGACCACGCGCATGGTGAGCAGAATCTCGTAGGTCGGCGCCAGCGCGCTGGCCAGCCCGCCAATCGCCGCGAAGGTGATGCTGAGCAGCAACATCGGCCGACGCCCGAAGCGGTCGGCCAATGGGCCGGCGACCAGCGATCCGATCGCATTGGCGAGCAGATAGCTGGTGATCATATATTGCATCGAGTTGGGATCAGCGACACCCAGCGAAGCCCGAATCGCCGGGAAGGCCGGCAGCATCGCATCGATCGCCAGCGCATTGAGCGCCATGATCGAGGCGAGCAGCCCGACGAATTCGCGGTCATGCATCGGGAAGGGTTTGACCTGCGCGG
This sequence comes from Sphingobium sp., assembly GCA_035555575.1. Taxonomy (GTDB): domain Bacteria; phylum Pseudomonadota; class Alphaproteobacteria; order Sphingomonadales; family Sphingomonadaceae; genus Sphingobium. The sequence continues at coordinate 142,231 of DATMGL010000019.1, forward strand.
TCATCGGCCTGTTCTCTTGTTCTGTTTTGCTGTTGGCCGCGCCCTATGCACGTCCACGCGGCTTTTGACCAGCCTTTGTGCGCTGCAACATCAGTCGGCATGGATGCCGCGGATGGCGGCCCAGCGGTCAGCCGCGCAGCAGGAAGACGGCGTGCTCGGCAAAGAGATTGGCGTTGCCCGGCCCGGTTTCGCGGCCATCGTTGAGGAACCACTGGCCATCGATCTGCCAGCCGCGCTCGCGCACCACGGCGCGGAAATCGTCGATGGTCAGGTGGTGGATATTGGGCGTGTCATACCAGCGGTGCGGCAGCAGCCGCGTCACCGGCATGCGCCCGCCCAGCAGCAGCGAGAGCCGCCCGCGCCAATGCGCGAAATTGGGGAAGGAGACGAACGCCTCCTTGCCGATGCGCAGCAGCTCCTCGACCACCCGGTCCGGCCGGTGCGTCGTCTGCAACGTCTGGCTGAGAATGGCATAGTCGAAGCTATGGTCGGGATAATAGCCAAGGTCGGTATCGGCGTCGCCCTGCACCACGGGCAGCCCGCGCGCAACGGCGGCCGCGACATTCTCCGCGTCGATCTCCAGCCCGCGCACGTCCGCGCCGGTGGTGTCGCGCAGCGCCGCCATCAGCGCGCCGTCGCCGCAGCCGACATCCAGCACGCGCGCGCCGGGGGTGATGTGGCGGGCGATGAGGGCGAGGTCGGGGCGGAGCGCTTCGTCGGGGGTCATCCGTAGATATCCGGATTGTCGAGCGTCATCATGCGCTCCGGGTGGGGATATTCGACCCAGCCGAACTGGCGGTAGAGCGGCTGCGCGTCCAATGTGCACAGCGCCCAGCGGCGCAGATTCTGCAAGCGCGGATGAGCGCGCAGAAAGGCCACCATCGCCTTGCTGAGCCCCAGTCCGCGATGCGCTTCCAGCACATAGACGTCGGCCAGATAGGCAAAGGTCGTGTAATCGGTGATGACCCGCGCCATCGACACCTGTCCGGTGCCGTGCAGCACGGAGATGGCGAAGCTGTTCTCCAGCGACTGGCGCACCGTCTCGAGCGGGATGCCCGTGGCCCAGTAGCTGCGCGAGAGATAGCCATGCGCCGCCACGGCGTCGGCGCCTTCGCGCAGGTGATAGCCATCGGGCAGGGCGATGCTCATCGCTCACCCGCGCGCAGAAAGCCGTCGATCACGCGGTTCATCTCCGGTGCTTCGAGCAGGAAGCTGTCATGGCCGAAGGGGCTGGAGAGCTCGACGAAGCTGGCTTCGCGTCCGGCGGCATGGAGCGCATGGACGATGGTGCGCGATTCGCTGGTCGGGTAGAGCCAGTCGGTATCGAAGCTGATGATGCAGAAGCGCGCGCGCGTCTGCGTGAAGGCGGAGGCAAGGTTGCCGCCATGATCTTCGCCCAGATCGAAATAATCGGTGGCGCGGGTGATGTAGAGGTAGCTGTTGGCATCGAACCGCTCGACGAAGCTGATGCCTTGATGGCGCAGATAGCTCTCCACCTGGAAATCCGCGTCGAAGCCGAAGGTCTTGGCCTCGCGTCCCTGCAGCCGCCGCCCGAACTTCTCGGTCAGCCCCGCTTCGGAGAGATAGGTGATGTGCGCCGCCATCCGCGCGACGGCCAGGCCAGCGGTCGGCGCGTCGCCATCGGCATAATAGTCGCCGCCGCGCCAGCGTGGATCGGCCATGATCGCCTGCCGGCCGACCTCGTGGAAGGCGATATTCTGCGCGCTGTGGCGCGAGGTGGAGGCGATGACGATGGTCGAGCGCACCCGGTCGGGAAAGAGCGTCGGCCAGAGCAGGGCCTGCATGCCGCCCATCGAGCCGCCGATCACGGCCGCCAGCCGGGCGACGCCGAGATGATCGAGCAGCATGGCCTGCGCGCGGATCATGTCGGCAATGGTGATGACCGGAAAGCGCATGGCATAGGGCGCGCCGGTGGCCGGATCGATGCTCGCCGGGCCGGAGGAGCCCAGGCAGCTGCCGAGCACATTGGCGCAGATGATGAAGTGCCGCGCCGGGTCGATCGGCTTGCCCTCGCCCACCGCGCGCGTCCACCAGCCGGGCTTGCCGGTGACGGGATGCTGCGAGGCGACGAACTGGTCGCCGGTCAGCGCATGGCAGATGAGAATGGCATTGCCGCCGTCCGCATCCAGCGTGCCATAGGTCTCATAGGCGATATCGACAGGCGCCAGCGATGCGCCGCTATCGAGCGGGAGCGGGCCGGGCAGGCGGACAGTGCGGCGCAGGCCGAAGCGCTGGTCGGTCGTGGGCGCAGCGCGGACAGGGGGCGCGGACATGGCCCTGCGATTGGGCCGATGCCGGCAGATTGTCAATCGGTCGACGGCGAAGGGCGGCGCGTGCGGTGTGCGATGGCGCGGCGGTTGCCGGCGGGCCGGGCGGCCTTTACAGTGCCGGGCATGAGAGCAGTGCGGACATGCGGGCGAGGCGCGGCCGGTGGCGGAGCGGCGCTGTGGCGCCGCCCGGCGCGGCCATGATCCACGCGCCCGGCGCGGCGGTGATCGAGCAGCTGGCACGTCGGGCGATCGCCGCGATGCCGCCCCTGTTCCGCGCGCATCTGGATGGCGTCTCGGTCCATATCGAGGAATTTGCGGACGCGGCGGTGCTGGCCGAACTGGGCATCGAGGACCCGTGGGAATTGACCGGCCTTTATGAAGGACGGCCGCTCACCGAGCAGAGCCTGTGGGATACCGGCATCATGTCGCCCGCCATTCGCCTGTATCGCCGGCCGCTGCTGGATGAGTGGGTGGAGAGCGGCGTGGCGCTGGAGGATCTCATCACGCATGTCATCGTCCATGAGGTGGGCCATCATTTCGGCTTTTCCGATGAGGATATGCACGCGATCGAGGAGGAACGCGGCGCCACCTAGGGCCGATCGTCCTTCAGAAGATGACGTGCCGACACTGGTGGATATTCGTGCCCCGGCGCGCAGCGTGCGAATGGCCCGTGAACACCGGACGTGCGGAAAGACGCCATTTGCAGGCTGTCAGGGCGGACTGGCGATCCGCCCTGGACGGTGTGCCGGGGCGTTCATGCCGCTTGGCGAACGCAGGCTGCGGCGCCCCGGTCAGATGCGAAGGCGAGGCGGGCCGGGCAACGGCCGTCCGCAGGCCGGTGCGTGGGGCGGGCCGGTTGTGCCCGGCCTCTCAGCCCCTGGCCGCGGGCAGGCAGCGCTCGAAGCGCTGGGTGCGCCCTTGCGCCGAGCCGTCGCGCAGCAGCACGGTGCCTTGCCGGCAGCTCTTGCCGTCGCGCAGCTCCGCATCGCCGACCACCACGACGCCGTGATAATGGCCGGCTGTCCAGTTTTGCGCCTCACCGCCGGCCACAGCCTGCGTGACGGCGTGGGCGATTGGCGGGATGAGCAGGAAATTGCCGGAACTGATCACCGCCTCGTCGGGCGCCGAGACGGCCTTGCCGCTCTCCACCGGGGGCTGCGGACGGATCGCCTGCCCCGCCGCGATCGGCACGGCGGCGCGCGGGGCCGGCGCCACGGCGGGCGCGGGCGCGCGCTGTTCGATCATGGCGCTCAGCCGCACCGGCTTGCGGGCAGCGGGGGCGATGACTGGCGGGGATGTCCGGGCCGGGTCCGCTGCGTCGCCATGGTCGATGATGGCGGCGGACACCGTCTCTCCGCCCCGGATGCCCTCGCCGCGCGTCGACCAGACCCAGCCGGCCACGGCCAGCAGCAGCGCGGCGGTCGCGAGCGTGCCGACCAGCGCCATCAGGCGCCAGCCAAAATCAGGGCGGGGGCCAGAATCGGAACGGGAGGTCGCGGCCGGCGGGCGCGATGGCGCGGTGTCGATTCGCTCACTGGCGCGGTCGAAACCCAGTTCGAGCGAGCCGATGGCCAGCCGCCAGCGACTGCGCCGGGCGCTGTAATGGCCGCGTGGCGCCCCGTCGATCATATAGTCCGGCGGTCTGAACGGCTGTAGGTCGCCGATATGCGGCATCGCGGCTCTCCCTCAAGCGCCGGATTTGATGCCAAGGCCATGGTAAATGCAAGGGAAACCGGATCGCGCCGGCAGGGCTGCCGGCGCGCGCTGGCGAATCAGCTGCCGTTCGGCCCCGGACCGGACGGACCGGCGCCGCCCATGCCGCCGGCGCCGACCGCGCCGATATTGCCGAAAATCTCGTCGAGCAGGCTGCGCTTGCGGCCGAGCGTCTGCGTCTTGCTGCCGGCCGGGGAGATATTGGCCACCTGATCGAGCGTCGTGTTGCGGTCGACGCTGGCGACATTGCCGGCCGCGTCGAACTGGACGGTCACCAGCAGCTGGTCGGTCGGCCGCGGCGAAGCGAAGGCCAGCGCGCGCGTGTCACGCGAGACATAATACCAGCGCTCCGGCCCGAACTGGGAGGCGAAGGTGGGGCGGCCCAGCGATCCCTCGACCGAGGCCTTGTTGTCCACGCCCGGCAGGACCGAGTCGACGATCAGTCGATCGGCCAGGAAACCCTGATGGGTGCGCACCCGCGTGCAGCCGCCTGCAAGCAGGATCACGGCCACCGCGCCTGCGACCAGTATCGGCCGCCTTATGCCACGCTGCATGCCCATCTCCTGCAAAATCCTCGTGAAACCATCATGGCCAGCCTGTCGCCCATTGCATTGCCGGCCCCGGCAATCAATATGCAATCGGCCGCGCGCCGGAAATGGCGGATGTAGCCAAGCCCCTTCGACATGTGCAGCAGGAAAGCTGAACCGAGCATGAGCCTCCTTTCGAGATTGTTCGCCCGCCACGATGACGGCGCTGCGCTGCGCCCGCTTTATGCCGCCGCCGTGGCCCGCGCGCGCGCCCCGCACTGGTATCTGGAGGGCGGCGTTGCCGACACGATCGACGGGCGATTCGACATGATCGCGGCGGTCCTGTCCGTCATTCTGCTCCGCCTTGAGGCGCTGGATGCGCGGACCGAATCGGCCCGCCTGACCGAGCTGTTCATCGAGGATATGGACGGGCAGATCCGGCAGATCGGCTTTGGCGATGTCGTCGTGGGCAAGCAGATCGGCCATATGGTCGGCGCGCTGGGCGGCCGACTCGCAGCCTATCGCACGGCCTTTGCCGGCGAGGCCTCGCTGGACGAGGCGCTCCGGCGCAATCTCTACCGTGGTGGCGAGCCGGCCGCCGCGCAACTGGCCCATGTCACCGCGCAGCTGCGCGCTTTCGCCGCGATGCTGGCGACCCGCGACCTTGCCGGCCTGCTGGCCGCGCAGTTCGATTCCTGAGCAAAGGCCGTTTCGATGACCGCGCCCGCCGCCCCCCTCTCGCCCGAGATGCCCGACCCGGAATTTTCGCGCATCGTCCGCGTCAGTGAATTTGGCAATGGCAGCCGCGAGCATCGTCTCAGCGCCACGCCGCAGGAGCGCGCGGCCCTGGCCCGGCGCTTCGGCCTGCGCGCGCTGGGTGCGCTGGATGCGCGCCTGCGCATCATGCCGGAAGCGACCGGCTGCCTGGTCACCGGCACGCTGGTCGCTGATCTCGTCCAGCCCTGCGCCGCGACAGGCGAGGATGTGCCCGCGCAGATCGACACCGACTTCACCGTGCGCTTCATGCGCGGCCTCGACGCCATCGACGAGGAGGAGCTGGAACTGAGCGAGGCGGATTGCGACGTGCTGGCGCTGGAGGACGAACGGGTCGACCTTGGCGAGGTGGTCGCCCAGACGCTGGCGCTCAATCTCGATCCTTATCCGCGCGTGGCGGATGCCAATGAAAAGCTGCGCGCACTGGGTGTGCTGAGCGAGGGCGAGGCCGGCCCGTTCGCGGCGTTGAAGGCGCTGAAGCTCGGGCAGAAAAACAGCGGCTGAAGCCATGCCGCGGGGCGCGCTCGCAAAGACCGTTGCGTCATGCCCGGCGCTCAGGCCGGCTCGTCTGCCAGGACCGGAAAGCCGATCGTCACCGTCGGGCCATGGCTTTGCCAGCCGATATGCAAGGTGCCGCCGCGCGCCTGCACGATGCGGGCGATCAGCCGGAGCCCCTGCGCGCCGGGCCGGTCGCGGTCGCCGATCAGTCGCGCGCCCCGTTCCGCCCAGATGATCTGGCAGCGATCCTCCTGCGCCGAGACGGTGATGCCGATCGTGCCGCTGGACGCCGCCGCGCCATGTTTGACCGAATTCACGCACAGCTCCCCGATGACGAGCGCGATGGCGTTCGCCTGATCCTGCCCGACGAGGATATTGGCGGGCGCGGCGATCGTCACGGCGCAAGCGGGGCTGGCAAAGGGATCGACCAGCGCCGGGACAAGCCTGGCCAGATCGCATGGCGCCGTGTCCGTGGTGAACAGCGATTGCGCGATGCTGAGCGTGATCAGTCGCTCCTGCATGTCATGGGCGAAGGCTTCATGCTCGGCATTGCCGCGTGCAAACCCGCTCATCAGCGCGCCGACGATCGCATAGGTGTTGCGCAGCCGGTGGCGCAGTTCGGCCGAGCCGATCTCCAGCGCCTGCCGGGCGGTGTGCGCCGCCGTGGCATCGCGCGAGATGGCCATGAAACCGACCTTGCGCCCGGCAATATCCGCCACGGTCGAGATCGTCACGCCCCACCAGCGCGGCGCGCCTTTGGCGGTCGGGCAGGCGGCATCGAACCGCATGGTCCTGCCTTCCAGCGCCTGGGCCAGCATATCCTCGATCAACGGGCGCGTCTCCTCCGGCCACAGGCCGGACCAGCTTGTGCCCTTGAGCGCCGCGAAATCGTCTATTTCCATGGCGCGCTGGCCGTGCGCGTTCATCCAGAGCAGGTTGCCGTCCAGATCGACGAGTTTTACGCAATCCACGCTCTGTGCGAAGATGGACGCCAGCGTTTCAGCGGAGAGAGGCGCGGCAGTCAGCATGGAATGATGAACTTTAACGGCTTTCCCGTGCGGTTCAATCATGGACTGGTCCGATGCGGTGAACGGCTGGTCGTATTTTTGCATTGAGAACGTTCCGCTTTCGTTCCTGTTTCGATCGTGGCATGAGTCGGTCATGACGGACGGATCCGGGCAGCATCGCAAGATCATCCATATCGATATGGACGCCTTCTTCGCGGCGGTCGAACAGCGGGACGATCCCGCCTTGCGCGGCAGGCCACTGGCGGTCGGCGGCGGCGGGCCGCGCGGCGTCGTGGCGGCGGCGAGCTATGAGGCGCGGGTGTTCGGCGTGCGCTCGGCCATGCCCGGCGGGCAGGCGCGGCGGCTGTGCCCGGAGCTGCTCTTCGTGCCCGCCCGCTTCGATGCCTATCGCGCCGTCTCCGCGCAGATCCGGGCGATTTTCGAGCGCTTCACCGATGTCATCCAGCCGCTGTCGCTGGACGAGGCCTATCTCGATGTGACGCACAACAAGCTCGGCATCGTCTCGGCGACCTATATCGCGCAGGAAATCCGCCGGCTGATCCGCGAGGAGACCAGCCTCACCGCTTCGGCCGGCGTCTCGTCGAACAAGCTGATCGCCAAGCTCGCCTCGGATCAGAACAAGCCCGACGGGCTGTGCGTGGTGAAGCCGGAGGAGGCCGCGGCCTTCATGGCGGCCATGCCGGTTGCGCGCATCCACGGCGTGGGCCCGGTCACGGCGCGGCGCATGGCGGCGCTCGATATCCGCACCGGCGCGGATCTCAGGTCATGGACGCTGCCGGCGCTTCAGCGCCATTTCGGCAAGGCGGCGGCTTTCTATCATGGCGCGGCGCGGGGGCTGGATGAGCGGCCGGTGCGCGATCATGAGGTGCGAAAGTCGATCAGCGTCGAGGATACGTTTGCGAGCGATATCGGCGCCGAGCCGCTGCTGCGCGCCGAGCTGGAGAAGATCGCGGCGCGGCTGTGGGGGCGGATCGGCAAGGCCCATGCCGTCGGCCGCACCGTCACGCTCAAGATCAAGCTCGGGGACTTCCGCATCCTCACGCGCGCGCGCACGCTCCCGGCGCCACCAGCCGGGGTGGAGGAGCTGCTGGCGATCGCCATCGAGCTGCTGCGCGCGCAGTTGCCGCTCCCCATCGGCGCGCGGCTGCTCGGCCTTGGCCTGTCCAATTTCATCGAGGCCGATCGCGCGGACGTTCCCGCCGAGCCGGACCGGCAATTGCGCCTCGCCTTTGGCTGACTTGCCGGGTGACGCGCGCTCGTTCAGGGCTGGTCGCTGAGGATTTGCCGGGAGAGCGCGGTGCAGTCGATCGGCGCCGTCGTGGCCACGGGGGGCGGCGCTTCCTGTTTGCGGAGCCCCAGCGCGCCGCCGATGGACTTTGCCACCACGCCCAGCACCGCGCCGACATCCTTCTTGCCGCTGTCCAGATCGGCAATCTGCACGACGGGCTGGCTGAGCGTGCCGCCGATGGTGATCGGGTCGGCAAGGCGCAGGCCGGTGGGGTCTCGCGCCGCGCCGCTGATGGCGAGAGCAATCGCCTCGCCGTCGAGCCGGATGGTGCCGCGGCCGCGGCTGCGCGACGTCTCGGTGTCGATGAGGAATGGGTCGGCCGTGAGCGTGCCGCCGCGCGCCTTGAAGCCAAGCGCGAGGCAGCGCAGCGGCACCATGGCGCTCCTGTCCCCCAGCGCCGCGCCGAGCGCCCGGCCGACATCCTGCGCCAGCACGGCGGCCGCGAGCTTCAGGACCCGGCCGTTGCTGGCGACCAGCCCGGCATGACCATCCGCGCGGGACAGGGCGGCGCGGATGGTATCGCCGCGCCCGGTCAGGCGAATGCGGGCGCGGAACGGGGCATCCACCTTGTCCGCTGCGCCCACCAGCGGGCCGAGCCGGCCATCGCGCAACAGCAGGTCGACATCGAGCCGGGGGGAGGCCCCCTGCCGGTGGTCGACCACCACGCGGCCGGTCATGCGCCCGTTGACGAGGCCGGCCTGCACATCATCCAGCGTCAGCAGCTTGTGATCGAGGCCGACAGTGCCGCTCAGCGATCGGAATACGGACGGGTGACGGAACAGCAATTTGTCCGCCCTGAAGCGGATCTGCCCGTCGGTCGGCCCCATTTTGGACAGGTTGATGCGCGTATTGGGCAGGACGCGGGGGCCAAGGCGCGCGGTGAGCGCCGCCGCTTCGGCCCGGCCGGCATCGTCGGCCAGATCATCAAAATCAAATTGCGTGAAATGGAGCGAGGCGTCGATCTTCGAGCGCCCCGCGCGCTTGAGAATCTCCGCCTTGCCAGTGAAGCGCGAGCGGCCGATCCGGCCGTCGATCCTGTCGACAAGCCAGTCACGACCTTGATGGCGGACCGTCGCCTCAAGGTCGATCGGCTGGGTGCCGAACAGGCCGGCCTGCACGAGATCGTCGAGATATTTGAGCGATGGCGCGCGCGCCTGCACGCTGGCGCCCATGGCCGCCATGTTGAGCGCGCCTTGCGTCTCGCCCTGCGCCGACAGAGTCAGCAAGGGCGAGGCGAAGGCCAGCGTGAACTGATAGGGCTTGTCCTGATCGCGCGCGGTGATCGGCTCGCCGGTGAGGGACAGCGTGGCGCGGGCATCATGGAACCGCCCGTCGCCTTTGACGACCAGCCCGGTGGTGCTGTTTGCCGCCAGCGTGCCGGCGAGCGTGAGGTGCCGCCGCGCGTCGCGCAGGCTGAACCGCCCGTCCGCAATGGTGAGATCGGTGAGCCGGATGCGGCCATGACCGCCACCGCGCTCATTGGCCTCCGCGCGGCCCTGCCAGTTCGACCGGCCGCTGGCATCGCGCACCAGTGCGACGGACAGGCCCTGTGCCGCAATGCCCTCGGGCTGGACGCCGCGCCCGGTGAGGATGGGGAGCAGCGGCACGCGCAGGCGCAGGGCGGCGATGGTCAGCAGCGCGCCGTCCCCCGCCCAGCGCGGCTGCGCGATCGTCAGGTCATGGATGACCAGCGTGGGGGTGAAGGAGAGGGCCGGCTCGCGGGTCAGCGAGCCGATGGTGACCGGCGCGCCGATCCTCGCCGCGATCGTCCGCTCGGTCCATGATTTCGCCCAGCTGACCGGAAAAGCGGCGATCACCAGCAGAAGCAGCAATATCACGCCGCCAACGGACAGGGCCACGATCCGCCAGGGTATAAGCGGCCACCGCCCGCCTGTTCCCGACCTGTCCGGCGCGATAGCGGGTGCGGAACTGCTCATCCTGAGCGAACGTCGATCGCGGCGACTGGTTCCCACAGCACGGCAAGGCGTGATGGCAGCCATCCGCCATCCGGCGGGGCCATGGAGGGCGGGGGCGCCGCACGCGGAGCCGGATCGGCGCCGGCAACCGGGGCCGGCTTGGCCCTGCATGCGCGTGGCTGGGTAAAACGCTCGTCAGGTCATGGGCGCGGCCGCTCGGGCGCCGGGCGGAGCGTGCACCGCCTGACCGGGTGAGCCGGGCCTGCCATGGCGGCCGCGGGCATGGCGCGGGTTCGCGGCGCGGCGGTCCGTGTCGCCGTCAGCGCGGCAGGACAGGTCGGTGATTAGAGCGAGGGGCCTTGCACGGCCTTGCTCTTCGGCGCCTTCCGGTCGGCCGTCAGCGCTTCAATCATGCCCGGCACCGGATTGCCTTGCCGGGCATAGTCGAGCGCGGACTGGCCGGCGAGCGCATCGCGCTTGTCGGGATCGGCACCGGCTGTCATCAGCAGGCGGACCATCGCCAGATCGCGCATCTGCACGGCCCGGATCAGCGGGGTTTCGCCGCTGCTATTCGCCTGATTGGGGTTGGCCTTTGCGCCCAGCAGCATTTCGGCGCCTTCCATGAAGCGCTTTTCGACCGCCAGCATCAGCGGGCTGCGGCCCTGATTGTCGGTCAGCTCCGGGCGCGCACCGCGTGAGAGGAGATAGCGCGTATAGGCAACGTCCCGCCGGCCGACGGTGATGATCAGCGCCGTTTCGCCGGTGGTCTTGTCCTTGGTGTTGACCAGCGTGACACCGGGCTGTTCGAGCGCCTTGAGGATTGCGTCATTGTCGCTCTTGCGCACCGCTTCGAGGAACTTGTAGCTGTCGGAGAATTGCGCCGCTGCCGGCCGGGCGACGAACAGGCCGAGCAGGGCCGCCGCAATCAGCATCACCAGCCCGGCGCGCCTGCGCTCCCGTATGTCCCGGCGATGCTCCGTCACGTTTCCGTCCCCCTCTTCGCTGTGCAGCCATCCGCATAACCAATGCAGTTGCACCTGCCCCAATAGCAAGGCATGGCTGGCTGCGCTATGAACAAAGCCACCCGGATTCTCGCCCTTTTCTCCGTTGCGATGCTGCTTGCCGGCTGCCAGCCCACCCAGCCCGGCCCGGCGCAAAGCGACGAGGGCAATCTCGTCGGCGCGAGCATCGGCGGGGATTTCGCGCTGACCGATCAGGACGGCAAGACCGTGAACTGGACCGATTTCGCCGGCAAATATCGCCTCGTCTATTTCGGCTACACCTATTGCCCGGACGTCTGCCCGCTCGATCTCACGCACATCATGGCCGGCTTCCGCCAGCTGGAAAAGGCCGATCCGGCCACCGCCGCGAAGATCCAGCCGATCTTCATCACCGTCGACCCGCAGCGCGATACGCCGGATGTCATCAAGACCTATGTCGCCGCTTTCCATCCCCGCCTCATCGGCCTCACCGGCACGCCCGAGCAGATCGACGCGGTGAAGAAAGCCTTCGTGGTCGTCGCCGGCAAGGAGGGCGATCAGGCCGCCACGCAGGATTATCTCGTCGGCCACAGCCGCACGCCCTATCTGTTCGGCCCGGACGGCGCCCCGATCGCGCTGGTGCCAGTGGATGACGGCACGCCGGGCGAGGATGGGGGCTCCGCCGAGGCGGTGCGCGATTTCCTGATCCGCTTCGTCAAATGACCTTCTGGGAGCAACCGCTCGAAACCCTCGATCGCGCGCAGTGGGAAGCGCTGTGCGACGGTTGCGGCAAATGCTGCCTGCACAAGGTGGAGGATAGCGAGACCGGCCGCGTCTACCCCACCAATGTCGCCTGCCGCCTGCTCGATCGCAACACCGCGCAATGCAGCAATTATCGCCACCGCCGCGCGTTCGTGCCGGACTGCCTGCGCCTGACGCCGGGCAAGCTGAAGAGCATCGAATGGCTGCCGCAAACCTGCGCCTACAAGCTGCGCGCCGAGGGGCAGCCGCTGCCGGAGTGGCATTATCTCGTCTGCGGCGACCGCGAGGCGGTGCATCGCGCCGGCATCTCCGTGCGCGGCTGGACGATCTCGGAAACGCTGGCGGGCGATCTGGAGAATCACATTGTCGAGCGCGCACTCTGAGCATCGGCTGCTGCTCGCCAATGGCGAGGCGGTGCCGCTCATCGTGCAGCGCCATGCCCGCGCGCGGCGGATGCGCCTGCGTTTCGACGGCCTGACCGACCGGGCCCTCCTCACCATCCCCACCCGCGCGGCGCTGAAACGCGCGCTCCTCTGGGCGGGCGAGCAATCCGGCTGGATCGAGACGCAGCGCGGCCGGGCGCCCGGCGTCGTGCTGCTCGGTGACGGGGTGCGGGTGCCGGTGGAAGGCGAGCCGCTGCTGATCGTGGCGACGGGCACGCCCGGCCGCCAGATCAGGCGCGAGACGGATCGCCTGCTTGTCGGCGGGCCGACCGATCATGCCGGCCCGCGCGTGGTCCGCTGGCTCAAGGCCCGCGCGAAAGAGGCGCTGACGGCGGAAACGCAGGCGCTGGCCGCCGCCCATGGCCTGCCGCTCGGCCGCGTCTCGATCGGCGATCCGCGCGGCCGCTGGGGCAGTTGCTCGGGGCGCGGCGACATCCGCTACAGCTGGCGGCTCATCCTCGCGCCGCCGCCTGTCCGGCTGGCGACCGTCGCCCATGAGGTCGCGCATCTGCGGCACATGCACCATGGCCCGGACTTTCACGATCTGGTCCGCGCCATCTCCCCCGCCGATCCGGACGAGGCCCGCGCCTGGTTGCGCCGCGAGGGGGCGGGGTTGCATCGCTACCGGGATGGCGTTTAGCGCGCGCCAGATTCGACGGCTGCTTTGACCACGCTGAGCGACTGCAAACGAGACGTTCGAGCTGAAGACAGACCGGCCGGACGACGATTTTTGGTCAGTCAAACCGCCAATGACGACCGCCTGAAAGCCGATGAAGCAGACATGGCTATAATGGCCTGAACATCACCAACGCATCGACATAGCCATGCGTCGGATGCCGAAAAGCCAGCGGCAACCGACCGACTATCGCAAAGCCCCACTTTTGCCAAAGCTTGACAGCGCGCTCATTGGTGCTGACCACGCAGTTAAATTGCATCGCGGTGAAGCCTCGTGAACGAGCATGATCCAACGAATGCTCGCACATGCGGCCCGCTACGCCCCGCCCTGTTGCCGCAGAGCTGGTCATATACCCGCAGTTGCTGACGTGACTGCCACCCCCTGCCTGATTCGAGCGTATATAATAGGTGCCCAAGAGTGTGCCGCCGTCCTCTGCGACAAAGGTTTCTTTATCCGGCTCAAGCCAGTAGGCCAACGCATCGGCCTCGCTCATCCGAGGGTCCAGGGCGTAGGTTTCTCCCGCACGGATCGTTGGGCCAATGATGGACCAAATGCCGGTTGCATCTTCGGCGCGGGCGGGACGGATGATCATATTCGACGATGTAGCCCCGACCCGTTATCCGGGCAATTGCAGCCTGCCGAAGGGCTGCATGACCGTCAATATAAGCCAAAGCCGACAGACCGCCCCTACGGTCTTTCCGGCTTTTGACGTGCTACCTGCAACCCGCCATCAAGGCCGCGTCTGCTGCGGTTGCGGCGCCGGGCGTGCGGGAGGCTGCTCGGGCTGCTGCGGGCGGCCCAGCACTTCATCGATCCAGCGCTGGTCGATCCGCTGCGGCGCCTCGACGCTGCCATCCTCGGGCGCTGACGGCGCCGGGGCGCCGGCCTCGTCGGCAGGCGAGCGGTCGAGCGGCAGGCCATCCTGATCGACCATCATGCCATTATCGGGCTGGCCATAGATTTCGTCGTCCGGCTCGATCTGCCACTCGGGCAGCGTCACCTCGGTCTCGAAATTCTCGACCGGGCGGCCGGCGGTGGCCACGCTCATATAGGCCGCGAACGCCCGCGCCGGCGCGCGGCCGCCGGCCAGGCCGGGGATCGCGCGATTATCGTCGCGGCCCATCCACACCCCGGTGGTGAGGCCGCTGGAGAAGCCGACGAACCAGCCATCCTTGTTGCTGCTCGTCGTGCCGGTCTTGCCCGCCACCGGCCGGCCGATCTGCGCCGCGCGGCCGGTGCCGGTGTTGACGGCGGTCTGCATGAGGTCGGTCATGCCGGCCGCCACCCAGGGCGCGACGAGCACGCGGCTGGTATCGTCCTGATGCTCATACAGGACGTCCCCGTCCGCCGTGGCGACCTTGAGGATGCCATAGGGCGCCACCGCCACGCCCTTGCGCGCCACCGAGGCGAAGGCGCGGGTCATGTCGATCAGATGCACTTCGGAGGTGCCCAGCACCATCGAGGGATGGGTGTTGATGGTGGTCGAGATGCCGAAGCGCCGCGCCATGTCGGCCACGGCGGGGAAGCCCACTTCCATGCCCAGCTTCGCCGCGACCGTGTTGATCGAATAGGCAAAGGCGGTGCGCACGTCGATTTCGCCGACATTGCGGCGATTATCGTTGCGCGGGGTCCAGCCGTTGATGGTCACCGGGCTGTCGATGATCGGCGTCTGCGGCGTATAGCCGGCCTCCAGCGCGGTCAGATAAACGAACATCTTGAAGGCCGAGCCGGGCTGGCGCTCCGCCGTGGTCGCGCGATTATAGTTGGAGCTGATATAATCGAGCCCGCCGATCATGGCGCGCACGGCGCCGTCGCGATCGAGGCTGACGAGGGCACCCTGCGCCCCGGCCGGGACATTGGCCTTGATCGCCGCGACGGCGGCGCGCTGCAATTTGAGGTCGATCGTCGTGTAGACGTCCAGCGGCTGGTCGCGCTCGTCGATCAGATTGTCGAGCTGCGGCAGCACCCAGTCGGTGAAATAGCGCACGCTGTCCTGCGCCTTGTCCGGCGTCATATGGACACTCGCCAGATCGACCTGCGCGCGCTCGGCGCGGGTGATGTCGCCATTGGCCTCCATCACATCGAGCACCACGCCGGCGCGGCCGACCGCCGCATCCGCATCCGCCGTCGGCGAATAGTTGGAGGGCGCCTTGACCAGCCCGGCGATCACCGCGGCTTCAGCGAGGCTGAGCGTGGTGGCGCTATGGCCAAAGAATTTGCGGCTCGCCGCGTCCACGCCATAGGCGCCGCCGCCGAAATAGACCTTGTTGAGATAGAGTTCAAGAATCTGCTGCTTGCTGAACTTGCGTTCGAGCGCCAGCGCCAGCACCATCTCGCGCAGCTTGCGGCCGGCGGTATAGCTGTTGTTGAGGAAGATGTTGCGGGCGAGCTGCTGGGTGATGGTGGAGCCACCCTCGATGCGCCGGCCGGTGCCGCGCCGGACGAACGCGCGCCAGGCACCGCGCGCCACGCCGAGCGGATCGACGCCGGGGTGCATGTAGAAGCGCTTGTCCTCCACCGAGACCAGCGCGCGCGTCATCACTTCGGGAATCTGGTCGGCGGCGAGCCAGCGGCCGTAGCTCGGCCCCAATGACACGATCACCGTGCCGTCGGACGAGTGGACGCGGATCATCTGTCCGTTGGGTGAGCTTCGCAGCGAATCGAAACCGGGCAGCGACTGCATGGCGATCATCACTGCGATCACGATCGCAATGAGCCCCGCGACGGTCACGCCGATGCCGATCTTGAGAAGCCGGAAGAGCCAGCGCCGTGCGCTGCCCGTCGACCTTATTCTGGCCATTGCCTGCCCTGTTCCGCCTTCATGTTTTGACGCTACAAGCGCTTTTCGCCTTTACAAGGGCTGAATGGTGCGGAGCAGCGGGGGTGATGTCTTATTCGTCATCCGGCTCGAAAGCGAGGGAGGCGCTGTTCATACAGTAGCGCAGGCCGGCGGGGCCGGGGCCGTCCTCGAAGACATGGCCCAGATGCCCCTCGCACCGGGCGCAGCGTATCTCGACCCGGCGCATGCCATGGCTGGTGTCGACCAGCTCGCTGACGACCTCATCCTCGATCGGCGCGGTAAAACTCGGCCAGCCCGAGCCGCTTTCATATTTATGTCCGGATTCGAACAGCGGCAGGCCGCAGCCCGCGCAATGATAGATGCCGGCGGCCTTGTTGGCATTGTAGGGGCCGGAAAAACGCGGCTCCGTGCCATGCTCGCGCAGCACATGATATTGTTCGGGCGTGAGGCGCTCGCGCCATTGCGCATCGGTGAGGTTGAGCTTCTCCATGGCCCGCATATTGGGGCCGCGACCGGCCGCGTCAACGGCTTGTGTGGGGGATCGCGCCGCGTCCTGCGGAAATATGACAAGAAAAGGGGCACTTTTTCTCAACTCTGTGCATAGAAGCTGCATGAGCGCCGAGACTCCCTCTCCCTCCCCGCTGGCCCTGCCCATTTTCCGCGCTGTGTGGATCGCCAGCATGGCCTCCAATTTCGGCGGGCTCATTCAGGCGGTGGGCGCCTCGTGGATGATGACCGGGCTGGGCGCATCGCCGCAGATGATCGCGCTGGTGCAGACCTCGACCAGCCTGCCGATCATGCTGCTTTCGCTCTGGGCCGGCGCGGTGGCGGACAATGTCGACCGGCGCAAGGTGATGCTCACCGCGCAAAGCTTCATGCTGGTCGTCTCGCTCATCCTCGCCGCCGCCGCATGGGCGGGACTGCTGACGCCATGGCTGCTGCTCTCGCTGACCTTTCTCATCGGGTGCGGCACGGCGATGAACTCGCCGGCCTGGCAGGCCTCGGTCGGCGATATGGTGCCGCGCGCCACGCTGCCGAGCGCGGTGGCCATGAACAGCATGGGCTTCAACATCGCGCGCAGCGTGGGGCCGGCGCTGGGCGGCGCGATCGTGGCCTTTGCCGGCGCGGCCGCGGCCTTCCTCATCAATGCCGTGAGTTATGTCGGGCTGATCGTGGTGCTGCTGCGCTGGCGGCGCGATGTGCCCAAACGCGTGCTGCCGCGCGAGCGGCTGGGCATGGCGATGGGCGCGGGCCTGCGCTATGTCGCCATGTCGCCGCCGATCCGCCGGGTGATGGTGCGCGCGGCCGTCTTCGGTCTGGCGGCCAGTGCGATCCCGGCGATGATGCCGCTGGTCGCGCGCGACGTGGTGCAGGGCGGCGCGCTCACCTATGGCCTGCTGCTCGGCTGCTTCGGCCTGGGCGCGGTCGGCGGCGCCTTCTCCAGCGGCTGGCTGCGCCGCCGGTTTTCGACCGAAGGGGTGGTGCAGATTGCAGCGCTCGCCGTCGCGATCGGCGCCAGCGCGACCGGCGTCAGCGCCTATCTGGCCTTCTCGCTGCTGGCGCTGGTGCTGGCTGGCGCGGGCTGGGTGGTCGCGCTCTCGACCTTCAATGTCAGCATCCAGATGGCCTCCCCGCGCTGGGTCGTCGCCCGCGCGCTGGCGCTTTACCAGATGGCGGTGTTTGGTGCGATGGCGGGTGGCAGCTGGCTGTTCGGCGTGATTGCGGATCATCACGGGCCGGTCGGCGCGCTGCATGTCGCGGCGGTGCTCCAGCTGGCCACCATCGCGGTGGGCCTGCGCTGGAAGCTGCCGGCGATCGGCGAGGCCAATCTTGATCCGCAGGGGCTGTGGCACGAACCGGATACCATCGTGCCGGTCGAAGGGCGCAGCGGGCCGATCGTGGTGACGATCGAGCATCGCATCGCGGAAGGGAATATCCCGTCATTTCTGGTGGCGATGAACGAGCGGCGGCGCATTCGCCTGCGCGACGGCGCGCGCGACTGGACCTTGCTGCGCGACCTTGGCGACCCGCAGCTGTGGATCGAGCGCTATCATGTGCCGACCTGGCTCGACTATATCCGCCACAACCAGCGGCGGACTCATGCCGATGCCGAGAACAGCCTGGCGCTGCGCCGCCTGCGCCTGGAGGGAACCGAGCCCGTCATCCATCGCATGATCGAGCGGCAAACGAGTTTCCTGCCGATCAACCGGGCCGAAGGCCCGCGCGAAATGGCCGGGCCCATGACCGACCCGACGCGCTCCAATTAGGGCGGACCGCCTTCAGCCCTGACGGCCTGCAAATGGCGTCTTTCCGCACGTCCGGTGCTCACGCGCCGGCATTCGCGGACAGCCTGAGCGGCGCGCTCTGCCGTGCCATCGGGACGGGCCGGACGACGCCCGACCGGTCACCCCTTGCTCAACGCCGGGCTTTCGCTTTCGCACGCCAGCCGTGGAGCAGCGGTTCGGTATAGCCGTTGGGTTGCACCAGCCCTTCGAACACCAGCGCGCGCGCCGCCTGATAGGCCAGGCTGTCCGGATGGCCCGCCATCGGCCGGTAAAGCGGATCGCCGTCATTCTGCGCATCGACCTTGGCGGCCATTTTCTCAAATGCGGCGTCCACCTGCTGCGCGCTGCACACGCCATGGAGCAGCCAGTTGGCGATATGCTGCGAGGAAATGCGCAGCGTCGCGCGGTCTTCCATCAGGCCGATATCATTGATGTCGGGCACCTTGGAACAGCCGATTCCCTGATCGATCCAGCGCACGACATAGCCGAGAATGCCCTGCGCATTATTCTCCAGCTCCGCGCGCACCTCGTCGGCCGACCAGTTGGTGCCCGGCGAGACGGGGATGGTGAGCAAGGCCGCCAGCGGCGCGACCGGCTCGCTTGCCCGCTCGGCCTGTCGCGCGGCCACGTCGACGGTGTGATAATGGGTCGCGTGCAGCGTCGCGGCGGTGGGCGATGGCACCCAGGCCGTGTTCGCGCCGCTTTGCGGATGGGCGATCTTCTGCGCCAGCATGTCGGCCATGCGATCCGGCGCGGCCCACATGCCCTTGCCGATCTGCGCGCGGCCGGCGAACCCGGCGGCAAGGCCGATCTGCACGTTGCGATCCTCATAGGCGGCGATCCAGGCGGCACTCTTCATGTCGCCCTTGCGGATCATCGGCCCGGCCCGCATCGAGGTGTGGATTTCATCGCCGGTGCGGTCGAGGAAGCCGGTGTTGATGAACACCACCCGATCCCGCACCGCGTGGATGCAGGCGGCCAGATTGGTGGAGGTGCGCCGTTCCTCATCCATCACGCCGACCTTGAGCTGATGGCGCGCGAGGCCGAGCAGATCCTCGATCGCATCGAACAGATCATTGGTGAACGCGCATTCCTCCGGCCCGTGCATCTTGGGCTTGACGATATAGAGGCTGCCCGTGCTGCTGTTGCGCAGCGGTCCATCGCGGCGCAGGTCGTGCAGCGCGATCAGGCTGGTGACGATCCCGTCCAATATGCCCTCGGGCGCCTCGCTGCCATCGGCCAGGCGGATCGCCGGCGTGGTCATCAAATGGCCGACATTGCGCACGAACAGCAGGCTGCGGCCCTTGACCGTCACCTGTGCGCCGTGCGGGCCGGTGAAATGCTTGTCGGCCGCCAGCCGCCGCGTCATCGTGCGGCCGCCCTTCTCGAACGTCGCTTCAAGATCGCCCTGCATCAGCCCGAGCCAGTTGGCATAGGCCGCGACCTTGTCCGCCGCGTCGACCGCGGCGATCGAATCCTCCAGGTCGACAATGGTGGAGAGTGCGGCTTCCAGGATCACATCGGCAATGCCGGCGGGGTCGCCCCGGCCGATCGGATGATCGCGGTCGAAGATGATCTCGATATGCAGGCCGTTGTTGCGAAACAGCCGGCGCTTGCCATTGGCCCCGATATATTGCGCAGGGTCGGCCAGCGGGATGTCGCCCGCCGGCTCACGCAGGTCCGCCCAGCTCCCCGAGGCCAGCGGCAGCGCCGTGTCGAGAAACGCTCTGGCCCAGGCAATCACCTGCGCGCCGCGCGCGGCGTCATAGCCACCGGGCTGCGCCGTGCCGGGCAGGGCATCCGTGCCGTAGAGCGCATCATAGAGGCTGCCCCAGCGCGCATTGGCGGCGTTGAGCAGGAAGCGGGCATTGAGCACCGGCACCACCAGCTGTGGCCCCGCCATGCTGGCCAGCTCGGGGTCGACCCTGTCCGATCCGATGGTGAACGGCGCGGGCTCGGGCACCAGATAGCCGATATCTTGCAGAAACGCCTGATAGGCCGCCGCATCGACGGGCAGGCCGGCGCGTGCCTCATGCCAGGCGTCGATCTGCGCCTGCAGGTCGTCGCGCCGGGCCAGCAGGGCGCGATTGCGCGGGGCGAAGGCCGCGAAGATCTTCGCCACGCCCTGCCAGAAGGCCCCGGCTTCGATCCCGGTGCCGGGCAGCGCCTGTCCGTCGATGAAATCCGCCAGCGCCTGCGCGACCAGGAGGCCCGCCCGCTCGACCATCTGTGTCATCCCGCTTGCCTCCTTAGCCCTGTGCCCGCAGACCGGCGGCGGCGATGCCTGCCAGCGCGGCCAGTTCGTCATTCTCGGATGTATCGCCGGTCACGCCGATCGCGCCGATCGGGTCGCCCGCCCCGTCCACCACGATCACGCCGCCGGCGGCCGGAACCACCGGATGCGGCGCGGCGGAGGCGAATGCGCCGATGAACCATGGCCGTTCCACCGCCATCTCGCCCAGCTTGCGGGACGAGACGCCCATCGCCAGCGCGCCGGCCGCCTTGCCCGTCGCGATCTGGGCGCGCGCAAAGGAGGCCTGGTCGCTGCGCTGAAAGGCGATGAGATGGCCACCGGCATCGACCACGGCAACACTCAGCGGCTTGAGCGCCAGCGCCTGCCCTTCGGCAATAGCCCCGGCAATGGCCGCATTGGCCTGTGCAAGTGTGATCCGGCTCACTGTGTCTCTCTCCTTCTGGGCGGTCGGGCGCCTGCCGCCGCGCCTCACCCTATCGCATAGCCGGGCGCGCTTCGATACCTCAGCAGAAATAATTCATCCTCTCATCATTAGAGCTCGACGATATCTCCGCTATCCACACCATGCAGGGTGCACAATCGATCCGAATTGACTATGGGCGACTTTTGCTTCGCCCTTGAGAGAGTTTGAGAGGACGCCATGACCGATACGACGCTGATCGCCACCATCGATAATGCCTGGGAGGACCGCGCCAATATCGGCCTCACCACCATGGGCGATGTGCGCCTGGCCGTGAACAAGGCGCTTGCGCTGATCGACAGCGGCGAGGCGCGCGTGGCCGAGCCGACCGCCGCGCAGGGCGCGGGGAGCTGGCAGGTCAACCAGTGGCTCAAAAAGGCCGTGCTGCTCTCCTTCCGGCTCAACGACAATACGCTCGTTTCGCACGGTCCGGGCGATGCCCGCTGGTGGGACAAGGTGCCGAGCAAATTCTCCGGCTGGGGCGAGGCGGAGTTCCGCGCCGCCGGTTTCCGCGCCGTGCCGGGCAGCATCGTGCGGGCCGGCGCCCATATCGGCCGCAACGTCATCCTGATGCCCAGCTTCGTCAATATCGGCGCCTTCGTCGATGAGGGCACGATGGTCGATACCTGGGTGACGGTGGGCAGCTGCGCGCAGATCGGCAAGAATGTGCATCTTTCCGGCGGCGTCGGCATTGGCGGCGTGCTGGAGCCGCTGCAGGCCGATCCGGTCATCATCGAGGATGATTGCTTCATCGGCGCGCGCTCGGAAGTGGTCGAGGGCGTGCGGATCGGTCAGGGCTCGGTGCTTTCGATGGGCGTGTTCATCAGCCAGTCGACCAAGATCGTCGACCGCGCCACGGGCCAGGTCCACATCGGCGAAGTGCCGCCCTATTCCGTGGTCGTCCCCGGCTCGCTCCCCGGCAAGCCGCTGCCGGACGGCACGCCCGGCCCGAGCCTCTCCTGCGCCGTCATCGTCAAGACGGTCGATGCGCAGACCCGCTCGAAGACCGGCATCAACGACCTGCTGCGCGATTAAGATCCACCCGGCCGCCATGCCGCGAAAACCGGCATGGCGGCCGGGTCCGCCGCATCATGGCCGGGCGCGTGCCCGGCGTGATGGGTGGCGGCGACCCTGACAACACGGCTCGGCAAGGCCGGTAACGACGATATGGAGAGTTGGAATGCATAATGGGTTCAGGGCGCTTGCGCTTGCCATCCTTGGCGTGTCGATGGGCGCGGGCGGTGCGCTCGCGCAAACGCCCGCCAGCCCGGCCGATCGCCAGTCGGCCTATGCGGCGATCGCCCGGCTTCCGGCGTTCGAGGGCGTCTGGCAGGCTGATTGGGGCTCCGTCACCCGGCTGCGCGCGGCCGAAGGCGAGGCGCCCCTGACGGCGAGCGCCCGCGCGATCGTGGACGCCTTCAACGCCGCGAAGGCGCAGGGCGAGAATCTCCAGACCGAGGGCGCCAACTGCATGCCGGTGGGGCTGCCCGGCGCCATGCGTTATCCTTATCCGATCGAGATCATCCATTCGCCGGGCAAGGTGAATATCGTCATCGAGACGCACAGCCAGGTGCGCAGCATCCACACCGATGGCCGCGCCCTGCCCGAAGATCCGGACCCGTTGTTCAACGGCAGCTCTGTCGGCCGTTGGGAGGGCGACACGCTGGTTGTCGATACCATCGGCCTGGCGCCGCAAATATCGCTGATCGCCGGGCTGCACCCCACGGAGAATACGCGGATTCGCGAGCGCATCCATCTCGACGGGCCGCAAAAGCTGGTGGTCGAAACGACGATCACCGATCCGGCGCTGTTCAGCGCGCC
Source organism: Sphingobium sp. (assembly GCA_035555575.1). Lineage (GTDB taxonomy): Bacteria > Pseudomonadota > Alphaproteobacteria > Sphingomonadales > Sphingomonadaceae > Sphingobium. The sequence goes on from DATMGL010000019.1 coordinate 164,747, forward strand.
CTTCACCACGTCGATGTTCTACAAGCTGGAGCCGGACTGGGAGATTCGCGAATATGTCTGTCAGGAGAATAATCGCGACGCCGCCGATGCCGAAGGCCGGCCCAGCATGGACCTTGGCCTGGGCAATGGCGACTGAGCCGGTCCGGCTTTCATGATGATTGCGGGGAGCGGGGGGGCGCCATGGTGAAGGTCCGGCCCGCCGCCCTCGCCGATCTGGACGGGCTGGCCCGGCTGTTCGACGCCTATCGCATTTTTTACGCTCAGCCTTCCGATCTGGCCGGTGCCCGCGCTTTCCTCGGCGAGCGCATGGCGCACCGGCAATCGGTCATCCTTCTCGCGCAGGACGAGGCTGACAATGCCCTCGGCTTCGCGCAGCTCTACCCGTCCTTCACGTCCGTGGCGATGCAGCCGATCCTTATCCTCAATGACCTGTTCGTCGTGCCGGAGGCGCGCGGGCAGGGCGTCGGCCGCGCGCTGCTGCACGCGGCGGCGGACCATGGCCGCGCGGTGGGCGCCGCGCGGCTGACCCTCAAGACCGCCATCGATAATCTGGCCGCGCAGCGCGTCTATGAGGCCAATGGCTGGACGCGCGAGACGCAGTTTCTCAGCTATAACCTCCCGCTCGCCTGACGATCACGCCGCCAGCAGCCGGCGCATGTCGAACCCGCCCGGCTCCTGGAAGATGCGCAGGTCAAACTCGGGCAGCACGGCCAGAAAATGGTCGAAAATATCGCCCTGAATGCCCTCATACACCGCCCATGCCGTGTTGTTGGCGAAGCAATATATCTCCAGCGGCAGGCCCTGCGGCGTCGGCGCGAGCTGGCGGGCGATCAGCGTCATATCCTGCGCGATCCCGTCATGCGCGCGCAGATAGGCCAGCATATAGGCGCGGAACGTGCCGAGATTGGTGACCCGGCGGCTGTTGACCGGATGCTGGCCGCCCGCGACCAGCGTCGCATTCCAGGCGTCGATCTCGGCCTGTTTGTGGTCCAGATAATCGTCGATCAGGGCGAAGTGGCGCAGGCCCTGCCGCTCCTCGTCGGAGAGGAAGCGCACGCTCGTCTGGTCGATCAGCAGCGATCGCTTGATCCGCCGCCCGCCCGATTCGGACATGCCGCGCCAGTTCTTGTAGCTCTCCGCGATCAGCCGATAGGTGGGGATGGAGGTGATCGTCTTGTCCCAGTTCTGCACCTTCACCGTGTGCAGGGCGATGTCGATCACGTCGCCATCGGCATTGAGCTGCGGCATCTCGATCCAGTCGCCCACCCGCAGCATGTCGTCCGAGCGGAGCTGCACGGAGGCGACCAGCGACAGGATCGTATCCTTGAACACCAGCATCAGCACAGCGGCCATCGCGCCGAGGCCGGAGAGCAGCAGCAGCGGCGATTGCTCCATCAGCACCGCGATGATGAGAATGGCGGCAGCGGCGAACAGGATGATCTTGAGCAGCTGGATATAGCCCTTGATCGGCCGCCGCGCCGCGCCCGGCCGCCGCTCATAGAGCGTGTTCGCCAGATTGAGCGCCGCATTGATCGCCAGCACGATGGTGAGGATGATGAAGGCGCTGGCGACATTGCGCGTCACGGTGACGAGCGCGGCGGGCAGATGGGGCACCGCGCCGATCCCGCGCGCGATGATCAGCGCCGGGACGATGTTGACCAGCCGCGCGATCACCCGCGCCGGGGTCGGGACCCCCTCGGGCAGCAGGCGCCGCACAAGCCGCAGCGCCACTTGCCGCACCAGCAGGTTGACCAGCGTCGCGATGAGGATGAGCAGGCCAAGGCCGATCAGTGTTTCGGCCCATGGCGGCAGGTTGGCGAGGAAGGCGGGGACGGGGAAGATAATCGTCTGATCGGTCATGACATGGCTGACCCTGCCCGTCTGGGGACAGGCCCTATACTCCTGATTTTGATATGGGCCCTCCAGACTGCCTGCCGCGATCCGCTGTGTCAAACCGGTGCAGGCGCCGCCTCGTCCCGCCTGAACACCGGCCTGTCCGCGGCCACAGGAAAATCACGCACCGCGCCAATTGATTTCCCCTCGCCCGCGCAGCCCTCTATATCCCGCCTATGGCCTCTCCCAAAAAACCTGCCCGCGTGAAGCCGGCGGGCATGCCCTCCCGTCAACAGATCCTCGATTTCATCGCGGAATCCGCCACGCCTGCCGGCAAGCGGGAGATTGCCAAGGCGTTCGGCCTCAAGGGCAATGAGAAGATCGCGCTCAAGGCGTTGCTCAAGGATATGGCGGACGAGGGGCTGATCGACATTGGCCCGGCGCGGGCCTTCCACAAGATGGGCGGCGTGCCCAAGGTGACCGTGCTGCGCATCGTCGATACCGATGGCGCGCAGGTCATCGCCGTGCCGGAGCGCTGGGAGGCCGAGGGCATCCCCATCCCCCGCCTGCGCGTGATGGAGCGCGGCAAGCGCGGCGCGCTGGCGGTCGGCGACCGCATTCTCGCCCGCACCGAGGAGGCCGGCAAGGGCTGGGTCGCCCATCCGATGAAGAAGCTGGCTGGCGCGGCCGACCAATTGCTCGGCGTGGTGGCGAAGGACGAGCGCGGCAAGCTGATGCTGCGCCCGGTCGACAAGCGCATCCGCTATGAGACGCCGATCGCCGAGGCGGGCGACGCGCGCCCCGGCGACCTCGTGCTGGCCGAGGCGAGCGGCCGCGCGCCGCGCATCAGCGCGCGGGTGACGGACGTGCTGGGCGATCCCTTCCAGCCGCGCAGCTTCAGCCTCATCGCCATCCACAAATATGGCATTCCCGATGTCTTCCCCGATGAGGTGGAGGCCGAGGCCGCCAGGGTCCATGATCTGCCGCTCCACCCCGGCCTGCGCGAGGATCTGCGCCACCTGCCGATCGTCGCGATCGATCCGGTCGACGCGCGCGATTTCGATGATGCCGTGTGGGCCGCGCCGGATGAAGACCCGGCCAATGCGGGCGGCTTCCGGGCGATCGTCGCCATTGCCGATGTCAGCTATTATGTCCGCCCCGGCGGCGCGCTCGACCGGCAGGCGCGCAAGCGCGGCAACAGCGTCTATTTCCCCGATCGCGTGGTGCCGATGCTGCCGCATGCCCTTTCCTCCGACATGTGCTCGCTGCATGAGGGGCAGGACCGCGCGGCCATGGCCTGCCACCTGACCATCGACTCGCAGGGCAAGGTGACGGCGTGGCGCTTCACCCGCGCGCTCATCCGCGTGGCCGCCAACATCCCCTATGAGCAGGCGCAGGCCGCCATCGACCAGCGCGAGGGCCGCACCCCGCCGCCGCTCGATGATCCCCGCTTCGACCCCGCGCTTGGTGGCCGGATCGAGTGCGACGGGCTGGTCGATGCCGCGCTTGAGCCGCTCTGGGCGTGCTGGCGGCTGCTGGCCAAGGCCCGCGCCAAGCGCGAGCCGCTGGCGCTCGACCTGCCCGAGCGGCGCGTGGTGCTGGACGAGACCGGCCGCATCGTCAGCATCGCCGTGCGCCAGCCGCTCGACGCGCACCGGCTGATCGAGGATTATATGATCGCCGCCAACGTCGCCGCGGCCAAGGCGCTGGAGGCGAAGAAGGCGCCGGTCATGTATCGCCTCCATGAAGCGCCCAGCCGCGAGAAGCTGGCCGCGCTCAAGGATTATCTCGACACGTTCGAGATCAGCCTCGCGCTCGGGCAGGTCGTCAGCCCCAAGACCTTCAACCGCATCATCACGCAGATTCCGGACGATGCCGCCGCCCGACCGCTCATCATGGAGCAGATTTTGCGCAGCCAGACGCAGGCCTATTACGGCCCGCGCAATCTGGGGCATTTCGGCCTCGCGCTCGGCAGCTATGCGCATTTCACCTCGCCGATCCGCCGCTATGCGGATCTGCTCGTCCACCGCGCGCTGGTCGGCGCCTATGGGCTGGAAATGCCCGCCCCGCAGGATCGCGCCATCCCGCGCGTCACCAGCCTCGCCAGCGAGGATGCGAGCGATCTGGCGCCCATCGGCCTGCGCATCAGCCAGTTTGAGCGCCGCGCGATGGAGGCCGAGCGCGAGACGACCGACCGCTATGTCGCCGCCTTCCTGTCCGAACGGGTCGGCCAGATCATGGCCTGCCGCATCACCGGCGTGCAGAATTTCGGCTTTTTCGCGACGGTGCAGGAACTGGGCGGTGACGGGCTGGTGCCGGTCTCCACGCTGGGCGCCGAGCGCTTCACCTATATCGAGCGCGACCATGCGCTGGAAGGCGAGCAGACCGGCGAGCGCTACACGCTGGGCGACCGCATCGACCTGCGGCTGGTGGAAGCCGACCCGGTGAGCGGCGCGCTGCGCTTCGAGCTGCCCGAAGGCGCCAGCCACCTGCCCATGCGCGGCGGCGCAGACCGCCGCCCCGGTGGCCCGCGCCAGATCCGCAGGCCCGGCCGGCCGAGCAATATCCGGCACAGTTCCAGCAAGCGCGGGCCGGTCAAGCGGCGGTGATCGGCAGGACTGGCCCTTCGTTGACGCGCACGGCTGCCATCAACGGATCGAACTAGGCCTGAAGGCGCGCCAGAACCTCCCGCACCTGCGGCAGCCCGCGCTGGCCGTCCGCAAGCATATGGTCGCGCAGCTCATCCGGCAGATAATCGAACAGCGCCGGCGCGAAGCTCGGACGACTCTTCACCGCAGCAAACCACCGCGCGAAATGCGGGCGATCCAGCCACAGCTCGGACAGGCCGAGCATCTCTAAGCGATTGGCGTAGGGCGTGAGCGCCCCATCGGCGAGGGTATAGCTCTCCCCGACCAGCCACTCCCGCCCTTCCAGCGCCTCGTCCATAGCCCGGAGCAGGCGGACGAAGGTGCCCAGCGCGAGCGCGGCGTCCGGGGCGTCGAAGCCGTCGCGAATCCATCCGCGCTTGCGCTCGCGCCACGCCGGATGCGGATCGCTGTTGATATGCGCTTCGACGGCGGCTTCACCACGGGCGAGGATCGCGTGCCGGTGCGTCAGGACATAGGTCAAAGGGCGCGTCGCGGGGTGGATCTCCTCGTCGACCAGCTTGGTCCAGAGGCGCATCTGCGCCCGGGCCATGGGCGTGTCCGGCTTCAGTGCGACACCGGGAAAGGCATCATCCAGATACTCGCAGATGACGGTCGATTCCGTCAATCGAGCATGATCGTGGATGATCACCGGAACCGCGGCGCGCGGGCTGATCTTCAGAAAATCAGGATCGAACTGCTCGCCCGCCAGAATGTCGACATATCGGCTGATCCATTCAATATCTTTCTCGACTAGAACGAGGCGGACCTTGGCGGCGCAGACGGACGATCCGTGATGATAGACCTCAAGCATTGGCCTTCTACTCCCGGTGCCGGCCGAAGTCCGGGGCGGCGTCGTCCTGTCCCTGCTCGATGATCGAGCGGCGGATGGCGCGGGTCTTGCTGAAATGCTCGAACAAGGCGTCGCCATCGTCCCAGCGGATCGCGCGCTGGAGCTGGGTCAGATCCTCGGTGAAGCGCTGGAGCATCTGCAGCACCGCGTCCTTGTTGGCGAGGAACACGTCGCGCCACATGGTGGGATCGGAGGCGGCGATGCGGGTGAAATCGCGGAAGCCGCCGGCCGAATATTTGATCACCTCGCCCTGCGTCACATTCTCCAGATCGCTGGCGGTGCCGACGATCGTATAGGCGATGATGTGCGGCAGGTGGCTGGTGACGGCGAGGACGAGATCATGATGCGCGGCATCCATGGTCTCGACATTCGCGCCGACCTTTTTCCACAGATCCTCCACGCGGGCGACGGCGAGCGGCTCGGTGCCCGCAGGCGGCGTGAGGATGCACCAGCGGTTCTGGAACAGCGTGGCAAAGCCCGATTCCGGCCCGCTATTCTCCGTGCCGGCCACCGGATGGGCGGGCACCAGCGTCACATCCGGCAGCACCGCGCGGATCGCCGCGATGATGCTGACCTGACAGGAGGCGGTCTCCGAGAGGATGACATCGGCGGCAAGGTCCGGGGCGATGGCGGCGGCCACGGCGGCCATCGCGCCGGGCGGCACGCACAGCACGACGAGGTCGGCGTCGATCACGGCCGCGCCGGCGGTGTCCGTGATATCGTCGCACAGGTCGATGCGGCGGGCGATCGCGCGCACGTCCGGGTCGGCATCATGCCCGGTCACCCGCGCGGTGGGCAGATAGGCGCGAATGGCGTGCGCCAGCGAGGAGCCGATCAGCCCCAGCCCGATGATGGCGATGCGCGAGAAAGGCAGCATCAGGCGCCGACGATCCGGCGCAAGGCGGCGATGAGCCCGGTCATCTGCTCGTCCGTGCCGATGGTGATGCGCAGCGCGTTCGGCAGGTCCTGCCCCGGCAGCCAGCGGACGATATAGCCGGCATCCATCAGCCCTTTATAGGCGGTCTCGGCGGAAACCTCGCCCTCGAACAGGATGAGGCTGAAATTTGCCCTGGAGGGCACGGCGCGCAGCCCCTTGTTGGCAAGGGTGGCGATCTCGGCTTCCAGCTTCTCGCGCCATGCCTTGTTGTGGCGGTAGCTGTGCGCAATGAAATCGCGCGCGGCGAGCGCGGCGAGCGCGGCCTGCTCCGAGCCGATGCCGAAGGAGAACGGCGCCCGGATGCGGTGCATCGCGTCGATGATCTGCGCGCTGGCATAGCCCCAGCCGACCCGCGCCGAGGCGAGCCCGAAAATCTTGGAGAAGGTGCGCGTCACCAGCACGTTGGGCGCGGTGCGGGCGAGGTCCAGCCCGCCATCGTCATCTTCCGGGTCGAGATATTCGCTATAGGCCTGATCGAGCACCAGCAGCACATGGGGCGGCAGGCCGGCATGCAGCCGCGCAATCTCGGCGCGCGAGCTATAGGTGCCGGTCGGGTTGTTCGGATTGGCGATATAGACCATCCGCGTGCGGTCGGTCACCGCCGCGAGAATGGCATCGACATCGCTCGCATAATCCTTGTCGGGCACCACCACCGGGGTGGCGCCGACGCGGCGCGTCGCGATCGGATAGACCGAGAAGCTGAAGCGCGGGAAGATGATCTCGTCCCCCGGACCGGCAAAGGTGCCGGCGACGAGGTGGAGCAATTCGTCCGACCCGGTGCCATAGATGATCCGCGCGGCATCGAGCCCATAATGGGCGGCCAGCGCGTCGCGAAGCTGCGTCGCCGCCGAATCGGGATAGATCTCCAGCCTGTCCGCGGCCTTGCGATAGGCGGCGCGCGCGGCGTCCGGCGTGCCGAACGGATTTTCATTGGCGGACATCTTGGCGACGGCGCGGCCATCGTCGGTCGTCGACTTGCCCGGAATATAAGGCGCAATCGCCATGATCCAGTCCTTGGCGACGGGGGCGTCCGGGGCGAGTCTCTTGTCTGTCATGGCAAGCGCCTTTAGCGGGGCGCGGGCCGATTGGCAAAGGGCTGCGCGCACCCCCGCCAGCGCCGACGGGCGCGAAAAAAACGCGTGCCCGCCGATCCCCGCCGCGATCCCGGCGCCACCCCGCCTGCCCAGCGGCGTGGCGCCGCCGGGCGAGGATGTTCAGCGTCTCGACCAGCGCCGAGAAGGCCATCGCGGCATAGATATAGCCCTTGGGCACATGCGCGCCGAAGCCCTCGGCGATCAATGTCGTGCCGATCAGCATGAGGAAGCTGAGCGCGAGCATGACCACGGTCGGGTTACGCTCGATGAAATTGGCGAGCGGCGTGGCGGCGACCAGCATCACCGTGACGGCGACGATGACGGCGATGACCATGATGGCGATATTGTCCGTCATGCCCACCGCGGTGATGATGCTGTCGATCGAGAAGACGAGATCGAGCAGGATGATCTGGCCGATCGCGGCGGTGAGGCCCACGCTGACTGCGCCGGCCGCGAACATGTCAGCGGAGGGGTGCGGATCGATATTGTGGTGAATCTCCTTGGTCGCCTTCCACACGAGGAACAGGCCGCCGGCGACGAGGATGATATCCCGCCACGAAAAGCTGCGCCCGAGCAGATCGAGGACCGGTTCCGTCAGTTGCACGATCCACGCGATCGAGGCGAGCAGCGCCAGGCGCATGATCAGCGCCAGGCCGATGCCGGTGCGCCTTGCCTTCACCCGGTGCTGGGCCGGCAGCTTGTTGCTGAGCACCGAGATGAAGATGAGATTGTCGATCCCCAGCACCACTTCCATGGTGATGAGCGTGGCGAGCGCGGCCCAGGCGGCGGGCTCGCTCGCCAGGGCAGAGAGGCCTTCCATCATGATGATGTCCCTTTCCGGTGACGGCCTATTCGCGCTCGCCCGTCAGGTTGAGGAGCAGCTGGAAGATGTTGACGAAGTTGAGGTAGAGCGAAAGCGCGCCGAACACCGCCATCTTGGTCTCGCTCTCATGGCCCAGATTGGCGGCATAGCGGGCCTTGATATTCTGCGTGTCCCACGCCGTGAGGCCGACGAACACCAGCACGCCGATCACCGAAATGGCCAGTTGCAGCGCGCTTGAGCCCAGGAACAGGTTGACCAGACTGGCGATCAGCACGCCGACCACGCCCATGATGAGGAAGCTGCCGAAGCGCGAGAGATCGGCCTTGGTCGTGTAGCCATAAAGGCTCATCGCGGTGAACATGGCCGCGGCGATGAAGAAGGTCTGGGCGATGCTCATGCCGGTGAAGACGAGGAAGATCGACGCCATGGAAAGGCCCATCACGCCGGCAAAGGCCCAGTAGGCGGTCTGCGCCGCGCTGGCGCTCATCCTGTCGATGCGGAAGGAGAAGAAGAACACGAAGGCCAGCGGCGCGAACATCACCGCCCATTTGAGCGGCGTGCCGAAAATCGGCTGATACAGGGCCGGGGTCGACGCGACGAACAGCGCGACCAGGCCGGTGAGCAGCACGCCCGACGCCATATAATTATAGATGCGCAGCATATGGGCGCGCAAACCCGCGTCGAAGCGCGCGGCATGCGGCCCGGACGCCGGCATCGCGCCGCGATTGAGAAGCCGCTCTTGGTTATACATGGCAAAAACCTCGTTTGTTGGTCCCAAACGAGTGGCTGTCCACCGGTAGCTTCAAGACAGATATGTGACCGGCATCGAGCGCACTCGATGCGGTCCGACATCACGACCGTGAGAACGATCGCCAGAGGGGCCCGGCCCGCATTGCGATGGAAAATAAGCGGTGATCATCGTGAAATCAAGAAAAGTCGCGGCAGAAAGTGGTGGATTTTTCGTGGCGCCGGGCTCCGGCCGGCCTTTTTGCAACAATCCATCGCCCTTTACCGGCCTTGCTGCTAAAGCCCTCCGCAACAGCTGCCGGCCGGTCGCCGGCATTCATGCCATATCGGTGGCAACATATGAGGGCTCGTGACGCAGATCGTGGAACAGGAAAGACTGACGGCTGCCGCGGCGCGTATCCGCGCTTCCCAGAGTCTGGGGCGCTCCGGCACGCTATACCGGCTGTTCGACTATCTGCTGGAGCGCACGCTGGAAGGGGAAGCGCCCAAGGAGGTCGAGATTGCCGGCGACGTGTTCGGCAAGACCGGTTCCGATCTGCTCGTCGACGCCTCGGTGCGTGTCTATATCCACCGTCTGCGCAAGAAGATGGAGGAATATTATGCCGGGCCCGGTCATGCGGACCCGGAGCAACTGATCCTGCCGAAAGGGGAATATCGCTTCCAGCTCAGCAGCCAGGCGGTGGCCGATCCGCTGGCCGCCGAGGCCGATCCGGCCAGCGAGGTGGTCGAGGCGCCCGCGACGGAGCGGCGCCAGCGCTGGCTGTTCCTGTTGCTCGGGCTGATCGTCGGCGGCGCGCTGGTGCTGATGGCGAGCTGGCTGACGGCCGGGCGCGATCCGCTTGATGCGGTGCGGACGACCAGCATCTGGAAGCCGATCATCGAGAGCCGCCGCGCGCTGATCCTCGTGCCCGGCGACTATTATATCATGGGCGAGCGGGACAAGCCGGATGCCGACCCGGCCCGGCTGGTGCGCGAATATGCGGTCAACTCGCGTGAGGAGCTGGACGAGTGGTTCATGCGGGAGCCCTCGCTGCGCCAGCGCTATGTCGACCTCAATCTCTTCTACCTGCCGGTCAGCGCGGGCTATGCGCTGAAGACGCTGATGCCGATCCTGACGCCGCCATCGGCGGCCGGGCGCGCATCCTGGCTGGTGCCGTCATCCAAGCTGACGCCCAACCTGCTCAAGGATGGCGACCTGGTCTATATCGGCCTGCTGAGCGGTCTGGACCTGCTCCAGCAGCCGGTCTTCGCCCATTCGCGCTTTGCCTTTGCCGGCAGCTTCGACGAAATCATCGATAGCGAAACAGGCAAGCTCTACACGGCCGATCCGCCGCGCGACCCGACCTCGGCCCGCCGCAACTATGCCTATATTGCGAGACTGCCCGGCCCTAATGGCAACCATATCCTCGTCATTGCCGGCACGCGCGATCCCGCGTTGCTGCAGGCGGTGGACATCATGAGCAATCCGGCCACGCTCAAGCAGCTGGAGGATGCCACGAAGAGCCGCTATTTCGAGGCGCTCTATGCCGTTGACGGGGTGGGCGAAAGCAATCTGCGCGGCACGCTGATCGCCGCCGCCGCGCGCTCCGTCGACGGGATCTGGGACGCCGAGCTGGACGCCGGGCCACAGTAACGCGTTTTGCGCCGCCGGGAGCGTCCGGGAGGCGCCGGGGCCGGCATGAGGCGGCGCCGACGCTGTAACGAGCGTGTAACGTGTCGCAACCGTTCATAACTTGTCCGCCCCCCGCCGCGCCTTATCGCGGCCGCTGACATGAATTGTCGGAAGGGGTTTCTGCCTATGCCTCAATAGCGCCCGCCCGGGCGCAGCCGTGCCGCGGCGCTCGATGCCGCAAGCGTGCGGGCCCTCGCATGGCGGCGATCGGCCATGACGCGCGCGCCGGATGGCGGGACAGCATCCTGCCGCGCGGCCGACGCCTGCGCCGCCGGTCCGGGTTCAACCGTTGCCGGGCTATCCCGACGGCGTAGCGGCGCGAGAAAGATCATTTCGGATTCGCGGCAAGGCCAGCGCCCGGCCGCGACCGGAGCTGCCGCCTGGCGGCTCCATACCGCTCCGTCCCTCGCCTCCCCGCAGGGACGGGGCACCCTCTATCGGCCCGGATCGCTCGGGCCATCCGGGCTGACGATCGTGCAGCCGCACCGCTGATCCTGCTGGCCAAGGGCTTTCGGGTGCAAACCTCCGTGACACCGCCGCCATGATCGGCAATATACCGCCTTGAACATGCTTCGGGGGAGAGGTGGTCATGGTCAATATTCGCGCCGGAGCGCTGTGCCGGCCGGCGGCCGCACGGGCGGCGCTGTGATGGCCCCCCTGCTCCTGCGCCGTGGCGACAGCGCCGCGATCCGCGCTGCCACGGCCTGTTCGGCTTCATTCATCGTTCCATCCGGTCATCGATCGGGCCAGGTCGTGCGGCATGCCGCGCGGCCGTTTCTTCGTCTTCTCATTGAAAGGACTTCCGATGCGTAAAACCCTCCTCGGCTCGGCGATTGCCCTCGGGCTGTTCGCGGCGGCGACGCCGGCCTTCGCGCAAGGCCAGTGCAGCCGCGCCGATCTGCAAAAAGTGGTCGACGGCTATATCGCGGCGCAGACCACTGGCGATGCGGGCAAGCTGCCGATGGGCCAGTGGGTGCAATATACCGAGCAGCTCGACCCGTCGGCGAGCATGTCGACCGGCATCCTGTCCAAGCCGCAGAAGATCGACTTCCACCGCAGCTTTCTCGATCCGGTGAACTGCTCGACCTTCACGGAGGCGATCATCACCGATCCGGCGCATCCCTATGTGCTCGGCACCGTGCTCTCGGTGCGGGGTGGCGCGGCCAACGCGGTCGATACGCTGGTGACCGACGCCGATGACTGGCTGTTCAACGCGGCCAACACGCTCAAATATTCCAAGGCGGAAAACTGGTCGGAAATCCCCGTGGCGGACCGCGACAGCCGCGAGACGCTCATCGCCGCGGCCAACGCCTATCTCGATTACTTCAGTGACACGTCGGTCAAGGTGCCATGGGGCAGCCCTTGCGCGCGGCTGGAAGGCGGCCTCTACACCGCCAAGGGCGGGCCGGGCGAGGCCAGTCCGCAGGATTCATGCGATGTCGGCGTGCCGGCCGATACCAAGCTGGTCGACCGGCGCTACATTGTCGATGATACGCTGGGCGCCGTCGCGGTGCTGCTGACCTTCGGCAAGAACGAGCTGCCGGATATCCACAGCTTCCGCGTCGAGAAGGGCAAGATCCGCTACATTCACACCATCACCGTCTGCAAGACCTTCAACTGCGGCTTCGAGGTGCCCGAGCAGTTCAGGACCAGCAGCAGCAAATAAGGCATAGCGCGCCGGCGCTGCCCGGCATGGTCACCCCGGCGGCGGCGCGCGGCTTTTCCCGGCCGCCGCCGCCGCTTTCCGTTCCGGTCGATCATCCCGCGCCGCGCACCGTCTGTCGATGGGGGGATAGCCGGACCGGAGCGGCAGGCGCATGCGGCCTTGCGGGGGGTCGACAAGACCGGCGCGCGGGGGAGCAGCGCGTCATGAAGGGAGAAACGATGCGTTATCAAACATTTGTGCTGGCCGGCCTTGGCGCGCTTGCGCTGACCGCCTGCGCCAGGAAGGCAGAAGTCGCCTCCGCGCCGCCGCCGCCCGGCGCGGTTGCCGGCAGCGTCGCGGCCGATCGTGACGGGGACGGCATCATCGACGGCTATTATACCGCTGACGGGATTTATCATCCCAACTATGTGCCGCCGCCGCCACCCCCGCCGCCGGCGCCGAGCCGCACGGGAGAACGGGGCTGATCCATGCTCTGCGGGGGGTGCGGCGCGGCCGTATCCCCCTTTTCACCCTGATGATCGCCAGCCTCGGGCTTGGCGTGGCGCAGCCGCTCGTGGCCGCGCCCGCCCCGGCCCGCCAGCCTGCGGTCCGCCAGCCTTCGGCCAGCGCGGCAGACGGGCAGGAGGCGATCGCGCAGGCCATCCGTGCCAGGGCGGGGGGCGCGCTCAAGCGCTTCTATGCCGAGCGGGGCTTTCATCCGCTCTGGACGAAAGGCGCCACCATCGGTCCGCAGGCCGAGACGCTGATCGGCTTCCTCAGGACGGCCGATCTCGATGGGCTCAGGCCCGCCCGCTATGCCGTGGATGATCTTGCCGCGGCCGTTCGCGCCGCCCGTGCCGGTGATCCGGCCGCTGTCGCGCGCGCGGAACTGGCGCTCTCGACCAGCTTCGCGCGCTATGTGCAGGATCAGCGCCGCTCCAGGGCGGAGATGACCTATACCGACAAGTCGCTCAAGCCGAAGACGCTCAAGCCCGAGGCGATCCTGCGCGCGGCCGCTTTTCCCAAGCCGTTCGCCGCCTATGTGGCCGATATGGGCTGGATGAGCCCGCATTATGTCAGCCTGCGCAAGCTGGTGGCGGGGGCGAAGAAGCAGGGCCTTGCCGATGCCGGGATGGCACGGCTCTTCCGCAATCTGGATCGCGCGCGGCTGCTGCCCGGCCCGTGGACGCGCCATATCGTGGTCGATGCGTCCTCCGGGCGGCTCTGGTATTATCAGGCCGGCAAGCAGGTCGGCATGATGAAGGTGGTGGTCGGCGCGCAGGAGACGCAGACGCCGATGCTGGCCGGCATGGTGCAATGGGCGATCCTCAATCCCTATTGGAACGTGCCGACCTATCTTGCGCAGAAAAGCATCGCCCCCAAGATATTGGGCGGGCGCACGCTGGCTTCCATGAAGATGGAAGCGCTCTCCGACTGGAGCGAAGCGGCGCGCCCGCTCGACCCCGGGACGATCGACTGGAAGGCGGTTGCTTCCGGCGCGCGGGAAATCCGCCTGCGCGAACTGCCGGGCAGTCACAACAGCATGGGCCGGGTCAAATTCCTCTTCCCCAATGATGAGGGCATTTATCTGCATGATACGCCCGACCGGGCTCTGCTGAAAAAGCCGGACCGGCATTTCAGCAATGGCTGCATCCGGCTGGAGGATGCGCCCGCGCTCGGCCGCTGGCTGCTCGGCCAGCCGATCACGGCGGCGGGCAAGGCGCCGGAGCAGGCGGTGGCGCTGCGGGCCAGCGTGCCGATCTATCTCACCTATCTCACCGCCACGGCGACGCCGAAGGGCGTGGCCTTCCGCAACGATATTTACGGCCGGGACGATTAGCCAAAAAAGGGGCCGGATCGCGCCGGCCCCAGTTGCGTTCGCAGGAGGAACATCGGGAGAGCGGGGCGGCCTCCCACCGGCCGCCCCGCCCGGTGTCGGTCAATTATAGGCACGCTCGCCATGCTCACCCAGGTCGAGCCCTTCCAGCTCGATGTCGGGGGCGACACGCAGGCCGGTCAGCGCGCGGGCGATGGTGATCGCGATCGCGGTGCCGATGGCGGAGATGACGATCGTCGTCGCCACGGCCGCGGCCTGGGTGACGAGCTGGTGGCCGATCGCATAATCCGCGCCGCCCGGGCCGCCGAGCCAGGGCGCATAGACGAGGCCGGTGCCGATCGCGCCGACGATGCCGCCCACGCCGTGGATGCCGAAGGCGTCGAGCGAATCGTCATAGCCGAGCGCCGGCTTGACCTTCGCGACGAAGACGAAGCAGGTGACCGAGGCGACCGCGCCCAGCATGATCGCGCCGAACGGGCCGGCATTGCCCGCCGCCGGGGTCACCGCCACAAGGCCGGCGATGATGCCCGAGCAGAAGCCCAGCGCCGAGCCCTTGTGGCCCATCACCCGCTCGGTCAGCATCCACGCCAGGCCGGCCGCGGCGGTCGCCACGAAGGTGTTGATCATCGCCAGCGCGGCGGAGCCATTGGCCTCCAGCGCCGAGCCGGCGTTGAAGCCGAACCAGCCGACCCAGAGCAGGCCGGTGCCCACCATGGTGAGCGTGAGGCTGTGCGGCGGCATCGGCTCGCTCGGGTAGCCCTTGCGCTTGCCGAGCATCACGGCAGCGACCAGCGCGGCGACGCCGGCATTGATGTGCACCACCGTGCCACCGGCGAAATCCAGCGCGCCCATGGTGAAGAACAGGCCGCGCCCTTCCCAGACCATATGGGCGATCGGGAAATAGACGATGGTGAGCCAGATCGCCGCAAACACCATGATTGCGGAGAATTTCATCCGCTCCACCACGCCCCCCAGCACCAGCGCGATGGTGATCGCCGCGAAGGTCATCTGGAAGGCGACGAACACATATTCCGAGATGACGGCATGCGTGAAGGTCGCCGCGGTCGAGGCCGGGGTGACGTCGCGCAGGAAGAACTTGCCCCAGCTGATGAAGGCATTGCCCTCCGGCCCGAAGGCGAGGCCATAGCCGTAGGTCACCCAGATCAGCATGGCGAGCGCGGCGACAGCGCTGATCTGCGTCATGGTCGCCAGCATGTTCTTGGCGCGGGTAAGGCCGCCATAGAAAAGCGCGAGGCCGGGCAGGATCATCATCAGCACCAGCACGGTGGCCGTCATCATCCAGGCATTGTTGCCGGGGTCGGGGACGGGCGCTGCGGCCGCCGGCGCGGCCTGTGCCCAGGCGGGCGCGGCGACGAGGAGACACAGGCCGGCGCCTGCCGCCATGCCGGTCATGATTCTGGCGCCGGTCATCCGTCTTGCGCCTGTTATCGGTTTTGCGCCCGTTATCGGTCTTGCGAAGGTCATTGCTTGCCCCTTTCCTTACAGCGCGGTTTCGCCGGTCTCGCCGGTGCGGATGCGCAAGGCGTGAACGACATCGAGGACGAAAATCTTGCCATCGCCGATGGCGCCGCTGTGCGCCGCTTGCCGGATCGCCTCGACCAGGCGGGAGGCGAGTGCATCGTCGCACACGACCTCCACCTTCGTCTTCGGGACCATGTTGGTGCTATATTCGGCACCGCGGTAGATTTCGGTCTGGCCCTTCTGCCGGCCGAAGCCTTTCACTTCGCTCACCGTCATGCCGGTGATGCCGAGCGCGGTGATCGCCTCGCGGACATCGTCCAGCTTGAACGGTTTGATGATTGCCATGATGAGTTTCATGCGACCCCCTTGCCTGTGGTGTGCGGAGGTCACCACGCAAGGCCCGTGCCAGATGGCGCGGGGCGGATTGAGCGGGCGCGGCGCGGCGCTGGCATCGCCGCAGCGCGCAAAAAACAGGCAAAGCGGGATCGCTGCCCGTTTTTCAGGCAGCCGAACGGGTCAGGGCGCTGTCAGGATGGTGATGCCAGCAGGGCCTTTGAGCGGTGAGCGGGGCAGGCCGCCAAGGCGCCCGCGGTCAGGCGAGCGCGGGCGGGCCATGGCGGCGCGGTGCTGCGCGGCTTGCGCCCTCAGACCGAGCGCGAGCGGGCCTGCCGATAGCTGCCGAGCAGGCGCACCCATTTGCTGTGGAAGGCCAGCTCCTCCAGTGCCCGGTCGACAGCGGCGTCCCCCGGCATGCCCTCGATATCGGCGTAGAATTCCGTCGCGGAGAAGCTGGCGCCGCGTTGGTAGCTTTCCAGCTTGGTCATGTTGACGCCATTGGTCGCAAAGCCGCCCATCGCCTTGTAGAGCGCCGCGGGGATGTTCTTCACCTCGAACAGGAAGCTGGTCATCACCGGCTCGCCCGGCGCCGGCGCCGCCGCCTCGCGCGCCAGCACCACGAAGCGCGTCATGTTGTCGGCGCTGTCCTCGATGTTCCGGTCATGCACCTTGAGGCCGTAAAGCTGCGCCGCGAGCGGCGGGGCAATCGCCGCCGCGCCGGGATCGCGCGCCTGCGCCACCACGGCGGCCGCGCCGGCGGTATCGGCATAGGCGATCGGGCTGATGCCGCGCGCGCGCAGATATTTGCGGCACTGGCCGAGCGCCTGCACATGGCTGAGCGCGCTCACCAGCGGTGCATCGTCGATGCTCATCAGCGCATAATGGATCGGCAGAAAATATTCGTCGATGATCGACAGGCCGGACTCGGGCAGCAGGAAATGCATGTCAGCGACCCGGCCGTGCAGCGAATTCTCGATCGGGATCATGGCGCGGTCGGCACGTCCCTCGCGCACCGCGTCCAGCGCATCCTCGAAGCTGAAGCAGGGCAAAGGCCGTGCGTCGGCGGCATAGTCCAGGACGGCGAGGTGGGAATTGGCCCCCGGCGCCCCCTGGAAAGAGATGGCCAGTTCAGGGGCTTGCGCCGCGCTGGCGACCATGTCCGCAACGAGGCGCTGCGCAGGGAGGGGATAATTGTCCATGTCGGCCGCTGCGCTTAAGCCGTCTGCCCGCCATGCGCAAGGCGCGCACGCATGGCTTGCACCCAAGCCGCGCAGCCATTAAGGGAGCGCCAACACGGGGTATCTGCCGGAGATAAAGGGCGCATGAGCGATCGTTTCAACACCGCTGCGGGCTGGGCATTGTTTGCAGCCATCATCGCGCTGGGCGGCGGCATCATCAGCAGCAAAATCTATCATTCCGAACGACCGGAGCCGATGGCCTTTGCGATCGAAGGCGCCGAGGCGGATGGTGAGGGCGGCGCGGCCAGCGGGCCGAGTCTCGCCACATTGCTGGCCAGCGCGGATGTCGCGGCCGGCGAGAAGGTGTTCGCCAAGTGCGTGGCCTGCCACACCATCAATCAGGGTGGCGCCAACGGCGTCGGCCCCAATCTGTGGGATACGCTGGGCGTGCCCATCGCCGAGGGCAAGGGCGGCTTCGCCTTCTCCGACGCGCTGAAGAAGGTGGGCGGCACTTGGACCTTCGAGCAGATGGACCATTGGCTGACGAGCCCGCGCAACTTCGCCAACGGCACCAAGATGAGCTTTGCCGGCCTCAGCAAGCCCGAGGACCGCGCCAACATCATCGCCTATCTGAACGCGCAGGGCTCCAACCTGCCGCTGCCCGCCGCCGACGCGGCGCCGGCGCCGGCCGAGGCCGACAACGCAGCGGCGCCGGCCGAGGCGGCCGCCAATGCAGCGGCACCGGCGGAGAATGCAGCCGCCGCGGAATAATCCCGCAGCCGGATGGCATGGAATCCATGAAAGGCGGGCGCTTCGGTGCCCGCCTTTTTCTTTGCGCTGTCGTCTGGCTGGGGCATGGCCTGGGCGCTGCGTCCGCACGCAGGCGCGCGCACGGCGTGGCCGTCATATTCGAGCAGGTTCGGGGCCGGAGAGTCACCTCCGGCATAGGCAACTGTAGCCCGCACTATGAAAAGGTGAAGCCGCTCGTCTTGAACGCGATCCGGCGTTTCGCGCCCGGTTCCGACTTTCCCACGGAAGACGACTGGCGCCGATATGAGCCCGAGAATTACACGCCGCAATAGTGGCGCAGCGTATCACCTGAACCATCGGACACGCCACGCCGCCATTGCAGCGAGCGCGCTGGCCGCCCGAGCCCGCGTCCGCTCAGCAGCCGAGCGGTTCGCTTCCGGCGTAGAATTTTTCGACCACGTCCCAGGCTTCCTCGGCGGTTTCGACCCAGGTGATGAGGTCGAGATCGTGGGGGCTGATGACGCCTTCTTCCGCCAGCGCCTCGAAATTGATGACGCGGGTCCAGAAATCCCTGCCGAAGAGCAGGATGGGGATCGGCTTCATCTTGCCGGTCTGCACCAGCGTCAGCACCTCGAACATCTCGTCGAACGTGCCGAAGCCGCCCGGAAACACCGCCAGCGCCCGCGCCCGCATGGTGAAGTGCATCTTGCGCAGCGCGAAATAATGGAACTGGAAGCTCAGCTCCGGCGTGATGTAGGGATTGGGGCATTGCTCATGGGGCAGCACGATGTTGAGCCCGATCGACTGCGCGCCGACATCCGCCGCGCCGCGATTGGCGGCTTCCATGATCGACGGGCCGCCGCCGGAACAGACGACGAAATGATGGCATCCCGCCGCATTGGTCGGGAATTGCGCGGCGATGCGGGCGAGCTTGCGCGCTTCCTCATAATATTTGGCCTTGGCGACAAGCCGCTCGGCGATCTTGCGCTCATCCTCGGTCTGTGCGGCCTCCAGCAGCGCCTGCGCGGCCTGTGGCTCGGGAATGCGCGCCGAGCCGTAAAAGACGAAGGTGGAGGAGATATTGGCTTCGGAGAGCAGCAGGTCCGGCTTCAGCAGTTCGAGCTGGAAGCGGACCGGGCGCAGATCCTCGCGCAGCAGGAATTCGGTGTCCTGAAACGCCAGCCGATAGGCCTTGCTCTCGGTCTGGGGCGAGGCGACCGTGCGGGTCGCATCGACGGCTTCCTCGACGGCGGGACGGAATTTGCGCGCGGCGACATTCGCCGGATGGGCCATGGCGGCGGAGGCAGGGTCAGTCATGGGGCGGGGCTAGACGATTTCCGCCATGAAGGAAACCGGCGATCGGTCAGCGGCAAAAGCCGCCCTTGCCGCCCATGTCGAAATGGAAATGATCGCGATGCGCGGCGTTGTAATCCGGGCTTAAAACGGTGGGGAAGCGCCTGCAGGCGCTCTGTCGCAGCGCCCGGAGGAACTGCGCCGGCGGGCCGCTGCCCTGCCAGTCCGCCAGAACGGTGATGCGCCGGCCGTCGGCGAGCACGAAGCCGGCGACATCGACGGCATTGGCGCTGGCATGTTCGGAGCGCTTGCCCGCGATGGTGCCGCCGGTGCCGCGCACATCGCGGCAGGCATAGGTGCCGAATGTCTCGATGCGCACCACCTCGCTGCCGAAATAAAGGCGCGCCGCCGGCCGCACCGCATAGCGGGCCCAGGCCGCGAATTTTTCGGCGAGCGGGCAGGTCATCGCGCCCAGATTGGCGGTTGGCGTGCCGATGTCCATGAGCTTGACGGCATCGATCACGGTGCAGCCGCCGCCATTATTCTGATTGGGCAGCGGCGTGTAGCGCACCTGTGCGCTATCGAGTTGCGCGGTGCATTGGCGGAAGCTCTGGCTGGTGGGCAAGGCGGCGGGCCGCTGGGCAGGGGCGCTCACCGGCCGTTTATGGACGACGCTGTGATCCGCGCAGGCGGCCAGGCTCGCCAGCGCCAACAGCGCGGCAAGTCGCCCCCAGGCCAGCTCCGGCGATTGTCGTTGTCCTGCCATCCCGTCACTATGGTGCAACGATGATGAACGAAAGGCAAATGCCGGACATCGCGGCGCGGCCGGGCGAGTCGCTTTCACGGTGACACGACCCGGCAGGGGCGACCCGATCCCGTTGCCGCACAATGGATGAGGCGACAGGCTCACCGGCCGGTCCTGTCTGCGCGGGCGGCATCGCCGGATCGGGCATGGGTCCGGCGGCCTTTCCGGCCGGGTTTCCGCATGGGGAGGGTGATTGCACCCGCCGCGCGGTGCGCCCTTCAGTCGCCCGTCGCTGCCGAACATCGCTTGACTTTGCGCCATGGCGGACTAGGGCCGGCGACGGGCCACGCGGTCCCAACGCCGCGCGGGCTCTCTGCAAGGAGACGCCGTTACATGACTGAGATTACCAAGCCGGGCGTGAAGCCCGTGCGCCCCCATTTTTCGTCTGGCCCCTGCGCGAAGCCGCCGGGCTACACCCCCCAAAATCTGGCCACGCAAGTGCTCGGGCGCTCGCACCGGTCCAAGCTCGGCAAGGATCGCCTCGCTTATTGCATCGCCCTGATGCGCGAGTTGCTGAACCTGCCCGAGACCCACCGCATCGGCATCGTGCCCGGTTCGGATACCGGCGCGTTCGAGATGGCGATGTGGACCATGCTCGGCGCTCGTCCGGTCACCACGCTGGCATGGGAGAGCTTCGGTGAAGGTTGGGTCACCGATGCCGCCAAGCAGCTGAAGCTCGACCCCACGGTCATCCGCGCCGATTATGGCCAGCTGCCCGATCTGGGTCAGGTCGACTGGTCGAACGACGTGCTGTTCACCTGGAACGGCACCACCTCGGGCGTGCGCGTGCCCAATGGCGACTGGATTGCCGACGACCGCGAGGGCCTTTGCTTCGCGGACGCCACCAGCGCCGTGTTCGCCTATGATATTCCGTGGGACAAGATCGACGTCGCCACCTTCTCCTGGCAGAAGGTGCTGGGCGGCGAGGGCGGCCATGGCGTGCTGATCCTGGGCCCCCGCGCCGTCGAGCGGCTGGAGAGCTACACGCCGGCCTGGCCGCTGCCCAAGGTCTTCCGCCTCGTCTCCAAGGGCAAGCTCGCCGAGGGCGTGTTCAAGGGCGAGACGATCAACACCCCCTCGATGCTCGCCGTCGAGGACGCCATCTTCGCGATGGAATGGGCCAAGACGATCGGTGGGGCCGAAGGCCTCGTCGCCCGTGCCCAGGCCAATGCCGATGCGCTCGATGCCATCGTCACGGCGCGTCCGTGGCTCGGCCATCTCGCGGCTGATCCGGCCACCCGCTCGATCACCAGCGTCTGCCTGACGGTGGAGGGCGCCGACGCGGCCTTCATCAAGAAGATGGCCGCGCTGCTGGAGGCACAGGACGCCGCCTATGACGTCGCCAGCTATCGCGATGCCCCCGCGGGCCTTCGCATCTGGTGCGGCGCGACGGTCGATACCGCCGATGTGGTGGCGCTCGGCCCGTGGCTCGACTGGGCCTATGCCGAGACGAAGGCCGCGCTGGCGCTCGCCTAAGACGATTCCGGCGCTCCCGCATGCGCGGGCGGCCGGGGCTTCATCGCGTGATCCAGCCCCGGCCCGCCATCCGCGCGGGCAGCGCCTTCCCATATTCAAAGGACTGACCCCATGGTTAAAGTGCTGATTTCCGACAAGATGGACCCGCAGGCCGCGCAGATCTTCCGCGATCGCGGCGTCGAGGTTGACGTCATCACCGGCAAGACGCCGGAAGAGCTGATGGCGATCATCGGCGACTATGATGGCCTCGCCATCCGCTCCTCGACCAAGGTGACCAAGGAAATTCTCGACGCCGCCACCAATTTGAAGGTGATCGGCCGCGCCGGCATCGGCGTGGACAATGTCGATATTCCCTATGCCAGCGCCAAGGGCGTGGTGGTGATGAACACCCCGTTCGGCAACTCGATCACAACCGCCGAGCATGCCATCGCCCTCATGTTCGCGCTCGCCCGCCAGCTGCCCGAGGCGGATGCCTCGACGCAGGCCGGCAAGTGGGAGAAGAACCGCTTCATGGGTGTCGAAGTGACCGGCAAGACGCTCGGCCTCATCGGCGCGGGCAATATCGGCTCCATCGTCGCCAGCCGCGCGCTCGGCCTGCGCATGAAGGTCGTCGCGTTCGATCCGTTCCTGACGCCCGAGCGCGCCATCGAGCTGGGCGTGGAGAAGGCGGATCTCGACACGCTGCTGGCCAAGGCGGATTTCATCACGCTGCACACGCCGCTGACCGACCAGACGCGCAACATCCTCTCGGCGGAGAATCTCGCCAAGACCAAGAAGGGCGTGCGCATCATCAACTGCGCGCGTGGCGGCCTGGTCGACGAGGTCGCGCTCAAGGAAGGCCTTGAGAGCGGCCATATCGGCGGCGCGGCGCTGGACGTGTTCGCGGTCGAGCCGGCCAAGGACAGCCCGCTGTTCGGCACGCCCAACTTCATCTCCACCCCGCATCTGGGCGCATCGACCAGCGAGGCGCAGGTCAATGTGGCGCTGCAGGTGGCCGAGCAGCTCAGCGATTATCTGCTGACCGGCGGCGTCACCAACGCGCTCAACATGCCGAGCCTCTCGGCCGAGGAAGCACCCAAGCTCAAGCCGTACATGGCGCTCGCCGAGAAGCTGGGCAGCATGGTCGGCCAGCTCGCGCATGACAATCTCACCAACATCTCGATCGAGGTGGAAGGCGCGGCTGCCGAGCTCAACATCAAGCCGATCGCGGGCGCTGTGCTCGCCGGCCTGATGAAGCGCTATTCGGACACGGTGAACATGGTCAACGCCCCGTTCCTCGCCCGTGAGCGCGGGCTGGACGTGCGCGAAGTGCGCCATGACCGCGAGGCCGATTATCACACGCTGGTGCGCGTCTCGGTCGAGACCAGCCAGGGTGCGCGCTCGATTGCGGGCACGCTGTTCGGCAATGCCAATCCCCGCCTCGTGGAGATTTTCGGCATCAAGATCGAGGCCGATCTGGTTGGCCACATGCTCTACATCGTCAACACCGACCAGCCCGGCTTCATCGGCGCGGTCGGCATGGCGCTGGGCGAGGCCGGCATCAACATCGGCACCTTCCACCTTGGCCGCCGCGAGGCTGGCGGCGAGGCGGTGCTGCTGCTCTCGGTCGACGAGCATGTGCCGGATGCGCTGATGGCGCAGATCGAGAAGGCGCCCGGCGTGCGCATGGTCCGCGCGCTCGAATTCTCCTGATTGGAGCTCCTCTCCGGCCGATATGGCCGGAGGGGTTGGCATCCGGGCGAGCCGCCCTGCTCGCCCGGATCGCCGTTCGGCCCCGCTGATCGGGGCCATGGCCCGCCTCGTCGCGCGGGCTCATGAAAATTTCCCTCCCCAGCACGGCGGAATCGGCTAAAGCCCGGCCCATGACCGACATGATTGCCCCCGGATTGCTTCCCGAAGGCCTGGCCGACCGGCTCCCGCCGCAAGCCGAGGCTTCCGCCCGCCTTGTGCGCGAAGTGCTCGATACGGTGACCTGCCATGGCTATCGGCGCGTGATGCCGGCGCTGGCCGAGTTTGAGGAAACCCTCGTCGCGCGCCTGCAATCGGCCAAGGCCGAGGATTTGTGCCGCGCCGTCGATCCCGCCTCGCAGCGCTCGCTCGCCATCCGCCCGGACATGACCGCGCAGATCGGCCGCATCGCCGCCACCCGCCTTGCCGCGGCCGCGCGCCCGCTGCGCCTGTGCTATGGCGGCCCGGTGCTCAAGCTGCGCGCCGATCAGCTCCGCCCCGAGCGCGAGCGCATGCAGGTCGGCGCGGAGATCATCGGCTCGGACAGCGTCGCGGCCGCCGTCGAGATCGTCAATGTCGCGATCGAGGCGCTGCAACGCGCGGGCGTGCAGGGCCTCACCATCGACTTCATCCTGCCGGACCTCGTGCCGACGCTCGCCGCCGGCCCGATGCCGGTCGCCGCCGGGCAGGTCGAGACGCTGCGCGCCCGGCTGGACGCCAAGGATGCCGGCGCGATTGCCGATATGGGGCCGGACGCCGCGCCCTATCAGGCGCTGATCGAGGCGACCGGGCCGTTCCACCCCGCCATGACCCTGCTCGAAGCGATCGACGCCGGCCCGGCCAGGGGCGCGCTCACCGAGCGCATCGCCGCCCTGCGCGCCATCGCCAGGCCGATCGGCTGGGACCTCACCCTCACGCTGGACCCGACCGAACGCCACGGCTTTGAATATCAAAGCTGGTTCGGCTTCTCGATCTTCGCGGAAGGCTTCATTGGCGAGATTGGCCGCGGCGGCAGCTATACGGTCGCGCATGGCGATGGCACCAGCGAGCCGGCGATGGGCTTCTCGCTCTATCCCGATCCGCTGATTGACGCCGGTTTCGGCGTGGTGGCGGGCAAGCGCCTGTTCCTCCCGCTCGGCCACGACGCCGCCCGTGCCGCCACGCTGCGGGCGGAGGGCTGGATCACGCTCGCGGCGCTGTCCGCGCAGGATGACGCGGCCGCGCTCGGCTGCGCGGCGGTGCTGGACGGGCACGAGATCATACCGGTCTGATCGGACCGGCATATTTGACTGTCCTGCGGGTTCGTGAAATCAGGCCCGCAGCAAAGGAGATTCATCATGGCTGGCTTGCGTTCCGATATCGATCCCGAAGGTCTGCTCGAATATTCGGTCGTCTTCACCGATCGGTCGCTCAATCATATGAGCCAGGCCTTCCAGGGCGTGATGCGCGACATCCACGCAACGCTGTGCGAGGTCTATAACGCCGAGCGCGCGGTGGTGATCCCCGGCGGCGGCACCTACGCCATGGAAGCGGTAGCGCGCCAGTTCGCCACGGATGCCAAGGTGATGGTCATCCGCAACGGCTTCTTCTCCTATCGCTGGACCCAGATTTTCGAGGCGGGCAAGATCCCGTCCGAGGAAATCGTGATGAAGGCGCAGCGGCAGGGCGACGCGGTCGATGCGCCGTTCGAACCCGCGCCGATCGCCGATGTGGTCGTCCGCATCAAGGCCGAGCGCCCGGCGATGCTGTTCGCGCCGCATGTCGAGACCGCCTCGGGCATGATCCTGCCGGACGATTATCTGCGCGCCGTCGCCGATGCCGTGCATGAGGTCGGCGGGCTGTTCGTGCTCGACTGCATCGCCTCGGGCTGCGCGTGGGTGGATATGGCCGCGACCGGCGTCGATATCCTGATCTCCGCTCCGCAAAAGGGCTGGTCGGCTGCCCCTTGCGCCGGTCTGGTGATGATGAACGCCGCCGCGCTGGAGCGGTGCCGTGCGACGACCTCGACCAGCTTCGCCATCGATCTGGGCAAGTGGCTGACGATCATGGAAGCCTATCTCAATGGCGGCCATGCCTATCACGCCACCCTGCCCACCGATGCGCTGCGGGCTTTCCGCGATGCGATGCTGGAGACCAAGGCGATCGGTTTCGAGAAGCTGCGCGATGCCCAGTGGGAACAGGGCAATGGCGTGCGCGCGCTGCTCGCCGCGCGCGGCGTCCGCTCGGTGGCGGCGGAAGGCTTCGGCGCGCCGGGCGTCGTCGTCTCCTATACGAGCGATCCGGAGGTGCAGAGCGGCAAGAAGTTCGCCGCGCTCGGCCTCCAGATCGCCTCGGGCGTGCCGCTGATGGTGGACGAGGGCCCGGATTATAAAAGCTTCCGCCTCGGCCTGTTCGGGCTCGACAAGCTGGCCGACGTGCCGGCGAGCCTCGCCCGGCTGGAAGGCGCGTTCGACAAGGTTTTCTGACGATATGACCGGGGGCGGGCTGCGCTTGCCTGTCCGCCCCGCACGCTATCGGCCGAGCCCGCGAACGGATATCTCGTCGCGGGCCGCGCCGTATCGGGCAACCGCTACCAGGCCGAGCCTTCCTTCACCGCTTCTTCCTCCTCCGGCAGCGTCTCGCGCCCCAGCACGGCGTTGCGATGCGGGAAGCGGCCGAAGCGGGCGATGATGGCATGGTGCGCCTTGGCGAACCCGAGATTGGCCTCGAAACCGGGCTGGGCGAACAGCGCCAGCGAGCGCGCCTGATCGGCCAGCGCCTCGCTGTGCATGAACGGCATGTAGAAGAACGCCCGCGCGCCCGCGACGAACTCGTCATCAAAATCACGCGCGAGCGCGGCTTCCGCAATGTCGCGCGCCAGCGCATCGGTTGCGAAGGCGCGGGCCTGCCCCCGGAACATGTTGCGCGGAAACTGGTCGAACAGGATGAGCGCGGCCAGCGCCATATCGGCATCGTGCAGGAACCGGGTGACCGGCTCGCCGCGCAGCGCGTCCCAGAGCGATCGGAACATATGGGCGCAGCGCGCATCCTCCTCGTCATTGGAGGCGAACCAGCCCTCCGGCCCCACTTCGTTGAGCCAGTAATTGAGCACCGCGCCGACCCAGCCATCGCCCACGGCGGCATGCCGGTCGGGCGCCGGGGCGGCGGCGGCCGGTGCTGCCGGGCGCTCCAGGGAGAGCAGGGGCAGCGCGGTGCCGGTCCCATCCTCCACGGCTTCAAGACGGATCACGAAAATCGCGCGCGCGCCGCCTGTCGCCGGGAAGGGCGCCGCCGCAATCTCCCACTCGTCATCCTCCGGCAGGATCGCGTTGCCATGGCCCTGGAGGCGCAGGACACGCTGCGTGCCATCGAAGCCGCAGACCATCAGGGCAAAGCGGGCATTCTCACCACGCGGGGCCGGCGCCGTGTCATCCGCCTCGCCAAGGTCGAGCCAGGCGATCAGGTCCGGCGCGATGATGCGCAGCCGGCCCGGCCCGCCGGGGCAGAGCGTGATCGGGCCATCGCCTGTCGCCATGGCGAGGATGGCGAGGGGCTGGGTTTCGATGAAGGCGCGCTGGCCATCGGTGATCGCTGCGGAGGCTATGGTCATGCCGCGTGGCTATCAGGCCGCGAGGCAGCCGCCAAGCCATGGCACCATGTCAGGCCGAACCCGGATAACGCCCCGGCCGGACGGACGCGTCACCCGCGCCCGCACCGCCGGCGGTCGCGGTGAGCCGCGGTGTCCCGCCCGCGCGCGGCACGGGCCGGCCGGGGCGTGTTCCTGTCCAGCGACATCGACCTGCGGTCGCGCGCGCCGCTCAGGCGTTGTCCATCCAGCTGTCGCCAATATCGGCATCCTGCGCCAGCAGCGCCTGCGCGGCGGGCAGGTCCTCGGCGAGCACCATCAGGCGGATCGGCATCATCAGCGGCACGCTCTCGGCCAGACTCATGCCGGTATCGAAGCAGAAAGCGGGGATGCCGGCCGCTTCCAGCCGGCCGCGCACGATCTGGGCGAGCATCGAATCGGCGTAGCGATCCAGCTCGACCAGATTGCTCACGCCGCGGTGCCGCCCACGGTCAGCCCGTCGAGCAGCAAGGTCGGCTGGCCCACGCCGGCGGGCACGCCCTGTCCGTTCTTGCCGCACATGCCGATGCCCTCGTCCAGCGCCATGTCGTTGCCGATGCCGATGATGCGGGTCAGCGCCGTCGGCCCGTCGCCGATCAGCGTCGCGCCCTTGATCGGGTCGCCCAGCTTGCCATTCTCGACCTTGTAGGCCTCGGTGCAGGAGAAGACGAACTTGCCCGAGACGATATCGACCTGCCCGCCGCCGAAGCTGCGCGCGAAAATGCCGTTCTTCACCCGGCTGAGCAGTTCGGCGGGATCGTTATTGCCGCTGCGGGCAAAAGTGTTGGTCATGCGCGGCATCGGGGCATGGGCATAGCTTTCGCGCCGGCCATTGCCGGTGGCGGGCACGCCCATCAGCCGCGCGTTCAGCCGGTCCTGCATATAGCCGCGCAGGATGCCGTCCTCGATCAGCACATTCTCGCGCGTCGGCGTGCCTTCATCATCGATGCTGAGCGAGCCGCGCCGCGCGTGGATCGAGCCATCGTCCACCACCGTCACCCCCGGCGCGGCGACGCGCTGGCCGATCTTGCCGGAAAAGGCCGAGGTGCCCTTGCGGTTGAAATCGCCCTCCAGCCCGTGGCCGACCGCCTCGTGCAGCAGCACGCCGGGCCAGCCGGGGCCGAGCAGCACCGTCATCTCGCCGGCCGGCGCATCGACCGAGCGCAGGTTCACCTCCGCCTGCCCCAGCGCCTCGTCGATCGCGCGCTGCCAGGTCGCCTCCTCGAACAGATCGTCATAGAGATAACGCCCGCCAATGCCGAAGGAGCCGGTCTCGCGGCGGCCATTTTCCTCCATGATGATCGACACGTTGAGGCGCACCAGCGGGCGCACATCGGTGGCGACAAAGCCATCGGCGCGGACAATCTCGATCACCGACCAACTGCCCGAGAGCGAGGCGGAGACCTGCACCACGCGCGGATCGCGGGCGCGCGCGGCCGCGTCGATCCGGCCCATCAACTCCACCTTGCGGGCGAAGGGCACCAGATCGAGCGGATTGGCGGCGGTATAAAGGTGACGATTGGTGCGCTGCGGCGGCGCGGACATCGCCTGCCTGGCCGGATCGAGCAAGGTCAGCGTTTCCGCCGCGCGGCGAATCGCGCCTTCGCTCAGGTCATTGGCATGGGCAAAGCCGGTCATCTCGCCCGAGACGCCGCGCAGGCCAAAGCCGGCGTCGGTCGAATAATCGGCGGTTTTCAGCCGTCCGTCATCGAAGCCGAACGCCTCGGTGGCGCTATATTGCAGGAACAGCTCGCCATCCTCGCAGGATTTGAGCGCATCGGCGGTGAGCCGGCGCGCGCCATCGGGATCGAGCGCGCCCTCCCGATAGAGGAAGGAGCGAACATCGGCGATCTCGGTGGCAGCATCTGTCATCCCGCCGATATAGGGAGGGATGGGGCCGGCGGCAAATGGGGAAGCCATGTCCCGGCGCGCCGTCGCGGGATGACAGGGCAGCACGGCCCCCGGAGACGCGCGGCACGGTCCGGCGAGGCGACAAGCCTGCCGCCATGCCCATGCGGCCGCATTCGCGCGATGCGGCGATGCGGGGGCGGCGGGCTGGCAGACCGGCCCGAAAGGCCGGCGCTGGTGCCGTTAAAGGCTGGCGCCCGAGGCGATGTCCGGCTTGTTCACGATGTCCGGATTGTCGGCGGGGCCGCCTTCCAGCACGAAGCGGCGGTCGCAATAGCCGCAATCGACATAGCCATGCTCGTCAATCTCTAGAAAGACGCGCGGATGGCCGAGCGCGGCGGGGATGCCATGGCCGGACCCGTCGCAGGCGACTCGGCGGGCGTGGACATGAATGATCTCGGGCGGGGTCTGCATGGCATGGCGGTTAGCAAAGGCGCGGCGGGCGGGCAATATCCCCGGTGACCGGACGGCGTCGCCGGCGCGCGTGGGGGCGCGCGCTTCATCGCGGCAATGCGCTGTCTTTGATTCTGCGCGCTTCCCCGCTACAGTGGCGGCTCACACCACGCAGGAGCATATCATCATGGATCAGGCACAGGACCGTCCGTTTTCCGTCCCACTGCCCGAGATGTTCCATGCCTGCTGCTCCAGCTTTGCTCACCCTCGACCGGATCGCCGCCACCCGGCCTGACGGCACGGCGCTTTTCGCCGATCTCACCCTGGCCATCGGCCGCGAGCGTGTCGGCCTTGTCGGCCGCAATGGCTGCGGCAAATCCACCTTGCTCGCGATCATCGCGGGCGAGGCGCGGGCGGCGGGTGGCCATATCCACCGCGCCGGGCGGATCGGCCTGTTGCGCCAGACGCCGGCCGGGGCCGCCAGTCTGGCCGATGCGCTGGGCGTCGCTGCGGCGCTGGCCCGCCTTGACCGGCTGGAGGCCGGCGCGGGAAGCGTGGAGGATGCCGACCTGGCCGATTGGACGTTGCGCGAGCGGCTGGAAACCGCGCTGGCGGATGTCGGCCTGGCCCATATCGGGCTGGATCGCGCGCCGGCCTCGCTGAGCGGCGGCGAGCGCGCGCGACTCGGGCTGGCGGCGCTGCTGCTGGAGCAGCCGGCGCTGCTGCTCCTCGATGAGCCGACCAACAATCTCGATGCACAGGGCCGCGCGGCGATCGCCAGCCTGCTCGCCCGCTGGCCCGGCGGTGCCGTGATCGCCAGCCATGATCGCGCGCTGCTGGAGGGGATGGACCGCATCGTCCAGCTCTCGCCGGTGGGCGTCATGAGCGTGAGCGGCGGGTGGAGCGATTTCGTCACCCGGCGCGATGCCGTGCGCGCGCAGGCCGTGGATGCGCTGGCGCGCAGCCGCCGCGACCTGTCCGAGCGTGAACGCACGACGCAGCGGCAGAGCGAGAGGAAAGCGCGACGCGACAAGGCGGGACGCGCCGCGGCGGCCGGGGGCGGGCTGCCGCGCATCCTGCTCGGCGCGCGGGCGCGGCAGGCGGAGGAAAGCGGCGCGCGCGATCGCCATATCGCCCGGCGGCAGATCGACGAGGCGCAGGATGCGGTGGCCGCCGCCCGCCAGCAGGTGGAGGTGCTGACGCCGCTTAGCTTCGATCTGCCCCCATCCGGCCTGCCCGCCAACCGCACGCTGCTGCGGCTCGACGCGGTGACGCTGGAGCGGGGCGGGCGGCGGCTGTTCGGTCCGCTCTCGCTGACGGTGAGCGGGCCGCGCCGGATCGCCATTGCGGGCCCCAATGGCAGCGGCAAGACCAGCCTGCTCGCGATCGCTGCGGGCACGCTGGCGCCGACCACGGGCGCGGTCCAGCGGGCCGAGGGGGCTATTGCCATGCTCGATCAGGGCGTCGCGCTGTTGCGGCCCGACCGCGATCTGGTGGAGGCCATGCGCGCCCGCCATCCGGGCATGACGGAGGGGCAGGCCCATGCCGCGCTGGCCCGTTTCGCCTTCCGCAATCGCGATGCGCGCAAGCTGGCCGGCGTGCTGAGCGGCGGCGAGCGGCTGCGCGCGGGGCTGGCCATGGTGACGGCAGGGCCGGTGCCGCCGCAATTGCTGATCCTCGACGAGCCGACCAACCATCTCGATATCGATGCCATCGAGGCGCTGGAGCAGGCGCTGCGCGGCTATGATGGCGCGCTGATCGTGGTCAGTCACGATGAGGCGTTTCTCGCCCGCATCGGGGTGGAGGCGCGGATCGACCTGCGGGCATGAGGCGGCGTCATCGGGGCGGGGCGTCAGATTGGTGCGGCGGTGACCCGCCTCGGGGGTGGACAAGCGCGTGATCCGCTCGCAAATGTGGAGCGCTGCCGGCCGATCCATCGGATAGCGCGCGCCGGTCCGGTGCGCGCGAAGAGGCGGGGTGGCGCGTTGGGGAGGATGATGATGCACGACATGCGCGGCGCCCGGGCTTGCCGCCGGCCGATTGATGGCGGGCGCTGAGATGGTCTGGCCCCATGGTTTCGATGATCTGCGCGCGGCGGCCAAACGCCGTCTGCCGCGCTTCCTGTTCGATTATGTCGATGGCGGCAGCTTTGCCGAGCTGGCGCTGGCCCGCAATGTCGCCGCCGTGCGCGCGGTGACGCTGCGCCAGCGCGTGCTCAACGATGTCTCGCAGTCGGATCTGTCGACCCGCCTGTTCGGGCAGGATCTTGCCATGCCGCTGATGCTCGCGCCGGTCGGCATGGGCGGCATGCTGCGCAAGCGGGGCGAGATTCAGGCGGTGCGCGCGGCGCAGGCCAGCGGCGTGCCGATGGTGATGTCCACCGTGGCGCTCTGCTCGGTGGATGAGGTGATGGCGGCGACCGGCATTCCCTTCTGGTTCCAGCTTTATGTCGCCAAGGATCGCGGCTTCGTCATGGACCTGCTGGCGCATGTGAAGGCGCTCGGCTGCCCGGTGCTGTTCATGACCGTGGACCTGCCGATGCCCGGCCCGCGCTGGCGCGATCAGCGCTCCGGCCTCTCCGGCCCGCCTGGCCTGCTCGGCCAGTGGCGGCGCTGGTCGCAAGTGGCGCTGCATCCGCGCTGGGCGCTCGATGTCGGGCTGGGCGGCCGGCCGCACACGCTGGGCAATCTCGCGCCGATCATGAAGGGCAATGTGCGGCTCAATGATTTCCTGAGCTGGAGCGGGCGCAATTTCGATCCCTCCGTCACCTGGCAGGATCTGGAATTCATCCGCAGCCACTGGGATGGGCCGCTGGTGCTCAAGGGCATCATGGACCCGGAGGATGCGCGCCGCGCGGCGGATATCGGCGCGGACGGGCTCGTCGTCTCCAACCATGGCGGCCGCCAGCTCGATGGCACGGTGGGCACGGCGCAGGCGCTGCCGGCGATCGCGCAGGCGGTGGGCGACCGGCTCACCGTGCTGGCCGATGGCGGGGTGCGCAACGGGCTCGACGTGCTGCGGATGCTGGCGCTGGGCGCGAAGGGCGTGATGATCGGCCGGGCCTGGGCCTATGCGCTGGCGGCGGGTGGGCAGGAGGGCGTCGCGCGCATGCTGGCGCAGTTCACCATGGAGTTGCGCTCCGGGCTCGCGCTCACCGGCTGCCAGAGCGTCGCCGATGTCGGGCCGCATATTCTGGCGCGCTGAGACGATCTGGGGCGGGTCGACCTTCAGCCCTGACGGCCTGCCAATGGCGTCGTTCCGCACGTCCGGTGCT
Organism: Sphingobium sp.; assembly: GCA_035555575.1. Classification (GTDB taxonomy): domain Bacteria; phylum Pseudomonadota; class Alphaproteobacteria; order Sphingomonadales; family Sphingomonadaceae; genus Sphingobium. The sequence goes on from DATMGL010000019.1 coordinate 197,060, forward strand.
CCCGGGCCGTTCGCACGCGGCGCGCCGGGGCACGCAAATCCACCAGTGTCGGCACGTCATCTGCTGAATGGCGATCCGCCCTAGGGTCGGGGGCGGGGTCGGAGCCGGGCCAAGGTCAGGGCCGGGCGGGCCGGATCACCAGTAAGCGCGGCGGTTCAGCTCATGGCCGAAGGCGAGCAGCAGCACGCCGCCCACCGAATAGAGAATCTCACCGGGCGCGCCATGCGGCATGCTGAGCGAGCCGGCCATGACGCCAAGGCCAAGGGCGCCGACGGCGAGCGGAAGCAGCATGCCGTGCCTGCGCGCGCCATTGCCGAGCGCCAGCGCGCCCAGCAGGATGGCGATGGCCAGGCCTGCCTCATGGATGATCGGCGCCTCAAGCAGCCCGGCGAAGGAGGAGAGCAGGCCGACCGCGACCGCCGTTGCCAGACAGTGCAAGGCACATAGGCCGGAGAGGCCAATGGCCAGTCTGTCCAGATGCATGAAGCGAGAGGCGTGCAGAGTCGTCATGGTCGAAGCGTCTCTACGCCCTGCGACATGAGGTTACAACATATCATTTGAAAAAAAGGCGCGGGCCGTGGTGGCGGGCGGGAAGGCAGAAAGGAAGAGCGTCTCGCGGCGGACGGTCTGGCGAACGATGGCGCGGCGTCCATGTGCCGTGCGGGGAGAAGCGGCCGGCAACGGTGCGGCGTGCCGCCAAGGCCGGCGACCGGACCGGCCGGCGCGATATTGCCGCGCTGCCGGCCCGTGCGCGGGCCGCGCCGGGTGTCGGGACCGGCGGCGATCAATCCTGCGCCTATGTCAGCGGCGCGCTGTCCCGGTCAGGGGGAGCGCAACCGCAGGCGCGCGGCGTTTGCGCGGCGGTCGCAATCGCGCGGGGCTTCGCGATGCCATCCGGCTTGCCTCATCGCCGGCTTGGGGGCATGGGACACGGCCATGACCGATCAGGCGCAGATTCCCACTCATGGCGCGGCGCGGGCCGGCGTCGTGGCCCGGCCGGCGGCGCTTGCGCGCTGGCTGTTCATCATTGTCGGCCTCATCGTGATGATGATTGTCGTGGGCGGGATCACGCGGCTCACCGAGTCGGGCCTGTCGATTACGGAATGGAAGCCGGTGACCGGCACGCTGCCGCCGCTCAGCGAGGCGGACTGGCAGGCGGAATTCGAGACCTATCGCCACAGTTCGCAATATGCGCTGATGAATCAGGGCATGACGCTCGCGGCGTTCAAGCACATCTTTTTCTGGGAGTATATCCACCGGCTGTTCGGCCGCGTCATCGGGCTGGCCTATGCCGCGCCGCTGGTCTGGTTCGCGCTGCGCGGGGCAGTGCCCAAGGGCTATGGCCTGCGCCTCGTCATCCTGCTGCTGCTCGGCGGCGCGCAGGGCGCGGTGGGCTGGTTCATGGTCAAGAGCGGCCTCACCGATCGGGTGAATGTCCAGCCGGCCATGCTGGCCGCGCATCTCGGCATGGCGCTCATTCTCCTCTCGGCGGTGCTGTGGGCCGCCTGCGATTTCGCGCGACTCGCCCGTGTGCCGGGCAGCGGAAAGGCCCGGCCGACCGTCGCCGGCCTGGTCCCCGTGCTGCTGCTGTTCCTCCAGCTCATGCTCGGCGCGCTCACCGCCGGGCTGCGGGCCGGGTCCGTCGCCAACACCTGGCCGCTGATGAACGACAGGTTCGTGCCGGAGGGGATCGCGTGGTTCGGCTCGCTCTGGCTCACCATCACCAGCGATCCCTTCCTGGTGCATTTCCTGCACCGCTGGTGGGCGTGGATCGTCGCGCTGGCGATCGTCTGGATGGCCGGCATTCTCTATCGCGCCGGTGCGAGGCGGCTGGCCTGGGCGCTGGTCGCGATCACGGGCACCCAGATCCTGCTCGGCATCGTGACGGTGCTGACCGGCGTGGCCATCACCATCGCGGTGCTGCACCAGTTTGTCGGCGCGCTGCTGCTCGGCGCGGTCGTGGTCGGCGCGCACCGGCTGGGCTCGTCGCCGCCCGCGCGATGAGCGAGATCGCGCTGGTCTATGTGCTCTACGGCACGCGCGCGGCGGCCGGGGCGGCCGCGCGGGCCATGGTCGATCAGCGCCTGGCCGCCTGCGCCAACATCCTGGCCGCGGGCGAGTCCGTCTATCACTGGGGCGGCGCGATCGAATCGGCGGGCGAGGTGCCGGTGCTGTTCAAGACCGCGCCGGCGCGGCGTGATGCGCTGATGGCGGCGCTGGCGCGCGATCATGACTATGACCTCCCGGCGATCCTGAGCTGGGCCGCCACCGCCACGCCGGCCTATGCCGACTGGGTGGCCGGCGAGACGGCCGGCTGACCAGCTTTTCCCGCCGTCAGATCGCTCCGGGTATACTGATACCCGTCAGCAAAGCCGCGCAACCCTTGACTTTCCGCCGGCCTTCCATCAGGAGCGCGCACATCGGCGGTGTCCCGCACGGGGTTCCGTCCTTATCATTTATCCGGAGGCAAGAGGCCAATGAAGGCTCTCATGAAAACGACCAAGTCGGCAACCCCGGCAACGGTCGAGAAGAAGTGGCTGATCGTCGATGCGGAGGACCTGGTGGTCGGCCGCGCGGCGACGATCATCGCCAACGTCCTGCGCGGCAAGCACAAGCCGAGCTTCACCCCGCATGTCGATTGCGGTGACAATGTCATCGTCATCAATGCCGGCAAGGTGAAGTTCACCGGCAACAAGCTGGCCGACAAGGTCTATTATCGGCACACCGGCTATATCGGTGGCATCAAGGGCATCACGGCGGCGAAGGTGCTGGACGGCCGCTTCCCCGAGCGCGTGCTCGAGAAGGCGATCGAGCGGATGATCCCGCGCGGCCCGCTGGGTCGTCAGCAGATGCGCAACCTGCGCGTGTTCGCCGGCGCCGAGCATCCGCACGAAGCCCAGAACCCCGAAGTGCTTGATATCGCGGCGATGAACCGCAAGAACAAGGTTGGTGCCTGATGTCTGATACCGTCAACTCGCTGTCCGATCTGCAGGATCTCGCCCAGGGTGATGCCGCTGTCGCCACGCCGGACGCGCCCGTCGCCACCGCGCCGCTGCGTCAGCAGGAGCTGGACAAGCAGGGCCGCGCCTATGCCACCGGCCGCCGCAAGGATGCCGTCGCCCGCGTCTGGGTGAAGCCCGGCACCGGCAAGATCACGGTCAATGGCCGCGATCAGGAAATCTATTTCGCACGCCCCACGCTGCGTCTCGTCATCAACCAGCCGTTCACGATCACCGAGCGCACCGGTCAGTATGACGTGATCTGCACCGTCAAGGGCGGTGGCCTTTCGGGCCAGGCCGGCGCCGTCAAGCACGGCATCGCGCAGGCGCTGTCGAAATATGAGCCGGCGCTGCGTTCGGCGGTGAAGGCCGAGGGCTTCCTCACCCGCGACAGCCGCGTGGTCGAGCGCAAGAAATATGGCCGCGCCAAGGCCCGCAAGAGCTTCCAGTTCTCGAAGCGCTAAGACGCTTCAGGACATTGCAGACACAGGAAACGGGGCAGAAATGTCCCGTTTTCTTTTATGCGCGCGCGGCGGTTCCGGCGCGGGTGTCCCATGGCTTGCTTCTCTCGCTGCACTGCGGCATGATATACCCCCAGGGGGTATGGCAGAGCGGATATGGCAAGGGATCGTGACGGGACAATCAACCGACTCAAGCGAGTCGAGGGGCAAGTGCGAGGGCTCCAGCAGATGCTGGCGGACGATCGCTATTGCATCGATATCCTGCATCAGTTCCAGGCCGTGAAGGCGGCGCTGAGCCGCGCCGAGGGCGAAGTGCTCAAGACGCATGCCGCGCACTGCGTGGCCGAGGCGATCGCATCCGGCGATGAAGCCGACCAGCGCGCCAAGTTCGATGAACTGATCGACCTGTTCGAGAAAGCCCGACGCTAGGCCATGCTCCAGACCAGCCGATCTTCCTCACCGCAATTTTGCGGGCCCTCCGGCGCAGGTGACGCCGGGCGGGGCGCTGCGGCTGCTTGCTTGATCGGCGTCAAGGACGCAGCGGGCCAGCCCGCTATCATCCCGGCATGCGGTGGCGGGAGACGAGAGCGTGACGGACGGGGGCGGGATGGCACGGGCGCAGCGGGCATCGCCGGCAGCGGCGCGGACCACGCCCGCTGCGGCGCTGGTGGCGCGGCTGACCGGGCGGCCGCCGGTGCCGCTGACGGTGGAGACGTTGCTGGACGATCATCTGGTCCAGCGCTGGCTGTGCGACGAGCTGGAAGCGGTGGCCGACGGGCTGCCGGGCCTGCCGCCGCCGGACGTGATCCGGCGGCTGTGCGATCGCATTTTGTGGATCACCGGGACGCATTTCGCGCGGGCCGAAGCGATCTTCCGCAACCTGCCGCCGGGCTGCGGCCCCGCCCCGGCGGCGCTGGAAGCGCTGTGCCGGATGCATCGGCTCGACGAAGTGCATGCGCAGGATCTGGTGGCCATGTTGTGGCGGCAGGCGTCCGGCCGCGCGCAGGCCGGGGCCGGCGGCGGGGCGTCGGCGGATGTCGGGCAGCTGGCCTATATGCTGCGCTGCTTCTTCGATGGCGGTCGCCGCGCCATTGCGCTCAAGGAGAGCTGGATCGCCGATGGCCGCGCGCCGGCCTCCGCGCGCGCCTGAATCGCGGGACATGGCTCCCGCCGCGCCGCACCCTATTGATCGAGATCAATGTGGCGATGCGCGATTCTTCCTATTCGCTCACGCGCGAATCACACACGCAGTCTGGCTGCCTCCCAGGGGATGAACATGATTGAGTTGACGGCGCGCGCAGGCGCGTTTCTGGTGGCGGCGCTCCTCGCGCTGGTCGCTGCCGGCTTTGCGCAGGACAGCGCCTATGCGGTGCATATGGGCATTGCCTGCGCCGCCGCGCTGATCGCCTGCTGGGTCTCGGTGCGCCGGGCCGACTATGCCGCGATCACCCGTGGCCTGCTCAAGATGCCGGATGCCGGCCGCTATGATGATGATCCGGTCCGCTGGGGCGTCATCGCCACCGTCTTCTGGGCCGTCATCGGCTTTTCCGCCGGCCTGTTCATCGCCTTGCAGCTCACCTTCCCGGCGCTCAACTTCACCTCGGAATATCTGAGCTTCGGGCGGTTGCGGCCGCTCCACACCTCCGGCGTGGTGTTCGCGTTCGGCGGCAATATCCTGATCGCGAGCAGCCTCTATGTCGTGCAGCGCACCTGCCGCGCGCGCCTGGCCTTTCCGGGGCTCGCCCGCTTCGTCTTCTGGGGCTACCAGCTGTTCCTCGTGCTCGCCGCCTCCGGCTACATCATGGGCGTCACCGACGCGCGCGAATATGCCGAGCCGGAATGGTATGTCGATATCTGGCTGACCATCGTCTGGGTCGCCTATCTCGTGGTGTTCGTCGGCACGCTCGCGCGCCGCAGCGAGCCGCATATCTATGTCGCCAACTGGTTCTATCTCAGTTTCATCATCACCATCGCGCTGCTGCACGTCGTCAATAATCTGGCGGTGCCGGTCAGCATCTTCGGCTCGAAGAGCTACAGCGCCTTCTCCGGCGTGCAGGATGCGCTGCTGCAATGGTGGTATGGCCATAATGCGGTGGCCTTCTTCCTCACCGTGCCGTTCCTCGCGATGATGTATTATTTCGTGCCCAAGCAGGCGGAACGGCCGGTCTACAGCTACCGCCTGTCGATCCTCCACTTCTGGTCGATCATCTTCCTCTACATGTGGGCCGGGCCGCACCATCTCCACTATACCGCGCTGCCTGACTGGGCGCAGACGCTCGGCATGGTCTTCTCGGTGATGCTGTGGATGCCCAGCTGGGGCGGCATGATCAACGGCCTGATGACGCTCAACGGCGCCTGGGACAAGGTGCGGACGGATCCGATCATCCGCCTGATGGTGATGGCGCTGGCCTTCTACGGCATGGCGACCTTCGAGGGGCCGTTGCTCTCCATCAAGTCGGTCAACTCGCTCTCCCACTATACCGAGTGGACGATCGGCCACGTCCATGCCGGCGCGCTGGGGTGGAACGGCATGATCAGCTTCGCCGCCGTCTATTATATGACGCCGCGCCTGTGGAACCGCTCGCGGCTCTATTCGCTGCGCATGGTCAACTGGCACTTCTGGCTCGCCACGCTGGGCATCGTCTTCTACGCCTCGGCCATGTGGGTCGCCGGCATCATGCAGGGGCTGATGTGGCGCGAATATGGGGCGGACGGCTATCTCGTCTATGCCTTCTCGGACAGCGTGAAGGCGATGATGCCGCTCTATCTGATCCGTGCGTTCGGCGGCATGCTCTATCTGGCCGGCGGCATCATCATGGTCATCAACGTGTGGCGCACCATCAAGGGTGACCTGCGCGAAGAGGCGCCGATGAGCGATGCGACATTCGATCCGGCCAAGGACCGCCCGATCGTCGCTGCCCCTGCCGCCTCCCCTGCTGAATAAGGACTGGCCCATCATGACCAGCTTTGCTGAAAAGCACCGTAAACTTGAGCGCAACGTGACCCTGCTGGGCGTCGGCGCGTTCATCGCCGTGGCGATTGGCGGCATCGTCGAGATCGCGCCTTTGTTCTGGATCGACAACACGATCGAGAAGGTGGAGGGCATGCGTCCCTACACCCCGCTCGAACTGGTCGGCCGCAACATCTACATGCGCGAGGGCTGCTACGCCTGCCACAGCCAGATGATCCGCCCGTTCCGTGACGAGGTGGAGCGTTATGGCCATTACAGCCTCGCCGCCGAGAGCATGTATGACCACCCCTTCCAGTGGGGCTCCAAGCGCACTGGGCCGGATCTGGCCCGCGTCGGCAAGCGCTATTCGGACGAGTGGCATGTCCAGCATCTCAAGGACCCGCGCAGCGTGGTGCCGGAATCGATCATGCCGGGCTATGCCTTCCTCGCCGACAAGGATCTGAAGGGCGAGGACATGACCGCGCACCTGAAAGCGCTGCGGGCCGTCGGCGTGCCCTATAGCGACGAGGATCTGGCGCAGGCCAATGCCGATCTGCGCGCGCAGGCCGATCCGGAGATGGACAGCAGCGACCTGATGAAGCGCTATCCCAAGGCGCAGGCGCGCGACTTTGACGGCAATCCCTCACGCCTTACCGAGATGGACGCGCTCGTCGCCTATCTCCAGATGCTCGGCACGCTGGTCGATTTCGAGAGCGCCGCGCCGCAGGAGATGCAGCGATGAGCTATGATGCGCTGCGCCATTTTGCGGACAGCTATGGCCTGGCCGTGCTGCTGGCGGTCTATCTCATCCTGGTCGGCTGGGCCTTCCGCCCCGGCGCCCGCGCGCGCAACGAGCAGGCCGCGACGATGATCTTCACCGAGGAGGAGGAACTGGCGGCGGACAAGGGGGAGACGCGCCATGGGTAAGAAGCGCCTCGACGAGGCCACCGGCGTCCACACTGTCGGTCATGAATGGGACGGCATCGAGGAACTCGATAACCCCATGCCGCGCTGGTGGCTCTATTGCCTCTATGCGAGTATCGTGTTCGCGATCGGCTATGTGATTGTTTATCCTGCCTTTCCGGGGATTGATGGCAATAGCAAGGGGCTGTGGAACTGGAGCAGCCGGGGCGCGCTGGAGCAGCAGATCGCGGCCGACGCGGCGCGCAAGGCGCCGATCGTCTCGGCCATTGCCGCCACCCCGATCGAGGACTTGCCCGCCCGGCCGGACCTGATGCGCGCGGCGGTGCAGGGCGGCGCGGCGGCCTTCCGGGTGCATTGCGTGCAGTGCCACGGCTCGGACGCGGCCGGGTCCAAGGGCTATCCCAACCTCAATGATGATGACTGGCTGTGGGGCGGCGACCTCAAGGCGATCCAGTATAGCATCACCTATGGCGTGCGGAATCCGGACGTGGCGGAGACCCATGCCGGCATGATGCCCGCCTTCCTGCGCGACCAGATGCTGAGCCGCGCGCAGGTGGACGATGTCATCTCCCATGTCCGCGTGATCAGCGGGCAGGAGAAACCGAGCGCGTCGTCGAAGCGCGGCGCGGGCGTGTTCGCGGATAATTGCGCGGCCTGCCACGGCGCGGAGGGCAAGGGCCTGCGCCAATTCGGCGCACCCAATCTGACGGACGGCATCTGGCTGTTCGGCGGCAGCCGCGAGGCGCTGCTGGAGTCGATCGGCGGCGGCCGGCAGGGCGTGATGCCGGCCTGGCACGAGCGGCTCGACCCGGTGACGATTAAGATGTTGGCGGCCTATGTCCACGCATTAGGCGGTGGCGAGGCCAATCCGGCGCCCGAAGCAGGGCAGGCGCCGGACGCGGAGAGGAACGACGGCGCAATCAATAGGCCGGAAGCGTCCTGATCGCCTGCGGCGGCGCTGCCGTCGCGGACGAACAGGCCCGGTCTGTCTCGCTGATTGCGTGCGCAAGACGAGTGTCGTCGCGCTGGTGCCCCGTGCGCCGGCGCGGCGGCTGATGGTTCCACGCGGACAATGGATGTGACTGACCCAAACAACATGCCCCAGGGGCTCTACGAAAAGCGCAAGGCCGTCTTCCCCAAGCAGGTGGACGGGCCGTTTCGTCGGTTCAAATGGCTGGTGATGGCGGTGACGCTCGCCATCTACTGGGGCACGCCGTGGATTCGCTGGGATCGCGGCCCCTATGCGCCCGATCAGGCGGTGCTGGTCGATCTCGCCAACCGGCGCTTCTACATGTTCGCGATCGAGATCTGGCCGCATGAATTCTATTATGTCGCCGGCCTGCTCATCATGGCCGGCGTCGGGCTGTTCCTCGTCACCTCCGCTGTCGGCCGCGCATGGTGCGGCTATGCCTGCCCGCAAACGGTGTGGACGGACCTGTTCCAGCATGTCGAGCGCTTCCTCGATGGCGATCGCAATGCCCAGCTGAAGCTCGACCGCGCGCCATGGGGCGCCTCCAAGCTGTGGAAGCGGCTGCGCAAATGGGCGGTCTGGCTGTTCATCGCCTTCCTCACCGGCGGCGCGTGGATCTTCTACTTTGCCGATGCGCCAAAGCTCCAGCATGATTTCTGGACCGGGCAGGCGCATTTCGCCGCCTATGCGACGACGCTGCTGTTGACCGCGACCACCTTCATCCTCGGCGGCTTCATGCGCGAGCAGGTGTGCATCTATATGTGCCCATGGCCGCGCATCCAGAGCGCCATGCTCGACGAGAAATCGTTGACGGTCACTTATAAGCACTGGCGTGGCGAACCGCGCAGCCAGGGCATCAAGAAGGCGGCGGAAGATGGCATCGCGACCGGCGACTGCATCGATTGCCTGCAATGCGTGCAGGTCTGCCCGACCGGCATCGATATTCGCGAGGGGCCGCAGATCGGCTGCATCACCTGCGCCCTGTGCATCGACGCGTGCGACAAGGTGATGGACCAGATTGGCCGGCCGCGCGGGCTCATCGACTATGCGACCGAGCTGGACAGCGAGAAGGAAATGCGCGGCGAGACGCCGACGCCGGTGCTGCGGACATTGTTCCGGCCCCGCACGATCATCTATTTCGCCCTGTGGGGCGCGATCGGCCTGGCGATGCTGATGATGCTGGGCGCGCGCACCCGTCTCGACATTGCCGCCGATGCGGACCGCAACCCGCAATATGTCCGCCTCTCCGATGGCTCGATCCGCAACGCCTATCTGATCAAGATCCGCAATATGGAAAGCCGCCCGCGCACGATGACCGTGACGCTGGAGGGCCTGCCCGGCGCGCTGATGTGGACCGAGGGCATGACCCGCGAGCAGGCGGCGCGCAGCGTGCGCATCGCGGTGCCGGCCGATCAGGTGCGCAAGGAGCGCATCATGGTGGTCGCCCCGGCGGCGGGTGCGACCCGCGAGGATTTCACCTTCACCCTGCGCGCCGTCGACAAGCCGGAAGACAGGGCGCAGGATAGTGACAGCTTCGTCAGGCCGGAGGAAGACCAATGAAAAACGACATGAGCCGCGCGGGCAGGACTTTCACCGGCCGGCATATGGCCGCCATCCTCGTCTCCTTTTTCGGCGTGGTCATCGCGGTCAACCTGACGATGGCGTATTTTGCCAGCGCGACCTTTGGCGGGCTGGTGGTCGATAACAGCTATGTGGCGAGCCAGAAGTTCAACGGCTGGCTGGCGAAAGCACGCGAGGAAGCCGCGCTCGGCTGGTCGATCAAGGCCGGGCGCGGGGCGGACCAGCGGCTGGCCGTGTCGCTCACCAGCGGCGGTGCCCCGCTGGACGAGGCCGTGATCACCGCGCATGCCCGCCATCCGCTCGGCCGGATGCCGGAGCGCGACCTGACGTTCCGCGGGCTGGGCGATGGCCATTATGAGAGCCTGGAGCCGTTGCAGGAAGGGCGCTGGATCGTCCATCTGCGCGCCACGGCGCAGGGGGCTGATCTCAATCATATCGTCGATCTGCAATGAGCCTCGCCGCCGCCCTCACCGCCACGGATGAACGCGATCTAGGCGCGGCGCCGGTCGAGACGCGCTTTGCGGTGCCGGACATGCATTGCGCTGGCTGCATTGCCAAGATCGAGCGGCTGTTGCCGGGGCAGCCCGGCATCAGCGGCGCGCGGGTGAACTTTTCCTCGCGCACGGTGGTGGTGAATCATGACGCCGCCCTTGCCGAACCGGACCTGATCCGCGCGTTCGACACGATCGGCTTTGCCGCGCAGGCGCTGCACAGCGCGGCCGCCGGGCAGCGCAACCAGTCGCTGGCGCCGCTCATCCGCGCGCTGGCCGTGGCGGCCTTCGCCTCGATGAATGTGATGCTGCTCACCGTCTCGGTCTGGTCCGGCGCGGATGGCAGCTCGCGCCACCTGTTCCACTGGATTTCCGCGGCGATCGCCATTCCCTGCGTCGCCTATGCGGGCCGACCCTTCTTCGTCTCCGCGCTCAAGGCGGTGCGGGCGGGGACGACCAATATGGACGTGCCGATCTCCATCGGCGTGCTGCTCGCCACGCTGATGAGCGTCTATGAAACCATCGTCGACGGGCAGCATGTCTGGTTCGACGGCGCGCTGACGCTGCTCGCCTTCCTGCTTGCCGGCCGCGTGCTGGACGAGATGATGCGCGGCCGCGCGGCGAGCGGGGCGGAAGCGCTGGTGCGCCGCACCGCGACCGGGGCGATGCGGCTGGCGGCCGATGGCACCAGCCAATGGGTGGCGGCGGACGATCTGGCGGTAGGGGACCGGTTGATGATCGCGGCCGGCGAACGGCTGGCGGCAGACGGCGTGATCGCGCAGGGGCGCAGCCGGTTCGATCTCTCGCTGCTGACCGGCGAAAGCGCGCCGGTGACACTGGGCGAGGGCGCCATGGCGGCGGCCGGCACGCTCAACCTCGATGCGCCGGTGACATTGCGGGTCACCGCGGTGGGCGAGGCGCGCGCAATTGCCGAGATCGCCCGGCTGATGGACAGCGCGAGCCAGACCAAGTCGCACTATGTCCGCCTCGCCGATCGGCTCTCGCGCCTTTACGCGCCGGTGGTTCATACGCTGGCGGCCGTGAGCTTTGCCGGCTGGATGATTGGCGGGGCGGGCTGGCACCAGTCGATCCTCGTCGCCATCGCCGTGCTCATCATCACCTGTCCCTGCGCATTGGGGCTGGCCGTGCCGGTGGCGCAGGTCGTCGTCTCCGGCACCATGATGGGCAAGGGCCTGCTGGTGAAGGATGGCAGCGCGCTCGAACGGCTGGCGCAGGCCGATACGCTGCTGCTCGACAAGACCGGCACGCTGACGCTCGGTCGCCCGGTGGCGGCGGGCATCGCGGCGATCCCCGTGGCGCAGCGCCCGATCGCGCTGGCGCTGGCGACGGCGAGTCGCCATCCGCTGGCGACGGCGCTGCGGCAGGCGCTGGAGGGGGCGGGCGTCGCCGCCGTGCCGCTCGACAATCTGGCCGAGACGCCCGGCGTAGGGGTCTCGGCGCGCCACGAGGGGCGGCAGGTCGCCATGCGGCGGCCCAGCCCGGCCGAGTTGGTGGGGGATCGCGGCGATGACCGGGCGGCCGTGGCGCTCGATCTGGGCGATGGCGCGACCATCATCATCCGCTTTGCCGATGCGCTGCGGCCCGATGCGGGCGAGGCGCTGGCGCAACTCCATGCGCTTGGCCTGCCCGCCCGGATCATGTCCGGCGACCGGGCGGACGCGGTGGCCGCCGTGGCCGATCAGCTGGGCATTGACGGCACCGGGGACATGCAGCCGGCCGACAAGATGGCGGTGCTGGAGGGTGAGATTGCCGCCGGGCGCCATCCGTTGATGGTCGGCGATGGGCTCAATGACGGGCCGGCGCTGGCGGCCGCCCATGTCTCCATGGCGCCGGCCTCGGCCAGCGATGTCGGCCAGCAGGCGGCGGACATCGTCTTTCTGGGCGACAGTCTGCTCGGCCTGCCGCGCGCGATCCGCGCGGCGCGGGCGACGATGCGCGTGGTGCGCGAGAATCTGGGGCTGGCGATCATCTACAATATCTTTGCGGTGCCGCTCGCCATGGCCGGGCTCGTGACGCCGCTGATCGCGGCCGTGGCGATGTCGTCCAGTTCGCTCATCGTCATCGGCAATTCGATGCGGCTGCGCTGGGCGGTCAAATGAACGGCCTGCTCATCCTGATTCCGGCCGCGTTGCTGCTCGGGCTGGGCGGGCTGGTGGCTTTTTTCTGGACGCTGCGAGCCGGGCAATATGACGACCCGGACGGGGCCGCCATGCGCATTCTCATCGATGAGGACGAGCTGCCGTAACGTGGAAAAAATAGGGCATGATCCGACCATGATCGGACCATGCCCTCATTGGCACGCGCTCCCTCGGGCGCGAGCGATCAGGCGTTTTCGAGTTTGACCATCCGCAGATAGGGCTTGAGCGTGCGGTAGCCCTGCGGGAACAGGCGCGTGGCCTCCTCATCGGAGAGCTTGGGCGAGATCACCACCTCATCGCCCACTTCCCAGTTGACCGGGGTGGCGATGCTGCGCGCGTCGGTGAGCTGGAGACTGTCGATCGCGCGGAGAATCTCCGGGAAATTGCGGCCGGTGCTCGGCGGATAGGTCAGGATCAGGCGGACCTTCTTTTGCGGGTCGATGACGAACACCGAGCGGACCGTGACCGTCGGATCACTGTCCGGGTGGATCATGTCATACAGTGTCGAGACCTTCGCGTCCGGGTCGGCGAGCATCGGGAAATTGAGCGCATAGCCCTGCGTCTCGTGAATATCGCTGTCCCAGCGCCGATGCGCCTCGACCGGATCGACCGAGAGGCCGATCGGCTTGACGTTGCGCTTGGCCCATTCCGGTGCCAGCTTGGCCACTTCGCCCAGTTCTGTGGTGCACACGGGCGTGAAATTCTTGGGATGGCTGAACAGCACGCCCCAGCTGGAACCCAGCCATTCATGGAATTTGATCGGGCCGTCAGTCGAGTCCTGCTCGAAATCCGGCGCAATCTGTCCGAGACGAATATTCATATGCTTATCCTCCATTGGGGTCTTCGCCAATTTGGGGGCGGCCGACACAACAGGCAAATGAATGATGTGATAGGTTGAATGCACTTATATTGCAGATAATGGCGGAAACAGGCGGGTTCAGCGCGAGGCGGGGCGGGCTGGATCGGCCGGGCTGGGGGGCCGCAACCGGCGCTGCGGCGGCAGCGCGTCCTGGTCGAAACCGCGAGGCCAGAGCCGTTCGATATCAACCTGCGCAATGGGCAGCGGCTGGTCGTCCGGCGGCGTGATGTCCGGGTCCGGATCAGCCGCCTCCACCCCCAGCGCGACCCAGGCCGCCAGCGGCACCGCGGCGACGAAGAGGATGAGCGACATATGCTGATCGATCACCCCCGTGCGGATGAGCGCGAACAGGCCGAGCGACGCAATCGCCATGCATGCGATAAAAGCCAGCAACAGGGTTCCGATCATCCACCAGCTCCCCCGTTCGGTCGGTTCGGGACAAGGCGGCCGCTGCGGTTTCACGCCAGCCTCGCCCATGGGGCCAGGCAATCGGCCGGGTTCAACATCGAGACAGGGGCCATGCAGTCAGGAGCCATGGGACGTCGCCTCCTTGGCCACTGTCCTCCCGCTTGATCCAGCAAGCAAATGAATATAATTTGGCTTTATATGGAAAGATTCTGCTGAATGGACATCAATGTCGCCCGCACCTTTCTGGAGGTGGTGAAGACCGGGAGCTTCGTCAGCGCCGCGGCCAACCTCAACCTGACGCAAACGGCGGTGAGCGCGCGCATCCGCGTGCTGGAGCAGCAACTCGACCGGCCGGTGTTCGTGCGCAACAAGGCCGGCGCGCGGCTGACGCCGGCTGGCGAGCAGTTTCTGCGCTTCGCCACCAGTCTGGTGCAGGTGTGGGAAGGCGCGCGCCGTGCCGTCGCCCTGCCGCCGGGCCGCGAGACGGTGGTGACGATCGGCGCGGAGCTGAGCCTGTGGAGTCCGATCCTGCGCCACTGGCTGTTGTGGATGCGGCGCGAATGTCCCGAAATCGCGGTGAGCACGCAGATCGACACGTCCGAGCGGCTGATCGAGCGCGTGCAGGACGGCTCGCTGGACGTGGCGGTCATCTACGCCGCGCCGCGCCGCCCCGGCATGATCGCGGAGCTGTTGTTCGAGGAAAAGCTGGTTCTCGCGCGCACCACGCCGGCCAGCCAGCCGCTCAGGCCGGAGGATCATGTCGAGATCAACTGGGGCGGGGATTTTCTGGCGAGCTATCACGCCGCCTTTCCCGATCAGGCCAATGCCGTCGTGTCGATCGACTATGGCCCGTTGGCGCTTGATTATATCCTGGCGTCCGGCGGCAGCGGCTATTTCCGGCAGGGTTTCATCCGCTCCTATCTGGAAGAAGGGCGGCTGATGGTGGTGCCCGACAGCCCGGAATTTTCCTATTCTGCCTATGTGGTCCACTCGACCAAGGCCGACCTGGGCCTGATGGCGCGCATCCGCAGCGGGCTGCGCGCGGCGGCGGCGATCTCGTCCTGACCGACGGGGCCTGGCGTGCCTTGCTCGCCGGGTGCAGATAACGGACCGCCGCTGCCGGCTTGCGCCTGGCGGGGCGGCAGGCCCGGTTTTGCGCCAGCACAAAGCCCACGGCCGGGGCTATGCTACCATGGGCCGCGACAAGGGTTTTCAGGCCGGAGCCGGCCGCAAGGAGATGCCGTGAGCGATGGCTGCAGAATCGGGTGGATGGTGATCGCGGTGGCGTTCGGCACATCCGGCGGATTTGGGGCGTGACCGTGCAGCTTGTTGCCGTTCGGGCGCGCGCCGCCATGCCGATCTGGCTGCACGGCAGCTTTCGCCTGCTGTTTGCTGGCGGGGCGCTGTGGGCGCTGATCGTGGTATCGCTCTGGCTCGGGGCGCTGGCGGGCAGCTGGACGCTGCCGACCGCGATGGACCCGCTGGCGTGGCATCAGCATGAAATGCTGTTCGGTTATCTTGGTGCGGTCATCGCCGGCTTCCTGAGCGCGGCCATTCCCAACTGGACGGGCCGGCCGGTGGTGAAAGGATGGCCCGTCGCCGTCTTTGTCGGGCTGTGGCTGGCCGCGCGGCTGGCGGTGCTGTTCTCGGCCATCGTTCCGAGCTGGATCGGCGCGGCGCTGGATGTCGGGTTTCTGCTGGTCCTGCTTGGCTATGCCGCGCGTGAGATCATCGTCTCGGGCAACCGCAACAAGCCGATCCTGCTCGTTTTGCTGCTGTTTGCCTGTGCGAACGGGCTGGACCATGCCGCCGCCGCGGGCCTGACGGCCGACCCGGCGCTGGGAATGCGCGCCGGCTTTGCGCTGGTGCTGATGCTGATCACGATCATCGGCGGGCGGATCATCCCGGCCTTCACACGCAACTGGCTGATGCGCCAGGCCGGGCCGGGGCGCATGCCGACCATGGCCAACCGCTTCGACATGGCGGTGATCGCGGTCATGGTGCTGGCGCTGGCGGGCTGGACGATCGCGCCGCGGGGGCCCGGCACCGGGTTGCTGCTGATCGCCGCCGGCGTGCTGCAAGCCATCCGGCTGACGCGCTGGGCCGGCATGCGCAGCGTCCGCGATCCGCTCGTCTTCGTGCTGCACGTCTCTTATGCGTGGTTGCCGCTGGGCCTGCTGCTGCTCGGCAGCGCGACCTTCTGGCCGGCCATCCCGGCATCAAGCGCGATCCATGCCCTGTCCGCCGGGGCCATGGCGGCGATGACGCTGGCGGTGATGACCCGAGCGACGCGCGGCCATACCGGGCGACCGCTGGCAGCGGACGGCGCGACGGTGGCGATCTATCTCCTCGTCCATCTGGGCGCGCTGGTGCGGGTCGCCGCGCCGCTTCTGCCGTTCGCCTATATGACGAGCATCCGGCTGGCCGGTGGCCTGTGGGGCGGGGCGTTCCTCCTCTTCCTGCTGGTCTATGGGCCGATGGCGTTGCGCCGCCCGCCGGCGCCCGGCCCGGCCTGAACGGCGGGGGCACTATCCCGCCGGGGGTTCCGCGAGCCGCCGCAGTTCGGCGATATGGTGGATGGTCAGGTGGAGGTCCCGGCTGGTCAGCAGACCCGCCTTCTCCCATGCGGCGAGCGTGCGACTCGCGCTGTGCAGGGTGGTGCCGGCATAATCGGCCAGATCCTTGCGACGCAGCGGCAGCTCGATCTTGACGCCATCGAGCCGGTCCTGCCCGGCCTGGGACGCCAGCCGCAGCACCGCCTGGGCGATGCGCTGCTCGATGCGCTGCTCGATGCGCTGGGTGGCCAGTTCCCGCACCCGTTCCTGCAACTCGGCCAGTCGCGTGCCCATGATGGTGATGAGATTGATGGCGATGGCCGGATGCGCGCCGATCAGCGCGCGCAGATCGCGCTCGCTCCAGCTCAGCACGAGTGAGTCCTCCGCTGCGATCGCATCGGCCGGAAACCGGTGGTCGGTGAACAGCGGCACGGCGCCGAACATCTCGCCGGGTGCGATGAAGCGGATGATCGCCTGCCCGCCATCCTCGCCGGTCTGGGCGATGCGCACGCTGCCCGCGCCGAGCGCATAGGCCCGCGCCGCCGGTTCGCCCTGCTCGACGATCAGGCCGTTGCGCGCGACCTTGTCGACCCGCATGACGGCGCAGGCGGCGGCCAGCGCATCGTCACAGAGCGCATGGAACAGATCGAGCGTGCCGACCAGCCTCGTCCATGATTGCGCATCCATGGCGTCCACCATGTGTCATCCTCCAACGAAACATGCGCCGCGGCCGGCGGCGCCTGGCGCGGCGGGTCCGGCCGCGCGAGCGGAACAAAATAGCCCCCGCCTTGTGCCCGCACAAATGATGAATGGCGAATGCATAATATCCTTGCCCCGATGCGTGGCCACCGGCCCGGCCGGCCGCAAGGGAGATCGACCATGGATGACATCGCTCTGGCCCGCGTGCTGCATGTGCTCGCGGTCATCCTTTGGATCGGCGGGGTGTCCATGGCGACCACCGTGGCCCTGCCGGCGGTGCGACGCGGCCTGCTCGGCGCTGATCGGCTGCGGGCGTTTCAGGCGTTTGAGGGGCGCTTTGTGTGGCAGGCGCGCGGCGCGGTGCTTCTGGTGGGGCTGACCGGCTTCTACATGATCATCCGGCTCGATTTGTGGAGCCGCTTTGCCGATCTGCGCTTCTGGTGGATGCATGCGATGCTGTGCCTGTGGGCGGTGTTCGCTTTTCTGCTGTTCATCGGCGAGCCGCTCATCCTCCACCGCGTCTTCCCGGCATGGGCGGCGCGCGATCCGGACCGGGCCTTTCGCGCCTTGCACCGCGTGCATGTCGTGCTGCTCATCCTTGCGGTCATCACCATTGCCGGTGTGGTGGCGGGTGGCCACGGATGGCTGGTGCCGTAGCGCGGCTGCCATGCGAATCGGCAAAATATGGTAAGAAGCGCGGGTGGAGCGCAGGGGCGGTCGGGCTCGTTGCGCTCATGGACCGGCCAGCAGGATGGGGAGAGACGCGATGCCCCGCGAATATGACGATCCGTTCGAAGCCTCGGCGCTCGCCGCCGCGACCCATCTCGCGCTTTCGCTCTGGCGGGCGGCACCGGAGATTTCCCTCGAAACCCATTGTTTCCAAGCAGTCCGCCAATGTTTCTGCGCCTGCATCGCCGATATTGAGGATGCGGTGGAGGGCCGACTCTCCGGCACCCATGCGGCCGTGATGGCGCTCGTGCTCACGCAGGCGCGCGAGGCGGTGGCGGCAGGTGAATTGCGGCGCACCGCGCCATGGGACAGGATCGACGAAGCCTCCAGCGAATCCTTTCCGGCCAGCGATCCCCCCGCCTGGATCGCGGGGGGCGTGGACTGACGCATGCGCTTTTGCGCGGATCGTCCGGCCGGTTGCATCGCGCATCGTCTCATGGCGGTTCCGTCGGCGCGCAAAATGCTTTAACGGCGCGCGATGCTCACCATCACCGATATCACCGTGCGCCTCGGCGGCCGCACGATTCTGGACCGCGCTGCCGCTGCGCTGCCGCCGCGCGGGCGCATCGGCCTGATCGGCCGCAACGGCGCGGGCAAGTCCACGCTGATGAAGGCGATCATCGGCCAGCTGGAGCCGGACAGTGGCGCCATCGACATGCCGCGCGACACCCGGATGGGCTATATCGCGCAGGAAGCGCCGAGCGGCACCGCCACCCCGTTCGAGACGGTGCTGGCCGCCGATACCGAGCGCGCGGCATTGCTGATCGAGAGCGAGACCTGCGAGGACCCGCATCGCCTCGGTGATGTGCACGACCGGCTGATCGCGATCGACGCCTATAGCGCCCCGGCGCGCGCCGGGCGCATTCTCGCCGGTCTCGGCTTCGACGAGGAGATGCAGAACCGGCCGCTGGACAGCTATTCGGGCGGCTGGAAGATGCGGGTGGCGCTGGGCGCGCTGCTGTTCTCCGCACCGGACCTGCTGCTGCTCGACGAGCCCTCCAACCATCTCGACCTTGAAGCGACCTTGTGGCTGGAGAATTTCCTCAAGGATTATCGCGCGACCGTCCTCGTCATCAGCCATGAGCGCGATCTGCTCAACAATGTGGTCGATCATATCCTCCATCTGGAGGGGGGCAGGCTGACCCTCTATCCGGGCGGTTATGACGCCTTCGAGCGGCAGCGGGCCGAGCGGCTCGCCCAGCTCGAATCGGCGCGGGAGAAGCAGGCCGCCCAGCGCGCCAAGCTCCAGGATTATGTCGCGCGCAACAGTGCGCGGGCGAGCACGGCCAAGCAGGCGCAGTCGCGCGCCAAGGCGCTGGCCCGCATGCAGCCGATCGCCGCCGCGCTGGAAGATCCCAGCCTGTCGTTCGTCTTCCCCGATCCGCAGGAACTGCGCCCGCCGCTCATCACGCTGGATATGGCGGCGGTGGGCTATGATGCGCAGCCGATTCTCCAGCGCCTCAATCTGCGGATCGATCCGGACGACCGGGTCGCGCTGCTGGGGCGCAACGGCAACGGCAAGACCACGCTTGCTCGTCTGCTCGCCGGTCAGTTGCCGGCCATGGAGGGGGCGATGACCGCCTCGGGCAAGATGAATGTCGGCTATTTCACGCAATATCAGGTCGAGGAACTTGATGTCGAGGATACGCCGCTGGAGCATATGACCCGGCAGATGAAGGGCGCGACGCAGGGCGCGGTGCGCGGCCAACTCGGGCGCTTCGGCTTCTCGGGCGAGCGGGCGACGCAGAAGGTTGGTTCACTCTCCGGCGGCGAGCGGGCGCGGCTCGCGCTGGCGCTGATCACGCGGGATGCGCCGCATCTGCTCATCCTCGACGAGCCGACGAATCACCTCGACGTCGATTCGCGCGAGGCGCTGGTGCAGGCGCTCAACAGCTATTCCGGCGCGGTGGTGATCGTCAGCCATGACCGACATATGATCGAACTGGTCGCCGACCGGCTGGTGCTGGTCGATGGCGGGCAAGCGCAACCCTATGATGGCTCGCTGGAGGATTATACCGACTTCGTGCTCGGGCGCGGCGCCAGCGCGCCGGGGCGCGAGGGCGCCGGCAAGGGCGACCGCAAGGCTGATCGCCGCGCCGCCGCGCAGGCTCGCGAGCGTTACAAGGCCCTGCAAGCGGACGTGAAGAAGACCGAGAAGATTCTCGCCGACCTCACCGCCACCCGCTCGCGCATCGACAAGGCGATGTTCGATCCGGCCGCCGCCGGGCCCGAGGAGAAGAATTGCACGATGAGCGAGTTGATGCAGCGCCGCGCCCGGCTGGAAGATGCCATCGAAGTGGCGGAGGCGAACTGGATGGCTGCCAGCGAGGCACTGGACGAGCTGGCGACCGCCTAGGCAAGCGGGCGCTGGTCTCCGGCCGCGTGGTTGCGCCTGGCGTCAGCAGGGGCTGCCGAGGATGAGAGGGGCGCGCCGATCGGCGCGTGGGCTGTTCGGCAGTGGGTCGGCTCGCTGAACGCAAGGCTTTTGCGAGGCCAGATGTTGAGGTCTGCCGCATGCCGATGAGGATCGATCCTGACCCACTGGCGGGGCCGCGCGGGCTTGCCGCGGAAGCGCGCGCTGAGGCTGCTTTGCGCCGCCGCTCGATGCGGAGGTGGCGAGCCAGCGCGGCACTGCGCCTGTCGCGGGCGCGACCCTCCGGCTTGCGGGAGGTCAGCGCATGGACGTCAACGGGCGACAGGCCCGGTCAGCGCTGGCCGACACACAACGAAAAAGGCGCCGGAAAGCCCGACGCCGATCCCGATTCGCGAAACCCGACGAGTGTCAGGCGAGCGCGGCGACAGCCTTGGTCAGGCGGCCGAACTTGCGCGACGCGGTGTTCTTGTGCAGCACGCCACGAGCGACGCCGCGTGCCATCTCCGGCTGGGCCGACGAGAGCGCGGCCTGCGCGGCGGTCTTGTCACCGGCGGCAAGGGCGGATTCGACCTTCTTCACCAGCGTGCGGATGCGGCTCAGCCGGCTGCCGTTGATTTCGGCGCGACGTGCATTGCGGCGGATCCGCTTCTTTGCCTGAGGCGTATTGGCCATTCTTTTCCTCGAACGAAACTGTTTCAGACTGCGCGGCGCGACTCCTGAAAGGGAAGCCAGCGACCATGCGCGAAGGCCGGGCGATTAGCGTCAATCGCCCGGAAGGTCAACCGCCTTGGCGCATCAACCCATGGCGGTCGGACGCGACAACGGTGCCGGACGAGCCGGCGCAGCGGCCTGCCGCCCTCATGCCACGAAATCGCCGCTGCGCCCAGCCCCGACCGGGCGAGCGGGCACAATGTCCGGCATGCCCGTCCGGGCGGCGCCGGATGAGGGTAAACCAGACGGAATGGCCGGTTCATGATCGTAAAAATCGACACGCATGCGCATCGGCCCCAGCGGCTCGACATGGTGGAGCTGGCCGGGCCGGATGAGGCCGGGTTTGCCGGGCACAAGGTCGACGGGCGGTATCGAGCCATCCTCGACATGATAGCGCACCATGCCCTCCAGCACCTGGATCAGCGCCCAGGCACCGGGCTTGGTATTGTGGGCCCGGCGCAGGGCTTGCGGGAGGCTCGTCTCATCGAAGACGGGCGTGGACTTATAGGGCTGGCTTGTCATGGCGCTCACTGTCCCTGTTCCCGCGGGAGCCTGAAGAACAGCCCGAGCTGGAGGCTCTTGGCAATGCGCGCGGCCTTGCCCTGCAGGGCCGCGGCGGAAGCTCGCGTCATCAGCTCATTGGTCACCTCGGCCCAGATTTCGAGCCAGCGGGTGAACAGCTCGGGCGTCATGCGGCTGTGATGGCGAACATGCGCCATCATCGGATTGCCCTTGTAACGGCCGGAGGTCAGCATGACCGAGGACCAGAAGGCCACCAGTTTGTCGAGATGATCCGGCCAGTCATCGACAATGTCATTGAACACCGGGCCGAGCTGATCGTCCGCCCGCACGCGAGCGTAAAAACGCGGGATCAGTCGCTCCAGGCCGGCCTCGTCAATCTGGATCTCGTCATTCTCGACCGGGGCTTGCATGAGTCGCTCCTTAAACATTCATTTGGAATGAATCTATTGCGCCGGTTTGAAACATGCAACCCAAATGCATATATTAAGGCGTGACGGATAGCCCGTGGAAAGAGAGAGTGAATGCGCCTGACGCGCTATACGGATTATGCGATGCGCGTGCTCCTCTATCTGGCGGCGCGGCCGCGGCAGCAATGTTCGATCGCCGAGATTACCCGTGCCTATGGCGTGTCGCAGAGCCACCTCATGAAGGTGGTGAACGATCTGGTGAATGCGGGCTATCTGATCAGCGCGCGCGGACGGTCCGGCGGCATTCGGCTGGCGCGCGACCCCCGGGCGATCAGCGTCGGCGCCGTCGTGCGCCACACCGAGGACGGGTTCGAGCTGGTCGATTGCGTGGATTGCGTGATTGCCCCGGCCTGTGGGCTTAGCGGGGCACTGGACGAGGCATTGGCTGCGTTCCTCGCGGTGCTGGATGGCTATTCGCTGCATGACCTGATGGCGCGTCGCGACCAGATGGCGGTGCTGCTTGGCATGACGGACGGGGCGGCAGGCGGCACGGTGCGACCAGTGGATGCGCCCTCGACATAAGATGACGGATGGCTGAGGGACGCGCGTAGGCGTGCCTGGTCAACAGGGCAAAGCGGGCTGCGACTTGTCCAATTGATCGGCTTGGCCGTTCGACAGGCGCTCCGGCCGGTCCGTCAGCAGGCGGCGAGACCCCGGTCGAGGCCAGCGAGCAGGTCGCGTTCATGCTCGAGGCCGATGGAGAGGCGAAGCAAGCCATCGCCGATCCCGGCGACCTGCCGGGCTTCCGCCCCCATATCGGCATGCGTCATGGTGGCGGGATGGGCGACCAGGCTTTCGACGCCGCCCAGCGATTCGGCCAGGGTGAAGTCGCGCACCGCCTCGACGAAGCGCTTCACGGCCGGGACGTCGCCCACCAGATCGAAGCTGAGCATGGCGCCGAAGCCGCGTTGCTGGCGCGCCGCGATCGCATGGCCGGGGTCCGTGGGCAGGCCGGGATAATAGACCCGCGCCACGGCCGGATGCGCATCCAGATGCCGGGCGATGGCCATTGCATTGGCCTGTTGCCGCTCGATGCGCGCAAACAGGGTGCGCAGGCCGCGCAGCGTCAGCCAGGCGTCGAAGGGCGCGCCGGTGCTGCCGACGACATTGGCCCAGTGGCGCAACCGCTCGGCCTGCGCCGTGGTGGCGGCGATCACGGCGCCGGCGATCACGTCGCTATGGCCGTTCAGGAATTTGGTCGTCGAGTGGATGGCATAATCCGCGCCCAGAACAATGGGCTGCTGGAGCGCGGGTGAGAGGAAGGTATTGTCCACCGCGACTTCCGCGCCGGCCGCGCGCGCCAGCCGGGCGAGTAAGGCGACGTCGACCACCCGCATGAGTGGGTTGCTCGGAGTCTCGATCAGCACCAATCCCGGCTTGTCCACCAGTGCCTGCTTGAAGGCCGCCGGATCATTCTGGTCGACGAGGTGGAGGACGATCTGGCCGCGCTGCGCCCGCGCCTTCAGCAGTCGGATCGTGCCGCCATAGCAATCATGCGGCGCCAGCACGCGGTCGCCCGGGCGCAACTGGCTGACCAGCAGATCGATGGCCGCCATGCCGCTCGATGTGACGACGGCGCCGGCGCCGCCTTCCAGCCTGGCGAGCGCATCGGCGAGCAGGTCGCGCGTCGGGTTGCCCTGCCGGCCATAATCATAAGCGCGCGGCTGGTCGTAGCCGGCAAACTCATAGGTGCTGGAGAGGTAGATGGGCGGCACCACGGCGCCGAACGCCGGATCGCTCGCGACGCCATGGGCGGCCGCGATCGTTTCGGGCGCCGGGGTCGCGGGGGCAGGGGTTTCATCAGTCATTGAAGAATCGCCCTTCCTTGACCTCGCCAACAAGGCCGGCGCGGATCAGATAATCGCCGAAATGCTCGCCCGGCCTGCGCTCCAGCGCATAGCGACCGAGCACAGCGTCGAGCCGCTCCAATATGGCGGCTTCGCCGACATTCTCCAGCACCATCTTGTTGAGTCGCTCGCCGTGGAAGCCGCCGCCCAGATAGAGATTATATTTGCCCGGCGCGCGGCCGGTCAGCGCAATCTCGGCAATATAGGGCCGCGAGCAGCCATTGGGGCAGCCACTGATGCGCAGGGTGATGGGCTCCTCCGCCAGCCCGTGGCGCGCGAGGATCGGCTCGAGCCGGTCGAGAAAGCCGGGCAGGTAGCGCTCGCTCTCCGCCATGGCGAGGCCGCAGGTCGGCAGCGCCACGCAGGAAATCGCATTGCGCCGCAGCGCGGAGACAGGACCGGGTGCGAGGCCATGGCTCTCCAGCAAGGCGTCGATGGCGGCGCGGTCCTCGCTCTCGACATCGGCGATGATGACATTCTGGTTGGGTGTCATGCGGAACTTGCCGCTGTGGATGCGGGCCACATCGCGCAGCGCGTCGAGCCAGGCGAGGCCCAGCCGGCCGCTCTGGACATAGAGGGTGAGGTGGTGCCGCCCGTCCGGCGTGCTCACCCAGCCGAACACATCGCCATTGGAGGTGAAGGCATAGGGCCGCGCGGTTTCGAACCGGCTGCCCATATGGCGCTCGATCTGCGCCTTGATCCAGTCGAGCCCCTTGTCATCGATGGTATATTTGAACCGTGCGCGCATGCGGTCCTTGCGGTCGCCATAGTCGCGCTGGACGGTCATCACCGCGTCAGCGCAGGCGATCACCCTGTCGGCGGGGATGAAGCCGATGAGGGTGGCGAGGCGCGGATAGGTCGCCGGGTCATTATCGGTGCGGCCCATGCCGCCACCGATCGCGACGTTGAAGCCCTGCAGGCCATTCGCGTCGTTGCCGATCGCGATGAAGCCGAGATCCTGCGCGAACACGTCGATATCGTTGGAGGGCGGCAGGGCGAAGCCGATCTTGAACTTTCGCGGCATATAGGTCGGGCCGTAAAAGGGCTCTTCCGGCTCGGAACTTGCGACCCGTTCGGCCCCATACCAGATTTCGTGATAGGCGCGGGTTTTGGGGATGACATGATCGCTCACCTGCTTGGCGAGCGCGGCGATCTGGGCATGGAACAATGAACTTTCCGGATTGACGGTGCTCATCACGCCGCGGCTGTCATCCCCGCAGGCGGCCACCGTATCGAGCAGCGTCTCGTGCAGGCCCTGGATGATCGGGCGCAGGCTGTCCTTCAGCACCCAGTGGAACTGGAAGGTCTGCCGCGTGGTGATGCGCAGCGTCTCGCCGCCATGAGCGCGGGCCAGTTCATCAAGCATGAGCCATTGCGCCGGCGTGCAGACGCCACCGGGGATGCGCACGCGGATCATGAACTGATAGGCCGGCTCCAGCTTCTGGCGCCGCCGCTCGTCGCGCAGGTCGCGGTCGTCTTGCTGGTAGATGCCCTGGAACTTCATCAGCTTCACGTCGTCGGCCGATGGCATCGCGCCGGTGATCCTGTCGAGCAGGCCGTGGGCGATGGTGCCGCGCAGATAGTCGCTGGCGGCCTTCATCCGCTCGTCCGCGCTCAGCTTGTCGAGCGGCTGGGAGAGATCATGGCTGCGGTCAATGGTCTGGGATGTCATGATAGGGTCTCAATAAACGTCGCGCTGGTAGCGATGGTCGGCTTGCAACGAGCGGACATAATCCTCCGCCGCCTCACGCCCGGTGCGGGCCTGCCCGGCGACAATGTCGATCAACGCCGCATGGACATCGGGCGCAAGATGGGTGGCGTCTCCGCAGACATAGAGATGCGCGCCGTCCTCCAGCCAGGCGAACAGATCGGCCGCCTGCGCTTTCATGCGGTGCTGGACGTAGCTTTTCTCGGCCCGGTCGCGGGAGAAGGCGACATCCATGCGCGAGAGCGTGGCGTCCTTGAGCCAGCTCTGCCACTCGGTCTGGTAGAGGAAATCGGTGCGGAAGTTGCGATCGCCGAAGAACAGCCAGCTGCGCCCGGTGGCGCCGCTTGCCTCACGCTCCTGCATGAAGGCGCGGTAGGGCGCCACGCCGGTGCCCGCGCCGATCATGATGATCGGGGCATCATCGCCCGGCAGGCGGAAATGCGGGTTGCTCTGGACATAGACCGGCAGCGTCGCGTCCGGCGCCACCCGGTCGGCGAGCATGCCTGAGACGACGCCGCTGCGTGCTTCGCCATGCAGTGCATAGCGCACGGGCGAGACGGTGAGATGCGCTTCATCCGGCATCGCGGCGAGGCTGGAGGCGATGGAATAAAGGCGCGGCTGGAGCGGCCGGAGCGCGCTTACAAAGCCCTGCGGCATCACGCCCTTGACCGGGAAGCGCCGCACCAGGTCGATGATATGATGGGTGCGCAGGAAGACGGCGCGTTCGCCGGCATGCTCCTCGTCGAGCAATTGCCTGAGCGCGGCGGCATCGCTCAGCATTGCCCAATAGTCCAGGAAGCGCGGCACCAGCGCGGTGATCTCGAAACGGTGGGTGAGCGCCTCACCGACCGTCGCGACCTCGCCCTTCAGCTCGAAGGGCGCATCCGGCGCGAGGCCGAGCGCATCGAGCAGCGCGGCGACCGTGGCGGGATCGTTGGTGGCGGCAATGCCGAGCGCGTCGCCGGGCTCATAGCGCAGGCCGGAGCCTGCAAGCGAGAACTCGATGTGCCGTGTTTCCTTGCTCGATCCGCGCCCGACGATCGGAATATTCTCGATCACCGTCGCGGCGAACGGATTGCGCTTGTCATGGAGGCTGGTCGTGAGCGGGGTGGCCAGCGCGGCGCTGGCGGGGAGGGCGGGTGCGCTGGCTTCCGCCCCCAGCTTGCCGATGATCGCGTCCGTCCACGTCTCGGCATCGCCCTCATAATCGACGTCACAATCGACGCGGTCGATCAGTCGGGTCGCGCCCAGCTCTTCCAGCCGCGCGTCGAGGCGCTTGCCGCCCTGGCAGTAATATTCATAGGTCGTATCACCCAGCGCCAGCACGGCGAAGCGCACGTCCGGCAATCTGGGCGCCTTGCGACCCTCGATATATTCGAAAAACCCGGTCGCCGGCTGGGGCGGATCGCCATCGCCATAAGTGCTGACGATGATGAGCAGATCCTGCTCCTGCCCCAGTTCGCGCTGCTTATAGTCGGCCATGTCGGCGACTTTGGCGGTGAGGCCAGCCGCCTGTGCCGCCTTGCCGACATCCTGCGCGATCTGGGCGCTGTTGCCCGTCTCGGTGCCATAGAGAATGGTGAGGGTGCGGGCGACCGGCGCGGGCGCCTCGGCCGGAAACGACGCGGCCTGCGGAAGGGCTTGCCGCAGACCGGCGTCGAATCCAGCAAAATAGCCGCTGAGCCAGTGCGCCTGCACCGACCCCAGCGACTGAGACAATTGCTCCACCAGTCGCCACTGTTCCAGGGTGAAGGCCTGCCCTGGCGGGTCAGTCATGATCATCGACGCATTACCTCAAACGGTGGCTCCCTCGCTGCGCTCCGGCCCGATGGCTCGGGATCCTCTCCGGACGCGATTATGTCGAAGCGCAATTACTGGAAGCGAAACTCTGCTGGCTCGCCTCACACAAGGCAAATGCATATTATTGTGGATTCATATTCATAATTTGATTGTGAACTGGCGATCCCCGCGTTTCCGGCCTGCGCTGGCTGGTGGGAGGGGGATGACGCCCATGGATGCGCTGCTGCGCGTCACATGCCTCTTGCGCGGGGCCGCTTGCGCCGTCAGGAGCGGGCTGGGCGCGGCCGCGGCCCACCGACACACGCAGGAGAGACCACCGCCTCATGACCGGATCGACCACGCTCTCGCCGCTTCGCTATCGCGCTTTCCTGCTTATCCTGCTCGGCAGCCTTCTGTCCAACTTCGGCAATGCCATCCAGTCGGTCGGCGCGGCCTGGCAGATGACGATCACCGATCAGCCGGCGGATATCGTGGCGCTGGTGCAGAGCGCGACCAATCTGCCGATCATGCTGCTGGCCCTGCCGGCGGGCGCGTGGGCGGATATGTTCGATCGCCGCACCGTCATGCTGGCGGCGCAGATCAGCATGATGCTGCTTTCGGTGCTGCTGGCGCTCTTCAGCTTTGCCGGCGTCGTCGCGCCGGGGGTCGTCATCGGCCTGACCGCGCTGCTCGCTTGCGGGGTGGCCTGCTTCAATCCGGCGCTGGCGGCCTCCATCGGCAGCATCGTGCCGCGGGTCGAGCTGGCGGCGGCCGTGGCGCTCAACATTCTCGTCTTCAATGTCGCGCGCAGCCTTGGCCCGGCGGTGGGCGGCGCGATCGTGGCCGTGGGTGGCGCCAAGACGGCGTTCGTCGCCAATGCGCTGAGCTATGTCGCGGTGATCGTGATCCTGTGGCGCTGGCGTCCGGCCACGCCGCCGCCCGTTCAGCGGCCGCCACTGCTCGCCGCCATTGGCGAGGGGTTCCGCCATGCCCGCGCATCGCGCGAGGTGAAGACCATTCTGGTGCGCGCCGTCACCTTCACCACCACCGGCAGCGCCGCCTGGGCGCTGATGCCGCTGGTCGCCAGCGATATGCTGGGCGAGGGCTCGGCCGTGTTCGGTCTGCTGCTCGGGGCGCTCGGCCTTGGCGCGGTGCTGGGCGCGGCGAGCGCGACCTGGTTCCGCGCGCGCTTCTCCAGCGAGGCGATCATCCGCGCGGCGGGCATCTTATATGGCTTGGGCTGTATCGGCGTGGCCATGCGTCCCGGCCTGGCGATCATGCTGCCGCTGCTGGTGGTGAGCGGCGCGGGCTGGGTGCAGGCGCTCTCCGGCTTCTCCGTCGCCGGGCAGCTCTGGTCGCCGCGCCCGCTGGTCGGGCGGATCACCGCGATGGTGAGCAGCCTCACCTTTGGCGGCATCGCGCTGGGCAGCTGGCTATGGGGCCATGTCGCGCAGGATCATGGCGTGGCGCTGGCGATCATGGCGTCGGGTATCGGCATGATCGTCCTGCCGGTCATCGGGCTGCTCGTCCCCATGCCTCGCCACGAGGCGGCCGCGCATTGAGGCGAGGGGGCCGCCGGCGCGGCCAGCTGTCTCCGTTTCGAGGAGGACGTCGTCCCCGCTGCGCCGCGTTGCGCCCGCCCGCCGTCATCATCGGCGACCGGCTGCCCGGATGATGCAATTATCTTGCGCCCATCTCCCGAAAAGATGATCTTTTTTGAAAGATGCATAGCCGTTAGATCATTTCTGGAACCGACCGGCTGGCCGGTCATTTCGGACTTGATCCTGCGCCCCTCGCAAAGTGCGACCCCCTGGCCCCACTTCGCCCGTGAGCGCCCGGCGCTTGTTTCCGCGGCAATATCTGGAGGCGAACATGGCACAGGCTGGAAATCCGACATTTGATCACCCGCCAGCTGCCGACCATGCCGATAGCGCCCAGGATGGCGACCATAAACCCACCTTCTTCCGCCGTTGGTTCATGGCCACCAACCACAAGGACATCGGCACGCTCTATCTGCTCTTCTCGATCACCGCCGGGGTGATCGGTGCGGCTGTCTCCGGCCTCATGCGGCTGGAGCTGGCGGAGGCCGGCATTCAATATCTGCCCATGTGGTCGGGCAGCGACGATTATACCGCCGCCCTCCATCTGTGGAACGTGCTGGTGACGGCGCATGGCCTCATCATGATCTTCTTCGCGATCATGCCTGCCATGCTCGGCGCCTTCGGCAACTGGTTCGTGCCGATCATGATCGGTGCGCCGGATATGGCCTTTCCGCGCATGAACAATATCAGCTTCTGGTTGCTGATACCGGCATTCATCCTGTTCATCGGATCGGCCTTTGTGCCCGGTGGCGCCGGCCATGGCGCGGGCACGGGCTGGACGCTTTATCCGCCGCTTTCGACCTCCGGATCGCCGGGGCCGGCCGTGGATATGGTGATCCTCTCCATGCATCTGGCGGGCGCCAGTTCCATCCTCGGCGCGATCAATTTCATCACCACCATTCTCAACATGCGCGCGCCGGGCATGACATTGCACAAAATGCCGCTCTTCTGCTGGGCGATCATGGTCACCGCCTTCATGCTGCTGTTTGCGCTGCCCGTGCTGGCCGCGGCGATCACCATGCTGCTGACGGACCGCAATTTCGACACCACTTTCTTCGACGCGACGCGGGGCGGCAATCCCGTTCTTTACCAGCATCTCTTCTGGTTCTTCGGTCACCCGGAAGTCTACATCATGATCGTGCCGGGCTTCGGTATCATCAGCCAGGTCGTCTCCACCTTCAGCCGCAAGCCGGTGTTCGGCTATATAGGCATGGTCTATGCGATGGTGGCCATTGCGATCATCGGCTTTCTGGTGTGGGCGCATCACATGTTCACCACCGGCCTGTCGATGCACGTGAAGCTCTATTTCTCGGCTGCTTCCATGGTGATCGCGGTGCCGACCGGGATCAAGATCTTCTCCTGGCTGGCGACGATGTGGGGCGGCTCGGTCACCTTCCGCACGCCCATGCTTTGGGCGCTGGGCTTCATCTTCATGTTCACCATCGGCGGCGTGACCGGGGTGGTGCTGGCCAATGGCGGCATCGACGATGCGGTGCAGGACACCTATTATGTCGTCGCCCATTTCCACTATGTGCTGTCGCTGGGCGCCGTCTTCTCGATCTTCGCGGCTTTCTATTACTGGTTCCCCAAGATGACCGGGCGCATGTATAACGAGTTGCTCGGCAAGCTGCATTTCTGGATCTTCTTCATCGGCGTGAACATCCTGTTCTTCCCCATGCACTTCCTCGGGGTGAGCGGCATGCCGCGCCGGATTCCGGATTATCCGGTGGCGTTCGAGATGTGGAATCACATCGCGTCGATCGGCTATGCGGTGATGGCGTTCAGCATGATCTTCTTCTTCCTGAACGTCATCTGGTCGCTGTTGCGCGGCCGGGTGGCCGGCAATAATCCATGGGGCGAGGGCGCGATGACCCTGGAATGGACGCTCTCCAGCCCGCCGCCCTACCACCAGTTCGAGACGCTGCCGCAGATCAACTGACGGATATGGACTGAAAAAGGATACGCCGATGTGGGAGCAGGCGAGACAAATCCCGCGCCCCTTGATAAGTCCGCCCGATGGCATTCATGTTTTCCTGGCGGCGCGCTGATGTCGCCATCGACTTCGGCACCGCCAACCTCCGCGTGATACGGCTCAATGACGGGATCGTGTTCGACGAGCCGTCGCTTTGCTGCTTCACGCGGGGCGGGGTGACGATGGAGCTTGTCGCCGCCGGCAGCGAGGCCCGGCCGATGGTCGATCGCACGCCCTCCAACCTCCAGATCCGGCGGCCGATGCGCCGGGGTGTGCTGCAGGATCTCGATACGGCGCGGGA
Source organism: Sphingobium sp. (assembly GCA_035555575.1). Classification (GTDB taxonomy): domain Bacteria; phylum Pseudomonadota; class Alphaproteobacteria; order Sphingomonadales; family Sphingomonadaceae; genus Sphingobium. The sequence goes on from DATMGL010000019.1 coordinate 228,127, forward strand.
AATGCTGGGCTATGCGCTGGACCGCATGCCGGATGGCGGCCGCACAAGGGTCGGGCGCGGCGTGTTCGGCGTGCCGGCAGACGCCACCGCGGCCGAGCGCGCCGCGCTGCTCACCGCGGCCCATGATGCCGGCTTCCGATCCGCCCATCTGGTCGCCGAGCCGTTTGCCGCCGCGATCGGCGCCGACTTGCCGGTCAATGAGGCGGTGGGCACCATGATCGTCGAATGCGGGGCCGGCACGACGGAAGTGGCGGTGCTCTCGCTGGGCGACATCTGCCTCACTCGTTCCGTCCGCCGCGGCGGCGCTGCGCTCGACCGGGCGATCTCGGATCATCTGCATTTCCGCCATAAATTCCTGATTGGCGATGTGACCGCCGAGGCTGTCAAACAGGATTATGTGCGATTGCGCAGCGCGGCCGAGCAGAGCGGCTCGACATCCGACATGGTGGAACTCAAGGGGCGCAGCCTCGGCTCGGGCATGCCGACCCGGATTGCCATTCCACTGGCCGAACTGGACAAGGTCGTGGAAAAACATGTCTCGCAGATTGTCGATGTGGTCCGCAATGTCCTCCTCGCCACACCGCCGGAGCTGAGCCATGATATCCATGAGCGCGGGATCATTCTCACCGGCGGCAGCGCGATGACACCGCTGCTGCAAAGCATGATCGCCAGCGCAACCGGCCTGCCGGTCTGCCTCGCGCCCGATCCGGCGCTCTGTGTCGCCAACGGCCTGCAGCGCATGCTTGGCTGAAATTGCGGCTGCGGTTGCGGCCGCGCCTGCCCGCACGGACGTCATCTGGGCGGCGGGCCGGGGCGGCGTGTCTGATGTCATGCCTCGGCCACGGATATCAGGACGACGTGCCAGGCTTCCAGGCTGGATCGAGCCGGACGTCATTCCTGGCCTTGTCTCGAGCGCTTCACCGCACCGGCTATGCTGACCGCTCACCCCCTTGGCGGATTGCGGCTCGCATATCTTAGCGGGCTACTGCGCGCTTTTCTGTATACAATGTATATTTGATGACTGGTGCCGGGTCGGCAAGCGCATAAGGCATTACGAATGAGGCGGGCATGTTCCGGCTCCGCCTCCTCGCCGTTCTGAATTTTCTGTCACGCCAACGTGTCGCTAAGGCAAGGGCGCCGTGATGGACGGCAGCGGCAGGCCGGCAACAGGCCGAAAAATTGTATACCAATGGAGCGATAATATATCCGATAACTGGCTCGGTTCCAGCGTTGTCACAAATACTGTTGCATTAATTTCTGCACATTGTATTCAGTTATCAGCGATAGCTATTGGGGATGTGGCAAGCCGCCGTCGCGGCTTCGGTCGCCGCCAGTTGCGCCGCAGGTGATCAATGTGGGCGGCCGCATTCGGCCAGTCTTGGCCAAGGCGGGTCCGGCGATGCGGTGCCACGCTGATCACCGTCTGTCTCATGGCGAAATGAGCAGGATAACACAATAAAATCAGGGCGATACATATTCGCTCCATGACAAAAAATGCGAGGGAGGAATGGCATGACAAAAAAACATATTTCCAGTCTGTTGATTGGTGCGAGCGTTCTTGTCGTCGGGCATCCGGCGACGGCGCAATCGGTCGACGGGCGCGATGCTGCCGAAACGGGCGAGGATGCCGGCGATCGGGCCATTGTCATTACCGGCTCCCGCATTGTTCGCACCGGCGCGCAGGAGCCGACGCCGGTCACGATCGTTCAGGTCGAGGATCTGGTGAAGGCGGCGCCGACCAATATTCCCGATGCGCTCAATCAGCTGCCTCAGTTTCAGGGATCGCGCAGCGCCGCGGGCGGCACGGGCGACAACACGCTGTCGAACGCGAATACACCACGGTCCGGCAATTATCTGAACCTGCGCAATGTCGGCTCGCAGCGCATGCTCGTGCTGCTGGACGGACGCCGTGTTCCACCGACGTCCTTTGAAGGGATTGTCGATACCAATGTCATCCCGCAGAGCCTCGTCCGTCAGGTCGATGTGGTGACGGCCGGTGCGTCTGCCGTCTATGGGGCCGACGCCGTCAGCGGGGTCGTCAACTTCGTGCTCGATAAGCGCTTCGAGGGCCTGAAGGCGAGCGTGCAGAGCGGCATCACCGAATATGGCGACAACTTCAACTGGCGCGCCTCGATCGCCGGCGGCACGTCCTTCGCGGGCGGTCGTGGCCATATCGTGGCGAGCTATGACTATTATGCGAGCGACGGGATTCCCCGGAAGAACATGCGCCCGGACCTGATGGACCCGGTCTATTTCCAGACGGGAACCGGCACAGCGGCTGATCCCTACCGCACGGTGACCAATGCGCGTGGCACGAGTTCCACGACCGGCGGTCTGATCACGGGGGTCAGCAATCCGGTTGCGGCGGGCCAGCTCATGGGGCTCCAGTTTCTCGGCGGCGAGGATTATCGTCCGATCATCCTGGGCGCGCCGACGCAGAACGCCAATGTGCGGATCGGCGGCGAAGGCGTTGTCGGTTATCCCGATACGGTTCTGGTGGCGGGACTGAAAACGCATCAGGTTTTCGGGCACGCCCGCTACGAGGTGACGGACAACACCACCATCTTCGCTCAGGCGTCCTATGCCTGGGCGCAGAATCAGTATGACACGCTTTATGACAACCGGACCGGGGCGGCGGCGTTCCAGATCTTTTCGGACAACCCCTACCTGCCGGACGGGATAAGCCAGATCATGCGCGATACGGGCACCGCCAGCTTCAGCATGGGGCGGTTGCTGACCGATCTTCCCGTCTATGCGACGGACACGCGCACCGAATCCTGGATCGCCACGGCCGGTGCCGAGGGCTCTTTCGAGTTCCTCAAGAACGGGCGCTGGGATCTCTATTACACCTATGGCAGCTCCACGCTGGATACGAGCCAGCTCCAGAATGAGAACCGCAATCTTCTTGCCGCTGTCGATGCGGTCGACGAGGGCGAATATCGCAACGGCGTGCGGAACGGCAACGTGGTGTGCCGCGTGATGCTGGTCAATCCGGGCCTGCTGCCGAACTGCACGCCGCTCAACCTGTTCGGCGCCGGTTCACCCAGTCAGGCCGCGATCGATTATGTCACGGGCTATTCCCAGTTCCACGTGCGCAACCAGACCCATGAAGTGGGCGCCAACTTCTCTGGCGCGCTGTTCGCGGTTTGGGGCGGGGACGTGTCGTTCAATATCGGCGCCACCTACCGGCACAAGAGCCTGGCGGAGGACAGCAACGCCGATCCCGCCGTGCCGATCAACTATACCGGCATTCGCGGCACCCCCGCCACGACGCCCGCGCGTTTCAGCTTCACCAATGTGGGCGTGGCGGACGGCAGCACCAGCTCCAAGGAAGCTTATGGCGAGCTGGTCGTCCCGTTGCTGTCCGACGTGGCGGGCTTTCGCTACTTCGAGCTGAACGGTGCGGCCCGCTACACCGATTATGATACGAGCGGTGGCATCTGGAGCTGGAAGGTCGGCGGAATCTGGGAGCCTGTGCGCGGCGTTCGCTTCCGCGTCACGCGGTCGCGCGATATCCGCGAGCCGACCCTTTATGATCTGTTTGCAGGCCGGCAGATCAACCCCTCCTTCTTCACCGATCAGGGGGTGACGAACCAGACGCTTCCCACCATTCTCGAAAGCGGCGGCAATCTCAATCTGCGTCCGGAAATCGGCCACACGACGGCCGCCGGCGTTGTCTTGCAACCTGCTTTTCTGCCGGGATTGGTGTTGTCGGTGGACTATTATAACCTCAAGATCGAGGATGCGATCGGCACGCTGGGCATCAACACCGTTCGCGACCAATGCGTGGAGAGCGGCGGCGCCAGCCCGCTATGCGACCTCATCATCCGCCCTGGCCCGATCACCGATACGTCGATCGACAATTTCCCGACCAAGATTCTCAATTATCCGATCAATATCGCGTCGCTCGAAACCCAGGGTATCGACATCGATCTGGGCTATCGCCTGCCGCTTTCGCGCCTGAGCGGATCGATGAACGGAACGCTGAACTTCCGCGCGATCAGCAACTATCTGATCCACTATAAGACCAATGCGGGCGCCGGGGCTCGCACCTATGAGCTGGAAGGGCTGGTGGGGCGCTCCAGATGGCGTCACACGGTTTCGATGAATTATCATAATGGCGGATTTGATGCCTTCTTGCAGGCCCGCATCGTCGGTTCGGCCCAGCGCGACACGGCCGGCAACACCGGATATATCTACGAGAAGCAGAAAGTGCCGGCCGAAACCTATTTCGACCTGTCGCTCAGCACGGAGGTGGATGCCGGCTTTACCCGGTTCACGCCCTTCCTGACCGTGAACAACCTGCTCGACAATGATCCGCCGATCCTCTCGAGCAGCTTCTCGCCGGGCGTGCTGCTGCCGACGGATAGCGGCACCTATGATGTGATGGGGCGGCGCTTCACCTTTGGCGTGCGTTTCAGGATGTAAGTCCTTTCGCTTGCGGTCGGGCATGGCATGCCGTGCTCGACCGACAGATCCTCGAAAGCCGGCTCGTCACAGACGGGCCGGCTTTTGCGTGTCAGGGCGATGCCGGCGGCCGCGCTTCACAATGAGCAACGGTCTATTGCGGTGTTTCCGGGACGCTGACGATCATTGGTGGCTTGAACGCGCCGAGCAGACGCCCGGCCTGATCTGCATCGGCAGCCTGTGCAGACGGCCCGGTCCCAGCGCCGGACCAAAAAAAGGACCGGCGAGAGGTGTCGCCGGTCCGTAGCATGCCGCGTGATAGGTCGATTGCGTCAGTCGGCTGGTAGCCTCAGACCTTGCGTATGGACAATATCGCGCGAGGAACGCCCGATCATGATGTTGTAGGTGCCCGCGTCGCGGGTCCAGCGCCCCTTCTTCTCGTTCCAATATTGGAAGGCGCGCTTGTCGAGGCCGATTTCGACGGTTCGCGCTTCGCCGGGCTGTAACGTGACCTTGCTGAACCCCATCAGTTGCCTGGGTGGTGCGCCGGCGGAGCGGGGGAAGCCGACATAGACCTGCACGACCTCCGAACCCACGCGCTGCCCGGTGTTGCGCACCGTGACCGCCACGTTCGCGCCGCCATCGGCGGTACGTGAGGCCGGCCGGGCGTCCATATCGAATGCTGTATAGGACAGGCCATAGCCGAAGGGGAAAAGCGGCTCCTGATTAAACTGGTCCCAATAGCGATAGCCGACGAAGATCCCTTCGCTGAAAAGGGCATCGCCCACGGCCCCTGTTGCATCCGGTGCGCCGGGATACTGGCTTAGCTGGCGGGCCGGTCCCTGCATTTCGTCCTTGGGGAAGGTGACGGGCAGTCGCCCACCCGGTTCGCTGTCGCCGAACAGCAGGCTGGTTGCCGCCGGCCCTGCCGCATCGCCCGGCAGCCACATCTGCATCACGCCCTTGACCTTGTCGAGCCAGGGCATCGTATGCGCGCCGCCCGTCTGCATGACGACGACCGTGTTCGGATTGGCGGCGGCAACGGCTTCGATCAGGGCATTCTGGTCGTTGGGCAGGGCGAGCGTGAGCCTGTCCATTCCCTCGCCCACGCGGTCACCTACAAACACCACGGCTACGTCCGCCTCGCCAGCCGCGCTGGCGGCGCGCGCCATGAGATCATTCGGGCCGGACCATCCCAGTCGCACGACCGGACCCAGCGTGGTACCATAATCATCCACGCCAGACACCCGGAACGTGACGCGCGGCGTCCATTCGACGCGGATCTGGACGGCCTTGCCCGCCTGCATCGGCACATTGGCATAGACGGTATGGCCGAAATCCACATTGGCATATTCGCCCATGAGCTTGCCATCGATATAGAGCCTGCCCGTGCCGGAGCCGGCCATGGTGAAATGCTGCACGCCATCCTCGACCGGCGTGAAATGGCCGGTCCAGCGTGCTGACCATTGGCGATTGGCAGGGAATAGCGGGTCGTTGGGCAACTCGGTGTTTTCCACCGCGGCTTCCTGACGGTGCAGGAAGGGGGCCGCGCTGAAATCGAGGTTGGCATTGGCGAAATATTCCGCCGTGAAGCCCGCCTTGCCGTCCGCCGACCGGATCATGTTGGTCGGGATGATCGGCAATCGTCCGAGCCCGAGGGTGCCCTGCGCATAAGCGGTCCTGACCGCCGTGCCGCCTCGCTGGCGGATCGCCGGATAGACCGGTTCCAGGTGCATCGGATCGACATGGGCGGAGCCGCCGATCGCGACATAGGCGCCCGGCCCCGCCTGATGGCCGATGACAGCCACCGATTTCACGTCCGGACCAAATGGCAGGATGCCGCCCTCATTCTTCAGCAGCACCGTGCCGCGCGCAACAATTTGCGCTGCGATCGCGCGGCGTTCCGGTGTGCTGACATCCTCCGCCACGCGCTTTGCGGGGTGGTCGAAGGCGCCAATGCGGAAGCCGGGCACCAGCCGGCGCAGGAGCATGTCATCGATGCGTGCGGGCGATACCTGGCCTGTCTTGACCGCGACCCGCAGGTCTTCGCCGTTGAGCGTGTTGTCGGTCGCGGTTGCCAGCGAGCTGGTGCCGCCAACGGGGGGCGGGCTGGAAATCATGATGCCGGAATCGAGCCCGGCATTGACGGCCGCGATGATCGAACGCTGGGCGTCGGGAAAATCGGGCACGACCATCCCGTCAAAGCCCCATTCCTTTTTGAGGATGTTGAGCATGGGGGCATGCTCGCAAGCATAAATGCCGTTCACCCGCGGGAAGGAGCACATGATCTGCCCGGCGCCGCCGTCCCGGACCGCGCCTTCAAAGCCCGGCAGGTAGATTTCCCGGATCGCCCGTTCGCTCACGATGTTGTTGACGGCGGGCCGGGTGCGCAGCGGATGGTCGCCGGCGCGCCCCTGCTCCTGTGTGTAGACAGCATAATGCTTCGTCATCGACATGACATGTTGCGACTGGATGCCGGCGACTTCCCGCCCGGCCATGATGCGGGCGAGATAGGGGTCTTCGCCATGGCTCTCGGAAGAGCGGCCGAAATTCCAGGTCCGGGTGATATCCAGCGCCGGGCCGCCCAGTCGATTGCTGCCATATGCGATCGATTCCTCACCCAGCATTTTGCCGTAGAGAAAGGCCGTGTCACCATCGAAGCTGGCGGCCATGGCGAGGGGCACCGGGAAGGAGGTGACCGCCACGCCGCCGCCACGGATCCCGGCGGGGCCATCGCCGCCGCGCAGTTGCGGCAGTCCAAGGTCCGTGATCCATGTTCCGTCGCGCCCGAAGGAGGCAGTGATCGCTTCCAGCTTCTCATCCAGCGTCTGGAATGTATTCAGGGCGAACCGGCCGCGACATTCAGGCGAATAGTCTGGGTTGAGCCACGGCCGCTCCTCGCCGGGCTTTGTGGAGCATTGGTTGGCCGATTGTGCCAGAGCCGGTGGCGCGGCGGCGAACAGGAGCGATATCGTTGCAGCCGTTAGGAAAAGATATTTCGAGCCCTTCATGTTTCCTCCAATGAACCAGCCGGTTTAGCCGACTTGGTGTGACTATGCGTCGCTACATCATCTGGTCCTGATGGGCAGAGCGCACAAAGCCTGCGGACTTGCAGCATCTGCAAAATGGTTTCCCGCCGCCCACCAAATACAATTATTGTATACAGTATGCAACTTGAAAGCGGAGAAGCGAGGCTCTTGCAAGACGCCACCGCTCAAAAGGCTGGCCTCACAGTATTTTTGGACGGCCCGATCCAGTCAGATGATGTCGGCCTGCTCGATCCTTGCCCCAAACAGATCCGCAGCTGCGTGGCCATCGACCAGTGCGACGGCAAGGAGTGCGCCGCCCGATCCCGCCCCGCCCTGCGCCGAGGCAAGACCGATATTGCCGCGCTGCGGCGAGCCGGAAAGTCCGCGCGCTGCCGAATTTCGATTGGTGAACAAGCGAGGCTCATAGCGCCGGACGAGCGATTGGAAAGACATGCTGGCATACCCGGTTCACTGCACGGGTTCCGGTGCATTTTTCAGGGATTTGGTGGCATGAGCAGGGCGACTTTCCGTGTGCGGCATGGAGGGCACGTCTGGCCGCCGCGATCGCTGCACCCAGCCCTTGATGTCATGCATCAATCGGGCTGGCCGTGGGGGCATAAGTTGGGGGCGATCGCCCGAAACCGCGAACATCGCGGCCGGCACAACAGCGCACATGGATATTGAGGTAAATGGCGGAGCGGGAGGGATTCGAACCCTCGATGGGCTTTTGACCCATACTCACTTTCCAGGCGAGCGCCTTCGACCACTCGGCCACCGCTCCGCATGCTCTGGAGAGTGCGCGCCCTAGCGAGCCTTGGCGCGTTTCGCAAGCGGTGCTGTCATCCCGTGTGCAGTTGGCCGAGCGCCGGAGCGGAATTCCGGGGCCTTGCAGGAGAGAAAGCTGGCCTCTCCGGCAGCTGGAGGGAGATCGACGCGGCCGTGATTGCCGGCGCTGGCCCGCCGGTGTTCTGGCCCGGTGATGGGCGGCCGGTCAGCCCAGCAGCGCCTTCTGTCGGCGGCGCTGCACCGAGGAGCCGAAGCCGATTGCCTCGCGATATTTGGCGACGGTGCGCCGGGCGATGTCGAAGCCCCGCGCGCGCAGCAGGTCGACAAGGGCGTCGTCGCTCAGGATAGCGTCGGGCTTTTCCTCCGCGATCAGCGCGCGCAGGTGGCTCTTGACCGCTTCGGCCGAGGCCGCTTCGCCGCCGTCGGCGGACTGGATGGCGCTGGTGAAAAAATATTTCAGCTCGAACGTGCCGCGCGGACAGGCGAGATATTTATTGCTGGTGACGCGGCTGATGGTCGATTCGTGCAGCTCCACCGCTTCCGCCACCACACGCAGGGTGAGGGGGCGCAAATGGGTGACGCCATGACGGAAAAAGCCCTCCTGATGGCGCACGATTTCCTCCGTGACGCGCAAAATGGTGCGCTGGCGCTGATCGAGGGCGCGGATGAGCCAGTTCGCATTGGCGAGGCAATCGGAGAGCCATAGCCGCGCCGCCTTGTCCTGCGCGTTGCCCGCCAGATATGTCTGATAGCGGCGATTGACCAGCACGCGCGGGAGCGTCGCGCCATTCATCTCGATTGCCCAGCCCGCGCCGCTGGGGGTGACGAACACATCGGGCGTCACGGCCGTCGGCCGCTCGCCGCCGAAGCGCAGGCCCGGCTTGGGATCATAGCCACGCAGCTCGCGGATCATGTCCGTCATATCCTCTTCATCCACGCCGCAGATGCGCCGCAGTTGCGCGAGCTGGCCGCGCGCGAGCAGCGGCAGATTGGCGATGAGGCCGGCCATGGCGGGGTCATAGCGGTCCGCCTCGCGCGCCTGGAGGGCGATGCACTCGGCAAGATCGCGCGCGCCGACGCCGGCGGGATCGAAGCCGTGGATGACGGCCAGCACGGCGTCGACCTGCGCCAGCGGAACGCCGAGCCGCTCGGCGAGTTCGGGCAGATCGGCTTCGAGATAGCCGGCATTGTCGATCTGGCCGATGAGCTGGCCGGCGATGACGAGGGCCAGGCCCGAGAGCGCGGCGCCGGCCTGCTGCATGAGATAGGCGTGCAGTCCGATCTCCGGCGCGGCGAAACTGTCGAAATCCGGGCCGTCGGCGCTGCCCTGGGATGGCGGGCCGCCGGTCGATGTCAGGCCGCCCGAGGCCATCATCAGGTCGCTGCCCGCGGGGCGCAGGGTCGCGCCGCCATCGGCCGGGCTATCGTCGATGAACGTCTCGGCGGCATAGTCCACGTCGAGCGGGGCATCGGCCGCAGCGGCGCCGCTGGCGATCAGCGTGTCCGCGCTGGCGTCCGGCCCGGCGCGGGGTTCCGCGCCCTCGATCGGTTCGACCGTCTCGCGGGGCGGGATGGCGACGGTGTCGCCGGCCTCGAGCAGCGGATTGCGCTCCAGCTCGCTGCCGATGAATGCCTCCAGCTCCAGATTGGAGAGCGCCAGCAGCTTGATTGCCTGCTGGAGCTGCGGCGTCATCACCAGCGACTGGCTCTGGCGCAGATCGAGGCGGGGGCCGAGCGCCATGGTCTAGCCCGCGATCCTCCCCAAGCCGTTGCTCGCGCCGCTCATCGTGCCGGCGCTGCGCAGGCGCGCGTCACAGCGAGAAGCTCTCGCCGAGATAGAGGCGGCGCACTTCGGCATTGGAGACCAGCTCTTCCGGGCTGCCGGCAAACAGCACTCTGCCATCGTAGATGATGCAGGCACGGTCGACGATTTCCAGCGTCTCGCGCACATTATGATCAGTGATCAGCACGCCGATGCCGCGCGTCTTGAGATCCTTCACCAGATCGCGAATATCGGCGATCGACAGTGGATCGATCCCGGCAAACGGCTCGTCGAGCAGCACGATGGAGGGATTGGCGGCCAGCGCGCGCGCAATCTCGCAGCGCCGCCGCTCACCGCCGGAGAGCGCCATGGCGGAGCTGGCGCGCAGGCGGGCAAGGCCGAAATCGTCGAGCAATGTTTCCAGCTTTTCGGCGCGGGCGACCTTGTCCGGCTCGGCCAGCTCCAGCACGCAGAGGATATTTTGCTCCACCGTCATGCCCCGGAAAATCGAGGTTTCCTGTGGAAGATAGCCCAGGCCCAGAATTGCGCGGCGATACATTGGCAGGCCGGTAATATCCGTGCCTTCCAGGATGATGCGGCCCGAATCCGGCTTCACCAGCCCCATGATCGAATAGAAGCAGGTGGTCTTGCCCGCCCCATTGGGGCCGAGCAGGCCGACGACCTCGCCGGGGCCGACCTCAAGGCTGACATCGGCCAGCACCGCGCGCTTGTCATAGCTTTTCGCGATCGAAATGACCTGCAGGCGGTGCGCACGCGCATCCTGCTCCGATCCATCCGGGCGGCGGGGGGCCGCAAGTTCGTTCATGAACAGGTCCTCGTCGTCATGGCCCGCAGTCCGTCATGCTGTGTGACGTGGCACGGCGGAGCGTTGCTGGCATGTTATGTCGCGCTTCGCAATGTCGGACTGGCCGGGGATTTGCATGGCCAGGCGTGGATGGCCGGGCGCATGCCCGCACCGGCCCCTATTGCTCGGACGTCTGGCGCACCTTGAAGGTGCCGGAAACACGGCCGCCGGTCGTTGTGGTGGTGCCGGGCGCGCCACCGGGCGCGGAGCCGTCGACGGTCGAGCGGCCGGTCGTCAGATCGATCACCAGCCGGGAGCCGGAGAGGCGATTGCCGCCCTGATTGAGCTGGACGCCGCCAATGAGCGTGATGAGCTTGCGATTGAGATCATAGATGGCGACCGAGCCGCTGGCGCGCTCATTGCCGCGCGTGACGACCACGCCGCCCGAGGCGTCCAGCCTGTCGATCTCGATGCCATTGCGATCATGATAGGCGACGGTCAGCCGCTGTGCGGTCATGTGGAGGCCCGCCTGCGTAACCTGCACATTGCCCGTGACGACCACCCGGTCGGCGCGATCCTGCACTTCGATCCGGTCGGCGGAGAAGTCGACGGGCGCGCTGGTATCATGGCCGCGCAGGATTTGCGCACCCGCTCCACTCGCGATCAGGCCGGCGGTGGCCAGCGACAGCCCGGCGGAACCGGCCAGCAGAAGGAGCGATTTACGCAGCATCAGCGCCCTTTGCGATCAATTTGCTCCATGCGCAAGCGGGCGTTGCCTTCCAGCGTCACCGTTCGCCCCTCCAGATCGGCGCTCAGACTGTCCGCGCGGAAGGTTCCGGCCGGGATGCGGCCTTCCACGGCGCCGCGGCTGTGCAGGCGGCGCTGCTCCAGCTGGATGTCGACATCGCGGGTGGTCAGGCGATAGCCATTGGCGCTCTGGAACTGGATCGGCCCGTCAATGGCGACCGTCTCGTTGTCCATATTATAGGTGCCACGCCGGGCATTCACGACCGCGCCGCCATTGGCCAGTTGCAGCCGGGCTTCCAGCTCGTTGAGCTGCACCTGCGGATCACGCGAGCTGCGCTGGAGCGCGGAGCCGGCGCGCAGCGAAAAGGGCCGGCCATGCGAATCCTCGCCGCGATACAGCGCCTCGACGACCTTCAGCCGCTCCCCCGCCATATCGACCTTGTTCTTGTCGAGCACGAAGCTGACCTCGCTGCGGTGCGCGAACGGAGCGATCAGCAGGAAGGCGCCAAGCAGCCCGACCAGCACCGGCAGCAGTTTCTTGAGCGGGCGGATCAGCCGATCAAGGCTGCCGCCGGGCGTGGCCCAGGTCTGCCGGGCGCCGCGCTGGGCGGTCGCCTGTGCGGACATGGCCAGCTCCTCGCCGGTCAGGATATGGCCGCCACGGCTAGGCATGGGCGAAGATGTCGACCTCCGGCCAGCCCGCCAGATCAAGCAGCGCGCGATGCGGCAGGAAATCGAAACAGGCCTGGGCGAGCGCGGTGCGTCCCTCGCGGGCGAGGCGAATGTCCAGCTCGGCCTTGAGGCGGTGAAGAAACCGCACGTCGGAGGCGGCATAGTCCTTCTGCGCCTCGCTCAGCACCGGACCGCCCCAGTCCGAGCTCTGCTGCTGCTTGCTGATCTCCTGCCCGACCAGCTCGCGCACCAGCTCCTTGAGGCCGTGCCGGTCGGTATAGGTGCGCACGAGCCGCGAGGCGATCTTGGTGCAATAGACGGGCTCGGTCAGGACGCCGAGATAATGCTGGAGAGCGGCAATATCGAATCGGCCGAAATGGAACAGTTTGAGCCGGGCGGGGTCGGCGATGATGGCGCGCAGATTGGGCGCTTCATACCGGCTGCCGGGCGAGAAGCGAACGAGATGCTCGTCCCCCTGCCCGTCACTGATCTGAACCAGGCAGAGCCGGTCGCGCGGGGTGATGAGGCCCATGGTCTCGGTGTCGATGGCGACCGCGCCCGGGGCGAGCACGCCAGCGGGGAGGTCTTCTTCATGCAGATATACGCTCATCGCGCCTCCTTAAACCGAATGGCGCGCCGAAGGAAACCATCCCTGCGCCAAACGACGGACAAAGCCGCAGCGTGGAGCGGCGGAGCGCCGGGAAGAGGCAGCGGCTCCCGGTCTGCGCCAGGCATGACCGGCGTGCGCCGGACGCTTGACGCGAGCGGAATCTCCGCCCAGAAAGCCCGGTCCTGCACGCCCCGGCAAAACCGCTCGCGCTTGTGGATAAATATGGCTATACCAAGGCGCGGTTGTGTTTGGCTCCAGCCGAGTCCCTGTGCAAGTCGTCCAGCATGGGTGAGTGGTAATATTTGGACGAGCGAAGGTGACTAACAGGGCATGAGTTTTGATAGAGGGCGCCGTGGGCGCGGCAAGGACAAGCGGGACGGCTTCGGAGAACCGCAGTTTGAGGGATATTCCGATTTCGGCGGTGGCGGCGGCTTCGGTGCCCCGCGCGGCGGGTTCGGCGGTGACCGTGGCGGGTTCGGCGGCGGCGATCGCGGCGGCTTCGGTGGCGGCGGTGGCTTCCGCGGCGGTGCTGGCGGCGGCGGCGGCGGTTTCCGCGGCGGTGGCGGCGGCGGCGCGCGTGGCGGCATGCCGGCGCAGGTCGTCGGCGAAGGCTCCGGCGTCGTCAAATTCTTCAACAGCCAGAAGGGCTTCGGCTTCATCGTCCGGGACGATGGCGCGGAGGACGTGTTCGTGCACATCAGTGCTGTCGAGCAGGCCGGCCTGACCGGTCTTGCCGAAGGCCAGCAGCTCAAGTTCACGCTGGTGGATCGTGGCGGCAAGATTTCCGCAACCGAACTGCAGATCGACGGTGAGCCGTTGCCGGTGCCGGAGCGCGAAGAGCGTGACGATCGCGGCGGTGGTGGCGATCGCGGCCCGCAGCGCCAGCTGACCGGCGAGCGCTCGAGCGGCACGGTCAAGTTCTTCAACGCCATGAAGGGCTTCGGCTTCATCCAGCGCGACGACGGCCAGCCTGATGCATTCGTGCATATCAGCGCCGTGGAGCGTGCCGGCATGGGCTCGCTGCAGGAAGGCGACCGGCTGGACTTCGAGCTGGAAGTCGACCGTCGCGGCAAATATGCCGCCGTCAATCTTCAGCCCAAGTCGGACTGATCCGGCCGGCTGATCCAGCCGATTCGAAAATGATAGCGGGCCGGGAGCAATGCTTCCGGCCCGTTTCCTTTGTCAGGTGGCCCGTGCCGGGGCGACCGGGGCTTTAGGGCGTCGCCGCCGGGCGCCCGGCGGCTCCACGAACAGGGCCTGCGGGTGGCTGGCGCGCACCAGCTATGGTCGTCCGGCCGTTCGCCCGCCCCGAAACAGGACAGGCGGGCCATTCGCTATGGCTGGCAGGGCCTGGCGGTCAAACGTCGCGACCGGCCTCGAACAGAAACCAGGCGCGCTGCTCGGCCTGATCGGTCCATTCGTCGATCAGCCCGTCGGTCGCATTGTCCCCGGCGGCACCGGCCACTTCCTTGGCGGCGCGCAAGGCCTCAACGAAGGCGAGATTATCCGCGCGCAGCTCCGCCAGCATGGCGGCGGGGCTGACGAAATCGGCGTCATTGTCCTTGACGGTCTGGCGGCGGGCAACATCACCGATCGAGCGCAGGGTCGTGTTCCCCGTTTTGCGGACGCGCTCGGCGATCGCGTCGGTCACGCTCAAGATCTCGGCCGCCTGTTCATCGAACAGCAGGTGATAGTCGCGAAAATGAGGCCCGGAGACGTGCCAGTGGAAATTTTTACTCTTGAGGAAGAGCGCATAGCTGTCCGCCAGCAAGCCGTTCAGCGCTTCCGCTACGGCGCGGGTCGCATTGGTCTTGAGATCTGTCGGGGTCTTGAGCGCCTTATCCGTCATTATCACCTCCTTGGCTGGGTCTGCCGCCCGGGCGTGCGCAGCAGTTCTTCCCTATGCCATGAGGTGCGCATTTTGGCGAATGGATAGCAGCGCATAGGCTGATCGAGCCGGCCGATCAGGCGGCGACGGGGCCGGGCAGGCGCGAAAGGGCCGATGGCAAGAGCATCATCGGCGGTGCGGTGTCGGCGGCCATGTCCACGCTGCGGCGGGCGGGCATCTTATGGCTCATGGCCCATGGCACTTGACGTGCGGGCGCCAAGCGGCGGCCCCGGCTTTCGCAAGAAGCGCGCGCTGGGCCATACCGATGGGCTGATCAATCGGTGGTGAGGAAGGATGGGGTTGGATGCACGGGCTTGAGCGCCGTGGATCGGGCTCGGTTGAGCCGGCTGGACAAGCCGAATCGGTGCCGATGGCGCGGTGGACGGCGGGGCGCGACCGACCGGCGCGCCCCGCGGCGTCTCAGGGCGTGCCGGTCGCCGGGGCAGCCGGCCGGTTGGCGGGATCTTCATTGGCCAGCGTCTGGATGCGCTTGTGCAGTTCCGGGTCGGCCTGCGAGGCTTGAGCGATGCTGTTGAACTTGACCGGGTCAAGCCCTTCCGCCTGCACGGCGGCGAGCATCTTTGGCTGCTTTTCAGCGTCGGTGACCGTTGCGTCCTGCTGGATCTTGCTGGCGGCGATCGCGGCGCGGGCGAAGGCCTTGAGGTCCGCGTCGCTGAAACTTTCCCCAGCGGTTGCGGGTGCGTCCGCAGCCGGGGGAGCCGGCGGCGCGGCCTGTTCCTGCGCGTGCAGGGTGGTGCCGGCGGCAAGAAACGCCAATGTTGCGGCGGCAAAAACCGGATATTTCATGATGAACCTTTCTATTTGTCTGGAACCCGTCGGCCGAAGCTAAGAATGGAGAACCCGATGACAAATCAAGGGCGATCATCCGTTCATCGGCTGGGGCGGATTGATGATCCTGCAACAAATATCCGCCTGTTCCGCCACCATGGGGCGCGGCGCGCGGTGGGCATTCGGCTGCTGGACATGCGCCTTTTTGGCGCGCCTGCCGTGTCTGATCGTCGCTCTCGCGCGGGTCGGGCAGCCGCGCCAATCTATGGCCGGCGAGAATATCCATGCGAATCCGCCGACAGGTCCGCAACGCGCCTTGACAAATCCAGGGGCTCGGGGCCATAGGCCCGGCCTCGTCCACGTGGAGGGCTTTTTTCCTCCGCGAACGTCATGCTGCCGTAGCTCAGTGGTAGAGCGCATCCTTGGTAAGGCTGAGGTCGTGAGTTCAATCCTCACCGGCAGCACCAGTTTCCCTCCGCCGTGCCGGCGGACGTTGCAGAGCCGCGCTGCGGCCTGATCGTCAGCCGGCCGGCAGGAGCGAACGCGACGCCCTAGGCAGCGGGACTGCGACGGGAGAGCATTCATGGCCGATGGAAAGAGCGCACGGGACCACCGATTGGCTGAAGCGCTGCGTGCCAATCTGCGCCGGCGCAAGAGCCAGTCGCGCGCGCGCGAGGATCTGGGCGATGCTGGTCCGCTCGAGCCGGCCCGGTCCGATTCGGCCCCTTCACATGACGACAGCCCTGCGCATGGGCCAGCCGATGCCGCGAGGGCGGAGCAAGGCCCGACTTGAGGATGGCGCCCCGCGTCAGGCGCCCGGCCCTGCCGAATCATGCCTGCGCGGATGATCGACGTATCATCCGGGCACGTGCTGCGCCGCGGGTGCCGGCTGTGCCCTCCAGATGATTGCATGACATTTTTGCGCAACTGCGCAGGGACCAGCCGGCAATGCTGGATTCATAACGATTCGCATGGCGCGCAGGTGCCGCGACTACCGTGAAGCCCCACAATAAATACTGTAATAACAAAGAAATAAGCGGAATGCAGGGGTTCTCGCCGGAATCCGTGGTCAAGCCCTTTATTTCAGATTTTTGACGCCTGCCGAGCTTGATCGGGCGGGGGGGCGCTGCCACAACCAGAGCCGGCAGGGATCGAATCACGGCTCCTGTCACAGCGATCGAAATCGACCATCTGACGTGGAAAGTGCTGCTTTTCACGGCGAGAGAGCCGTGTGATCGGCCTCCGCTTAAACGGGCGAGAGCGATGCGCTTGAGGGGGCGCGGCAGACGATTGAGCCGCGGCATGGCGGTGGGGGCATGCAAGCTAATATGGGACAAAAAGTGGGTCAGCAAATCAGCCAATTGGCGGTGGGGAATGAACGCGTGGCGCTGGACGCGGCGTGGGCTGATGTGCGCGCGGGTTTCCGGCGCACGATCGGCGTGCGCCAGTTCGATCAGTGGATTCGTCCGCTGACGCTGGGCGCTTATTGCGATCTTTCCGGCACGCTCGATCTGGAGGCTCCGTCCGAATTTTCCGCAGGCTATGTCGCCAGTAATTTCGCGACCCGGCTGGCGCTGGCCTGGCGCTCGTCGCTGGCCGAGGTGCGCGACATTCGCGTGGTGCGTGGCAGCGGGGCGGTGGAGAGCATCGCCGTGCCGCCGCAGCGCGCTGCGCCGATCGAACGGGCGCTGGCTCCGGCACCGATGACGCCACGCGCGGCGGGGGATGCCCCGCGCACCGGCCGATTCACGCCGCGCCATGATTTCGCGAGTTTCATGACGGATGACAGCAA
The DNA here is from genome assembly GCA_035555575.1 of Sphingobium sp. Taxonomy (GTDB): domain Bacteria; phylum Pseudomonadota; class Alphaproteobacteria; order Sphingomonadales; family Sphingomonadaceae; genus Sphingobium. Next base: position 245,414 of record DATMGL010000019.1, read on the forward strand.
CCTGCTGGCCTGCTCGGCCGCGCAGGATATGGCGGCCGCCGGCAAGCCGCGCTTCAATCCGCTGTTCCTCCATGGGCCGACCGGTTTCGGCAAGACCCACCTGCTGCACGCCATTGCGACCGCTTATGGCGAGACGCTGGACGAGGAGGCCGAGAGCGGCACGATCCTCTATATGTCGGCCGAGCGGTTCATGAATGAATTTGTCGGGGCGATTCGCGCCAATGACACATTCAGCTTCAAGGCGCGGCTGCGCGCTGCCCGGATGCTGCTGATCGACGATATCCAGTTCATTGCCGGCAAGGGGCCCACGCAGGAGGAATTCCTGCATACGCTCAATGATCTGATCGATTCAGGGGCGCGCATCGCCATCGCCGCCGACCGGCCGCCGCAGCAGCTGAGCGCGATTGATCCGCGCATCCTCTCGCGCTTTTCCGGCGGCCTGGTTGCTGACATCCAGCCGGCCGGCCTCGCGCTGCGGCTCAAGATTCTCCAGGCCCGGCAAGCGGCGGTGGCGCCGGTCATCGTGCCCGATGAGGTCATCACCCTGCTTGCCACCTCGATTCGCACGAGCATTCGCGAGTTGGAGGGCGCGTTCAACAAGCTGGTCGCCTATGCCCAGCTCGTCGACAGGGCGATCACGGTCGATCTGGCGCAGACGATGCTCGCCGAAGCGCTGCGGGCCAGCGTGCGCCGGATCAGCATCGATGAAATCCAGAAATTATGCGCTGCGCATTACCGGATCGACGCATCCGAGATGCGCTCGCAGCGCCGGGCCCGCGCGGTCGCCCGCCCGCGCCAGATCGCCATGTATCTCGCCAAGAAGCTGACGCCGCGCTCGCTGCCGGAAATTGGCCGGGTGTTTGGCGGGCGCGATCATTCGACGGTGATCCACGCGGTGCGCACCATCGAGGCCATGCGGCTCGACAATCCGGAAATGGATGCGGATATCCGCACGATCCAGAGGCAGCTGGAAGGCTGACCCGCATGCCCTGAGCGGGGCATGGCGGACGGCCGCCAGACGGGCCGGATCGGCGGGGCGGTGAGATCGTCCCGCTTTTTTGTCTGCATCACGGATGATCCCGGTGGATAATCCCGGGCCATGTCGAGTGGGTGTGCAGTCAGGATGCGGGCTGGGCCTGCGGATGGCATCACGGCCCCGATAGCGGCTCATGGCGCGCCGCCGGATTGCAGCGAGGGCCGCTCTGCCGATCTTTGGGCGCACCCCCGGGCCTGCGACCGCGCTGACCTGCCGGACGGAAGAAAACCCCCGCTCGGGGGAGCGAGGGTTTTCAGGGATGCGGTCCTGTCGAAAGCTGGACCCCGGCCATGGGGACTTCATATGTGCCGGAGCCCGGTAGGGCGACGCTGGCGGACCAGAACCAGCGCCACCCTATCCTTGTGGCTGCGGCTTAGCGCAGCAGGCTCAGCACGCCCTGCTGGCTCTGGTTCGCCTGAGCGAGCATCGCCGTGGAGGCCTGGCTGAGAATCTGGTTCTTGGCGAGCGTGGTCGACTCTTCCGAGAAGTCCGCATCCTCGATCCGCGATTTGGCGTCCGTCAGGTTGGTGATCGTCGAGGTCAGGTTGCTGACCGTCGAGTCGAGCCGGCTCTGCACGGCGCCCATATTGGCACGGGCGGTGGTCACCAGTGCCAGAGCATCGTCGATCGTCTTGAAGATGGCTTCGGTGTTGGCGGCGTTGGTGATGTCGAGAGCGCCGGCGGGGACAGCCGGGCTACCGGGCGATCCTGGTGTGGTCACCTCGCCGGTGTCGGGATCTACTTCTTCTTCCACAGGATCGACAGCATCGGACCCTTCGCTGGAAAGCTTGAGCGTATCCAGGTCCATCTTGCCCACGGTGATGCTGATCTTGTCGTTGGCACCCGTGCCGACCTGAATGCTCGTTGCATCTTCGCTGAACAGGGCGACGCCATTATACTTCATTTCCGAGACTTTGCCGATCTGCGCGATCAGGGCGTCGCCTTCCGCCTGGATGTTCTTGCGGGCATCGGCATCGTTGGTGCCGCTGGACGCCTGGATGGCCAGTTCCTTGAGGCGCTGCAGCATGTTGGAGATGTCGCCGAGCGCGCCTTCGGCGGTCTGGGTCATCGAGATGCCGTCATTGGCATTGCGACGGGCGGCGGTGAGGCCGCGCACTTCGGCAGTCATCTTGGTGGCGATGGCGAGGCCGGCGGCATCGTCCTTCGCGCTGTTGATGCGCTTGCCGGTGGACAGGCGCTCCATGGCCTGTGCCAGGCCCTGATTGGCGACGTTCGACGCGTTCTGAGCGCGGATCGCAGAGATGTTGGACGCGATAACAGTCATGTGGGTTTCCTTTCCCGCTTTCATGTGGGTCGCTGCCAAGCGGCGGATGCGGCCTCGAATCACCAGAACGGACTCGCCGCGGGAAGTTTAAATCGGCCCCCGAAATTTCCATGTTTTGCGAATCGCCGGGCCGGTGGATCGATTCGCACGCGCGGGAGTCCTCCAGTTGTCGCTGGGAGGCCGGTGTGAATCTGACGGATTTGCGCGAGTCGTTGATGGCAACGGCAGAATTTTGCCGGTTTCCGGCAAGGAGCGGCCGCCCTTAACGGGTTGATAAGCATTTTTCGCAAGACTTGGGGGCATCGAAAGCGGTCCGGCTCGGGGGAGTTTGGACCGACCAATGGGGGACTGACACATGTTGCCTGTCGACATGAGCCAGCGCGTGCATCGTCTCGCGCCGGATCTGGCTGCGTGGCTGGAAACAGCTTGCTATGACGTGCGCATCGTGGGGGCCGACGCGCCGCGGGGAAAGACCACGCAGCGCATCCTGCTGGCCGAGGAAATCGTCCACGCCACTTGCCGCGATATCCTGATCGAGTGGCGCGAGGGCGCGCCCCGCCTGATGCCGGCGGCCGATGGCTATCCGGCGCGTATCGCGTTTGGCGCGGTCGACCGGGCGATGGCTTTTGCGTTCATCGGCGAATTGCTCCGCCCGGCCCATATGCCGGCGGTAGGGGATGAGCGCAGCGCGGTGCTGATGCGCCTTGCCGCCCGCATTGCCGCGAGCGACGCCACCGTGCTGGTGCAAGGCGAGACGGGCACCGGCAAGGAAGGCATTGCGCGCTTCCTGCACCATCATTCGCCGCGGGCCGACAAGGATTTCATCGCGGTCAACTGCGCCGCGCTGCCCGAAACCATGATGGAGGCCATGCTCTTCGGCCACCGCAAGGGCAGCTTCACCGGCGCGGCGGCTTCGTCGGACGGGCTGTTTCTCGCGGCCAATGGCGGCACATTGTTTCTCGACGAGATTGGCGACCTGCCGCTCGCGCTGCAGGCCAAGCTGCTGCGGGCATTGCAGGAGGGCGAAGTGCTGCCGGTGGGCGCGACCCATCCGGTCGCGGTCGATGTGCGCGTGATCGCGGCGGGCAATCGCGATCTGGCGAGCGAGGCGGAGGAAGGCCGGTTCCGCGCCGATCTCTACTGGCGGCTCAATGTCATGCCGCTGCATCTCCAGCCGCTCTGCGAGCGCGCGGGCGACATCGCCGCGATCGCGGCGGCCTTCCTGCTCCGCCATCAGGCCCAGCCGATGCCGGCCGGCCGTTTTGCATGGCCGACGCCGACCGCCATGGACCGCCTCGCCGACCATGGCTGGCCGGGCAATGCCCGCGAACTGGGCAATGTCCTCCAGCGCGCCATCGTGCTGCGCGAGGGCGAGCGGATCGAGGCGAGTGATCTGGATATCGCCGGCCGCGCGATCCCGCTGGAAGCGCCCGTGCGGCGCAGTCCCGCGCCGGCGCGGCTGCATGACGTCGCGCGGGCCTCGGCCATGGATGCGATCCGTGCGGCGCTGCGCGACACCGGCGGGCATCGTGCCCATGCCGCCCGGCTGCTTGGCATTTCCGAGCGCACGCTGCGCTATCGCATGGCCGAGATGCGTGACCTGGCGATGGCCATCTGAGGGGAGACACGCCGATGACAGGCCTTTCCGTCGATAGCGTGATGGCGCTGCGCCAGAGCATTCTCCAGCGCAACGCTGCGCTCAAGGATGTGTCCGGCGCCGGTGCACCCGGTGCGCCGGACGCGACCGGCAAGGCCGGTGGCGCCGATTTCACCAGTGCGTTCAAGAGCGCGATCAACGAAGTCAGTGGCCTCCAGACCAACGCCAGTGAGGCGGCCGCGGCATTCGAACGTGGTGAGACGACCGACATTGCCGCCGTCATGATGGCCAAGCAGCAGGCGTCGATCGGCTTCGAGACGACCCTGCAAGTCCGCAACAAACTGCTGTCCGCCTACAAGGACATCATGAGCATGCCGGTGTAATGAAATGAGCGATGCGACCATCATGACGACGGGCGGCCAGAGCGTCGCCCAACCGGGGCTCCCTGCGCTGGCCGGCCGCTTGCCGGGCGGTGGCGCGGACGGGATGCGCCTGAAAATGACCGGCTTGCTGTCCCAGCCCGCCGTGCAGCGCAGCTTGCCGATGATCGGGCTGCTGGCCCTTGTCGCGCTGGCCGGGCTGGCGTGGTTCGCCCTGCGCGAACCGCCGCAGCGCGATCTGTTCCGGGGGCTGCCGGAGGCCGATCAGGCCGCGGTGGCCGATGTGCTGACCAAGAGCAGCATCGCTTATGGGTTCGACCGGACGAGCGGCGCGATCACCGTTGCCGAAGATGATTATTTCAAGGCGAAGATGAAGCTGGCCGCCGAGGGCCTGCCCAAAAGCGCGCCGGATGGCGATACGCTGCTCAGCGCCATGCCGATGGGCGCCAGCCGCGCAGTCGAAGGCGAGAAGCTGCGCACGGCGCGCGAGATGGACCTGGCCCGCACCATCGAGGCGATCGATGCGGTCACCAGGGCGCGCGTGCATCTGGCTGTCGAGCCACCCAGTCTCTTTCTGCGTGAGCGCAGCCGCCCGACCGCATCGGTGATGCTGCAACTCGTCAATGGCCGCGCGCTCACCGAGGGGCAGGTCGAGGCCATCGTCCATCTCGTCGCCTCATCGGTGGCGGACATGGCGCCCGAAGCGGTTTCGGTGGTCGACCAGAATGGCCGGTTGCTCAGCCAGACCACCGGCGCGGGCGCGGAAACCGACCGGCAGATCCAGATTCAGGCGCGGATCGAGGAGCGTTACCGGCAAGCCGTGACGGCGCTGCTGACGCCGATCGTTGGCGTCGGCAAATTCTCGACGGAAGTGCATGCCGAGGTGAATTTCGCCGAGCGGCAGGCCACGCGCGAAACCTACCCGCAGGATGAAGCGCGGCTGCGCGTGGAAACCGGCAGCTGGAACAGCGATGCGCAGGGCGAGGCCGGCGCGACGGCCGGGGGCATCCCCGGCGCGCTGCAGCCCAATCCGCCGGTCAACCCGGCTGCGCCCGGCGGCCCGCCGCCGACGCTGGATGCCGCGGCGCAGGCGGGCGCGGCCACGGCGGAGCCGGCGATGCCGCCCTTCAAGACGGCGGAAACCTTCAACCGCAGCTTTGAACTGGGCCGCGAAGTCTCCGTGACGCGCGATGCCGTGGGCACGGTTCAGCGTCTCTCCATCGCCGTCGCGCTGGATGAGGGCGCGGATGGCAAGCCCCGCTCGGCACAGGAAATCGCCGCGCTGGAGGCGCTGGTGAAAGGCGCGATCGGCTTCGATCAGGCGCGTGGCGACGTGGTGGCGCTCTCCTCGCGCAAGTTCGTGCAGATGGCCGAGAGCGAGACCGTGGCGCCATGGTATGAGAAGAGCTGGGTGGGCATGCTCGCCCGCAACCTCTCCGCCGTGCTGGTGGCGTTGATCCTGCTGCTCGGCATCGGCCGGCCGCTGCTCAAGCGCTGGTCGGCCGCCAAGGGCGCGGCCGGGCTCGATCCGGAGCAGAGCCGGCAACTGGGCGAGGAGATCAAGACCGAGCTGGGCCGCGCTGCCACCCATGATCCGGGCCGGCCGGTGACCATCGACATGATCAGCGCCACGCCGGACTATAGCGACCGCGCGACGCTCATCCGCAATTTCGTGAAGCAGGACCCGGACCGCGCCGCGCTGGTCGTGCGCGATCTCCTCAAGGATGGAGTGAAGGCCGATGGCTGACCTTGCGCTCGACAAGCCACTGACCGGCAGCGCCGCGGCCGCCGTGCTGCTGATGCTGTTCGACGAGGATGAGGCGGCGCAGATCCTCTCCCGCCTCGAACCGGACGAGGTCCGTCAGCTCGGCTATGCGATGTATGACGTGGCCGATGTCGAGGTGGCCGAGGTCAATCACGCGCTTGACCAGTTCGTCACCAAGGCGAAGAGCCGTACCACCGTGGGCTATGGCGCGAGCCAGCATATCCGGGGCGCGATGCACAAGGCGCTGGGGTCTGATCGCGCCGACACGATCCTCGCCAAGATCACGCCGCCCACGCGCTCCAACAAGCTCGCCATGCTCAAATGGATGGAACCGGGCGAGATCGTCTCGATTATCGAGCTGGAGCATCCGCAGATCATGGCGATCGTGCTGGCGCATCTCGATCCGGCGGCGGCGGCAGCGGTGCTGCAGATGCTGCCCCCCGAGTTGCAGGACGATGTGGTCTACCGCGTCGCCACGCTGGGGGCGGTGAGTGCCGAGGCGATCGACGATCTGGAGCAGCTGTTGCAGAGCCGCCCACCGCAGGCGCGGGGCGGCGGTCCGACGACCAAGCGCGGCGGGGCGAGCGAGGCCGCCGCGATCATGAACAATATCCGCAAGGATCATGAACAGCGGATCATCAAGGCGCTGACCAAGCGTGATCGCGCGGTGGCGCAATCCATTGAAGACGAGATGTTCATCTTCGAGAATCTGCTGGCGCTTTCCGGCAAGGATATGGGCACGCTCATGCGCGCCGTGGACAGCGCGGTGCTGGTCGTGGCGCTGAAGGGAGCGAGCGACGAGCTGCGCACGAGCATCCTGGGCAGCATGTCGCAGCGCGCGGCGCAGAGCATTCAGGACGAGATGGACGAGCGCGGACCGCTGCGCCTCGCCGAAGTGCTGGAGGCGCAGAAGGAAGTGATCGCCGAGGCCCGCCGCATGGGCGAGGAAGGCACCATCATGCTGGGTGGGAAGGGCGACGATTATGTCTAAGGTCTGGCCCGGCGACGTCATGGCGGACGCGACGGCGCTGGAAGGCTGGGGCGCCTTTGGCAGCGTCGGCCGCAATGGTGCGGGCTTCCGCAGTCTTTATGCCACGGAGCAGGCGAGCCGGGCGTGGAATGTCACCCACCCGGCCGAACCAACCCATGAGCCGGACACGCCCGAGCCGATCGATCCCATCGAGCAGGCCGCGCAAGAGGCGTTTCTGCAAGGCTTTCAGGAAGGGGATCGGCTGGCGCGCGAAGCGGCTGAACGGGACAATGATGTGCGCGCCGAACTGGCCGCTGCCATGGCCCAGCTGGCGCAGGCCGGCGAAGGCGAACTGGCGCGGCTGCTCTCGGAGGCGGTGATCCGGCTGGTCGGCCAGATCATCGGCGAGGCGCCGATTGACCCGGATATCCTCAAGGCGCGCTGCGATGCGGTCGCCGCCTGTATCGACGGGGACGAGACGCGCGCCGTGCTGGAGGTGAACCCGCAGGATCTGCCGCTGCTGGAGATGGAGCAGATGGCGGTGACGCTGGCCGCCAACCCGGATTTGCGGCGCGGCTCGGTGCGGCTCGCCACGGCCGAAGGCTGGGTCGAGGACGGGCCGGATGTGCGGCTCGATCGGCTGCGCACGCTGATGGATGATATGGAGGGTCGGCTGTGAGGCAGGCCCCGCTCGCGCAGGCCGCCCGGCTGCTGGACCATATGCAGGTGACCAGTCAGGCACCGCGCCAAGTCGGCCGGCTGGTCGGCCATGATGGCGGGATGCTGGAAGTCACCGGCTTTTCCCGCCCGATGGGCGCGGGCGCGCGGGTCCGCACGTCGGACGGGCAGCATATTCGCGCGGAAGTGGTGGGCTTTCGCGGCAGTCGCGCGGTGCTGGTGCCGCTCGATCAGGACGCGCCGCTGGAAAATGGCGCGCGGGTCGAGCCGGACAGCGCCGCCAATATGGTGCAGGTCGGGGACGGGCTGATCGGCCGGGTGGTCGACGCGATGGGCCAGCCGCTCGACCGCAAGGGGCCGGTGCTCGCCAATGGGCAATGGCCGCTGAGTGGCATCAAGGGGAATGTGCTGGATCGCGGCCGGGTGCTGCGCCGCTTCGATGTCGGCGTGCGCGCGATCAATGCGCTGCTCACGGCCGGGCGCGGCCAGCGCGTCGCGATCATGGCGGGCTCGGGCGTCGGCAAGTCCGTGCTGATGGGGCAGATGATCGCGGGCACCGAGGCGGACGTGATCATCGTCGGCCTGATCGGCGAGCGTGGCCGCGAGGTCAGCGATTTTCTCGAAACCAAGCTTGCCGGGCAGATGCACAAGAGCGTCGTCGTCGCGGTGCCGGCGGATCATCCGCCGGTGCTGCGCCTGCGCGCCGCCGCCCGCGCGACGGCCATTGCCGAATATTTCCGGGCGCGCGGCAAGCAGGTGCTGCTGCTCATCGACAGCCTGACGCGCTGCGCCCATGCCCAGCGCGAAATCGGCCTGTCGCTCGGGGAGCCGCCGGCGATGAAGGGCTATCCGCCCTCCGCCCTCGCCTTCATCCCGCGCCTGGTCGAGCGCGCCGGGGTGGATTGCCGCTCGGGCGGGTCGATCACGGCGATCTACACGGTGCTCGCCGATGGCGACGATAATGACGACCCGATTGTCGACACCGCCCGCGCCATTGTTGACGGGCATATCGTGCTCTCGCGCCAGCTCTCCGAGCAGGGGATTTTCCCGGCGATCGATGTCGGCCGCTCGCTTTCGCGGGTGATGGCGGACATCGTCTCCGATGCGCATCTGGCGGCCGCCGCCAATTATCGCCGCCTGTGGTCCGCCTATGAGGAAAATCGCGACCTCATCCTGATGGGCGCCTATCGGCCGGGCAATGACGCCACGATCGACGAGGCGGTCGAGCGCCGTCAGCAATTGCTCGACTTCCTGCGCCAGAACAGCCGCTCGACCATCGATGCCGATACCAGCATTGCGGCGCTGACCGGGGCGTTTGGCGCATGAGCCGGCTGATCACTTCCCGCAAGCGGCTGGCGCGGGTGCGCCATGTCCAGCATAGTCAGGCGGCGGCCGCCCTGATGCATGCGCGTGATGAAGTCAGCCAGATTGCGGATAATGCGACCCGCGTCGCCCGCGTGCGCGAGGAATTATTCCAGGGCGCAGATATTGGCCATGGCGCGCTGCTGGCGGCGCGACGGGAGCTTGCCACGCGGCTGGAGCGCGCCGGGCGGCAGCTCGATGGCGCGCTTTACGACGCCGAGAGGCGGGCGGACCAGCGCGATGTCGAGCGCATCCACGCCGACCGCGAACGCGAGATTGCCGAACGCTTGAAGGACAAGGCTCAGGCCGCGCGTGAGGCGCAGCGTGAAGCCCGGCTGGCGGCGCTGCCGCGCTATCGGCGCATGCAAAGCAGGGGGACGGACGGATGATCAACCTGACGGCGATGATGGGCCGCATCACAGGCAAGAACGTCGACAGCGCCCAGCATCCGGGCGGGACTGCCGCCGGGGAGGCGGGCATCACCACCGTGCCGGGTGGGGCCTTTGCCGCGCTGGTGCAACTGGTCGCGCGAACGACACCGGCCACGCCGCAAGCGGGGGGGATGCCGGGCCTCGAACCCGATGTGGCGGGGCCGGATGCGGCGATCGCCCCGGCGGACGCCGTTGCAACGGCCGATGCGCCGGGCGATGCGCCGGGCGCGGTGCTGCCGAATCACGGCAAGGTGACGTCATGGACGCCATTGGCCGATGGGCGCGCGACGTTGCACAAGGCTGTGGCCATGGCTGTCCATGGGCCGGCGCCAGACGCCGGGGCGCCTGCGGCGGGGCCGGCCGGTCCCACGATCGCCACGACGCCCGACAGGGCGCACGAGGAGGATGATGCCAGCATGGCGTTGGCGGGGGATGACCCGAGCGAGGCCACCGGCGAGACCTTGGTGGATGCGCTGGCCGCCTCGTCACTGGCCGCCGACAACGGGCGGATGCAGGCCGATGGCCCGGCCACGCAGGCTGCCCAGCCCGCCCGGACCGTCACGACGGCGCAGGCGGATGCGGCGATCATGGCCGCGCCCGTGGCGGGGCAGCAGGTCGGCGTGGCCGCGTCGCAGTCCCGCCCCGCAGATGGGACGGAGGCGGCGCCATCTTCTGGCAGACCGGCGCCGATCGTCATGGAGCCGCAGGTCGCCATGGCCGGCGAGGCGCGGCCCCGTGGCCATGGGAAGTTTTTCACCCCGCCCGTCATGCCCGGCGAGATCGTGGCGGACGGCAAGCCGAAAGGCGGGACGGATGATGGGGCGGGGCAACGCGCGTCGACGTCGACCGGGTTGGCCGACAGCCGTCGCAACGAGGTGTCAGCGGTCGGCCCTTTGGCGACATCAGGCTCCGGGGCGGCCGGCAGCGCGATGCCGCTGCGCATGATCGTCGAGTCCCTGCCGCCGGTGGTGCAGTCCGCGCTGGCGGTCGGGGTGGCCGCGACGGTGAGTGGCCCGTCGACCGCTCAGCAATTGGGCGATCAGGTGATCGATATGGGGGTTTCGGGGCAGTGGATCGACCGCATGGCGCGCGAGATCACGGCGCTGGCGGAAGGCGGCGGCCATAGCCGCTTCACCCTTAATCCGCCGCATCTTGGCCGCTTGCAGGTCGATCTGTGGCAGGGGCTGGAGGCGACCAGCGTGCGGTTCGTCGCCGAGACGGACGAGGCCGCGCGGCGGCTGGGCGAAGGCCGCGCCGCATTGCAGGCCGATGCGCGTCTGGTGGCGCTCAATCTGGGCAGCGTCACCATCGAGAAATCGGCCTTGCCGCACGAGTCGACGCGCGAAGGCGGCGGCCAGCGGCCGGGCAGCGACACGGCAGGCCAGGCCCAGCAGCAGACAGCGGGGCAAGGCACCGGGGGGCAAGGCCAGGCACAGGGGCAGCATCAGGCGAGGGCCGGCACCGGACAGACACAGGACGACTGGATCGGTCGATCCTTTCGTGACGAACAGGATGAACAGGGCGACGCATCGCCGGCCCGCGCTGCCCGCTGGGCCGCGGACGGCCATGTGCGATTCGCTTAAGGGAGCAGATTGATGAGCGATACACCGCAGGCCGAAGGCGCGCCGAAGAAGCGCAGCGGCAAGAAAAAGCTGATCGTGCTGCTCGGCGGCTTGGCTCTGCTCGGCGGCGGCGGCGCAGCGGCGGGCTTCTATGCCGCCGGCAGCATGAACAAGACGGAGGGGCCGCAGCAAGACCCCAACCAGCCGCAACTGGTGCTCAAGGGCGAAAGCCCCGAGGAAATCGCCAGTGGCTGGATCGCGAAGGCCAAGGGCGGCAAGGGCGTGATGCCGGCCGGCAAGGGCATTGACCTGCCCGCGCCGCGCAATCCGGCCGCTTATCAGGCCACCTATTTCCAGATTCCCGCGCCGTTCACTTCCAATCTGACGGATAGCGACGCCTTTGTGCAGGTGTCGCTCGCGGTGGCGACCTATTATGACAATCGCGTCATTGAGGCGGTGCAGACGCATGAGACGGCGATCCGCTCGGCCGTGCTCATGATGATGGCGCAGGAGCAGGAACTCGCGCTTTCCGAGCCGAAGGGCAAGGAAGAACTGCAGGCCAAACTGGTCCACGTCATTAACGATACGCTCAAACAGAAAACCGGCTTTGGCGGGGTTGATAACGTTTATTTTACCAATTTCGTTATTCAATAGCGCCGGGTCCGACGGGGGATCGGATGGGGACTGACATGATGAGTGACGTGCAATCCTATGCCTTCGGGCGCAGCGCTGGCACGCCGGTTGCGCCACTTGGCGGGCTGGAAAAGCTGGGCGACCGGCTGGCCCGGCGGTTGCGCGCCATCATCGAGCCCTATTGCGGCACCCGGCCGGTGGTCACCGCGCGGCCGCTCGACGACACGATGTTCCTGATGTGGGATGCCAGCGTCCCCGCCTTTGTGAGCCTGTCGCTTTACCGCCTGCATCCGATCAAGGGCACGGTCGTGCTGCGTATCGATGCCGCGCTGGTCTCGCTGCTGGTCGATCGCTTTTATGGCGGCCACGGCTCTCGCCTCGCTCCCGCGCGGCGCGAATTCACGCCGACGGAGAACCGCCTCGTCGCCCGGCTGACCGAGCAGCTCGTCACGGCGCTGGCGGAATGCTGGGCGGAGATTGCCCCGATCGAACCGGTGCTGCTCGGCCGCGAGAGCAATGTCGGCCAGGCCGAGATCATGGCCGGCGAGGCCGAGGTGGTCGTGCAGGGGTTCGATATCAATCTGGGCGAGAAGGGCTCGCGCTTCATCGAGATCGTTTACCCCAAGGCCGGCTTTGCGGGGCTGGATGCCGCCGGGGAGCATGGCGCGGGCTATCAGGCCGAGCTGCTGCCGGCCGACCCGGTCTGGCAGGCGGACCTCGCCGCGCGGCTCGATGATGTGCGGCTGCCCGCGCGCACCGTGCTGGCCCGGCCCAATCTCAAAATGTCGGAACTGGTGGCGCTGCAGCCTGGCGACGTCATTCCCATCCAGATTGCGCGGCACCTGCCGCTGCTCATCGGCGAGCGCATCTTCGCGCATGGCACGGTGGGCGAGCAGGATGGCAGCGTGGCTTTTATGATCGAAAAACTGGCCTGAGGGCCACGGGGACACATGATGAGCGATATGAGCGATGCACCCAAGCTGGCGGCCGAGGGCCAGAGCGAGGCGGGGCTTGCCCGCAACATGCGGCTGCTGGCGGATATTCCGGTGCGCATGTCCGTCGAGGTGGGCGCGACGCAATTGCGGCTGGCCGACATCATGAATCTGGGCGAGGGCAGCGTCGTCCAGCTCGACCGGCAGGCCGACGACCTGCTCGACATCATGGTCAACGGCACGCTCGTCGCGCGCGGCGAGGTGGTGACGGTGAACGGCCGCTATGGCGTGCGCGTGGCGGAGATCGCCGCGACGCAGGCCAGCCTCATGGGGATCGAGCGCCGGACATGAGTGCGCTTGGCTGGTATTTCCTCAAGCTTGTCATCCTGCTGCCGCTGGTCGGCGCCATGGCCTGGGGCGCACTCTGGCTGTGGCGCAAATATCAGCCCGGCCTGCTGGGCGCGCAGGCGGACCGCCGCGTGAAATTGCTGGAAGCGATGCCGCTGGGCACATTCGGCAAGCTGGCCGTGGTCGAGTTTGAAGGGCAGCGGCTGCTGCTTGCCGTCACCCGCTCGAAAATCGAGAAGATCGCGGAAAGCGATCCGCGCAATGGCTGACAGGCTGCGGCCGCTCTGGCTTGCGCTGCTGCTGGGATTGAGCGGGCTGTTGCTCGCCGGCCCGGTGCATGCGCAGGCCGCCTCGCCGGCGGTGGCGACGGGACCGGTCGCGCCGGCCGGAGCGGACGCTTCGGGTGCATTGACCAAGGCATTGGACGAGGTCTCCGGCGAGGGCCGGCCGCTGTCGCTCTCGCTCCAGATCCTCGTATTGATGAGTTTGCTAACGGTTCTGCCGTCGCTGGTGCTCATGATGACGAGCTTTACCCGCATCATCATCGTGCTGTCGCTGCTGCGGCAGGCGCTGGGGCTGGCGCAGACGCCGCCCAATCAGGTGCTGGTCGGCCTCGCCCTGTTTCTCTCCATGTTCGTGATGCGCCCGGCGATCGACCAGATCACCGCGACGGCCTATACGCCTTATGGCGCGGGCCAGATCAGCATCGAGGAGGCGGTCGGCCGCTCCGCCAAGGTGCTGCACGGCTTCATGGCCAAGCAGACCCGGCAGAATGATCTGGCGCTGTTTCAGGGGCTGGCCAAGGCGCCGCCCTTCGCCTCGATGGACGAAATCCCCTTCTCCATCCTGCTGCCCGCTTTCGTGACCAGCGAACTCAAGACCGCGTTCCAGATCGGCTTCATGATCTTCCTGCCGTTCCTCATCATTGACCTTGTCGTCGCCTCGACGCTGATGGCGCTGGGCATGATGATGCTCTCGCCGACGATCATCTCGATGCCGTTCAAGCTGCTGCTCTTCGTGCTGGTTGATGGCTGGGCGCTGACCATGGGCTCGCTGGCCGGATCGTTCGCGACATGATCCGCGATCCCGAAAGCATGCGCTGAGCGATGGACAATGCGTCCTTCTTCATCGGCATTGCCCAGCAGGCGCTGTGGGTGGCGGCGCTCGCGACCGCGCCGATCCTGCTGCCGGCGCTGGTCTGCGGGCTGATCATCGGGATGATCCAGGCGGCGACGTCGATCAACGAATCGACGCTGTCCTTCGTGCCCAAGCTCATCATCGTCGCCATGATGCTGGCGCTGTTCGGCGCCTCCATCCTCATGCTGATCGCCGATTTCACGCGGGAAATCTTTGAACGCATCCCGGAGATACTGGCTTGATCGCGCCGGGCTTTGCCGGGGTCGAGGCGCAACTCTGGCTCTGGCTGCTGGCGATGATCCGCCCCGGCGCGGCGCTGATGGCGGCGCCGATCCTGGGCGCGGCCGCCGTGCCGCTGCAATTGCGCCTCATCCTTGCGCTGGCGATCGGGGTGGCCGCCATGAACAGCGTCTCCTTCGCGCTGCCACAGGGTGGTCTTGCCAGCGTGGCCGGGATCGCGATGGTGGCGGGCGAGGTGATCGCCGGCCTCGCGCTCGGCTTCGCGCTCCAGATCGGCTATGCGGCCGCCTTCATCGCGGGCGAGACGATCGCCAATGCGATGGGGCTGGGCTTCTCCTCCATGGTCGATCCGCTGACCGGCAACTCGACCCCGGTGGTCGGCCGCTTTCTCTCGCTGGTCGCCACCTTTCTGCTGCTGATCATGGACGGGCATCTGATGCTCATCCGCTTCGTGGTCGACAGCTATACCGCGCTGCCGCCCGGCGGCGGGCTGATGCCGGCGGGCGCGTTCGAGAGCATCGCCGCCTTTGGCAGCGCGATGTTTTCAGCGGGGGCGACCATCGCACTGCCGGTCACCTTCACGCTCATCCTCGTCCAGCTCGTCATGGCGATGCTGGCGCGCACCGCGCCCGCGCTCAACCTGTTCGCGGTGGGTATGCCGGCGGCCCTGCTCGCGGGGCTCGTGCTGCTCGCCATCGGCGCGCCGGTGATGGGCGAGGCAATCGAGGATTCGCTGCGCGCCAGCCTTGAGCTGGCGCAGCGGCTGGCGGGCGGCTGAGCGATGGCGCAGGACAGCCCCGGCGGCGGCGAAAAGACCGAGAAACCAACCGCCAAGCGCCTCGCCGATGCGTCGAAAAAAGGCGATATCCTCCAGTCACGCGAACTCTCCACCGCGATGGTGGTGATGGCGGGGATCGGCTGGCTGGCCATGGCCGGTCCGGCGCTGATCGGCGCGATCCGCGAGATGCTGGCGCAGGGGCTGCGCTTCGACAATGCGGATATTGTGGGGTTCGCGCCGGATGAGCGGGCGATCCATCTGCTCGGCACCATCGCGCTGCCGCTGGGCGGGGTGCTGCTTGCCACGCTGGCCGCCGCCATCGCCGCGCCGGCGCTGCTGGGCTCGCTCGGCTTCCGGCCGGAAGCGTTTCAGCCCAAGCCTTCCAAGCTCAATCCGCTCACCGGCATCAAGCGCATCTTCGGCATGCAGGGGCTGATCGAGCTGGTGAAATCGCTCGCCAAGATCCTGCTGCTCGGCTCGATCGGCTTCTCTCTGCTGGTGGCGCATCAGGACGATATCCGCGCCATGGCGAAGATGGGCGTGGACCCGGCGAGCAGCGCGCTCGGCGGCATCTTCCTTCTCGTCGCGCTGGCGCTGGCCGGCTCGCTGTTCATCATCGCCGGGCTCGATGTGCCCGCGCAGATGTTCCAGCGCAGCCGCCGCCTCAACATGACCAAGCAGGAGATCAAGGAAGAGCATAAGGAGAGCGAGGGCTCCCCCGAACTCAAGGCCGCGGTGCGGCGCCGGCAATATGAGACGCTGCACGGATCGGTGCGCCAGGCGGTGGAAGACGCGTCGGTCATCCTCACCAACCCCACGCATTTT
This sequence comes from Sphingobium sp., assembly GCA_035555575.1. Lineage (GTDB taxonomy): Bacteria > Pseudomonadota > Alphaproteobacteria > Sphingomonadales > Sphingomonadaceae > Sphingobium. Next base: position 261,373 of record DATMGL010000019.1, read on the forward strand.
GCCGTGGCGCTGCGCTACAAGCCGGGGCGCGATCTGGCGCCGGTCGTGCTGGCGCGCGGCGCGGACGAGATGGCCGCCGCGATGCGGGCGCTGGCCCATGACAAGGGCCTGCCGGTGCTGCAATATCCCGCGCTGGCCCGCGCCATCTATTTCACCTCGCGCGCGGGGCAGGAGATTGACGAGCGGCTGTTCATGGCGGTGGCGACGGTGCTCGCCTTCGTCTTCCGCATCGAGAACCGCATGGCGAGCGAGATGGACCGTCCGCATATCGACCTGCCCGAGGCGATGCAGTTTGACGCCGATGGCCGGAATATCGTGAATTAAAGCTTAGCCGCGCTCGTCCGTTCTTTGTTCAGGGGACGTTATCAGGATGGTGCGTCATGAACGAATTTCTGCCTCGGACCGAGTCGGTGCCTGCGGTGAGCCGCGTTGCGGAGCCCCGCCGCATCGTCCAGGCCGCGTCGGGCGCCAGTGCGCCGCAGATGCAGGCGCGGGGCGACGTGCACAGCGATCCGCAAGCGGCCGAGCGATCCGCCATATCGGCGACCTATGCGCAGCTGCGCGCGGATATCGCCAATGTGCTGGCCGAGCTCCAGCCGCGCCGCCGGCCGGCAGACGCGCAGGTGGGGCAGGCCGATGAGGCGCTGTTGGGGCTGATGCCCCAGCCGATCATCGTGCTGCCGATGCCCCCGACCGACCCGCAGATGCTCGCCTTCGTGGCGCAGGTCGCCCAGTCGGTCGCGCAGCACTCCGCCCACGCCCGCGCGGCGCAGGCGAACGCGCCGGCGATCCTGGCGCCCGCCATCCTCGCGTCCGATATCGTCGGGGATGGGGCGACCCGGTGAGGCGCGACGTCGCGGTCACTCCGGCCGGATTTTCCGCCCGCGCATCCTAAACTCCCTGCGCATCGCGCCGTTATAAGCGCTGACTGAAGGGACAACAGGCATGGCAATCGATATTGCAGGCGCATTGGGCATCGGCTCGGGGATCAACACCACCCAGCTCGTCGCGGACCTTGTAAACGCGGCCTATCAGCCCAAGCAGAGCGTGGTCAGCGATCGTCTGAACACCAACAATGCCCGGATTTCGGCGCTGGCCTCGGCCAAAAGCGCGCTCAACACATTTTCCACCGCACTCAGCGAGCTGCTCCAGAGCAGCAGCTATAGCGGTCAGCCGGTTTCCAACGATCCCTCCATCGCGTCGGTCAGCCTGATCAAGGGCGGTGTGCCCAAGGGCCTGCCCGCGCAGATCGAGGTGCTCCAGCTCGCCAGAGGGCAGGTGCTGCAATCGGCCCCGCTCGGCGCGGCGACGGATGTGGCCGGCACCGGCAGCCTCACCCTCACCATCGGGTCAAAAAGCACGGCGATCGCGCTCACCGCGCCGCAGAATACGCTGGCCGACCTCGCCGGCGCGATCAATGCGGCCAACACGGGCGTGACGGCCGCGATCGTGACCGACCAGGCCGGCGCCCGGCTGGTGCTGAAGGGCGCGACGGGGGTCGACCAGGCCTTCACGCTCACCGCCAATGGCGACGCCGATGCCGATTTGCAGCGTTTCAGCTGGGATGGCGCGGCGGGCGGGCTCGCGCGCAGCCAGACAGCGCAGAATGCGCTGATCCGCATCGACAATGTCGACATGGAATATGGCGCCAACGAGATCACCACCGCGATTCCCTTCGTGCGCATCGACCTCAACAAGGCCGCCCCGGGCACGACCGTCACCCTCGCCACCGACCAGCCGGCCGCGACGATGGGCGACCTCGTCCGGGAGTTTGTCAGCGCCTATAATGAACTCAAGAAAGCGCTCAACGGCTCGATGACCACCGCGGACGGCGCGAGCGGGCTGCTGGCCTCCGATGCCGGCATGCGCGAGATGGCCCAGCGCCTCGCCACCCTGGTCTCGGCGCCGCTGTCGGCCACGGGGCCATATAAGACGCTGGCGGATATCGGCGTGCGCACCGAGCGCGACGGCACGCTCAGCCTCGACAGTGCCCGGCTTGATGCCGCGCTGGCCGCCGACCCCGAGGCGGTGACGCAGATGCTCAACCCGTCGGTGAAGGATGCCGGCCATCCGGGCATCGCGGGCGCGCTCAAGAATGTGACGGACTATCTCAATCGCACGGACGGCGCGCTGGCCAGTTCGCAGGCAAGCTATGAGAAGCTGAAGACGAGCCTCGCCAAGCAGCTGGAGGCGCTTGACCGGCAGCGCGACGATTATGCGGCGCAGCTGACCAAGACCTACGCCGCGATGCAGGCCCGGCTGGTCCAGTTCAAGGCGACGCAATCCTATCTGGAGCAGCAGATCAAGGTCTGGAACGGCGGCAAGGACTGACCGGTCTGCGAATGATCCGGAGCCACCGCGCCCGCGCGGCATATGTGACAAGAAAGAGGGCATGATAAATGTATATGGGTCAGCATCCCGCCAAGGCGCTGCGGCAATATGTGGCGATCGATACCGGCAGCCGCGCGGAAGGCGCGAGCCCGCATCAGCTGGTGCGCATGCTGTTCGACGAGCTGCTCTTCTCGCTTGATGCCGCCGCACTGGCGCTGCGCGGAGGGGATGGCCACCAGTGCCGTGACCGGCAGACCCGCGCGCTTGCCATCCTCCACGCGCTGGAGAGCAGTCTCGATTTCGAGCGGGGCGGCGAGATCGCGATCAACCTTGCCGTCATCTACCGCGAGACGCGCAAGCGGGTGCTGGAGGCAACAGCCCTCAACCGCGCCGAACCGATGGAGCAGGCCCGTCTGTTCATCGCCGATATCGCCGAGGCGTGGAACCAGATCGGCTGATCGGCCGCGCGCGCCGGTTGAGCCCGACGCCGGGCGTGGCCGGCATGGTCGCCGGTCGCGGGATCGCGCTGGCGGGGGTGTCGGTGGCCGCGTTACCGGACCGGGCACGCACTTGCGCCTTGGCAGCGGAAGGCTGGCGCGATAGGCCACGGCCATGGCCCACACTGCCGATCCTCCGACTGTTCCTGCCGGCCTCGACGCGAGCTGGCGCGATGCCCTCGCCGATGATTTCGCGGCGCCCTATATGGCCGACCTCAAGCGCTTTCTCGTGGCGCGCAAGGAGGCCGGCGCGCGCATCTTTCCGCGCGGGGCGGACTGGTTCAACGCGCTGGCGCTGACGCCGCTGCCGGCGGTGCGGGTGGTGATGCTCGGGCAGGACCCCTATCATGGCGAAGGGCAGGCGCATGGCCTGTGCTTTTCCGTGCCGCCGGGGGTGCGGCCGCCGCCGAGCCTCGTCAACATCTTCAAGGAACTGCACGGCGATCTTGGCCTGCCGCGCCCGAGCCATGGCCATCTGGCCCATTGGGCGCGGCAGGGCGTGCTGTTGCTCAACAGCGTGCTGACGGTCGAAATGGGGCAGGCCGGGGCGCATGCGAAGCGCGGCTGGGAGCAGTTTACCGATGCCGTGATCGCGCGGGTCGGCGCGCAGGAGGCGCCTGTCGTGTTCCTGCTCTGGGGCGCCTATGCCCAGAAGAAGGCGGGCTTCATTCCGGATATTGCGCAGGGCGGGCGGCATCTGGTGCTGCGTGCGCCGCATCCCTCGCCGCTGTCCGCCCATAATGGCTTTTTCGGCTGCGGGCATTTCTCGCGCGCCAATGCGTTTCTGGAAGCCCATGGGCGCGGCGCGATCGACTGGAGCCTGCCCGCCGAGGCGACCGCTGCGGGCGGCTGAGGCGCCGGCAGGGCGGCTCTGCGGATGCGCGGGAGCAGGCCGACATGACAGACATGGCGGGGGCGATTATCTGAACCTGGTGTTCGTGCGGGTGTGACGCCGGGCCGAGGCGACGCCGCCCTTGCCATCACGACCGGATGCGGTCGCGCTTTGCGGGCCGCCGGATTTCCGGCATGGGAGGCGGGCGCCCCTGAAAGGACACCGCAGACCATGGCTTCCGGTATCGCTGCCCTGCTCGATGATGTCGCCGCCATCGCCCGGCTCGCGGCCGCATCGCTCGATGATGTCTCGGCCGCCGCCGGCAAGGCGAGCATGAAGGCGGCCGGCGTGGTGGTCGACGATACGGCGGTGACGCCGACCTATGTGACCGGCTTTTCACCCGAGCGCGAACTGCCGATGATCGGGCGGATCGCGCTCGGCTCGCTGCGCAACAAGCTGCTCATCTTGCTGCCCGTCGCGCTGCTGCTCAGCGCCTTCCTGCCCATGGCGATCACGCCGCTGCTGATGATCGGCGGCACATTTCTCTGCTTCGAGGGGGCGGAGAAGATATTGGAGACGATCCGCGGCGGGCATGGCGCGGATGAGACCGCCGAGACGGGCGATCCGGCGCTGCTCGAAAAGGTCAAGGTCTCTGGCGCGATCCGCACCGACCTCATCCTGTCGGCGGAGATCATGGCGATCGCGCTGTCCGATGTGGCGAGCCATCCGGTGGTGACGCAGGCGATCGTGCTGGTGGTCGTCAGCCTGCTGGTCACCGGCGGGGTCTATGGCGTGGTCGGACTGATCGTGAAGCTGGATGATATCGGCCTGCACCTGGCCAAAACCGGCTCGCCGCTCCTCTATCGCGCCGGACGCGGGCTTGTGCGCGCCATGCCGGTGATCCTCGATAGCCTGTCGATCATCGGCATGGTGGCGATGCTCTGGGTCGGCGGCGGCATTATCCTGCATGGACTGGGGGGCACGCCGCTGGCGGTGCTGCCCGACGCGGTGCATGGGGTGAGCGCGGCGATCACCCATGTCGCGGCGCTGATGTGGATGATCACCGCGCTGCTCTCCGCCCTGTTCGGGCTGGTGGTGGGGGGCATCGTGGACATGATCGTCCACGGCGTGCGCAAGCTGCGGCGGCGCCATTGACCCTGGCGGGAGCGGGCGGGATAGTCCTGCCCGTCCATCCATTGCGCAAGGAGCATCCCATGTCAGGCTATGAGCGGCGGCTTGCCGCGCTGGGACTTGTCCTGCCGCCGCCACTGGCGCTGCCGGCGGGCGTGACGCTGCGCTTTCGCTGGGTGAACCTGCGCGGCGAGCGGGCTTATGTCTCCGGGCATGGCCCGCAAATGGCGGATGGTTCGGTCGCCGGGCCGCTGGGCCAGCTGGGTGGCGGGGTTTCGGTCGAGCAGGGATATGAGGCCGCGCGCTTGAGCGCGCTCTCGATGCTCGGCAGCTTGCAGCGGGCGCTGGGCGATCTGGACCGGATCACCGGCTGGTGCCGGGTGCACGGCATGATCAACGCCGCGCCGGGCTTCACGGATACGCCGCTGGTGCTCAACGGCTTTACCGACCTCATTCTGGATGTGTTCGGCCCCGAGGTGGGCGCCCATGCGCGCACGGCCGTGGGCGTGGCTGCCCTGCCGCATGATATGCCGGTCGAGATCGAGGCGGAATTGCTGGTGCGGCCGGGGTGAAGCGCTGACCGTGCAGCGGCGGGCAGCCGGGCCGGTCGGGGCGCGCAACCTGACGGCGCGCCCCTGCCAAGCTCAGGCGAACAGCTTTGCCGCCGTCTCCGCCACGCGGCGGCCGAGATAGCGCGCGCCGTCCAGTTCGTCCTCGTCCGGCTGGCGGGTGCCGTCGCCGCCCGCGATGGTCGTGGCGCCATAGGGCGCGCCGCCGCGCACCTTGTCGTGGCCCATCTGTCCGGCAAAGCCATAGTCCAGCCCGACCACGGTCATGCCGAAATGGAGCAGGTTGGTGATGATCGAAAACAGTGTCGTCTCCTGCCCGCCATGCTGGGTGGCCGTGGCGGTGAAGGCAGCGCCGACCTTGCCGTTCAGCGCGCCGCGCGCCCACAGGCCCCCGGCCTGATCGAGAAAATTGGCCATTTGCGATGACATGCGGCCAAAGCGGGTGCCGGTGCCGATGATGATGCCGTCATAGGCCTCCAGCTCGGCGATGGTGGCGACGGGCGCGGCCTGGTCCAGCTTGTATTGGCTGTTGCGCGCGACTTCCTGCGGGACCAGTTCGGGCACGCGGCGGATGTCGACCTGTGCGCCGGCCGCGCGCGCGCCTTGCGCCACGGCTTCGGCCATCTGCTCGATATGCCCGTAGGCGGAATAATAAAGGACGAGAATCTTGGTCACGGGCAGGAACTCCACGAGGTGTTGGGGGAAGGGGAGCCCCGGAGGCATGGTGCCGCCTCCGGGGCCAAAGGATCAGGCGGCGTCGACGAGGATGATCTCGCTATCTTCCAGCGCGGTGACCGTGAGGGTCTCCAGCTGGGCGATCGCCGCGCCGTCGCGTGCATTCACGCGCACGCCGTCAATCTCGACCGCGCCGCTGGCGGGCACCAGATAGGCCTTGCGCGCCTTGCCGAGCGCATAGGTCGCGCGCTCGCCGGCCTTGAGGGTGGCGCCGAGCACACGGGCATCGGTGCGGATGGGCAGGGCATCGCCATCGCCCACATCGCCCGAGGCGAGGGTGACGAAGGCGCCGCTGCGCTCGCCTTTGGGGAAGCTGCGCGTGCCCCAGTCCGGCTTTTCGCCGGTGCGGGTCGGCAGGATCCAGATCTGGAAGATCCGGGTCGTCACGGCCTCGCGATTATATTCCGCGTGGGTGATGCCGGTGCCGGCGGACATGACCTGCACGTCGCCCGCCACGGTGCGGCCCTTGTTGCCGAGGCTGTCCTCATGGGTGATGGCCCCTTCGCGGACATAGGTGATGATTTCCATGTCGCGATGGGCGTGCGGCGGGAAGCCGGTGCCGGGCGCGATCGCATCGTCATTCCAGACGCGCAGATTGCCCCAGTGCATCCGCTGCGGGTCGTGATAGCCGGCGAAGCTGAAATGATGCTTCGTATCCAGCCAGCCAAGATTGTCGCCGCCAAGCGCGGCAAGCGGGCGCAGTTCGATCATGAGCGGTCTCCTGAAACGAGGGCCGCCGATCGGCGCTCGTTTCGTTCTGCCGCCGATATGGGGCTTGCGAATGTTCAATAATATAGGGATAATATCGAATATTATGTTCTATAAAGTTGAACGATGACAGATCCCGGCACGCCCACCTTCGAGCAGTTGCGGGTGTTTCTCGCCGTGGTGGAGAGCGGCAGCTTTGCGGCGGCCGGACGGCGGCTCAATCGCGCGGTCTCGGTCATCAGCTACACCATCGCCAATCTGGAGGCGCAGCTGGGCCTGGCCCTGTTCGCGCGGCAGGGTGCCCGCAAATCCGAGCTGACCGCCGCCGGGCGAGCGGTGCTGGCACAGGCGCGCACGCTGGCGGCGGACATGGACGGCCTGCGCGCCACGGTGAAGAGCCTGCTCGACGGGCTGGAGAGCGAGCTGGACCTGGCCATCGATGTGATGCTGCCGGGCGAACGGATCGGGCAGGTGCTGCGCAGCTTCCAGCAGGCGTTCCCGACCGTGGCGCTGCGGTTGCATGTGGAAGCGCTGGGCGGGGTGGCGGCGATGGTGGTGGACCGCAAGGCGGTGCTCGGCATTTCCGGCCCGCTGGTGACCGATGTGGAGGGCCTCGACTGGACCGCTGCCGGGCTGGTGGCGATGGTGCCGGTGGCGGCGCCGGACCATCCGCTGGGGCACATGGCCGTGATTCCGCCCGGCGAGGGGCGCAAGCATATCCAGCTGGTGCTGAGCGATCGGTCCCGCTTTACCGAGGGGCGGGACTTTGCCGTGATCAGCCCGCACACATGGCGACTGGCGGACCTGGGCGCGAAACATGCGCTGCTGCGCGAGGGCATTGGCTGGGGCAATATGCCGCTGCCGCTCATCCAGTCCGATCTTGCGGTGGGCGCGCTGCTGCGGCTGGCCATGCCGGATCATCCCGGCGGCATTTACGGCTTCTCCGCAATCTGGCGGCGCGATACTCCGCCGGGCCCCGCCGCCTCATGGCTGCGCGACCAGTTTGTGACGCTGGGGCAAGCGGATCGCGCACCGCAAGGCCTGGCGGACGTGTAAGGGCGGCGCAGGGCCGGCGGGCCACCGCGCCCCCTTCCGCCGGGGGCGACGACGGCAGGCATCCGCTGCGGCCTCTGTCTAGGCGCCGGTGCTCGGTATGGCGGGCTTCGTCGCGGAACCTCCCGCGTCGCCCGGCCGCGCCCGCTCGCAGAGCCCGGCCCGGGCGGCGGCATAGCCGGTGGCGAGCTGCGCGATCAGCCGTGCGGCGGGCACCACCTGGCTCACCGCGCCGATGCCTTGCCCCGCGCCCCATATGTCGCGCCATGCCTTGGCGCTGGTGGCTTTGGCGAAATCCATGGCGGAGGGGTTGCTCTGCGGCAGCGCATCGGGATCGAGATTCTGCGCGAGGATCGAGGCGCGCAGATAATTGCCGTGAACGCCGGTGAAATAGCTGGAATAGACGATGTCCGCCGCGTCGCCTTCGACGATGCCCTGCTTGTAGGCCGCACTGGCATGCGCTTCGTCCGTCGCGATGAAGGGCGAGCCGATATAGGCGAAATCGCCGCCCATCGCCCGCGCGGCAAGGATGCCCGCGCCGGTCGCGATCGCGCCGGAGACGGCGATGGGGCCATCGAACCACGCCCGCGTCTCGGCGACCAGCGCGAAGGGGGATTGCGCACCGGCATGGCCGCCCGCGCCGGCGGCGACGAGGATGAGGCCGTCCGCGCCTTTTTCCACCGCCTTGCGGGCGAAGCGCTGGTTGATGACGTCATGAAAGACGAGGCCGCCCCACTGGTGGACGGCGGCGTTCACCGCCTCGTTCGCGCCGAGCGAGGTGATGATCAGCGGCACCTTGAAGCGCGCGCAGATCGCCAGATCCTCCATCAGCCGGGGGTTGGAGCGGTGGACGATGAGATTGACCGCATAAGGCGCGGCGGGTCGCTCCGGGTGAGCGGCGTCATGTGCGGCCAGCGCCTGGGTGATCTGCTCGAGCCACTCGTCGAGTCGCGCCGGCGCGCGCGGGTTGAGCGAGGGGAAGGCGCCGATGATGCCGGCCGTGCACTGGGCGATAACCAGATCGGGATTGGAGATAATGAACATCGGTGCGCCGATCACCGGCAGGCGCAGTCCGTGGCTCAGGCTTTCGGGTATCGGCACGGTCGGGCTCCTCTCCGGGGCAGGCGTCGCATGGCGGGGCGACAGCGTCAATCGCGCCGATATGGAGCGAACAGACGGCGGCGCAGGGCCGGTTGCCCGGGCTCGTTACAGTCCTGTTTACCAAATGCTGGTAGCGAATCGGCGTGCAGCAACTGGAGAGGCCGCCATGAATGCCAGAGCGACGATGACGTTGAACGCGCCCGTGCGGCTGGAGCCGGTGCAGGCGCCGCGCTCATGGTTTGCGGCGGCGTTCGACTGGTCCGTTTTGACGCGGATGTGGGGCGCGCAGCCCGGCGAGGCCGATCGCCTGCCCCGGCGCCGGCGCGATCGTCATCCGGATGCGCCGCTGCCGCGACCGCTGCTGGCCAGCCGTGACCTGCCGCCGGCCGATGCCGGCCATGGTCCGGGGCCGATCATCGCGCCTGTCGCGGCACCGCGCTCGCCGGCGCCGATGAGCGATGCCCAGATCGCGCAATTAATGGCCGCCGCGACAGCGCGCCCTGTGGCCATCGCGATGACGCCGCACGGCGCTGCGGCCCCTTCGTCCCCGGCGCGCGCGCCGGTCGAATGCGGGGCCCGCCTGTCGCGCGATGGAGCAGACAGGCCCGCCGAGCCCCGGGCAAGCGCCGTGGCCGCGCCGTGCCCACCCGCCATCGTGGCGGCTGTGCCGGATCAGCTCGACATGGATGTCGCGGCCGTCGAAGCTGCCCTGGCCAAGGCGCTGGCGACGCTCCGCAAGCTGGCCGAGCAGACACAGCCGAACCGGCGGCGCTGATCGCGCGCTGCCGGTCCGTCGGCCGGCGACGTCACCAATCCTCGATCGTGAGCACCTCCAGCAGGATCGCGGTGTCGCCTTTGTCGTCAGCGCGGATATCGTCCACCACCACATCCGCGACGATATGGCCGTTGAGCATGAAATCCGCCTCGCCCAGCGAGGCGGCGAGCGCGTCGGCGCGCTGCCTGGCCTGCGCGCCTTCCAGCATGAGGTGCAGGCGATGCTGGGTGCCGACGAAGGTCGCGCTGCACCACGGGCGCATCGTCGCCTGCTCGATCGTCCCGTCCGGCGCCATCATGGCCCGCAGCCGCGCCAGCAATTGCCCCTGACAGTCGCGGCGATGCGGGCGGGGCGCGGCCGGGCGGATCACATGCGCCTCCCGCCGGCGGATACGGAGCCGGCCGTAGCGGCTGACCGGACTGGACATGCTTTTCATCTTGCGACTCCCCTGTCGTGAATGTTCATGAAATGTTCTATCCGCCGTCTGGTGCGTGCGCCTGGCTCCCGGCCGTTGCGCAGATCGAAGACGAAGCGCGGGTCGCGCACGGCGTCGCGGCCGAACCGGGTGGGTGCCATGCCGGTGCGGCGGAGGAAGGTTTCAATGCTGCTCAGGGTGGACATGATCGCTTCAGCCTCCAGCTGCTGACTCGGCAAATAGGAATATTCCTATATCCTTCTATGCAAAATCCTACTTGTCTAGGAAAAATCCTACGTGTATTGCGCCATCATGGAGTCAATCGACGCACGGGCGACGCTGGAGCGGCTGATCCAGGAGCGTGGCGACACATATGGCGCCATCTCGAAGCTGCTCGGCCGCAATCCCGCCTATGTTCAGCAATTTGTGAAACGCGGCACGCCTCGCAAGCTGGACGAGGCCGACCGCCGGCTGCTCGCGCGCTATTTTGGCGTGGACGAGCAGGCGCTCGGCGCGCCCGAGATGCCGGACTGGCAGCCGGACCGGCGCGCGCAACGCGGATCGTCACCGTCTCGCGTCCGGTCTGGCGAGAGGCTGGTCGCGGTGCCGCGGCTGGCGCTGGGGGCCTCGGCGGGGGGCGGTTCGCTGCAGGAGGATGAGCCGGCCGTGGGGGCCTTCGCCTTCGATGCGCGCTGGCTCCGGGCGCTGGGGGGACGGCCCGAAATGCTCTCGATCATCCAGGTCGACGGCGAATCGATGCAACCCACGCTCAACCATGGCGACGATATCATGGTCGATCGCAGTGATGGCGCGGTGCGGCTGCGGGACGGCATCTATGTGCTGCGGATGGATGGCGTGCTGATGGTCAAGCGTGTGGCGCTGGCGCCGGGCCGCGGGCATTTCTCCGTGCGCAGCGACAATCCGCTGTATCCGACATGGGAAAATGTCGATCCGGCGCTGGTCTCGATCGTCGGTCGCGTCATCTGGAGCGGCCGGCGGCTCGGTTGACCGGCGCACCGGCTTCGCGGCGGTGCGAGCGCTGCGCCCGGCTTCAGGCTGCCGGCATATCCCGGTCGCCCCGCGCCAGGCGGCAGGGCTTGATCCCGTCCGGTGCGGGGCGATGCCCGCTGGCCGAGAAGCGGGCGAGATAGCCACCGGCGGTGGTGTGGACTTCCGTTCCGATCAGGGTGAAGCCGACCGCCTCGAACTCGCAGCGTAACAGTGCGAGCGGGGTGCCATGCTGGGGCGTCGGGCGGTCCATATCGACGACGATCACCTCGCCGCCGCGTTTCAGCGCCGGATAAAGCCGCCAGAGGAAGGCATAGGGCTCGGTGATTTCATGATACATATGGACCATCAGCACCCGGTCGAAGCTGGCATCGGGCAGCTTGGGATCATCCGCCGTGCCGAGCTTGACGCTGACATTTTCCCAATTGCCGCGCGTCACCCGGCGGCCGAGCTGGTCGATGACCTCGGCGATGATGTCCTGCCCCAGAACCCGGCCTTCCGGGCCGACGCGGCGGGCGAGGCGGACGGTATAATAGCCCTCACCCGCGCCGATATCGGCCACGGTCATGCCGGCGCGGATGCCGGCCCGGTCCATGATATCCTCCGCCTCGTTCACCCGGTCACGGGCTTCCTCGGTGGACCAGCGGGTGGAGATGATCGGCGCGACGGGCCGATCGGCGCGCGGAAAGGCATGGGCCGTCTCGGGCCGGTCGTCCGGCGGTGGCGCGAGCGAATCGCAGCCGGCAGGCGTGAGCAGGAGCAAGGCCATGGCGAGCCTTGCCATCCCGCGCCGCCGCATCAATCGACATCCTCCACGTCAACCTTCTCCCCGGTCACCTTCTGGCTGAGCGCGGCTGCCATGAACGGATCGAGATCGCCATCGAGCACGTCGCCCGGCGCGGTGGAGGTGACGCCGGTGCGCAGATCCTTCACCAGCTGATAGGGCTGGAGCACATAGGAGCGGATCTGGTGGCCCCAGCCAATATCGGTCTTGGTCTGATATTCCCCGGAGGCCTTCTCCTCGCGCTCGCGCAGCTCGGCTTCGTAGAGCCGGGCCTTGAGCATGCCCATCGCGGTCGCGCGGTTCTTGTGCTGCGAGCGGTCATTCTGCGAGGCGACGACGATCCCGGTGGGAATATGCGTGATGCGCACCGCCGAATCGGTGGTGTTGACGTGCTGCCCGCCCGCGCCGGACGAGCGATAGGTATCGATCCGCAGGTCGCTGTCCCTGATCTCGATCTCGATATTGTCGTCGATCACCGGATAGACCCAGACGGACGAGAAGCTGGTGTGTCGCCGCGCCGAGCTGTCATAGGGCGAGATGCGCACGAGGCGGTGCACGCCGCTCTCGGTCTTGGCATAGCCATAGGCATTCTCGCCCTTGAGCAGCAGCGTGGCGGATTTGATGCCGGCCTGCTCGCCGCCCTGATATTCGATCAGCTCCACCTTGAAGCCGCGCTTTTCGGCCCAGCGCTGATACATGCGCTGGAGCATCTCGGCCCAGTCCTGGCTCTCCGTGCCGCCCGCGCCGGCGTGGATTTCCATATAGGTATCATTGCCGTCCGCCTCGCCGGAGAGCAGCGCGGTGACCTTGTCACGATCGGCGCGCTCGGCCAGCGCAGCCAGCACGGCGACGCCTTCATCGGCCATCGCCTCATCACTTTCGGCATCGGCCATCTCGATCAGCTCGACCGTATCGGCCATCTCCTGCTGGATCGCGCGGGTGGCGGAAATCGCGTCATCCAGCCGGGTGCGCTCGCGCATCACCTCCTGCGCGGCTTTCGGATTGTCCCACAGCGTCGGGTCCTCGACACGGGCATTGAGCTCGTCGAGTCGCCGCAGCGCCCGGTCCCAGTCCAGAAAGCGGCGTAGCAGGTCGAGCGCTGCCTTGATGCGGTCGACATGGGCTTGCGCTTCGGCGCGCATGGGAGGTCTCCGTCAATAGAGGTCGCGACCCGCTATAGGGCCAAGCGCCGGGCGATGCGATGCTGCGTGCGCAACGTCAAGGGTTCAGCGTCGATTCGGGCAGGACGGCGCGGGGGCTGCGGCCCATCTTGCCCTGTCGCCTTGCCTCGTCGTCCTGCCTCCCGCTCAGTAGATGCCGCCCTGATCGCCGGCGAAATCACGGGCGATATCGCGGCGGCCGGAGCCGGCGGCGGCCTTGTCCTGCTCGGCGCGCTCGGCCATCTCGTCCCGGCGCATGGAAATGCGCGGCTCGGTTTCCGGCTTGAAGGCTTCCCAGATGATCGCGGATTTGGGGTCATCGGTCGGCCAGCCGCCATAGACGCGCTTGCCGCTGCGCCGGTCGATCCGCACCATCCGCACGCCGGCCGGCGCCACGAATGGCGTCTTGGGCATATCCTTGAGGATCGGCTCCATCGCGGATTTCCAGATCGGCGCGGCCATGGTGCCGCCCTGCGCATAGCCGCCCAGATTGCGTGGCTGGTCATAGCCGACATAGACGCCCGCCACGATATCCGGCGAACCACCGACGAACCAGACATCGGTCGGGCCGTTGGTCGTGCCGGTCTTGCCGAACAGCGGCCGGTCGAGATCGCGCAAGCGGGTGGCGGTGCCGCGCTGGACGACACCCTCGGCGATATGGACGACCTGATAGGCCGTCATCGGGTTCATCGCCTGCTGGCCGGACGGCGCGAAGCGCGGCATCGGCCGGCCATCCCAATCCTTGGCGGAACAATCCTGGCACGGCTTCCAGTTGAGCGGCCAGATCACCTGGCCGTTGCGGTCCTGCACATAGTCCATCACTTTGGGGGTGAGGCGCCGGCCATGGTTGGCGAGCATCGCATAGGCATTGACCAGTCGCTCGACGGTGGTGTCGCCGGCGCCGAGCGCAAAGGCGAGATAGGGCTGGTAATCGCCAATCCCCATCGCCTTGATCGTGCTGACGACGCGCGGCATGCCGGTTTGCGAGGCGGCGCGCACCGTCATCAGGTTGCGCGATTGCTCGACGCCCCAGCGCATCGTCTGCGGGCCGGCGCCGCCGCCGCTGAAGTTGCGGAAGCATTTCTGCCCGAGATTCCCGCCCTGATAGACGCAGAAGGGCCCGTCGATGATGATCGAGGCCGGCGTCATGCCGTTATCCAGCGCGGCGGCATAGACGAACGGCTTGATGGTGGAACCGGGCTGACGCATCGCCTGGGTCACGCGATTATAGGCGGAAAGGCGCGAATCGAAGCCGCCCTGCATCGCGTAGACGCGGCCGCTATGGACGCTCTCGATCATCATGCCGCCCGAGACGCCGGGGATGTTGCGCAGCGCATAGGCGTTGCCCTCCGGCTTCACCGCGATGATGTCGCCGGCTTTGAGCGAATCGAAGGTGATGCCGCCGGTGCGCCGGTCGATCAGCATGGCCGCGCTGCGCGGCAGGGTGGAGGTGCGCCCGTCCGGCAGGCCGATGGCGGCGCTGCCTGCGGTCTTCTCCAGCACCACCGCGACGGTCCAGTCGGCATAGTCGACGCCGAGGTTGGAGGCCGCCAGTTCCGCCTGCCAGCGCGCCGGATCGACCTTGGCGATGGGGCCGGACCAGCCCTTGCCGGCATCATAGCGCAGCAGGCCCTCGCGCAGCGCGCGGCTGGCCTGCTCCTGCATGAAGGGCGAGATGGGCGAGCGGACCCACAGGCCGCCGGCATAGACGCTGTTCGGCCCATCCTGCGCGGTCTCGCCAAATTGGGCGATCAGCCGGCGGCGGATATCCTCGACATAATAGCCGCCGATCCGCTCATAGCTGCTGCCGCGCTGGGCGACGGTGCCGAGCGGCTCGGCCCGCGCCGCCTCATATTGGTCGCGGGTGATGAAGCGGTTCTTGAGCATCTCGCCCAGCGCCCAGTTGCGACGGTCGAGCGCGCGATCCATGTGGACTTCCGGCCGGTAATTGGCCGGGCCCTTGGGCAGGATGGCCAGATACGCCGCCTCGTGCAGCGTGAGGTCGCCGACATCCTTGTCGAAATAGGCGCGCGCCGCCGCCTGCACGCCATAGGCGTTGCGGCCCAGGAAGATCTGGTTGAGATACAGCTCCATGATCTGCTGCTTGCTCAGCACATTCTCGATGCGCCAGGCGAGGATCATTTCCTTGATCTTGCGGGTGGGCGAATATTCATCGCCGATCAGCAGATTCTTGGCGACCTGCTGGGTGATGGTGGACCCGCCGCGCGCGCGCTGGCCGCTGCCGAGCTTGGACGTATAGTCGATCACCGCCGCGGCGAGACCGGACACATCGACGCCATGATGGCTGAAGAAGGTCTTGTCCTCGGCCGCCAGATAGGCGTTGACGAGCATGGGCGGGAAATCGGAATATTGCAGCTGCACCCGCCGCTCGCGGGCGAAACTGTGCATCGGCTGACCGTTGATGTCCCGCACCACGGTGGGCAGCGGGGGCTGATAGTCGAGCAGGCTCTTGGCATCCGGCAGGCCGCGCGCGAACAATATCCAGAACAGCGACAGCCCCGCGACCAGCGCGAGCGCGGCATAGCTCGCCCAGCGCCAGCGCCGCTGCGCCCACAAGGCGGTCAGCCGGTTGCGCGGCTCCGGTCGGCCATCGTCGCGCCGGAGCCGATAGCTGGTTGCGTCACTCGTGGCGTCATCCATAGCGCGCCACTAGACCATTTTGCGCGAGAGAGGGAACCGCTTTTGCGACGAGCGGCCCGGGCGGGCCAGCAAGCCAGGGCGCGCGGCGGCGGCGGCCATGCCCTGGCTCTGCGGCACAGGCCCCGTTTCCGGCCGCGTTGCCCGCCGGCTCGGTGCGATCGAAAGGCTCATCGGGCGGGCCGGTCAGCGCCTGGCCGATTGCCGCGCGAAATGGACGGAAATGGCCGCCGCAACCCCCTTGGCCAGTTGCAGGCGCCCGTCCTTCGTCGCCATCCATGCGGCATCCTCGTCATTGCTGATATAGCCGGTCTCGAGCAGCACCGAGGGCGTGTCGGGGGCCTTGAGCACGACCAGCGACGCCGCGCGATGATAAGGCGCGCGGAAGCGGAAATGCGGCAGCGCCTCGCGGTGCAGCAGCTCGGCGAACCGGCTTGAGGCGGCCATCGTCTCGCGCTGGGCGAGGTCGATGAGAATCGAGCTGACGGCCACGCTCTCGCCCGACAGGTCCGCCCCGTGAAGGATGTCGGCGCGATTCTGCCGGGCGGCGAGCCGTGCCGCCTCGCGGTCCGAGGCGACGTCCGACAGCGTATAGATGGTCGCGCCGCGCACATCGGGCTGCTCGGCCGCATCGGCATGGATGGAAATGAACAGGTCCGCGCCCATTTTGCGCGCGATGCCGGAGCGTTCCTGCAGGATGAGGAAGCGATCGTCGTCGCGGGTCAACGCCACGCGGATGCGGCCGGTCTTGAGCAGTTCGTCGCGCACCGCCCGCGCGATCGCAAGCGTCACATCCTTCTCCTGCATGGCCAGCGCGTCGTTGCGCGCGCCGGGATCATGCCCGCCATGGCCGGGGTCGATCACCACCAGCGGCCGGCCCGCGTCGCGCGGCCCCTCGATCGGCGGCAGCGCGATGCTGGGTGCGGCGTCCGGAATGCGCACGGTGATGCCGCCCCGGCGCGCGGGTGGGCGGGCCATCCGGACGGTGAGCGACGACGATAGCATGACGGGCAGCGCGACGCGTGGCGGCGCTGCGGTCAAGGCAAGCGAGGGAGCAGCCAGAAGGAGGGTGGCCAGCGGGACCATGGAGCCTGCCTTGTGCCGCCAGCCCGGCCTCCGCGTCCAGAGATATTCGCGCCACGATCGCTGCCGGCGGGCTGGCGAGCCCGCGCGGGGCTGGCGGACGGGATTGGTGAAATGCGGCCCCCGGCGGCGCGGGCAGAGCGGACCTTTTCCTCGTTGCCCTCCGGCACAAGCCCTGCTAGCGATTGAGGCTCCGGATCGGCTGCATCGCGCAACGCGACGCGGCGGATTGGCCGGACCACCATCGCCGCAGGGCGATCTACAGGTTGATGTTGCATGGCGCATGGCTTGACAGGCTCGAAGCACGCAGAAGCGGGCATTGGGCTGCGAGCGATTTTCGAGTTCTCCGCAGGATGCGGACATGCCCTCGTAACAGACGCACAATTTCCTTTTGAAAACCGGGGTTTGCCCAACCGATGCCGCGTTGACGCGATGCGTCGGGCCGCGCACCCCCTTATTGCGCCGGATCGTCCGCCTCTCCGTGAGAGAGGGGCGATAGCCGGCTGGAGACATTTGAATGACAATGCGTATGCTGATCGACGCGCGCCACCGGGAAGAGACCCGGGTCGCGGTCGTTACGGGGAATCGGATTGAGGAATTTGATTTCGAATCCGCCGAGCACAAGCAGCTCAAGGGCAATATCTATCTCGCCAAGGTAACCCGGGTCGAGCCATCGCTGCAGGCGGCGTTCGTCGATTATGGCGGCAATCGCCATGGTTTCCTGGCCTTCTCGGAAATTCACCCCGATTATTACCAGATCCCGCGCGAGGACCGCGAGGCGCTGCTCGCCGAGGAAGCCGAGCATGCCGCCGAGGAAGCGGCGTTGCGTGCGGAAGAGGATGATGACGACCGCGACGAGGATCACGGCGTCGAGGTGCTCGACCGGTCGCATGATGATGAGGATGGCGACGACGATCATGCCGAGGACGACGGCGCGGATGACGACGCCGGCGACAATGGCGATGAGAATGGCAACGGGCGCAAGCCACGCGGCAAGTCGTCCGCCAATGACCAGGCGGCCGAGGAGTTGCGCCGCAAGCGCATGGCCCTGCGCCGCCGCTACAAGATTCAGGACGTCATCAAGCGCCGCCAGGTGCTGCTCGTCCAGGTCGTCAAGGAGGAGCGCGGCAACAAGGGTGCGGCGCTGACCACCTATCTCAGCCTCGCCGGCCGCTATTGCGTGCTGATGCCCAACACCAGCCATGGTGGCGGCATCTCGCGCAAGATCAGCAATGGCGCGGATCGCAAGCGGCTGAAGTCGATCATCGCGGAGATGAAGCTGCCCTCCTCGATGGGCTGCATCGTGCGCACGGCCGGCCTCTCGCGCACCAAGACGGAGATTCGCCGCGATTTCGATTATCTCGCCCGGCTGTGGGACGAGATTCGCGAAAAGACGCTGCGCGCCGACGCGCCCGAACTGATCCATAATGACAGCGATCTGATCAAGCGCGCGATCCGCGATATCTACCATCGCGATATCGATGAGGTGATCGTCGAGGGCGATGACGGCTACCGCGCGGCCCGGGACTTCATGAATTTGCTGATGCCGAGTCATGGCAAGCGGGTGAAGCAATATGCCGATGCGGTCTCGCTGTTCCAGCGCTACGGCGTCGAGGATCAGCTGGCGGCCATGTATAATCCGGTCGTGCAGCTGAAATCCGGCGGCTATCTGGTGATCAACCCGACCGAGGCGCTGGTCTCGATCGACATCAACTCGGGCCGCTCGACGCGCGAGCATAATATCGAGCAGACCGCGTTCCAGACCAATCTGGAAGCCGCGCGGGAAATCGCCCGGCAGCTGCGCCTGCGCGATATGGCGGGCCTCGTCGTCATCGACTTCATCGATATGGAGCACAACTCCAATATCCGGAAGGTCGAGAAGGCGATGAAGGAAGCGCTGCGGGACGACCGCGCGCGCATTCAGGTCGGCCGCATCTCCGGCTTCGGCCTCATGGAGATGAGCCGCCAGCGGCTGCGCACCGGCGTGCTGGAAGCCAGCACCCGTGCCTGCCCGCATTGCGAGGGCACCGGGCTGGTCCGCACGGCCTCCTCGGCGGGGCTTTCGGCCCTGCGCATGCTGGAGGAAGAGGCCGCCCGCGGTCGCGGCAGCCAGATCACCCTGCGCGCGAGCCAGGAAGCCGCCTTCTACGTGCTCAACAACAAGCGCCGCGAGCTGGACGAGATCGAGCAGCGCTACGGCGTGCAGATCGTGGTCCTGCCCGATGGCGAGCTGGAAGGCGCCCGCATGTCGGTCGAACCCTCCGGGCCGCGTCCGGCGATCCAGGTGACCTATGCGCCGATCGTCGATCATGTCGACCATGACGACGAGTTTGAGGACGAAGACGAGCACGAGGACGACGAGGAGGAGTCCGAGGATCGCGCATCCGGTGGTGAGGCCGGTGGCGAGCCGGACCAGGACAGCAACCGTCGCCGCAAGCGTCGCCGCCGGGGTCGCCGCAATCGCCGCGATGGCGATGGCCAGCCGAATGGCGAGGAGTCCGCTGACGGCGCCGATGGCGAGACCGGGGATGATGATGGGGACGGTGCCGGACAGGCAGACGAAACCGGTCATGATGACGACGGCGATCATGCCGACCATGCTGGCGAGGCGGATGCCGAGGGCGGCGAGGCCCCGGCCCGTCGCAGCCGGCGCGGGCGTCGTGGCGGTCGCCGCCGGCGCGGTGGCCAGAATGGCGAGCAGGCTGCATCGGATGACCTGCACCAGGACGATCATGATGACGCCGACGCGCAGCGCGCTATGTCGCCGGCGGAAGAGGCCGGGCATGACGAGGCACCGGCCGTTGAGGCGGAGCCTGTGGAGCCTGTCGTCGTGGCCAGCGAGCCGGAGGAGCCCGCGGCGAAGGCGCCGCCGCGCCGCCGCCGCGTGCGTCGTCCGGCTGATGAGGTGGCAAGCGAGGCGGCCGCGCCGTCCGAGGGCGCCATCGAGGCGGTTGCCGAGCCAGTCGCGGCGAGCGAGGCGGCGGCTGTGTCCGTCGAGGTGTCGCCCGAGCTGATCGAGGCGCCGGCCAAGCCCAAGGCCGCGCCCAAGGCCAAGGCTGCCCCCAAGGCACCGCGCCGCAAGGCCGCGCCAGCCGAGGCGGCGGAAGCCGAGGCCACCGAGGCACCGGTTGATGCCAGTGCCGAGGAAGCGCCGGCCAAGCCCAAGACGACGCGCCGCCGCAAGGCTGCTCCGGCCGCCGAGGGTGACGCGGCCGCGGAGCCCGTCGCCAAGCCGGCGCCAAGGGCGAGGGCCAAGGCCGCGCCCAAGGCTGAGGCCGCGACCAAGGCCGAGGTGGCTCCCAAGGCCGAGCCCGTCGAGAAGGCAGCTTCTGCCGAGCCGGCGGAAACCGCGTCCGCCAATGCTGGCGGGGATGCGGATGGTGAAGCGCCGCGCCGTGGCTGGTGGCAGCGCACGTTCGGCGCTTGACCGGACACGGCATGCGTTCGGTCCCTGTGCGGGCGGGCGGCGGGACCGCCAGCCCGCATAAGGGGCCGATGCAGGCCGGACCCGGCGTCTGATCCGGTGGCGCGCCTGTCGCCCCGGATCACGCCCGGCCCGGCGCCGGACGCTGGCGCGACCCCTGGAGGGTCAGCCGGGGTTCATACGCGCCGGGACATAGCGCGAGCCATGGCTTCCCGCTTCGATTCCCCGGCGGCGGCCTTGCGCGGCCGATCCCTCGGCGCACGCATGGTCGCCATGGTCGCGCGTCTGCTCGTGATCCTTGCCATGACCGGGCTGATGGTCACGCAGCCGGCCTTCGCCCAATCCATCCTGCGCGACGCGGAAACCGAAGCGCTGATGCGCGATGCCTCCGCGCCGCTCATCCGGGCGGCCGGGCTCGATCCGCGCAATGCCGAAGTGATCGTCGTCAACGACCCGTCGATCAACGCCTTCGTCGCTGGCGGGCAGATCGTCTGGCTGAACAGTGGCCTGATTGCCACCGCCGATAATCTCAATCAGGTGCAAGGCGTCATCGCGCACGAGCTTGGCCACATCGAGGGCGGGCATATCATCCGCTCGATGGAGGGCATCAAGGAGGCGACGGGGATCACCATCGTCAGCCTGCTGCTCGGCGCGGCGGCGATTGCGGCTGGCGGCGGCGAGGCCGGCATGGGGATCATGGCGGCCGGCCAGCAAGCCGCGATGGGGCGTTTCCTCTCCTTCAGCCGCGCGCAGGAAGCCAGCGCGGACGCTGCTGGCGTGCGCTATCTGCATGAGGCCGGGATCAGCGGCAAAGGCAGCATCGCCTTTTTCAAGAAGCTGCAAAATCTCGAATATCGGCTTTATGTCGAGCAGGATACCTATGCGCGCTCGCATCCGCTTTCGAGCGACCGCGTGGCCTCGCTGACCGCCGTCTATGAGAAGGACGCGGCGTGGAACCAGCAGACCGATCCGACGCTGGAGGCGCGTTTCCAGCGCATCAAGGCCAAGCTCATCGGCTTTGTCGAGGAGCCGCCGCGCACGTTGCAGCTCTATCCCGTGACGGACCAGAGCATCCCGGCTCATTATGCCCGCGCCTATGCCTATCATAAGGGCGCCTATACGGATCAGGCGCTCAGGGAAGTGGCAGCGCTGCTGCAGAGCGCGCCGCACGACCCCTATTTCCTGGAGCTGCAAGGGCAGGTGCTGCTCGAATCCGGCCAGCCGGTGCAGGCGATCGCGCCGCTGCGCGAAGCGGTCGCCGGGGCCGATGGCGCGCCGCTGATCGCCGCGATGCTCGGCCATGCCCTCGTCGCCACGGATGATGATCAATATCTCGACGAGGCCGAGCGGGTGCTGCGTTCGGTCGTGGCGCGGGACAAGGAAAATCCCTTCGCCTGGTATACGCTGGGCACCGTCTATCAGCGCAAGGGCGATACCGCGCGCGCGGCGCTGGCGACGGCCGAGCGCTACCAGATGACAGGGCAGAATGCGCTGGCCTTGCGCCACGCAGAAGTGGCATTGGGCGGCATTCAGCCCAATTCACCCGATTATATTCGCGCGCAGGACATCGCGATGGTGAGCCGCGCCGCATTGGAAAAGGACAAGAAACGATGACCGACCGCTCGACCATGCGACCGGCCCCGCTCCCGCAGGCGCCCGAACCGCGCCGCCGGCTGGGCATGTTTGCGTTGATCGCGCTGCTGGCGGCGGGCGGCGCTGCCGTTGCCTATGCCGCAACGGACAAGGCCGGCATCGCCGGCACGGATCGCGCCGCCATTGAGGAGGTGGTGCGCAGCTATATTCTGGAGCATCCCGAGATCATCCCGGAAGCGGTCAAGCGCCTGCAGGCCAGGGAAATGGCGCAGAAGATCGAGGATAATCGCGCCGTGCTGGAAACGCCCTACAAGGGGGCATGGGAAGGCGCGGCGAAGCCGGACGTCACGCTGGTCGCCTTCATGGATTATGCCTGCGGCTATTGCCGCGCCTCCCTGCCGGACCTGGCGCGGCTCGTGAAGGAGGATAGCGGGTTGCGCGTCGTCTATCGCGAATTGCCGATCATCGCGGAAGGCAGCGCCGGCGCGGCGCGGGTGAGCATGCTCGCGGCGGAGGGCAGCCATTATATGGCGTTCCACAAGGCCATGTATGCAGCGGGCGATGTCGAGCCTGCGACGGTGCTCAAGGTTGCCGGCAAGGTCGGGCTCGATGCGGCGAAGGCGCGGGCGGCAATTGGCAACAAGGCCGGCGACGAAGAGATCATGGACAATGTCCGCCTCGCGCAGGCGATCGACGCGACCGGCACGCCGACCTTCGTGGTGGGCAATCAGGTGCTGACCGGTGCTGTCGGATATGAGGCGCTCAAGGCCGCCATCGCCGAAGCGCGCAAGAAGGGCTGAGGATCGCCGCCAAGCGGAAATGGAGGCTTCCCCTGCTGCCAAGGGGAAGCCTCCCGCTGCGCACCCCCACTAACCGGGAGGGAAGGGGTTTGTGCGCAACGCCGGTCGACCATGCCGACACGGGGCCGGCGCGATCGCATGAGGCCACCCTAGGCGCGCGCCATCACCCGCGCTTTGACAGAGATCAAAATGCCCTGTGTGAAATGACCGGCGCGATCAGTCGCGCAGGCGCAGCGCGTAAAGCCGGGGCCAGTTCTTGCCGGTGACGTAGAGCAGTTTCGCCTTGGCATCCCAGGCGATGCCATTGAGCACCGCGCCGCTATCGCCGCCGATATTCTTGGCGACGAGGGGGGCAAGGTCGAGCCAGTCATCGACCACGCCGGTGGCCGGATCGATCCGGACGATGCGCGAATCATACCAGATGTTCGCGTAAACAGCGCCGTTCACATATTCGAGCTCATTGAGATTGCGGACCGGCTCGCCCTGCCATGTGACGGTGACGCGGCGGCGCTCCTTGAGCGTTGCCGGATCGAGAAAACGCAGCTGCGCGGTCCCGTCGCTCATGATCAGATCCTTGGCGCTGCTGGTCAGCCCCCAGCCTTCGCCCGGATAGGTGAATGAGCCGACCGCCCTGAAATCGCGCCGCCGCCAGATGAAGCCCAGCCCCGATTGCCAGGTGATGCTGATGATCCGGTCCCGCCAGGGGGCAATGCCCTCGCCGAACAGATCGCGGCGGATCGGCGCGCGGCGCACCACGCTGCCATCCTTGAGACTGAGCGCGCGCAGTTCCGAACGGCCGACCAGCCCGGTGCTTTCATAAAGCTGCCCGTCCGCGATGAACAATCCCTGCGTGAAGGCTTTGGTATCGTGCGGAAGTGTCCTGACCACCTCCCATTTGATGTCGGCCCGCGCGGCCGTCGCGCCGAGCAGCAGCAGCGCCAGCGCGGCGAACAGGCGCATCAGTCGGCCGTCTCCGCCAATGCCTCGGCCAGCCATGATGGCAGGGGGATGCCCGCCAGCGTATCGACCGGGCGATGGTCGATCGCGAGCCCGAGCGCAGGATAGGCGATGCGCTGACGGGCCGGATCGGACCGGTCGAGCGGCAACACGACGAGGCGGCGGTTCACCTTGTTGCGATAATGCATCCGCGCGGTGTTCTCCTGCCCGACATAGCAGCCCTTGGCATAATCCACGCCGTGCAGCTCCTGCGCGTTGCATTCGAGCCAGAGCGTCTTGTCCTCGCCCAGCTCGGCGGTGCCTTCCGGCACGCCCTGCTCCAGCCGATGGGCATGATAGGCCTCGCCGGCATCGCCCGCGCCCGCCGGGGCCAGCCAGCGCCAGCCGAGCGCGGCCAGGCGTGGATCAGCCGCCGCGTCGTCATGGGGAGTGGGCGACCAGTGGACGGCGAGCGCGTCTTCCGGCGCGATCGTCACCGGGCGGCGGAGGCGATACAGGGTCAGGCGCTTCATCAGCGCCTCGGCGCGCTCCGCTTCGCAATCGAGCAGCACATCGTCCCCACCGGCCGGATCGGCCCAGAGGAAGAGATCGAACAGGGCTTTGCCCTGCGGCGTCAGCAGTCCGGCATAGCGCGGCGCGCCGGGCGCGAGCGTGAGCAGGTCCTGCGTCAGCAGGCCCTGAAGAAAGGGGCGCCCATCGGCACCCCCGACACGGATGAGTGCGCGGCCGCGAAGTGTCGTGGCGGGAAGGGTGGTGGAATCCATGCGACTTAGGTAGGGGAAGAGAGGCACCAAACCAAGAGAGCAAAGCCCATGACCCAGACATTCGACCTTATCCTGCGCGGCGGCACAGTTCATTTGCCCGGTGGTGCGGCGACAGCGGATGTCGGCGTCATCGGTGGCCGGATTGCGGCCATCGGCATACAGCTGGGCGATGCCGGCGAGACGGTCGACTGCACGGGACTCGATGTGCTGCCCGGCGTGATCGACAGCCAGGTGCATTTCCGCGAACCGGGGCTGGAGCATAAGGAAGATCTTGAATCGGGCAGCCGCTCCGCCGTGCTCGGCGGCGTCACCGCCGTGTTCGAGATGCCCAACACCAATCCCAATACCGACACCGCCGAGCGGGTCGCCGACAAGCTCGCCCGCGCGCATCATCGCATGTGGTGCGACCATGCCTTCTATGTCGGCGCGACGGGCGACAATGCCGAGCAGCTGGGCGAACTGGAGCGCATCCCCGGCACGGCCGGCGTCAAGATCTTCATGGGCGCCTCGACCGGCAGCCTGCTGGTGGCGGAGGATGAGGCGCTGGCCCGCGTGCTCGCCCATGGCCGCCGCCGTGTCGCCATCCATGCCGAGGACGAGGCGCGGATGAATGCACGCAAGGGCGAGCGGGTCGCCGGCGATCCATCCAGCCACCCGGTCTGGCGCGACGATGAAAGCGCGATGATGGCGACCCGCCGGATCGTGAAGCTGGCGCGCGAAGCCGGGCGGCGGATCCATGTGCTGCACATCACCACCCCGGCCGAGCTGGAGTTTCTCTCCGCGAACAAGGATATCGCGACGTGCGAGGTGACGCCGCAGCATCTGACGCTGGCGGCCGAGGATGCCTATCCGCGCCTCGGCAGCTATGCGCAGATGAACCCGCCGATCCGCTCGGCCGCCCATCGCGAGGGGCTGTGGCACTGGCTGCGGCAGGGCGTGCCCGATGTGCTCGGCTCCGATCATGCGCCGCATACGAAAGACGAGAAGGCCCGCCCCTATCCCGACAGCCCGAGCGGCATGCCCGGCGTGCAGACGCTGGTGCCGCTGCTGCTCGATCATGTCGCCAATGGCCGTCTCACGCTCCAGCGCTTCATCGACCTCACCAGTGCCGGCCCGCAGCGGGTCTTCGGGCTGGTCGGCAAGGGGCGGATCGCGGTCGGCTATGATGCCGATTTCACCGTCGTCGACCTCAAGGCGCGCTGGACGATGGAGGGCGACTGGTTCGCCTCGCGCGCCGGCTGGTCGCCCTTTGAAGGGCAGAGCGTCACCGGGCGACCCGTCGGCACCATCGTGCGCGGCCATCGCGTGATGTGGGAGGGCCAGCTGGCCGATGCCGCGATCGGCGAGCCGATCCGCTTCGAGTCGACGGCGTTTCCGGGGCACTGAGCGCAGCCATGGCGGCCAGGGGGGCGACAAAGCCGAAAGCGAAGGCGCGCCCGCGCCGCCGTGCGCGCAACAAAGGCAAGCGCGGCCTGATCGCGCGCGTCTTGCGGTGGGCCTTCCTCGCGATCCTCGCCTTCATCGGCGTGTCGCTGCTGCAGGTGCTGGTCTATAAATATGTGCCCGTGCCGGTGACCCTCACCATGTTGTTCGACAAGAACGGCATCACCAAGGACTGGACGCCGCTCTCGCGCATCGATCCTGACATGCCGCGCGCGGCGATCGCGGGGGAGGACAGCAAATTCTGCCAGCATCATGGCTTCGACGCGCAGGCGATCCAGCAGGCGATCAACTATAATGCGCGCGGCGGCCGCATCCGGGGCGGCTCGACGATCAGCCAGCAGACCGCCAAGAATGTGTTCCTCTGGCAGGGCGGCGGCTTCGTCCGCAAGGGGCTGGAGGCCTGGTACACGGTGCTGATCGAGGCGATCTGGGGCAAGCGCCGGATCATGGAAGTCTATCTCAACGTCGCCGAGACCGGCATCGGCACCTATGGCGTGGAGGCCGGCGCGCGCCGCTATTTCAACCATGGCGCGAGCAAGCTCTCGCCGACCGAGGCGGCCCGTATCGCCGCCGTGCTGCCGCTCCCCAAGAAGCGCGCTGCCGTCGCCCCCAGCGGCTTCACCCGCCGCCATGGCGACCGCCTTGCCCGCTATGTCGGCACGGTGCGCACGCAGGGACTGGACAGCTGCCTTAAATGATCGGGCCCGCGTCTTCGTCAGCGACGAACGGCGCGGGTGACAGCAGCGCGGCCCGGCGCCCTCAGGCGGCCGGTGTGGCTGAGTAAAGCGCCGGGAACAGCTGCCTGAAGGCCTCCAGCTTGGGCGCGTCCCAGCGTTTGATATAGCCATTATCGGGATTATTCTTCATGAAATCCTGATGATAGCCTTCGGCCGCCTGGAAGCGGCCAACCGGCTCGATACGCGTGACGATGGGGTCTTTCCACAAGCCGGACTGGCCGAGCTGCGCCAGATAGGCCTTGGCGACCTTCTCCTGCTCCGCGCTTTGCGGGAACAGCGCCGAGCGATATTGGGTGCCGCGATCCGGCCCCTGATAATTGAGCGTCGTCGGGTCGGTGATCACCGAGAAGAACACGCGCAACAGCGTGCCGTAGCTCACTTCGCTGGGATCATAGACCACGCGCACGGCCTCGGCATAGCCGGTGCTGCCGGTGCCGACCTTCTCGTAATTGACCCGGACATTGGCCGGTCCGCCGCCATAACCGGAGACGACGCTCTTCACGCCTTTCACATGCGAGAGAACACCCTCGACGCCCCAGAAACAGCCGCCCGCAAAATAGGCGATGGCGGTGCCTGCCTTGCCGGCCGGCGCGTCGATCGCCGGTTTGGGGGCGAGCTGGGTCGCCTCCGCCGCTTGCGCGTGCGGCGCGGCAGTGAGGAGTGCCGCGCTCGCCAGCAGGGCGGTGAGCCCGGCTGGAAGCCGTGAGCGGATGAAAGTCCTGGTCATGATTGCCGTGTCCGTCCTGATCTTGAACAAAAGCCACCCGAGCCCCCCGCCGCGCTCGGGCATGGGGCAAAGCTGGGCTTTTGATCGCCATTCGTCAAGACGGCCGGGCGGGATGGCCCGGCGGCATGCCCCTTAACGGAGCGCCGCGCAGGCTTCCTGAATGCGGGTGCAGGCCTTTTTGAGGATGTCCTCGGACGTCGCGTAGCTCACGCGGAACGCCGGGGCGAGGCCGAAGGCGCCACCGTGCACAGCCGCGACACCGACCGTCTCAAGGAAATAATTGATGAGATCGGCGTCGGTCTCGATCGTTTGGCCGGCCGGGGTCTTCTTGCCCATGCAGCCGGCGGCGTCCGGATAGACATAGAAGGCGCCTTCCGGGGTCGGGCAGTGGAGGCCCGGCGCGTCGTTCAGCATGGCGACGACGAGGTCGCGGCGGCCCTTGAAGGCGGCGTTGCGCTCGATGAGGAAGCTCTGGTCGCCATTGAGCGCGGCCACCGCCGCTGCCTGGCTGATCGAGCAGGGGTTGGAGGTCGACTGCGATTGCAGCTTGGCCATCGCCTTGATGATCCACTGCGGACCGCCGGCATAGCCGATGCGCCAGCCGGTCATCGAATAGGCCTTGGAGCAGCCATTCATCGTGAGCGTGCGCTCGTAGAGGTCCGGACAGACCTGCGCGATCGTCTTGAACGGGGTCGGCGCATACCAGATATGCTCATACATATCGTCGGTCAGGATCAGCACCTTGGGATGGCGGCGCAGCACCTCGCCCAGCGCCATCAGCTCCGCGCCCGAATAGGCGGCGCCGGTCGGGTTGGAGGGCGAGTTGAGCAGCACCCAGCGCGTCTTCGGCGTGATCGCGGCTTCCAGCTGCTCGGGCGTGATCTTGTAGAGCTGGTTCGCGCCAGCGGAGATGATCACCGGCGTGCCGCCCGCGAAATTCACGATGTCGGGATAGCTGACCCAGTAAGGCGCGGGGATGATCACCTCGTCGCCCGCTTCGACGGTGGCGAGCAGCGCGTTGAACAATGTGTGCTTGCCGCCCGAATTGACGCTGATCTGCGCGGATTCGTAGGCAAGGTCGTTGTCGCGCTTGAACTTGGCGGCAATCGCCTCCTTCAGCTCGGCCGTGCCGTCGACATTGGTATATTTGGTCTGACCGCCGCGGATCGCGGCAATGGCCGCTTCCTTGATGAAATCAGGCGTGTCGAAATCCGGTTCACCCGCCGAGAGGCCGATAATATCCTGGCCTTCGCGCTTGAGGGCAATGACGCGATCGGTCATCGCAAGCGTGGCGCTGGGCTGGATACGGCCGAGGGCAGCGGAAGTCCGGGGCATGAACTGACTCCTGGGTGATGTGAATGAGGCGCAAGACTCCGGCTGATGCCGGACAGCGCGGTCCATAGGCGCGTCAGCCGCGCCGTGCAACTATGGTTGCGGCGACCAGTCCGCGCGCCGCATTGCCGACGAAAAAGCCGTCCGCCAGATCATAGGGGCGCAGATCCGCCTCCTCCGCTTCATGCAGATCGAGCAGGCTCTGGCGCAGGACGCCGGGCAACAGCCCGCGCGCCAGCGGCGGCGTCAGCAGGCGGTCGCGCCGCTCGACGAAGACGGAGGAATAGCAGCCCTCGGTAATATAGCCCTGCGCGTCGACCAGCACGACTTCCGCTGTTCCGCCCTGCTTGAGCGCGGCGGCGTGGTGGCGGCGGTCGGTCGTCTTGTGGCGCACGCGGACATCATCGGCCGGCAGCGAGCATGGCACGAGACTCACCGGCAGGATCGCGCGGGGCCATTGCACCGCATCGCGCACTTCCACGGCCATATCGCCGCACCGCGCGAGCAGCACGCGCACCCGCCGCGGCGCGACGAAGCCGAAGGTGGCCGCCTGCAGTTCATTGCGCAACACATGGTGATCGAACCGGAAGCCCAGCGCATCGGCGCTGGCTTGCAGGCGGGCGATATGGAGATCGAGCATCAGCAGGCCCCGTGCGGGGTCGAACGCCATCGTCTCGATCAGATCGAACCCGTCGGCTGCCTCCGACACTGGTGTCGATACTGACTGGCCCAAAATCCGCACTCCCCTGATCAACGCGCCGTGATGAAGCGGGCCTTGTCGAGGCATTCCTGCCACTCCGGCCCGGACCGGCTATCTGCAACCACCCCGGAGCCCAGCCCGAGGCGCCCCGATACCGCCCCGTTTTCCAACGAAATCGTGCGGATCGCAACATTGAACCGCGCCGTGCCATCCGGCGCGATATGGCCGATGCTGCCGGTATAGAGCCCGCGTCCATGACGCTCGACGATGCGGATCACTTCCATGGCGCGCAACTTGGGCGCGCCGGTGATCGAGCCGCAGGGGAACAGCGCCCGCACCACATCGACCGGGCCGAGGTCCTCGCGCAACTGCCCTTCCACGACGGAGATCAGCTGGTGGATGGTCGGGTAGCTCTCGACCGTGAACAGGGCGGGCACGGCGACGCTGCCGGGCACGGTCACGCGGGAAATATCGTTGCGCAGCAGATCCACGATCATGAGGTTTTCGGCGCGCTGCTTGGGGTCGGCGGCCAGCGTGGCGATGGCCTGCGCATCGGCCACCGGATCGGCGAGCCGGCGCGCGGTGCCCTTCATCGGCCGCGTGGTGATGCGCCGGCCGTCCAGCGCGAAAAAACTCTCCGGCGAGAAGGAGAGGATATGCCGCCCGTCATGACGGACCAGCGCGCCATGGCCGGCGGCGGCGTGCGGCCGGATCGCGGCATAGGCCGCGAGCGGATCGCCGGGCAGCGCCACACTGGCGGGGAAGGTCAGATTCGCCTGATAGATGTCGCCGGCGCGGATATAATCGAGCACGGCGCCAATCGCGCGATCATAGTCGGCGCGGGAGATGAGCGGCTCGACCGCGCCGATGGCAGCAGGGTCGGCGGGCGGGAGCAGATCGGCCACCTGATTCGCCGCCAGCCCGTGCGCCTGCTCGAACAGGCCGAACCAGAGCAGCGGTCCGTCATCGCCTTCACGCGGGGTATAATCCGCCAGACGCGGCTCGAAGGCATGGCCGGCCGCATAGGAGAGATAGCCGGCCGCATGCAGGCCCTGCGCCCCGGCCGCCTCGATCCGGTCGAGCGCGGGCAGCACCTCGTCCAGCCGATCGGCCCGGACGACGGCCACCGGATCGCGGAACAGGCTGGCGCGCCCGCCATCCGCCCGGCTCGCATCGTCGAGCAGGATGAAGGGCTCATGCGCGCCTTGCGGCAGGGCTGGCAGAGTCATCGCGTCCTCATGGCAGCGCCGGGCAGGCATGGCCAGATGCGCATGCCGTCCCGGTCAATCGAACAGGGAGCTGACCGAGCTTTCGTCCGCGATGCGGCGAATGGCCTCGCCGAGCAGCGACGCGATGGGCAGCTGGCGAACGCGCCGGGCGTTCAACACCGCCTCGGACGGCAGGATCGTGTCGGTGATCACCAGCTCCAGCAGGTCCGAATTATCGACTCGCGCGACCGCGCCGCCGGAGAGCACGCCATGCGTCACATAGGCGACCACATCGCGCGCGCCGGCCTGCTTGAGCGCGGCGGCGGCGTTGCACAGGGTGCCGGCCGAATCGACGATATCGTCGATCAACACGCAGAAGCGCCCCTTCACATCGCCGATGATGTTCATCACCTCCGACTCGCCGGCCCGCTCGCGGCGCTTGTCGACAATGGCGAGCGGCGCATTGTTGAGCCGCTTGGCCAGCGCGCGCGCGCGCACCACGCCGCCGACATCGGGCGAGACGACCACCAGATCATCCTGCGGGAAGCGCGCCTGAATATCCGCCGACATGACCGGCGCGCCGAACAGATTGTCCGTCGGAATATCGAAAAAGCCCTGGATCTGCCCGGCATGGAGATCGACCGAGAGCACCCGGTTGGCGCCCGCCACGGTGATGAGATTGGCCACCAGCTTGGCGGAGATGGGCGTGCGCGGGCCGGGTTTGCGATCCTGCCGCGCATAGCCGAAATAGGGAACGACCGCCGTGATCCGCTTGGCCGACGCGCGCTTGAGCGCATCGATCATGATCAGCAGTTCCATCAGATTGTCGTTGGTCGGATAGCTGGTCGACTGGATGACGAACACATCCTCGCCGCGCACATTCTCGTGCACCTCGACGAACACTTCCTCATCGGCGAAGCGGCGCACGCTCGCCTGGGTGAGCGGCAATTCAACATAGCTGGCGATCGCCTGCGCCAGCGGCAGGTTGCCGTTGCCAGAAATGAGCTTCATGCGGGGGTCCCTGGATCACCAATGTGCCTGCCGCCCCTCTAACGGGGCGGCGCGCGCAAGGGAAGGCGGTTGTGACATGGCGATGTCATGGCGCTGCTGTCGGATGTTTCCATCCGGCCGGAAAATGCTCTAGAGCGCCGGCATGACCGACCGCCTCCGCATCGCCATGGCCCAGCTCAACCAGTCGATGGGCGACCTTGCCGGCAATGCCGATGCGATGCTGGCCTGGCGCGCGCAGGCCGCCACCGCCGGCGCGGACCTGATCGTCTATCCCGAATTGCAGCTCATCGGCTATCCGCCCGAGGATCTGGTGCTGAAACCCGCACTGGTCGCGCGGGCGGAGGAGCAGCTCCACCGCCTCGCCGCCGCCACCGATGATGGCGGCCCGGCCATGCTGGTCGGCACGGTGATCGCCAATGAGGGCGTGCTGTTCAATTGCGTGGCGCTGCTCGATGGCGGCCGGATCACCGCGATCCGCCAGAAGCGCGAGCTGCCCAATTACGGCACGTTCGACGAAAAACGCCTGTTCGCGCCCGGCCCGCTGCCCGAGCCGGTCGAGTTTCGCGGCGTGGCGCTGGGCCTGCCGATCTGCGAGGATGTGTGGTTCCCCACCGTGACCGGCCATCTTGCCGCGCGCGGCGCGCAGATCCTCATCAACATCAATGGCAGCCCGTTCGAGGTCGACAAGGATGACCGACGCGTCCACGGCGTCTGCGCCGCGCGGGTGCGCGAGACCGGCCTGCCGATCCTCTATCTCAACCGTGTCGGCGGGCAGGACGAGCTGGTCTTCGACGGCGCGTCCTTCATCCTCAACGCCACCGGCGAGGTCGCGCATATGCTGCCCGACTGGGACGAGGCGCTGGTGATGACCGACTGGGCGGTCGACCCGGCCGGCCGCTGGGTCTGCGCCCTGGGCGAGGTCCACGCGCTCGATCCGCGCCCCGGCGATATCTACCACGCCATGGTCATGGGCCTGCGCGATTATGTGAACCGCAATGGCTTCCCCGGCGTGGTGCTCGGCCTCTCCGGCGGCATCGACAGCGCGCTCAGCGCCGCCGTGGCGGTGGATGCGCTGGGCGCCGACCGGGTGTGGTGCATCATGCTGCCCTCGCGCTTCACCACGCAGGAGAGTCTGGACGATGCGGAAGGCTGCGCCCGGATGCTCGGCTGTCGGCTCGACACCATCTCGATCGTGCCGGGCACCGACGCCTTCGACGCGATGCTGGCCCCGGCTTTCGACGGCCGCGCGGCCGATCTCACCGAGGAGAATATCCAGTCCCGCCTGCGCGGCGTGACGCTGATGGCGCTCTCCAACAAGTTCGGTCACATGCTGCTCACCACCGGCAACAAGAGCGAGATGAGCGTCGGCTATGCGACCATCTATGGTGACATGGCGGGCGGCTATTCCGTGCTCAAGGATGCCTACAAGACCACGGTGTTCGATCTCTCGCGCTGGCGCAACGCCAACCGGGGCGATCTCTGTCTCGGCCCGGATGGCCCGGTGATGCCCGATCGCGTGATCACCAAGCCGCCAACGGCCGAGTTGCGCCCGGACCAGAAGGATTCGGACAGCCTGCCACCCTATGAGGTGCTGGACCCGATCCTCTTCGGGCTGGTCGAGCAGGAGAAATCCGTCGACCAGCTTGCCGCCATGGGCTTTGACCGGGCGACGGTCGCGCGGATCGAGCGGCTGCTTTACCTTGCCGAATATAAGCGCCGCCAGGCCCCGCCGGGCGTGAAGCTCGGCCGCCGCAATTTCGGCCGCGACCGGCGCTACCCCATCACCAATGCCTTCAGGACGGGCTGAACCATCATGACTGTCATCACCCGTTTCGCGCCCTCGCCCACTGGCGAGATGCATCTCGGCAATATCCGCACGGCGCTGCACAACTGGCTGTGGGCGCGGCGCAATGGCGGCGTCTGCCGGCTGCGCATCGACGATACCGATGGCGAGCGCTCGCAGGAGCGGTTCGTCGAGGGCATCCGCGCCGATCTCGCCTGGCTGGGCCTGCCGATGGCGGATGAGGGCCGCCAGTCGCAGCGATTCGCGCTCTATGAGACGCATTTCGAGGCGCTCCGGGCGGCCGGGCGGGTCTATCCCTGCTACGAGACCGCGCAGGAACTCGATCTGCGCCGCAAAGTCCTGCTCGGGCGGGGCCTGCCGCCGGTCTATGACCGCGCCGCGCTCGCGCTGACCGCCGAGCAGATCGCCGCGCTTGAAGCAGATGGGATCACCCCGCACTGGCGTTTCAAGCTGGACCATGACGCGCCGATCGAGTGGACCGACCTGGTGCGCGGGCCGCAGCATTTCGATCCGCGCCTGCTCTCCGATCCGGTGATCCGCCGCGGCGACGGCAGCTGGCTCTATATGCTCCCCTCCGTGATCGACGATATCGACATGGGCGTGACCCATATCGTGCGCGGCGAGGATCATGTCTCCAACACCGCCGCGCAATTGCAGATGTTCGCCGCGCTGGGTGCGCCGACGCCAACGCTGGCGCATACCGCCCTGCTCGTCGGCAGCGAGGGCAAGCTCTCCAAGCGGCTGGGCTCGCTCGGCGTCGCCAGCTTCCGCGAGGCCGGGCTTGAGCCGATTGCCGTCCATGCCCTGCTCGCGCGGCTCGGCACCAGCGATCCGGTCGAGCCGGTGACCGACATGGCACCGCTGATCGACCATTTCGATTTCGCCCGGTTCGGCCGCGCGCCCGCGCGGTTCTCGGATGAGGAACTGGCCGCGCTCAACCAGAAGATCGTGCATCAACTCGCCTATAATGCCGTCGCCGACCGTCTGCCGGACGGCATCGACGCGGCGCGCTGGGCGGTGATCCAGCCCAATCTCGCCACGGTGGCCGAGGCGGCGGACTGGCTCCCCATCCTCGCCGGCACCATCATCCCGCCCGCGCTGGACGAGGCGGACTGCGCCTATCTCGCCATGGCGGCCGATCTGGCGGGCGATGTCGATTTCACCGCCGATCCCTGGCACGCGCTCACCGCCGCGCTCAAGGCGGCGACAGGCCGCAAGGGCAAGGCGCTGTTCCTGCCGCTGCGCCGTGCCCTCACCGGGCTCGACCATGGACCGGATATGGCCGCGCTGCTGCCGCTCATCGGCGCGGCGCGCGCGATCGGGCGGCTGCGCGCGGCGGCGGCGGGCTGACACCGCCACCCTTTTCGTTTGGCGCGAATTACGCTAGCGGACGCGCCATGACCGAGATCACATCCCTGCAAGCCGGCCTGCTCGCCGATATCGCGAACACCGACACGCTCGACGCCGTTGAGGCGCTGCGTGTCGGCGCGCTGGGCAAGAGCGGCGTCATTACCGCCCTGCTCAAGACGCTGGGCGCCATGACGCCCGACGAGCGCAAGGATAAAGGCCCCGAAATCCACACGCTGCGCGAGAGCGTGACCGCCGCGCTCGCCGCGCGCAAGGCCGCGCTGGAGCAGGCCGCGCTGGACGCCCGCCTCGCCGCCGAGCGGATCGACATGACGCTCCCGGTTGACGCGGATGCGCAAGGCAGCGTCCACCCGGTCAGTCAGGTGATGGACGAGCTGGCGGAGATTTTCGCGGACCTCGGCTTCTCGGTCGCCACCGGCCCGGAGATTGAGGATGATTGGCGCAACTTCACCGCGCTCAACATCCCCGAGACGCATCCGGCTCGCGCCATGCACGACACATTCTACTTCCCGGACAAGGACGGCGAGGGCCGCGCCATGCTGCTGCGCACCCACACCTCGCCGGTGCAGGTCCGCACGATGATGAGCGAAGCGCCGCCGATCCGCATCATCGCGCCCGGCCGCGTCTACCGCTCGGACAGCGACGCCACCCACACGCCGATGTTCCACCAGATCGAGGGCCTCGTCATCGACAAGGGCATTCATCTGGGCCATCTCAAATGGACGCTGGAGACCTTCATCCGCGCCTATTTCGAGCGTGACGACATGGTGCTGCGCCTGCGCCCCAGCTATTTCCCCTTCACCGAGCCCTCGGTGGAAGTCGATGTCGGCTTCTCCTGGGTGAACGGCCAGCGCGTGCTCGGCGGCAGCGGCGACGCGGAGAATGGCGGCTGGATGGAGCTGCTCGGCAGCGGCATGGTCCACCCCAACGTCATCCGCAATTGCGGGCTCGATCCCGATGAGTGGCAGGGCTTTGCCTTCGGCGTCGGGGTCGATCGGCTCGCCATGCTCAAATATGGCATGAACGACCTGCGCGCCTTCTTCGATGGCGACCTGCGCTGGCTGCGCCATTATGGTTTTTCGGCGCTCGACGTGCCCACGCTGAGCGGAGGAGTCGGCGCATGAAATTCACCCTCAACTGGCTCAAGGATCATCTTGAGACGAGCGCCACGCTCGACGAAGTGCTCGTTGCGCTCACCGATATCGGCCTGGAGGTCGAAGGCGTCGAGAATCCGGCTGACAAGCTCGCCGGCTTCCGCATCGCCAAGGTGCTGACCGCCGCGCCGCATCCGCAGGCCGACAAGCTGCAAGTCCTCAGCGTCGATGCCGGCGATGGCCCGATGCAGGTCGTCTGCGGCGCGCCCAATGCGCGCGCGGGTCTTGTCGGCGTGTTCGGCATGCCCGGCGCCACCGTGCCCGCCAACGGCATGGTGCTGCGCGTCGCCGCCATTCGCGGCGTCGAATCGAACGGCATGATGTGCTCGACCCGCGAGCTGGAGCTGGGCGAGGATCATGACGGCATCATCGAGCTGCCCGCCGATGCCCCCGTCGGCACGACCTTCGCGGATTATGCGCAGCTGGATGATCCGGTGATCGACGTCTCCATCACTCCCAACCGGCAGGATTGCATGGGCGTGCGCGGTATCGCCCGCGATCTCGCCGCCAAGGGGCTGGGCACGCTCAAGCCGCTGGCGGACATCACCGCCGCGCTTCCCGCCGTCACGCCGCAAGGCGCCGGGCCGGATGTCCGCACCGATGATCCGGAAGGCTGCCCGGCCTTCTACGCCCGCACCGTGCAGGGCGTCACCAACGGCGCCTCGCCGGAGTGGCTGCAACGGCGCCTGCAGGCCATCGGCCAGAAGCCGATCAGCGCGCTGGTCGACATCACCAACCATGTGATGATCGACCTTGGCCGCCCGCTCCACGTCTATGACATGGCCGCGCTCAAGGGCGGCCTCGTCGCGCGCAAGGCGAAGGCCGGCGAGGAAGTGCTCGCCCTCAACGGCAAGACCTACCCGCTGACCGAGACCATGACCGTGATCGCCGACGAGACCGGCGCGCATGACATTGGCGGCATCATGGGCGGCGAGCATTCGGGCGCGCAGGACGGCACCACCAGCGTGCTGATCGAATGCGCCTATTTCACGCCGGAAGCCATCGCCCGCACCGGCCAGGCGCTCGGCCTCACCTCCGACGCGCGCCAGCGCTTCGAGCGCGGCGTCGATCCTGCCTTCCTCGACGAGGGGCTGGAGATCGCCACGCGCATGGTGCTGGCCCTGTGCGGCGGCACCCCGAGCGAGGTCACCCGCGCGGGCACCCCGCCGCTCGAACCGCGCATGGTGGCCTATGATCCCGCCCGCTGCGCTTCGCTCGCCGGTGTGGACATCCCCCCGGCCCGCCAGCGCGACATCCTCCAGCGGCTGGGCTTCACCTCGCCCGATGGCAGCTGGGCGGAGGGGGATGCTGTCGCGCTGGCACTGATCGCGCCGTGGACCATCATCGCCCCTACATGGCGCCGCGACATCGGCGGCGCGACCGATCTGGTCGAGGAAGTGGTGCGGATCGAGGGGCTGGACAAGGTTCCCTCCGTGCCGCTGCCGCGCACGCCCGGCGTCGCCAAGCGCACCGCCACGCCGCTCCAGCTCATCGAGCGCCGCCTGCGCCGCGCGGCGGCGGCCCGCGGGCTCAACGAGGCGATCAACTGGTCGTTCATTTCGCAAGCCGAGGCCGCGCCCTTCGGGGGCGGCGACTGGGTGCTGGCCAACCCGATCAGCGAGGACATGAAGGTGCTGCGGCCGACGCTGCTCGCCGGCCTGCTCTCCGCCGCCCGGCGCAATGCCGATCGCGGTGCATCCAGCATCCGCCTGTTCGAGCTGGGCCGCCGCTATTTTCGGGGTGCCGATGGCTCGTCGGCCGAATATCCCACGCTGGGCCTCGTCATGGCGGGCGAAAAGCGCGCGCGCGGCTGGCAGCAGGGCAAGGCGCAGGGCTTCGATGCCTTCGACATCAAGGCGCAAGTGCTGGCCCTGCTCGCCGCCGCCGGTGCGCCGGTCGCCCGGTTGCAGGTGATGGGTGAGGCGGGGGACGCCTATCATCCCGGCCAGTCCGCGACGCTGCGCCTTGGCCCCAAGACGGTGCTGGCGCGCTTCGGCGTGCTGCATCCGCAACTCGCGCGGATCTTCGACCTCGATGGCGCGGTGGTCGCGGCGGAAATCCACCTCGACGCCATTCCGCTGCCGAAGAAGAGCAGCTTCATGCGCGCGCCCTATGCGCCGCCCGCGCTGCAGGCGGTCACGCGCGACTTCGCCTTCCTCGTGCCCGAGGCGCTCGATGCCGATGCCTTGGTCCGCGCGCTTCGCGGCGCGGAGAAGGTTGCGATCACGGATGTCCGCCTGTTCGACCTGTTCGCCGGACAGGGCGTGCCGGAGGGGCAGAAGAGCCTCGCCATCGAAGTCACGCTGCAACCCGGCGAGAAAAGCTTCGGCGAAGCGGAGCTGAAGGCCATTGCGGACAAGATCGTCGCCGCCGCCGGCAAGCAGGGCGCCACCCTGCGCGGATAGAATGACCGGGCGGGCAGGCCTGCTTCCGGGGGATGCATCACCCCGGCGGCGAAGGCAACGTCCGGGCTCCCGCGCGGGCGTTGCCGGTGGCCGCTGCCGTGACGCAACGCCCGGCGCTGCGGGAGCGCATGCGCTATCCCTCATTCGGCGCGGGCGGGCCTCGGTTCGCCCGAGGACGGCGCGCGCCGGATAAGCCGGGGTCTGGACCTTGGGCCTGCCCGCGTCACTTCACCACGGGATTTGCCGGCACCTTGCATTTCAGCGTCTGGCCAAGACCGCGCAGATAGCCGCGCCGGGCGGTGCCCGCGCTGATCGCCGATGCCTTGCGTCGCTCGGCCGGGGCCGCGCCGGATATTTCGCGCACGAGACCGCGAAACGGGATCAGCGTGTTCACCAGCATCTGACCACCGGCCAGCGCCAGTTGCTCGGCCTTGTCCTCATTGGCTTTCACATCGGTATCGAAATCCGGTCCCAGCGCGGCATTGAGCCGGGTCAGTTCGGCATTGATCGCCGCGCAGCGGCCATTGCCGGCCGGTGCATAGGGGTTCTTGATCGCCTCCTGCAGCACCGGGTCGATGGTCGTTTTGGCAATGCCGACATCGCGCGCCGGCTGGGTGGCGACCCGACCGGCCTTGTCGAGCGTGTCGTCCTTGCCATCCTTGGCCTTCGCCTCATCCGCCGCCTTCTCCTGCGCAAAGGCGGGAAAAGCCATCGGGTGGATCAGCATTCCCCCGGCGAGCGCCAGCAGGGCGATGCGGGCGCGGGCGCGCGGGCCCCACGAAGCTGCGGTCGGTCTCATCGGTGGCTTGCGGTGCATTGCTGTGTTTCCCTATAGGGCGCAGGTCCGGCCTGCCCTTTTACGGACAATGCGCCGCATCCCCATTCCGATCCAGCCCTGGACCTTAAATGACCCTTCCTTCCCGCCGCACCTTCGCGATCATCGCCCACCCGGACGCCGGCAAGACCACGCTGACCGAGAAATTGCTGCTCGCCGGCGGCGCCATCCATCTCGCCGGTGAGGTGAAGGCACGCGGCGCGAACCGGCGCGCGCGCTCCGACTGGCTGAAGATCGAGCAGCAGCGCGGCATTTCCGTCACCTCCTCGGTGATGACCTTCGAGCGGACCAGCGCGAACGGGGAGGTCATCACCTTCAACCTGCTCGATACGCCGGGCCATGAGGATTTCTCGGAAGACACCTACCGCACGCTGACGGCGGTCGATTCCGCCATCATGGTGATCGACGCGGCCAAGGGCATCGAGCCGCAGACGCTCAAGCTGTTCGAGGTCTGCCGGATGCGCTCGGTGCCGATTATCACCTTCATCAACAAGGTCGATCGCGAGGGCCGCGACGCTTTCGCGCTGCTCGACGAGGTCGCCGATGCGCTGGCGCTCGATGTCTGCCCGATGAGCTGGTCGGTCGGCATGGGCGGCGAATTCGAGGGGATCTACGACTTCGCCACCAACCGCCTGTTCCAGCCGGTGGGCCCGAGCAAGGAGTGCGACGGGCACTTCACCCAGTTCACCGGACTGGACGATCCCGCGCTGGCCGCCACTCTCTCTCCCGCTGGCGTTGCCCGGCTGCGCGAAGAGGCGGAGCTGGCGCAGGGCGGCTATGCGTCGTTCGATCTCGCCGCCTATCGCCATGGCGACCTCACGCCGGTCTATTTCGGCTCCGCGCTCAAGCGCTTCGGCGTCGCCGAACTGATCGACGCCATCGCCACCCATGCGCCGCCGCCGCGCCCGCAGCCGGCCGAGCCCGAGCCGGTCGCGCCGGAACGGGCGGATGTGACCGGCTTCATCTTCAAGGTGCAGGCCAATATGGACCCGCAGCACCGCGATCGCATCGCCTTCATGCGGCTCTGCTCGGGCCGCTTCCGGCGCGGCATGAAGCTCACGCCTTCGGGAACCGGCAAGCCCATGGCTGTCCACTCGCCGATCCTGTTCTTCGCGCAGGACCGCGAGATTGCCGATGAGGCCTTCCCCGGCGACATCATCGGCATTCCCAATCACGGCACGCTGCGGGTGGGCGACAGCCTCTCGGAAAAGGCCGATGTCCGCTTCACCGGCCTGCCCAATTTCGCGCCGGAAATCCTGCGCCGCATCGCGCTCAAGGACCCCACCAAGACCAAGCAGCTGCGCAAGGCGCTCGACGATCTGAGCGAGGAGGGCGTCATTCAGGTCTTCTATCCCGAGATTGGCAGCCAGTGGATCATCGGCGTGGTCGGTCAGCTCCAGCTCGACGTGCTCGTCTCCCGGCTGGAGGCGGAATATAAAGTCGCCGCCGCGCTCGAGCCCGCGCCGTTCGACACCGCCCGCTGGCTCGGCGGCGATGTCGATCTGATCGAGGCGTTCGGGAGCATCAACCGCGCCAACATGGCCCGCGACCGGGATGACAATCCGGTGTTCCTCGCCCGTTCAGCCTGGGACATCGGCTACCAGGCCGAGCGCAATCCGGGCATCGCCTTCAGCGCGACGCGGGAGCGCTAGGGCGGGTCGGCGCGGGTCCGGCGGCGCGACCGCGCGGCAGGCCCGGGCCCGCTGTTCAACCCGCGTCGCTGCCCACCAGCTTGAGGTCAGCAGCGCTGCCCATATGACGCATCTGGCCATCGACCTGCCCGCCGGTCGCGATGCTGATGGTCTGATAGCTCACATCGCCACTGATCCGGGCGCCGGCCTCGATGATCAGTTCCTCAGCGGTGAGCGATCCTTCGATATACCCGCCGATCCGTGCGTTTTTGGCAGTCACATGGCCCTTGATACGGCTTTCCGGGCCCTGCACCAGCGCGGCGCAGCTGATGTCGCCATCCACCTTGCCGTCGATATGCAGGTCCACGCTTGCCTCGATATCGCCGCGGATGGCGACGTCACCACCGATGATGGAAAATGGTGTGTGCTTAGCCCCGGTTGCCATCGGCGACGCGACGCTTGGCGAGCTTCTGGACTTCGAGAACATCCTGCCGTGCCTCCAGAAAGGGGCGCGGGTTGACTGCCGCACCGTTGACGCGCACTTCAAAATGAAGGTGGGTGCCGGTCGAGCGCCCGGTCGAGCCCATGCGGGCGATGGGCTGGCCGCGCGTGACCTTCACGCCCGGCCGCACCGTAAAGCCGGACAGATGAGCATAGCGCGTCATCAGGCCCTTGCCATGATCGACCTCGACGACATTGCCATAGCCCTGCCGCTGGCCGACATAGCTGACCTTGCCCGGTGCGGCGGCGAGGATGGGCTGGCCATGGCGGCCGGGGAAATCGATGCCGGAGTGAAACGCCAGCGAGCCGACGAACGGATCACGCCGATAGCCATAGGAGCTGGTCTGCATCGGCGCGGCTGTCGGCCGGCCGGACGGGATGGCGGCGAGGGCGGATTCCATGGAGCCGAGCCGCGTCAGCAGCGTCGCGATCTCGCGCAGTCCGCTGTCGTTCGCAATGCCGGCGGCCGGAATGAAAGGGCCACCTTGGCCGCGCCGGCTTGCGCCCAGCGTGGCGGGGTTGAGGCCGAAGCTGCGGATCGCCTGCTCAACGCGGGCCAGCCGGGCCTGGGTCGCCTCGATGAGCTGGCCTTCGAGCTTGTCCTGATGGCGGGCCAGCGCTTCAAGCCGCGCCTCTTCGGGGGAGACGGCGCTGAGCGGTTTGCCGGAGAGCTTGTCCTGACCGGTCTTGCCGTCCTCCGCCCCGGTTTCCGGGCCGACCACGGCTGTCTCGCCAGCGGCGGGCGCCACGCCGAGCGTCGCGCGCATCATATCTTCAAGCGCTTCCTGCCGCGCCTCGATGTCGCTCGCAATATCATCGACGGAGCGCTTATAGGCGCTGACCCTGGCTTCACGCGAGGCGATGGCGGCGCGATCGCTCGCCAGCGCCGAGCGCTCGACGGCCAGGCTGGTCTGGTTCCACAGCATGGCCAGGCTGCCCACCGCCCACAGCAGCAGGACCGTCAGCGTGCACAGCGCGGCAAGCCACTGGAAGCGCGTTGAAATCTTGAGGAAGCGGACCTGGCCTCCGGAGCGCAGGAAAACCTCCCGCTCCGGTGTGAGCGCGCGCAGATATGCCAGTGCCCCCCCGGGACTAA
The DNA here is from genome assembly GCA_035555575.1 of Sphingobium sp. GTDB lineage: Bacteria > Pseudomonadota > Alphaproteobacteria > Sphingomonadales > Sphingomonadaceae > Sphingobium. The sequence continues at coordinate 303,703 of DATMGL010000019.1, forward strand.
GGTTGATTTTTGCCACCCGATTGCTCTGTTATATATCGTTCTTGTGTGGCGGGGCAGCTACCAGATGGCCCGACCCGTGGCGAATCGCACAGGCTGTTGCAGCGATGAATCGAAAGCCGGACAGGGTGAAGCGAACCGGTTCTTGCCTATGCAGGCGCTGGCGCTGCTCGGCTTGCGGACTCCCGATGTAAATTCGTGCAACCGAGTCGCGCCGGATTCTTTGCCGCGCCATATCCGGGCGGAGCCAAGGGAAAATGGCGGTTTATCGTGGTATTCCGGGCTTTCTGCCGCGGGGCCGTTCAAGTGAAACGGTCGGGGGAGCCGCCCGCAGCGCGGATATCGACGCGGGATCATCACCGAGCGTTGCCAATGCCGAACGGCCCGGTTATAGGCCGCCTTCTGCCGCGCGGACTGCCACTGTCCGCCGGCGCGCGGAGACGTGGGTGAGTGGCTGAAACCAGCGGTTTGCTAAACCGTCGAGGCCTTAAGGGGCCTCCCCGGGTTCGAATCCCGGCGTCTCCGCCATCATTCGGCATTGCGATCAGGACCGGTCCTGTCTGTTGACAGGGCGGGCCTCGGCACCGGGGCTTCGCAGCCCGGATGCATGTGAGGTCATCCCGCCGTGAGCGGCGGGGCCAGCGTTCCCAGCCACGCCACGAGGGCAAGCACGGCAAGACCCGCGCCTGTCTCCAGCCACAGGCTTTGCCGGAGCCGGAGGATGGCGGTGCTCGTCTCGCCATGGGCGATGGCCTGCTGGAAGGCCGGCGTGAGACGAAAGCGATTGCTTGCTGCCAGCAACAACATGCCGCCGAACAGGCCGAGCTTGAGCAACAGCAACTGACCGTAAAGGCTGGTGCCGAGCGACCCGACATTCGCCAGTCCGATCAGCATGGCGCTGTTGATCAGCCCCGAGACGACGATGAGGGTCACGATGCAGGTGCCGATCATGGCGAACCCCGCAAGGGCGCGGTGCGCGGCGCACAGGCGAGAAGGCCCGGCCGGCCGGTTTGCGGACAGGATCAGGAGGAAGGCGCAGAGCGCTGCGATCCAGGCGGCGGCGGCGAGCAGATGGATGATGTCGCTGGCCAGATGCAGCCATCCCGAAGCCCCTTCGCCGGCCGCGCCATGGCCGGACCAGGCGAGGCTGGCTAGCGCGATGCCGCCCAGGATGATCATGACGACAAGCGGGGGACCGCCCGTGCTGCGCGCGAGCAGGGCCATCGCAAGCATCACCACGAGCGCGCCTGCTCGGGCCAGGAACGCCCAGCCGAGGCTCGTCTCACGGAGCAGCATTCCGATCGTCGCGGGGTCTACAGCGGCAATCGAAACGCCCATCATGTTGGCCGTCATGAGCAGCAGGCCGCCGCTGCTCACGCCCAGTCCTGTCGCCGCAAGGCCGATCACAAGGCCTCGCAGCGGGAGAAGCCCGTCCCGTTCAGCGCCCCGCAGCGCATAGGCCGCGAACAGGGGCAAGCCGAACAGCAGTCCCAGATCGATGAACAGGAGCCAGCGGACGGCGATCAGCGGCCAGTCCGCCATCTAGCGCACCGTGAAGTGCAGGCTGCCGGTAACGCGATGCGTGTCGGCGGCGACGGCATGCCAGTTGAGCTGGTAGGTGCCGGCAGGGAGCGGCTTTGCCAGGGTCAGGACCAGGCTCTTGCCATCAGCCTCCATTGCAGTGCGAAAGCCGCTGATCTTCACCGGCGCATGACTGGCCTGGCCCGGCATGCCGGACATCAACAGCTCGGCACCGGACAGCGGCGCCATCAGCCGCTCACTGAAGGTGAGTGCGATGCGATTGGCACTGGCGACCGTTGCGTTGGCCGCCGGGGTTGAACTCACGAGCTTGGGGTGAGCCCAGCCGGGCGCGGCCGGGCCCAGCAGAAGCGCCGCCGCAGCGATAAGACGCATGATATTGGTCATCAATAATTCCTTCTATGGCTGGTGCCTGCGGGCAGAGCAGGACCAGATGTTCCTACTGGAAAATTCCTAGAACCAGGACCGGATCCCGATCAGAATAGTCCAGCCTCCCGTCTTCTCATCCCGGGCTCGCCGGAAATCTGCCGTGTCGCCAAAGGCGCGTTCATATTTCACCCCGATATAGGGCGCGAACTCGGGCACGAACTGATAGCGCAGGCGCGCGCCCAGCTCGATGGTCGAGAGACCGGCGCCGATGCCCAGTTCAGGCACGTCCTGGGCAGACAGGCTGAATTCGACCGCGGGCTGGAAGATCAGTCGCTGCGTCAGGCGCAGGTCATAGTCCGCTTCCATCCGCGCGGTGACATCGCCCTTGTCCGAGAGGAACAGCGCCCCGTCGATTTCGAACCAGTAAGGGGCAAGGCCCTGAATGCCGAGAACGGCGTAGCTGCGATCCGGTCCGGCGCGAAAATCATGGCGGATACCCGTCTGGAGGTTCCACCACGGGTCGAGCGCATGGCTCCATAGCGCCTGCACTTCGGCGCTCGCCAGCGGCTCGCCGAAGTGGCTCTCGCCCTCGGTCTTGACCCAGAACCGGTCGATATCGCCGCCATACCAGCCCTGCGCGCTCCAGGCATAGCCGTCCTTGCCCTTGCCGATCACTGCTTCGAGCTGATCGATGAGGATCATGCTGCTTGTGATGTCGCCATGCTCCCTGCGGACGATATCGCGCGCGGGGGCCATGGCCGCGGCACCGAAAATGGCGTCCGCCGCATGATCGGGGCCGCTCAACGCCGCGGCGGATGGCGGGGCGACCGGCGGATCGGGAAGGGCCGGTTCATGCCCGGCATGGGCCTGATGCTCTGCCGGCGCCGGGGCGGGCGGCATCTGGTGGCCGGCGTGTGGGTCCGCCGGCGTGGCAGGTGCGGGCGCGGGGGTCATGCTGTGCCCGGCATGCGGATCGACCGCGCCTTCATCCACCGGATGTTGCGCATGCTGGTGCTGTGCATGGGGATTGGCCGGCGCGGCATCATGGTCATGCTGCGCCAAAGCGGGCGTGGCGATCGCCACGATGGCGAGGCTCAGGAGATGGTTCATGCGGCGTCTCCCTCAAGCGGCCGGACCGTGACGACACGGAACATCCCGGCATGCATGTGGAGCAGCAAATGGCAGTGAAAGGCCCAGTCGCCCGGCGCATCCGCCGTCAGGTCGAAGCTGACCTTGCCGCCGGGCAGCACATTGACGGTGTGCTTGCGGGGATAGCTGCCGGTATGGCCGTTCACGATCTCGAAAAAATGACCATGCAGATGGATCGGGTGGGTCATCATCGTATCGTTGATGAGGATGACGCGCGCGCGCTCATTGCGCTCGAAGCGGATCGGCTCGACGCCCTCGCTGAACTTTTCGCCATCGAACGACCACATGAAGCGCTCCATATTGCCGGTGAGATGGACCTCGACCGTGCGCAGGGGAGGGCGCTGGTCGGGATTGGGGGTGAGCGACATCAGATCGCGATAGGTGAGCACCTTGTGGCCGACATCCTCCAGCCCGAGCCCCGGATCGCCGGTGCGATCGACCGGCGCCATGGCGATGGCGTCGACGCCCACGCCGACCTTGACGCTGTCCGGCACCCTGGTCTTGTCGCGCATGTTCATGCCGGCCATCGAATGGCTGCCATGATTGGCGGTCGCTGTTGCGTCGCCATGATCCATGGCGCCATGATCCATGCCGCCCATGCCCATATCCTTCATGGTGAGGGTCGGGCGCGGGCGCAGCGGCGGCACCGGGGCCGTCATGCCCATGCGCGGCGCGAGCGTGGCGCGCGCCATGCCGGAGCGGTCGATCGATTCTGCCACGAGGGTGAAGGCCTTGTCCTCGGTCGGCTGGACGATGACGTCATAGGTTTCGGCATTGCCGATCTGGAACTCGTCAACGGTCACCGGGCGGACATTCTGGCCATCGGCACTGACCACCGTCATCGGCAGGCCGGGAATGCGGATGTTGAAGATCGTCATGGTCGCGGCATTGATGAAGCGCAGGCGCACCCGTTCGCCGGGGCGGAACAGGCCGGTCCAGTTCTCCTGCGGGCCGTGGCCGTTGACCAGATAGCTATAGGTCGTCGCCGTCACATCGGCGATGTCGGTGGGGTCCATGCGCATTTGCCCCCACATGGCCCGGTCAGCCGCGGACATGGCCTCTTCAGGCCCCCCTTTCACCATGCCGAGGAGCGTTTGCTTCCGGCGATTGAAATAGCCTCCTTCGGCCTTGAGCTTGGTGATGAGGCGATGGGGGTGCAGGAAGGTCCAGTCGCTGAGCACGATCACATGCTCGCGATCATAGGCGACCGGATCGGGCTCGGCGGGGTCGATCACGATCGGCCCGTAATGCCCCTGTTGTTCCTGCAGCCCGGAATGGCTGTGATACCAATAGGTGCCGCTTTGCAGCAGCGGGAATTCATAGATGAAGGTCGTCTGCGGCTTGATCCCCGGAAAGCTGAGGCCGGGCACACCATCCATCTGGAACGGGACGAGCAGGCCATGCCAATGGATCGAGCTGTCCTCATCAAGCATATTCTCGACATGGAGGCGCACATTCTGGCCTTCGCGCAGACGGATCAGCGGCGCGGGCAGCACCCCGTTCACCGTCACGGCATGGCCGGTCCGCCCGCCGACGGTGAAGGCGGTATGCGCGATCTTGAGGTGAATATCCTCGCCCGACACGGTGGGCAGGGTTGGAGCAAGACCGGCCGACCCGGTCCGGGCCCAAGCCGGGAATAGTCCGGCGAGACCGAGCCCGGCCATGCCGATGGCGCCTGCTCGTAACAAAGATCGGCGTTCGATGAGTGGTGTCATGATTGCGTGTCCCGTGGACCCCTGATTTTCAGGAATCGAGAATGAAGATCAACAGAGCTGGCGACGCTTCAGGCCAAGCCCGTGATTATGCTTCGAGGCTGTGTGGCGGCGCGGTCGCCGGCCGCCCTGTCACAGCAGGCCATCATCTTCTTATCCGCCGCCTGATGATCGGCGGGGTGGGCGGTCTGCGCGGCAGTCGGGGGTGCGGCCGCCAAGGGCGATCGCGGTGACAAGCCTGTGCACGAGCCGTGCTCCGGAAGAATGGATGGTCAAATAGCCGCAAACGGACGCGGCGGCGGACTGGCCATGTCCGGACTGATCCCCTTGAGGCAGGGGCCGGCTTGTGATGACAGGTCGGGCGGAAGGGGCGTGAGCGGGGCCGGCACCTGCGGCGGCATGGGCTGCACCGCCGCGCAGGCAACCGCGCAGGACACCCGGCTGCCGGCCGGCTGGTCTGGCGCTGTTTCATGCGGGCCGATGCAGTGGCTCAAATCCGACCGGGGCGCCGGCAGCGACTGCGCCATCGCCATCCCGCTCGCCATGGCGAGGGACGTGAGAGACAGGGTCAAAGCCATCAACCATGCGCTGACGCATCGCCACAATTTCGGCCGCCCGCTCCGCTCGCGGGGGCTGGTTTTCATGGCTTCGGCTCTTGCTCGCCTTGCACGCACGCCCGTTCAATCCCTTCGAGTCGGGGCGACTATGGCAGTTGACACTGTGACAAGGTCAAGCGTCGATATGTCCGACATTGGCGCCGATCTGGCCGGACGGCGCTCGGTTGCGGGTGGGGCGCGGGCTTCCATGGAGCACGGTTGACCCCGGACAATCCCATGGCGAAACGAGCCATCGCGCGCCACTCGGCGTCCATGCTGCGGAAGCCGAGTGGGCACGATCAGAACGCGCCCATAATGGGCCCGATCTTCTACACGTCCAGATTGGCGACGTTGAGGGCGTTGTCCTGAATGAATTCGCGGCGTGGTTCGACCACATCGCCCATCAGCCGGGTGAAGATCTCGTCCGCCAGATCGGCCTGTGCGATCTCGACGCGCAGCATCGTGCGGGCGTTGGGGTCGAGCGTGGTTTCCCACAGCTGATCGGCATTCATCTCGCCCAGCCCCTTGTAGCGCTGGATCGCGAGGCCCTTGCGGCCGGCGGCCAGCACCGCGTCCAGCAATTCGGATGGGCGGCTGATGCTCGTGCCCTTCGTCGTGGAGGCGGCGGCGGACGCTGCGGCGGGCAGCGCCTCCTCGTCGCCATCCTCGGCGGCTGCCTCGGCTTGCTGCGCAGCCGAGGCACCGCGGGCGGAGACCAGCCGGCTTGGCTGGGTGTAGATGTCGGGATGCTCGCTGATGAGCGTGTCCAGCTTGCGGGCCTCTGCGGACGTGAGGAAGGCGGCCTCGATGATGTGGTGATCGGTCACGCCGCGCACCAGCCGTTCGAGATGATAGCCACCCTCGGCCGAGACGCGGCCGGTCCATTGGCCGTCCGTATCGGCGCGGGCGAGCCAGGCGGCGGCCCGCGTGATGGCCTCGGCGCGGCCGGCGGCATCCAGGTCAGGGGCGAGCGCGCCGGTGAGCGCCAGCGCCTCGATGATCGCGCCATCATAGCGGCGCGGGACATAGAGCATCAGCGCGCGCATGCGGCGGGCATGGTCGATGAGCGTGCGCAGCGGCGCGCCCATCAGCGGGCCGGCCGTGGTTTCCAGCATCAGCGTGTCGACGCCATTATCGACCAGATATTGATCGAGCGCCGCCTCGTCCTTCAGATAGACTTCCGAGCGGCCGCGCGTCGCCTTGTAGAGCGGCGGCTGGGCGATGTAGAGATGCCCGGCCTCGACGATCTGCGGCATCTGCCGGTAGAAGAAGGTGAGCAGCAGCGTGCGGATATGGGCGCCGTCCACGTCGGCGTCGGTCATGATGACGATCTTGTGGTAGCGCAGCTTCTCAAGGTTGAAATCGTCGCGGATGCCGGTGCCCATCGCCTGGATGAGCGTGCCGATCTCGCGTGAGGCGAGCATGCGGTCGAACCGGGCGCGCTCGACGTTGAGAATCTTGCCGCGCAAGGGCAGGATCGCCTGGAAATGGCGATCGCGGCCCTGCTTGGCGGAGCCGCCGGCGCTGTCGCCCTCGACGAGGAACAGCTCGGACTTGGCGGGATCGCGCTCCTGGCAGTCGGCCAGCTTGCCGGGCAGCGAGGCGATGTCCATCACGCCCTTGCGCCGGGTCAGCTCGCGCGCCTTCTTGGCGGCCTCGCGCGCGGCGGCGGCGTCGATCACCTTGGTCACGATGGTCTTGGCGTGGCCGGGATTTTCTTCCAGCCATTCCGCCATCTTGTCGGCCATCAGGCTTTCCAGCGGCTGGCGGACTTCGGACGAGACCAGCTTGTCCTTGGTCTGGCTGCTGAACTTGGGATCGGGCAGCTTGACCGAGACGATGGCGGTCAGCCCCTCGCGCATATCCTCGCCGGTGAGGGAGACTTTCTCCTTCTTCAGCGCGCCGGAACGCTCGGCATAGCTGTTGAGCGTGCGGGTCAGCGCGGCGCGGAACGCGGCGAGATGCGTGCCGCCGTCACGCTGCGGGATGTTGTTGGTGAAGCAGAGGACATTTTCATAATAGCTGTCGTTCCACTCGAGCGCGACCTCGATGGTGACTTCATCGCGCGTGCCGGTGACGGCGACGGGGTCCGGCATCAGCGCGGTCTTGTTGCGGTCGAGATAGCGCACGAAGGCGGCGATGCCGCCCTCATAATAAAGCTCGACGGTCTTGTGTTCCTCGCCGCGCGCATCGTTCAGGAACAGGCGCACGCCGGAGTTGAGGAAGGCCAGCTCGCGATAGCGATGCTCGAGCTTCTCGAAGTCGAAATCGGTGATCTTGAAGGTCGACGGGCTGGGCAGGAAGGTGACCCGCGTGCCCTTGCGGCCATTGGCGGGCCCGACAACCTTGAGCGGCGCCTCGGCATCGCCGTGACGGAAGCGCATATAATGCTCCTCGCCGCCACGCCAGATGGTGAGGTCCAGCCACTCCGACAGCGCGTTGACGACGCTGACGCCGACCCCGTGCAGGCCGCCGGACACCTTGTAGGCATTGTCGTCCGAGCTGTTCTCGAACTTGCCGCCGGCGTGGAGCTGGGTCATGATGACCTCGGCCGCCGAGACGCCCTCTTCGGAGTGGATGCCGGTGGGGATGCCGCGGCCATTGTCCGTGACGCTCACCGAACCATCGGCATTGAGGGTGATGTCGATCCGGTCGCAATGGCCGGCCAGCGCCTCGTCGATTGCGTTGTCGCTGACCTCGAACACCATGTGGTGGAGGCCGGACCCGTCATCGGTATCGCCGATATACATGCCGGGGCGCTTGCGCACGGCGTCCAGGCCCTTGAGGACCTTGATGCTGTCGGCGCCGTAATCAGTCTGATTCAGGGGGTTCGTCGGATCGTTTGCCATGCCCAGCATATAGGTAATGGGGCGGCCGAACGGAAGCGAAATGAGCTTTCATGCCCAAAGGGCGCGAACGTCCCAGCGCCTTTCCGGCCGGTGGCGGACGTAGCGGGCGGGTCTGTTTCCCGCATCAGGATGGTCGCGGACCAGCGGCGGGCATGACTTGGGCGCCGAAGGCCGTGCCTGCGGCGCCCTGTTCATGCCCGGTCCGGCCGGGTCAGGCGGCGGTGCTGCCGGCCTTGGCCTGCTCGTAGCGCACGATCGCCTCCAGGAGGATCCGGCGGGCCTCGGCGGCATCGCCCCAGGTGCCGACGCGCACCCACTTCTCGGCTTCCAGGTCCTTATAGTGGGTGAAGAAATGCTCGATCTGCTGCGCGACGATGTCGGGCAGATGCTCCTTCTCCGTCACGTCCGCATAATAAGGGAAGGTGGCGGTGTCCGGCACGCAGAGCAGCTTCTCGTCGCCGCCATGCTCGTCTTCCAGATTGAGCACGGCGATCGGCCGGGCACGCACGACGCAGCCGGGGATGAAGGGCGAACGGGCCACCACCAGCGCATCGATCGGATCGCCATCGGGCGAGAGCGTGTGCGGCACGAAGCCATAATTGGCGGGGTAGCGCATCGGCGTATGCAGGATGCGATCGACGAACAGGGCGCCGGATGCCTTGTCGAATTCATATTTGACCGGCTCGCCGCCAGTCGGCACCTCGATGACGACGTTGAGGCTCTCCGGCGGATTGCTGCCGACAGGAATCAGTTCGATGTTCATGCAATGCTCGCAACAAGAGGTTCATTCGGGCGAGCCTCATCCGGCCTGCGATGACAGCAGGCGGGCGAGACCCGATTCTTCCTCTCCAGTCTTTTCCAAGGCGCGGATAACGGAGACTGCCCGAATGGTCGAGCAGGATCGCACGCTATCTTTCGTCCCGCTCGATCATGGATGACGCAGGACTGCGGCTATCGGGCGCTTTGCACGGCGCCGACCGGAAGAGACCGGCCGCATATTCGATACCGCTCGCCGCGGCAATATCGCCGGTCGGGCGGGGGGATGCGCGGGGCCTTGTCGCCTCATCGTCAGGGCGTATGATGATCATTGCGCAGGAGGCGATCCGGCACGGCATGACGCCCCGCGTGCGAGAGGATGAGGGAGCGGCATATGCATGTAGGCCTGGCAACCGGATTCGCGCATCAGCGCGGCACTGGCTATTCCGATACGCAGTTCATTCAGGAGGAGGTGGAGAATCTCGTCCTCGCCGAGGAACTGGGCTTCGATTCGGTGTGGATCACCGAGCATCACTTCACCGATTATTCGATGTCCAACGACCCGTTGCAGCTCCTCACCTATATTGCCGGGCGCACCAAAAGGGTGAAGCTGGGCACGCAGGTCATCATCGTACCCTGGCACCAGCCGGTGCGGCTGGCCGAGAAGATCATCAATCTCGACATTCTCTCGCGTGGCCGGGCGATCCTCGGTTTCGGCAATGGCCTTAGCCCCCATGAATTCGCCGGCCTCGGCATCGACCAGAACAAGTCGCGCGAGCTCTATGGCGAGATACTTGATCTGGTGATCCCCGCGATCGAGACCGGCATCATCGAGGGTGAGGGCAAACATATCAGCCAGCCCCGGCGCGAACTGCGGCCGCGCCCGCTACGCAGCTTCGAGGGGCGCAAATTCTGCGGCTCGCTCTCCGGCTCGTCGATGCACACGGCGGCGCGACTCGGCTTTGGCAATATGGTGCTGATGCTGCCCCAGCGCGGCAAGGAAGTGCCGCCCAACATGTATCAGGGCATCTGGCAGGAGGTGCATGGCGCCGGCAGCCTGCCGCCGCCGCCGATGCTGGGCGGCAATTATTATATCGACGAGAGCGCCGACTATGCCGAGGCGCAGGGCCGCCAATATATGGCCAACACCATGTATGCCGCGATCCGCAATTACAGCCTCGACAAGCCGGGGCTGTTCGCCACCATCAACGGCTATGAATCCTACGAGAAGATGGCGCTGCGGCCCGAGCAGATCGATCCCTATGTCGAGGATTTCGCCAAGGGCGTGGTCACCGGCACGCCGCAGATGATTCTCGATCGGATGTGGGAGCTGAAGGACATCTACCAGCCGCAGGGCTTCTTCCCGCACCTCTATTTCGGCGGCATGCCGCAGGCCGAGGCGATGAAGAATATCCAGCTCTTCGCGCAAAAAGTGCTGCCCGAGCTGAAAAGCTGGGAAGCGGAGGCGTCGATCGACGACCGGTTTCTGGAAGCGGCGGAATAAGGCGGGCCATGATCGCTCGGCCTCAGAGAAAGCGACTGTCATAGGCCCATTGCAGCAGCGCCTGCCTTTGCCTGGGCCGGCAAAACGGGTCGCCCGGGTTGCAATGCTTCACGATCTGGGCCGCATGGCGCCGGAAGGCGCGCCACCGGGCGATCTGGCGGCGATCTTCCTCGGCTATCCGACGGCCGGAATTATAGCGACAATACCATTGGAACCATCCACGCGGATCATCCGGATGAATCCACCCCTTGTCGATCCATATGCGAAGCGGAACGCTGGCGCGCACACCGAAATAGTTGAGCGAACAATCCGGGCGATGCGGGGCGAGCTTGGCGTTCTCGAACCAGCTTGCGGGAAATTCACCGCCGCAGTCGGTCATGTATTTGCCGCAGAATATGCCCAGCCTTAGCATCTCCGCAGGAGCCAGGTCCGGTTGAAAATCAGGGTCGAAATCCCGCCCCATCGGCGCTGACCGCGTGTAGCGATAGCCCTGTTGCATCCGATCGTTCACGATGATTTCGACTATGTCGCTCATGTCCCGGATTTAGCGGGCCGGCCTGCCGTCCGCAAAGGATCGATTGCGTTGCCCGGGGTGAAAGGCATCATGAGGATTATGCCGCGGCAACGCCCTTGCGGCCCCGCGCGCTTTTCCCGCGCGTTGGATGTTTCCATCCGCTTTGAAAATGCTCTAGAGGCGCGGCCATGGCGAAAATCCAGACACCCCGACCCATCCGCGGCACCCAGGACATGATTGGCGAGACGGCGGACCGTTTCGCGCATGTCGTCGCGACCTTCGAGCGCGTGCGCCGGCTCTTTGGCTTCCGGCGCATCGAGCTGCCGGTGTTCGAGGCGACGTCGGTGTTTTCGCGCTCGCTGGGCGAGACGACGGATGTGGTCTCCAAGGAGATGTACACATTCGAGGATCGCGGCGGGGATTCGCTCACGCTGCGGCCGGAGTTCACGGCGGGCATCGCGCGGGCCTATATCACCGAGGGCTGGCAGCAGTTCGCGCCGCTCAAGGTGGCGACGCACGGGCCGCTGTTCCGCTATGAGCGGCCGCAAAAGGGGCGCTATCGCCAGTTCCACCAGATTGACGCGGAGATTATCGGCGCGGCCGAGCCGCTGGCGGATGCCGAGCTGCTGATCTTTGCCGACCAGTTGCTGAAAGAGCTGGGCATCAGCGAGGGCGTCACGCTGACGCTCAACACGCTGGGCGATGCGGCGAGCCGGGATGCCTGGCGTGCGGCGCTGGTGGCGCATTTCGACGGGCATCGCGCTGCGCTGAGCGAGGACAGCGTCACGCGGCTGGAGAAGAATCCGATGCGGATTCTCGACAGCAAGGACCCGCGCGACCAGGCGATCGTCGCCGAGGCGCCGGATATCGATGCCTATCTGACCGACGAGGCGCAGGCTTTTTTCGAGAAGGTGACCGACGGCCTCAAGGCAGCCAATGTGGCGTGGGCGCGCAATGCGCGGCTGGTCCGCGGGCTCGATTATTATCGCCACACCGCGTTCGAGTTCGTGACCGACCGGCTGGGCGCGCAGGGCACCGTGCTGGGCGGCGGGCGCTATGATGGCCTGATCGAGACGCTGGGCGGCCCGGTGACGCCGGCGGTCGGCTGGGCAGCGGGGATCGAGCGGCTGGCGATGCTGCTCGACGATGCACCGGCCACGACGCTCGATGTGATGATCGCGCTGGAGGATGACGCCATGGTCGCGCCGGCGCTGGCCGGATTGACGGCGCTGCGGGCGGCGGGCCTGAGTGCGGACAGCATCACCAGCGGATCGCCACGCAAGCGGTTCGACAAGGCGGCGAAGGTGCCGGCGCGGGCGCTGGTGTCCGTGGGGTCGCGCGATGGGGCGCTGCACCTCAATATCCGCTGTGACGATGCGGCGCTGGCTGGCGAAATCAACCGCCTGATGGGGCCGGGCGCCTGATGCAGATCGCTTCCGAGCGCATCGCGGCGATCCTGCGCCGGCAGGAGGAGGTGCAGGCGCAGATGGCACGGCCGGACCTCGAACCGGCCGAATTCGTTCGGCTCTCCAAGGATTATGCCGAGCTGGAACCGGTGGTGCGCGCGGCATCCGCTGTGGCCGGCTTGCGGACGGAACTGGCCGAACTGGACGCGCTGCTTGCCGATCCTGAGATGAAGGCGATGGCGCAGGAGGAGCTGGCGGACGTGCGGGCGCGATTGCCGCAGGCCGAACATGCGCTGGCCATTGCGCTGCTGCCCCGGGACGCGGCCGACGAGCGCGCGGCGATGCTGGAGATCCGCGCGGGCACCGGCGGCGATGAGGCAGCGCTGTTCGCCGGCGATCTGCTGCGCATGTATCAACGCTATGCGGAAACGCGCGGCTGGCGTGTCGAGCTGATCTCGGCCAGCGCCTCCGAACAGGGCGGTTACAAGGAAGTCATCGCCTCGGTGGTCGGCGCGGGCGTGTTCGCGCGGCTCAAGTTCGAGAGCGGCGTGCATCGCGTGCAGCGCGTGCCGGTGACCGAGAGCGGCGGGCGCATCCATACATCGGCCGCCACCGTGGCCGTGCTGCCGGAGGCCGAGGAGGTCGACGTGCAGATCAACGAGGCGACGGACCTGCGCATCGACGTCTATCGCGCGTCCGGGTCCGGCGGGCAGCATGTCAACACGACGGACAGTGCCGTGCGCATCACCCATTTGCCGACCGGGCTCGTCGTCACCCAGCAGGACGAGAAATCGCAGCACAAGAACAAGGCCAAGGCGCTCCAGGTGCTGCGGACCCGCCTCTATGAAGCCGAGCGCGAGCGCACGCAGAGCGAACAGGCCGGCGCGCGCAAGGCGATGGTGGGCAGCGGCGATCGCTCCGAGCGCATCCGGACCTATAATTTCCCGCAGGGGCGCGTGACCGATCACCGGATCAACCTGACGCTGCACCGTTTGCCCGAGATTCTGGAAGGGCCGGGGCTGGACGAGGTGATTGCCGCGCTGATTGCCGAGGATGAGGCGGCGCGGCTCGCCCAGCTCGATATGGGGGCCTGATTTGGGGGATGGGACCCTGGCGGCGTGGCTGCGCGCGGCGAGCGGGCGACTGGCCGGGGTAAGCCAGACGCCGCGGCTCGATGCCGAACTGCTCGCCGCCCATGCGCTGGGGATCAGCCGCGAGGAGCTGATCCTGCGCCTGCCGCGTCTGGTCCTGCCGGATGCGGCCGAGGCGCTGATCGAGCGCCGGCTGGCCCATGAGCCTGTCGCTTACATCACCGGCACGCGCGACTTCTGGACATTGACGCTGCGGGTGACGCCGGCGGTGCTGATCCCGCGCCCGGACAGCGAGACGCTGATCGAGGCGGCCATCGAGCATTTCAAGGGGGTCGCGGCACCCCGGCGCATTCTCGACCTGGGCACCGGTTCGGGCGCATTGCTGCTGGCCGCGCTGGACGAGTGGCGCGCGGCGAGCGGGCTGGGAGTAGACTGTTCGGATGAGGCGCTGGCGGTGGCGCGGGACAATGCGGCGCGTTGCGGCATGGACGCGCGCGCGCGCTTCCAGGCCGGTGACTGGGCGGACGGGCTGGCCGAGCGTTTCGATCTGATCCTGTGCAATCCGCCCTATATCACGCCCAATGCGCTGCTGCCGCGTGAGGTGGCCGGGCATGAACCCGCCGGTGCGCTGTTCGGCGGGGCCGATGGGCTGGCGCCTTATCGCGTGCTGGCGCGGCAGATTGGCGGCGTGCTGGCGCCGGGCGGCGTGGCGCTGTTCGAGATCGGGTTTGACCAGGGCGAGACGGCGCGGGCGCTGTTCCAGGCCGCGGGGTTTACGGTCGCGCTGCGGCAGGATCTTGCCGGGCGCGATCGGGCGCTGGTCGTGGCCGCCGGCTGAGCCTGCCGGAACCCGCGCCACGATATTTATTGGCATGTTTGCCTTTTTTTCATCGCAAAATGCGATTTTCGCTTGGTTTGGTGAGCGGGACCTACTATTTGGCGTTCATAGGACTGTTTTTTGCCCATGCGCATGGCGCTGGGCTGGCGGTCTGCTCCCACAGTTTTGGCGGCGTCCATGGAAATGGAGCCGTTGGCCGAAGCGCGGGGCGAGAGTGGCGTGTTGCCACTCCGCCATCGGCAGATTGCACAGCATTCCGGGCGTTGGTTCCGGAATGCCGGGTTTTTAGCGAGAGCATAGGGACGAAGCGTTGATCAACAATCGTCAGGCCGGCCGCCGTCGCGGCCGGAATAATCCGCGCCAGAGTGGCGGTAGCGGCAATCGCGGGAATGGAGATTCCGGCAATCGGATCGACAATCGCGCGCGCGGAAACGCGACCCAGTTGCACGAGAAATACCGCAATCTTGCGCGCGATGCGCAATTGGCCGGTGATCGGGTGAATGTGGAATATTATCTGCAATTCGCCGATCATTATTTCCGTGTGCTCGCGGACAATCGCGCGCGTCAGGAAGAGCAGCAGAATCGCTTCCGCCGCCCGGATGAGCGCGGCGATGATTATGATCAGGACGGCGACGGTGATGATCTGCTGGATCAGTCCCGCGATGACGGGTTCGGCAACGATTTCGGTCGCCCGGAGCCGCGCTCGCAACCGGAGCAGCGGGCACAGCCGGAGCCGCGCGCGCAGCAGGAAGCGCGCCCGCGCCGTGAGCGTGCCCCGGCCCGCACCGAGCGGCAGGAGCGGCCGCAGGCGAGCGCCAATGACGATAGCGAGGCCGACGGCGAAATCGGCCTGCCCGGCTTGCCGCCCTCCATTGCCCGTGTCGAGCCCGAGCTGAGCCCCGAGGCCGCGCCCGAGCAGTCGGCGGAGACGGCCGAGGCACCGGCCGACGAAGCACCGGCCAAGCCGCGTCGCGGGCGTCGCCCACGGCAGCCGGAAGCGGCCGAGTAAGAGCGCTCGGGGCACCGGGCGAAGGCCGCAGGGCTGACGCGTTGCGCGGATGCCGAGGCAGCCTTCTGCACGTCGGGCCCTGCGACGTTTCAGGACGACGTTTCAAGACGACGTTTCAAGATAATGCCTCCGGGCGTGACGAGGTCGACAATGGACCATGTCGTGCCCGGATTTTTTTGTGGCCCGCGGAGATGGTGGCGAGCGCCTGTCGCGCGAGCATGGGCCTGGCCCGAGCCGCACGCGCAGATCATCCACGGCGCGGTCGGGCAACGCGGCGCCTTGTCACGGCAAGGAAAGCGGCCGGCCGGATGGCGGCGCGGCAATGGGTCTCAACAGCGCCGGTCGCGAGGGGCAGGCCGGCCGACGGCGTGCAGCAGGCAGGATGGGCAGGCGACCGCGCTTGCCAATTCCCTTCCGGCCTCAGTCGTCGTCGCCCAATATGTCCCTGCTGATCCGATCCTCGACCTGGTCGTCATGGCCGGTGCCGCTGGAGAGGAACATGAGGCCCATCAGCAGCGCGGCCATCATGATCGTCGCCCAGATGCCTGCTGTCGTCATCGCGACGAACAGCCATGGCAGCGGTCCGCTGTGCCACCAGATCAGTGCGGTGACAGCGAGGGCGAAGGCCAGCGAGGCCGCCGCCATCGCCCGCAACATCCTGCGGAAGCGCGACCATGCAAAGGCGGCATTGCGCGGATCATCGAGTCCGGGCGGGGTGTTCATGACGAATGCCATATGCCTCCGAATCGTGCTGATCAAGACTTTGACGCGGCGCTTTCCGGGGCGCATAGTCGCCTGTCCAGCGGCCGCACACCCGGTCTCGCGCAGACCGATGAGCGGCCATTGGCCCGATCATGAAGCGAGAGGAGAGCGTGATGACGGTCAGGGCATTTATCGGAGACGGGCGCGGCGAGATCATAACCGCCGGTCGGGACGACAGTGTCGCGGTGGTCGTTGCGCTGCTGGCGGATAAACGCATCGGCTGCGTGCCGATCGTCGATGACGGCCATGTGCTGGGCATCTTCTCCGAGCGCGATGTCATTTACGGCTTGCAGCGCGAAGGCGCGACACTGCTCGACAAGCCGGTGGGCAGCGTGATGACCACGCCCGCCGTCACCATCGATCCGGATACGCCGACACTTTCGGCGCTGTCGCTCATGACACGGCGGCGCGTCCGTCACCTGCCGATTGTCGAGGGAGGGCGGCTGGTCGGCTTCGTCAGCATCGGCGATCTGGTGAAAGCGCGGATGGATCATATCGAGACAGAGGTGGATGCGATGCGCGCCTATATCCAGGCCAGCTGAGGCCGGGCGGGCGCTGCTTGCCCGGGGCATCGCCCCCATGGCGTGAGGATGCGCGGGATATGCGCGGCTTTGGCGGTCTCCCCGCAGCCCGTCCGGAACTTTTTGAAACAAAAATGCAAAATAGTATTTGACCGAATCATTTGGTCTGCCTAGAGGGGCTTCACCGCAGCGGTGGTGACCGAGTGTTACCGCCTCGAACGGTCGCCAGCATGGTCCGGACGCAGATCCCTGAACGATTTAACGATCGGGGTTCGCTA